>NZ_BCWY01000012.1 GCF_001894825.1 Rhodococcus jostii NBRC 16295 | reverse complement strand
GGCCGTGCTGCTCGGTGACCGCGTCGCCGTGCTCGGCCGGGCCGGTGCGCCGCTGCGCGCGCTCGTCGACATCCCACACCCGCGGGACCGCGACCACCTCGACCACCCCGACACCCGTGCCGCGCGCGCAGACGTCCTCGCCGCGCTGAATCACACTCCGGAGAACTGATGGACATCCCCGACCTCGCCGACACCGTCCGTCTCGACTGCGACGTCCTCGTCATCGGCGGCGGCACCGCCGGCACGATGGCGGCACTGACCGCCGCCGAGAACGGCGCGAACGTGCTCCTCCTCGAGAAGGCGCACGTGCGCCATTCGGGGGCGCTCGCCATGGGAATGGACGGGGTCAACAACGCCGTCATCCCCGGCAAGGCCGAACCCGAGGACTACGTCGCCGAGATCACCCGAGCCAACGACGGAATCGTCAACCAGCGCACCGTGTACCAGACGGCGACCCGCGGTTTCGCGATGGTGCAGCGGCTCGAGAAATACGGCGTGAAGTTCGAGAAGGACGAGTACGGCGAGTACGCGGTCCGGCGCGTCCACCGGTCCGGTTCGTACGTGCTGCCCATGCCCGAGGGCAAGGACGTGAAGAAGGCGCTGTACCGGGTGCTGCGGCAGCGGAAGATGCGCGAGAAGATCCGGATCGAGAACCGCCTGATGCCCGTCCGTGTCCTGACGGAGAACGGCCGGGCCGTCGGCGCCGCCGCGCTGAACACCCGGACCGGCGAGTTCGTCGCGGTCGGTGCGAAAGCGGTGATCCTCGCGACCGGCCCGTGCGGGCGGCTCGGGCTCCCGGCGTCGGGGTACCTGTACGGCACGTACGAGAACCCGACCAACGCCGGAGACGGATACTCGATGGCCTACCACGCCGGAGCCGAACTGAGCGGCATCGAATGCTTCCAGATCAACCCGCTGATCAAGGACTACAACGGCCCGGCCTGCGCGTATGTCGCGAACCCGTTCGGCGGCTACCAGGTGAACGCCGAGGGGGAGCGGTTCGTCGACTCCGACTACTGGTCGGGGCAGATGATGAGCGAGGTCAAGAGCGAGATCGAATCCGCCCGCGGCCCCATCTATCTCAAGGTCAGCCACCTCCCGGAGGAAACCCTGGGCACCCTCGAATCGATCCTGCACACCACCGAACGCCCCACCCGCGGCACGTTCCACGCGAACCGCGGCCACGACTACCGCAGCCACGACATCGAGATGCACATCTCCGAGATCGGGTTGTGCAGTGGACATTCCGCGTCCGGGGTGTGGGTGGACGAGCACGGCGCGACCACCGTCCCAGGGTTGTACGCCGCCGGCGATCTCGCCTGCGTCCCGCACAACTACATGATCGGCGCGTTCGTCTACGGCGACCTCGCCGGGTCGCACGCCACCGGCACCCTGCCGGGCGTCGAGGCGCCGACCGACCTGCCGGCGGAGCAACTGGCCGCCGCGCACGAGCTGATCTACCGCCCGCTGCGCAACCCGGACGGCCCGCCCCAGCCACAGGTCGAATACAAGTTGCGCCGCTTCGTCAACGACTATGTCGCACCGCCGAAGACGGCGGCCAAGCTGTCGATCGCGGTGGAGACGTTCGAACGGATGGCGGGGGAGATCGCGGAGATGGGCGCCGTCACCCCGCACGAGCTGATGCGCTGCGCGGAGGTCACGTTCATCCGCGACTGCGCCGAGATGGCGTCCCGCAGCTCGCTCACCCGGACCGAGAGCCGCTGGGGGCTCTACCACGAACGCGCGGACCTCCCGGAGCAGCGGGACGACGAATGGGGGTACCACCTGAATCTGCGCCGCGGTGAGGACGGGGACATGGAATTCCTCAAGCGGCCCGTGGAACCGTACTTCGTGCCGGTCCCCGGACTCGACACCCTTCCGCCGCTGGACCGGACGGTCGTTCCCGTCGCTCAGCCCCCGCTCGTCGGGGGTCGCGCGCCGGTGGAGGAACGCTCACGCATCGCGGCGCCGGTCCGGCACGAGCCGTCGTCACCGGCCATCGTCGCGGTCCTCGCACTCGACGCGCCGAGCGTCGGCGAACTCGCACCGTACCTGGACGACGACGACCCGCAGGTCCGGGTGACGGCGCTGTCCGTGCTGACGGAAGGCACGCCGGACGGTTTCGGGGAAGCGTTGATCGCGGCGCTCGGCGACCACGACGTCGCGGTGCGCCGCGCCGCGGCAGACGGACTGCGCGAACTCGTCGAGGTGCTGCCCTCCGCCGACGGATTGGCCGGCCACCTGGGATCCGGCGACGCCATGGTCCGGGCCGCCGTGGTCGACGTATTGCGGGCGCTGCACGCCGGTTCGGCGGAGCAGTTCCTCACCGCGCTGTCCGACGGCGACCATCACGTCCGGATCGAGGCGGTGCGGGCGCTGGTGTCGCTGGACCGGTGGGAGTCGGTGGCGGCGGGAGCCCAGGACGAGAATCGGGAGGTCCGGATCACCGTCGCACACGGATTGGCCACCATCGGGCTCGGCGGCGTCGACGCCGTCCGAACGCTGGCTGGTGATCGCGATCCGCTGGTGCGGGCAGCCGCGCTCACCGCGTTCGCGGGTCTGGGCTGCCGCGGCGACGACGTCGCCGTCGCGGTGGCGGGCCTGCGGGAGTCGGCATGGCAGATCCGGCAGGGCGCCGCGCGGGGGCTGGCCGGGGCGGAACCCGACGTCGCGGTACCCGCACTGACGCAGGCCTTGACGGACGCGCACCTCGATGTGCGCAAGGCCGCGGTTCTCGCGCTCGGCCGGTGGACCGGCGACCGCGCCGCCGTGGACGCGCTCACCGTGGCCCTGGGCGACACGGACGCCGACGTGCGGGCCTACGCACGTCAGGCACTGGCGGCCGCCGACCACGTCCCCGTCCCCTGAGCAGGTGAGTGGCAATGTGTGCCCCGGCACACATTGCCACTCACCTCCGGGTCAGACGCTCGCGACGCCCGGTGCCAGGAACCGCTTGCCGTTGACGGCCTCGGACGTGCCGGTGCGGTCGAGGTACGGCGTGATGCCGCCGTTCCAGAAGCCGAACCCGCCGCCCAGGATCAGGCAGAGGTCGATGTCCTCGGCCGCCGCGACAACACCCTCGTCGAGCATGATCTGGATCTCTTCGGCGAACGCGCGACGCGTGCGCTCGAGAACCTCCTCGGACGTGGACGCCTTGTCGCCCTGCTTCCACAGTTCCGCGACCTCGGGGTCGACGACCTGCTTGCCGTCGGCGCCGTAACTCCACACCGCCGGCTTCTTGGCCTCGACCAGCGCCTCGAGACCGGGGGAGTTGTGGAACCGCTCGGGGTACGCCTCGGCGAGGGTCTCGCCGGTGTGCAGCGCGACCGCCGGCCCGACGAGCGCGAGCAGCGTGAACGGCGTCATCGGCATGCCGAGTTCTGCGATGGCGTTGTCGGCCACCTCGAACGGCGTGCCCTCGTCGACCGCGTTCATGACCTCACCGAGGGTGCGGATCAGGAGCCGGTTGAAGACGAAGCCGGGCAGGTCGGCGGAACCGACAGCCGACTTCTTGAGCGCCTTGGCGGTGGCGAATGCCGTTGCCAGAGTGGCATCGTCGGTCTTCTCGCCCTTGATGACCTCGAGCAGGGGCAGCACGGCGACCGGATTGAAGAAGTGGAAGCCGACCACACGCTCGGGGTGCTCCAGATCCGCGGCCATCTTGGTGATGGACAGGGACGACGTGTTGGTCGCCAGGATCGTCTCGGGGGCGATGTGCTCCTCGAGTTCCGCGAAGATCTTCTTCTTCAGATCGAGGTTCTCGAACACGGCCTCGATCACGAAATCGGTGTTCGCGAACGCGGCCTTGTCCAGCGATCCGGACACGAGACCCTTGAGGCGGTTCGCCGCGTCGGGCGACAGCCTGCCCTTGCCCTGCAGCTTGTCGATCTCGCCGTGGACGTAGCCGACGCCCTTGTCGATCCGCTCCTGGTCGATGTCGGTGAGGATGACAGGCACCTTGAGCTGGCGGACGAACAGCATCGCGAGCTGGCTCGCCATCAGACCGGCACCGACGATGCCGACGCCGGTGACCTTGCGGGCGAGGGACTTGTCGGGGGCGCCGGCGGGACGCTTGGCGCGCTTGTTCACCAGGTCGAACGCGTACAGACCCGCGCGGAGCTCGTCGGCGAGCAGCAGGTCGGCGAGCGCCTCGTCCTCGGCGGCGAAGCCCTTGTCGAGCGACGCGGGATCGGTGAGATCGGTGGTCCGGGCCAGCTCGAGGAGTTCGACGGCCTTGACCGGTCCGGGCGCGTTGTTCTTGGTCTTGCCCTCGACGATCGCCTTGGCGCGGGCGATCGCGTCGTCCCAGCCCTGTCCGCGGTCGATCTCGGGGCGCGCCGGGGTGATCTTCCCGGCCAGGACCTGTGCGGCCCAGGCGAACGACTGCTCGAGGAAGTCGGCGGAGCCGAACACCGCGTCGACGACGCCGAGTTCGAGTGCCTTCTTCGGGTTGAGCGTCTTGTTCTGGTTCATCGCGTTCTCGAGGACGACGGTGACGGCGTTCGAGGGGCCGATGAGGTTGGGCAGCAACTGCGTTCCGCCCCAGCCCGGAACCAGACCGAGGAACGTCTCGGGCAGACCCAGTGCGCCCGCGGTCTCGGAGGCGGTGCGGTAGTGGCTGTGCAGCGCGACCTCGAGCCCGCCGCCGAGAGCGACGCCGTTGACGAACGCGAATGTCGGGACGGACGATTCGCGCAGCCGGCGGAACACCTTGTGCCCGAGTCGGCCGAGTTCGAGTGCCTGGTCGCGGTTCGTGATGCTGGGAACACCCTTGAGGTCCGCGCCGGCGGCGAAGATGAAGGGTTTGCCGGTGATCGCGATCGCGACGGGATGGGCTGCGAACGCCTCGTCGAGGGCGGCGTCGAGGGCCTTCAGGCCGCCCGGGCCGAACGACGACGGCTTGGTGTGGTCGAAACCGTTGTCGAGGGTGATCAGCGCGACCGGGCCCTCGATACCCGGTACCGCGACGATCTTGGTGTACGCGTTGGTCACGACCTCGTCGGCGAATGCCGTTGCAATGTCGGTCATCTACTTGGCTCCATCGAAGTTCGGGTTCTCCCAGATCACGGTGCCGCCCATGCCCAGACCGATGCACATCGTGGTCAGGCCGTAACGGACGTCGGGGCGCTGGGCGAACTGGCGGGACAGCTGGGTCATCAGGCGGACACCGGAGGACGCGAGGGGGTGGCCACACGCGATGGCGCCGCCCCACTGGTTGACGCGCGGATCGTCGTCGGCGATGCCGTAGTGCTCGAGGAACGCGAGTACCTGGACTGCGAAGGCCTCGTTGATCTCGAACAGGCCGATGTCCTCGATCTTCAGACCGGTACGGGCCAGCAGTTTCTCGGTGGCCGGGACCGGGCCGATGCCCATGACGGCGGGGTCGACGCCTTGGAACGCGAAGCCGACCATCCGCATGCCGACCGGCAGCCCCAGTTCGGTGGCGGTGTCCTCGCCGGCGAGGAGTGCGGCGGTGGCGCCGTCGTTCAGACCGGCCGCGTTGCCGGCGGTGATCCGGCCCGCGGGACGGAACGGCGTCTTCAGCTTGCCGAGGTCTTCGAGCGTGGTGCCCGGACGGGGCGGCTCGTCCTCGGTGGCCAGGCCCCAGCCGGCCGCGGACCGGGTGGCGACGGGCACGAGGGTGTCGGCGATGAAGCCGGCCTTGCGGGCTGCCTCGTACTTGTTCTGGCTCGCGACGGCGTAGGCGTCGGTGCGGTCCTTGGTGATGCTCGGGAACCGGTCGTGGAGGTTCTCGGCTGTGTTGCCCATCACGAGCGCACTCGGGTCGACCAAACGGTCGGCGAGGAACCGCGGGTTCAGGTCTGCGCCCTCGCCCATCGGGTGACGGCCCATGTGCTCGACGCCGCCGGCGATCGCCACGTCGTACTGGCCGAAGCCGATACCCGACGCGGTGGTCGTGACGGACGTCATGGCACCGGCGCACATGCGGTCGATGGCGAAGCCGGGGACGGTTTCGGGGAGCCCGGCCAGGATCGCGGACGTGCGGCCGATGGTGAGGCCCTGGTCGCCGGTCTGCGTGGTCGCGGCGATGGCGACCTCGTCGATGCGCGCGGGGTCGAGCTGCGGGTTGCGGCGCAGCAGCTCACGGATGGTTTTGACGACGAGGTCGTCTGCACGGGTCTCCGCGTAGATGCCCTTGGGGCCGGCCTTGCCGAACGGAGTGCGGATGCCGTCGACGAACACGACGTTGCGTTGAGTTGTGGTGGATGGAGCCACGCGAATTCCTCCTGATGGAGCAGTTTGGTTCCGGATCACGGCCAGGCGTCCGGCCTCCGGACCAGCGTACCCCTACCGTTACTCGCGGGTAACTTAATGGGTACCTCATCGGGAATTCGCGTGCTCGTCCACGCGTCGGTGCAGGAATTCAGTCTTCGCCGGAGCTCTTCCGCTCCGCCGATCTCAGTGCCGTGACCAGGACCGGCACGGTCAGCTGCCGCTGCCACGGGCGGGCTCCGCCCGCGTCCAGCACCCGGTCGATCGCCCCCTCGGCGTCGCCGTCCCCGGGCGTCGCCCAGTCCCAGCACAATCTCCGCACCAGTTCGGGCGTCACCAGGTTCTCGACCGGGACCGACACGTCCTCACCGAGGGCGGCCAGCGCGGCGCGGGCCGCGGTCAGCCGCTCGGCCGCGTCGGGATCGTGCCGCGCCCACCGGCTCGCGGGCGGCGGTCCCGTGAACGGCGGGGTCTTCGGCGGCAGCTCGGAATCCGGCTGTGCCCGCGCGTCCTCGAGGGCCTGCAGCCAGATGCGGGAATGCCGTCGCTGACGGGGGCCTCCGAACACGGGCAGCGCCCGGAGCGCGTCGATGCTCCGCGGGTCCTTCGTCGCCGCGTCGATGATCGCCGAATCCGGAAGAACCCGGCTGGGGGAGACGTCGCGTCTGCGGGCGAGGTCCTCCCGCGCCTGCCACAGGGCGCGGACGGCGGCGAGCTGCCGCTGCGTCTTCAGCGACGTGATGTGGGACGTCCGACGCCAGCGGTCCGGCTTGGGCTTCGGCGGCCCGGCGAGCCGGATGTGCTCGAATTCCTGTGCGGCCCACTCGCTCTTGCCCTGCTCGTCGAGTTCCGCGGCCATCACGTTCCGCAGCTCGACGAGGACCTCGACGTCGAGGGCCGCATAGTTCAGCCAGGAGTCGGGCAGCGGCCGCTTGGACCAGTCCGCGGCGCCGTGACCCTTCCGGAGTTCGAAGCCCAGCGTCCGCTCGACGATCGCGGCGAGCCCGACCCGTTCGAACCCGGCGAGGCGGCCCGCGAGTTCGGTGTCGAACAGCGTCGCCGGCGCGAGACCCAGTTCCGCGAGCCCAGGAAGATCCTGGTCGGCGGAGTGCAGGATCCACTCCAGTGGGTTGATCACCTCCGCCAGCGGGGCGAGATCCGCGGCGGTGGGGATGGGGTCGAGGAGAACCGTCCCCGCACCTTCCCGTCGCAGCTGGACGAGATACGCCCGCGCCGAGTAGCGGAAGCCGGACGCGCGTTCGGCGTCGACGGCCAGCGGCCCGTTGCCCTCGCCGAGCGCGGCGGCGGCCTTCGCGACACCCTCCGCGGTGGTCACCACTTGGGGCACGCCGTCCCGCGGTGCGAGCAGGGGTACTACCTGCCGTGCGGGCTCTTCGGCGGGGACGGGTGACGAGGCGTCGTCGGTGACTTCGGACATGACAGCTGACTCTACGTCGCTTCGGGATTCCCGCAGCGCACCGGCGGGTTCACGACCGCGCCGCCGCGGCCTCGACGAGCTCGTCCAGAGCCTCGGGGAAGGCGTCGACGAGGTCCCACAGGTGGGGTGCGAGCTCCGGGCAGCTCATCAGGCCCACGTCGAGCTGACCGTTCAGCGACATCACCGTCACGTTGAGCCCGGCGCCGTGGAAGATCGGGCCGAGTGGATACATCGCGGTGATCAGGGCGCCGAGGAAATACAGCGGAACGGACGGTCCGGGAACGTTGGAGATCACCAAATTGTGGACCACCGGATGCCGTTCCGCCAGGCCGAGGGTCGAGTAGAGGCGCATCGCGGTGCCGAACACGGCCTGGCCCGCGAACTGGGACCAGTCCTGCAGCAGGCTCGCGCCGAGAGTCTCGTTGTGTTCCTTGGACGTCGAGTTGTGCTCGCCGATGGCGAGCAGGCGTTCGGCGGGGTCCTCGATGTGGGTGCCGAGCTGAGTGAACATCCCGGACACCTGGTTGGTGCCGGGCCGGTCGGATTTCCCGTGGACGGAGACAGGGACGATGGCGACCAGCGACTTGTCGGGTAGCTCCCGGCGGTGCTGCAGGTACTTCCGCAGGGCCCCCGAGCACAGCGCCAGGACGACGTCGTTGACCTTGACGTCGAACGCGTTCTTGACGGTTTTGACCTTCTCGAGGTCGAGCTGGGTGAACGCGAGATTGCGGTGACTGGTCAACGTGCCGTTCAGGGAGGTGCGCGGCGCCGTGAACGGCGCGGGCATCGCCTCGCCGCGGCGGGCCCGGCCGACCCAGCGGGGCAGCAGCGTCAGGCTCTGCGGGACGATGCGCAGCAGCTTCGCGGGCCGGGACGCGACCGCGAGCAGCCCGCCCACGGCGATGTCGAGTGTGCTCGCCTGTCCCGCGCTCTCGGCGGACTCGTCGCGACCCGGGCGGGGTGCGTCGGCTTCGAGGCCGCACAGCTGGGCCATCATGTTCGCGCCGGTGATGCCGTCGACCCCGGCGTGGTGCATCTTCGACATCACGGCCGCGGAACCGTCCGCGAGACCCTCGATCACCCACATCTCCCACAGAGGCCGGGCGCGGTCGAGCGGGATGCCGGCGATGTCACCGCACAGCTCGGCCAGCTCGTCGCGGCCGCCGGGGGCGGGGAGGGCGACCCGGTGGCAGTGCCGGTCGATGTCGAAGTCGGTGTCCTCCACCCACACCGGATGGTCGAGGTTGAACCGGGAGTCCTGCAGCTTGCGCCGGAACGCCGGAATCGCCTCGGTGCGAGCGCCGAGTTCGGCCTTGAGTCCGGCGAACGTGTAGCCGCCCGGAACCGTCGAGATGTCGAGAAGGATGACCCCGCAGACGTGGAGGAGTTGGGTCGACGTTTCGAGGTAGAGGAAGGACGCGTCGAGACCGCTGAGTCGCTGCATGATCAAATACTAGAACACGTTCTAGAAGGTGGTCCAACGAATCCCTGAACTGTGAGGTCGACGCGATGAACGCGCGAACCGTAGGCGTTGCCTGCCGTTCTCGATCCGACGCGCTGCCGCCGGGGTCGCCGACCGGTCGATTAGAACATGTTCTACGCTCGGGTGTATGACCCGAGGCTTCGTTCTCCGGCAGGCGGTCGGCGCCGCACTCGCCGCCAACGCCCTGCGCCCCCTGCCCGGTGCACCCACGTCGGTGGTCGCCTTCTTCTCGGGGTGGCTCACGACCGAACTCGCGCCGCACCTGCTCGCCGTGACCGCGGCCGATGCCGCCCAGCACGCCGCCCGCCACGGAACGCGCACGCGAAGCGACCGCGTCGGG
>NZ_BCWY01000011.1 GCF_001894825.1 Rhodococcus jostii NBRC 16295 | reverse complement strand
AACCCAGACACTAGCCACACACTCCGACAAAACCAGATCAGCTCACCCGGACCTCAAGGACCGGGTTTGCGCCGAAAGACTCACGGATCAAATCCAACTGAGGGATGACGATGAACGACTTGAGGCGGATACCGCGAGTATCGCCGAGTTCGCCGCCACGGCCGCAACCCATGACAGCGGAGATGCAAGGCGGTGGGTCTCGGAGCAGCTGCCGCAGGACCGCTCCTTGGGCCGGTCCTCGGGGTGATCGGTGGCGACTTCGCCACCGCGCACGCCGCACACCTCGCGTCCATCGAGAAGCTGTTGGGCGTGCTCGGCGGAATCAGCAGCACCGCCCGCGCGAACGCCGCCACGTACGAGGGCACCGAGGCAGCCACCACGGACGCGCTCGGCGCGGACGCCGTCGGGCTGGAGGCCTGACCGTGATCACAATCGATCTCCCCACCCGCTCGATCATCGATCTGCTCGGGGTGTTCGGCAGACGTTCTCCCCGCAGGGCGGCCTGGCCGACCCGCGCGGACGTGGCCGCCGCGTCCCCGCAGGGCGGCCTGGCCGACCCGCGCGGACGTGGCCGCCGCGCAGGTGATCGAGGACGGGGAAGAACCCGCCCCGACGAGTTGGATGTGACCACTGTGAGCGAACACGACATGGATGCCGTCGTCGGGCGTGCCACCGAACAGCTGAACCTGCACGAGGACGCCCTCGCCGGGCTACGGGCGGTCACGGCGCGCGCGTCGAGCGAGTCCGATCAGGTCACCGCCGAAGTCGACGGGAACGGGACCTTGACCGGTCTCTGGATGGACGATTCCATCTCGTCGCTCGACGCGTGCACCCTCGCGGCGATGATCACGAGCACGACGCAGGAGGCGGCCCGGCTCGCCGCCGAGCAGCGCATCCAGGTCATGACGACGCTGCAGGACGGGTTCGGGAAGGTGTGATTCTCAGCGGGCGAAGCCGACGACCGTCTGGCTGAGCGGCATCTCGTCGGTGCGGGGTTGGGGACTGGGCAGATACGTGACGTCCTCGAGCGTCGCGTGTCCGGCCAGGTCGAACGCATCGAACTCGAACGGCACGCTCTCGGCCAGCGCGGGGTTCGTGTTGTCCATCAGATGAAAGTGCAGGTGCGGCGCCGTCGACTGGCCGCTGTTGCCGAGTTGGGCCAGCACCGTCCCCTTCTCGACGTCGTCGCCCGCCTTCACCGAGATACTGCCCGGCACGAAGTGGCCGTCGAACGCGTACACACCGTTCCCGAGGTCGAGCGCGACGTGATTGCCGGTCGCCTCGGTGAGGTTGCGCTCCGGCTGCGGCTCCCCGATCACGTTCTCCTCCTGGCCGTCGAGAACCGAGACGACCTCCGCGTCCGCCACCGTGAGGACGTCGGCCCGGTACCCGACGTAGTTCTCCTTGGTGTTGTCGCCCCGGTATGCGAACCCCTACCGGTCGACTCCCAGGAAGTCGATCGCATACCGCTCGAAGTTCAGCAGGCGTCCGTCGACCGACCAGACGCCGCGGCGGTGATGGGTGTTGTCGGCGCAGCAGCCTTCCATCGCGGCCCACCCGTCTCCGCGGAGCGGCGGGCCGATCACCGGGACCGTCCCGTCGAAGACCGGCACGCTCACCGACGTGTCGAGGGTGGCCGGCAAAGGCCCACCGGATTCGTCGACCATGCCGGCGAGGCCGGGGATCGGCTGATCCGGCGGCGGTGTCCCCAGCGCACGAACCGAGACCGTCGCCTGTACGCCGGCCGGAATCGGAGTGGCGTCGTCCATGGCGACGTCGACGAAGAAGACTCCGAGCTGGGCCGGCTGCAGGCGGTCGGTGGGGGTCGCGTTATCGCCCACGAGGTTCATGTTCGCCGCGACCGCCTCGCCCGCGTAGGTCGCGAGGACGCTGTCCGGTCGATCGGCCACGTCGATCTCCACGTGTTGCACGAGCAGTGGAACGGGTGCGGTGTTCGTCACGTGGACCTCGAACGTCAGATGGTTCCGGTCGTCCGTCGCCGCGACGGGGGACGGCGCGAACGGGATCGACAGCGCGACGGGTGAGGGGCCCTCGAGCTGAGCGGTCGACGGCAGCCGTTCGGCACTCGACCATTCAGTGCCCCAGTCGGGTGAATCTGCGGCGGAGTCGTCCGACGAGCCGCACGCGACGGTCGTCACGCACATCCCGAGTACTGCGATCGCGGCGACGAACGAACGTCGCCGTCGGGGACTTCGGGTCACATCGCCGATCCGGAACATGCAGCCTCCTCGAACGACTCGACGCACACTGGACGTCGTGGTAAGGCCGGGGTGCGCGGCGTCAGGCCCGTTTGGCCGACGACGTCTCGGCTGCCGCGACTCGGCGTGACGGTCCTGGGAAACGGTCCGCAGACAGCCCGGGTATAACTTTGGCCGCGGGGTCGATAGGCTTCGCGCCATGGCTGGAGATATCGTCCCGATCGAACTCGGTCTCACCGACGGCGACCTCGTGACACTGTGGGCACCACGGTGGCGTGAGGGCGACGACGAGTGGGAAGCATTCCTGGGTCACGAGGAAGACCTCTACGGATTCGAATCAGTGGCAGAACTGGCTGCCTTCATCCGTACGAATACCGACAACGATCTCGTCGAGCACCCCGCCTGGGGCGTGGTGTCCGGGCTCTCCGCCGCCGAACTCGAGCCCGACGAGAACTTCTGCTTCGATCTGATTGGTGTGCCGGAGCTGGCGGCGAGCGACCCCGAGGCTCTCGTGGTGAGCGAACTCGAAGACACGCTCAACATGGTGCGCAACATCGGTGAGGTCTGCGAACTGGACGCGGTCACCAAGTTCTTCAACGCGAACCCCATCCTGGGGGCGCTCCCCGCAGGCGCCAGCGCATTCGAGGGTCGCGAGGGCGAGGAACTGTGGGCGCAGATCGGCACCGCCATCGCGAAGGGCTGGGATGACGTCCTCGACGCCGTCGACAACATCGTCGCCATCCCCGAGGTGGACGCCGAGGCGGTAGCCGTCGCCGAGGCCGAGCTGGTGGCCGCCGACGAGAACACCGTCGACGTGGACGACGTCGCCGAGGAGGCCGAGGAGGACGAGGAGTTTGTCCCACTCGATCTGGGGACCGCGGACGGCGAGGAGGAAGACGACTCGTTCTGGGGTGCGGTGGGGGTCGACCCCGTCAAGATCATCACGTCAGGGGAGACGTACTTCACGCTCCGCTGCTACTTGGACGACGACGCGATCTTCCTCGGTCGCGACGGCACGATCTTCGTCTTCACGTCGGAACGCGCGCTGGCCCGGTACCTCGCCGACAACCACGAGCACGCTCTCGCCCAGGTCAGCACGTACGAGGAGATCCAGGTGGCGGCCGTCGACGGGTCGCTCGAGGTCGAGGTCACGGACGAGAACGTCTACGTCCTGCCGGGCCTCGCCGACGACCTGGCCGCCGGGCCGGAATCCGTCGACGCGGACCAGCTCGATCTGGCTGTCGAGTTGTTCACCGACGCAGCCGATTTCGCGGACGACGATTCGGTGGACACCGCACTCGCCTCGTCCGAGCCGCTGGGCTGGTACGTCTCGTTCGTGCTCAACCCGGATCCGACGCGCATGGCGCCCAGCGCACCCTTCGACGCCGAGGCCACGGCGTGGCGGACGCTCGAGCGGGAGTTCGAGGCGCGCCTGCGGAAGGTGTGAGCGCCCGACCTCGGGCCACTCAGCCCACCAGCACGGCGAATCCCGGCTTGATCACCTCGTCGATCAACTGCAGTCGCTGATCGAACGGGATGAAGGCCGACTTCATCGCGTTGATGGTGTAGCGCTCGAGGTCCGTCCAGCCGTAACCGAACGTCTCGACCAGTCGGAGCATCTCCTGGCTCATGCTCGTGTCGCTCATGAGCCGGTTGTCGGTGTTGACGGTGACCCGGAACCGCAGTCGGGCGAGCAGGTCGAACGGATGGTTCTCGAGTGCGTCCACCGCCCCGGTCTGGACGTTGGAGCTGGGACACAGCTCGAGGGGAATCCTCTTGTCCCGCACATAGTTCGCGAGCGTGCCCAGCACCGGGACGCCGTCGGGGCCGATCGTGATGTCGTCGGTGATCCGGACGCCGTGCCCCAGCCGGTCGGTTCCGCAGAACGCGATGGCCTCGTGAATGGACGGCAGCCCGAACGCCTCACCTGCGTGAATGGTGAAGTGCGCATTGCTGCCGCGCATGTACTCGAAGGCGTCGAGGTGACGGCTCGGCGGATTGCCGGCCTCGGCGCCGGCGATGTCGAACCCGACGACACCGCGGTCCCGGAACCGGATCGCCAGTTCCGCGATCTCCCGGGACCGCGCCGCGTGCCGCATCGCCGTGAGCAGGACCCCGATCCGGATGTTCTGACCGCGCACCTCGGCCGCGGACTCACCGGCCTCGAATCCGAGCAGGACCTGCTCCACCACCTCGTCCAGGGTCAGCCCCTCCTCGAGGTGCTGCTCCGGTGCGAAGCGGATCTCGGCGTAAACGACGCCGTCGTCGGCGAGGTCCTCGGCGCACTCACGGGCCACGCGTTCGAGCCCGACCGGCGTCTGCATGACGGCGACGGTGTGCGCGAACGTCTCGAGGTATCTCTCGAGCGAACCGCTGTCGGCGGCCTCCCGGAACCACGTGGCGAGCGCGGGCGCCGTGTCGGCGGGCAGCGCGTCGTAGCCGCAGTCGCGGGCAAGTTCCAGGACCGTCTCGGGCCGGAGACCTCCGTCGAGATGGTCGTGCAGCAACACCTTCGGCGCTCGGCGCAGGGCCGACAGATCCAGTGCGGTCATGCGTCGACGTTAGCCTGAGGGATCCTCGATTCGCTCGATGACGAGCGGCGCGGTGACCGACGGCGCGTCGGCCACCACGGTCCAGGCTTCGGAAAGTGCGGCTTTCGCCGCGGCGAACCGTTCGGGCGTGTCGGTGTGGAGCGTGACGAGCGGGGTTCCCACCGACACCGTCTCCCCCGGCTTCGCGTGCAGTTCGATGCCCGCCCCCGCCTGCACCGGTTCGCCCTGCCGGGCGCGACCCGCGCCGAGCCGCCACGCGGCGAGTCCGACCGCCATGGCGTCGAGACCGCACACCACGCCGTCCGACTCGGAGAGCAGCACCTCGGTGTGCCGGGCCGTCGGCAGCGGGGCGTAGGGGTCGCCGCCCTGGGCGGTGATCATCTTCCGCCAGCGATCCATGGCCGAGCCGTCGCGAAGTTTGTCCGCCGGGTCGACGCCGTCGATTCCGGCCGCTTTCAACATTTCTCGTGCCAGCGCGAGAGTCAGTTCGACGACGTCGGACGGACCGCCGCCGGCCAGCACCTCCAGCGATTCCCGCACCTCCAGCGCGTTGCCCGCGGTGTGACCTAGTGGTGCGTCCATGGCCGTGAGCAACGCCATCGTCCGTACTCCTGCGTCGCTCCCTAGGTCGACCATCGTCTGCGCGAGTTCCCGCGCGTCGTCGAGCTTCTTCATGAACGCGCCCGATCCGACCTTGACGTCCAGCACGAGCGCGCCGGTGCCCTCGGCGATCTTCTTGCTCATGATCGAGCTGGCGATCAGGGGAATCGACTCGACCGTCCCGGTGACGTCGCGGAGGGCGTACAGTCGCCGGTCCGCGGGTGCCAGATCGGCGCCGGCGGCGCAGACGACGGCCCCGACGGCGGGGTCGGACAGGATCTCGGCCATCTCGGACGTGTCGAGGTCGGCGC
The DNA here is from genome assembly GCF_001894825.1 of Rhodococcus jostii NBRC 16295. GTDB lineage: Bacteria > Actinomycetota > Actinomycetes > Mycobacteriales > Mycobacteriaceae > Rhodococcus_F > Rhodococcus_F jostii. The sequence goes on along the minus strand of NZ_BCWY01000011.1, from coordinate 175,955 downwards.
GCCAGCCCGGGATCGACTCGAGCTTGTCGAGGGTTCCGCCGGTGTGACCGAGCCCGCGCCCCGACAGTTGCGGCACGGCGGCGCCGCACGCGGCGACCAGCGGGGCGAGCGGGAGCGTGATCTTGTCGCCCACACCGCCCGTCGAGTGTTTGTCGACGGTGGGGCGGCCGAGATGGGTGAAGTCGAGGCGGCGTCCGGACGAGATCATCGCCGTGGTCCAGCGGCTCACCTCCTCACGGGTCATCCCGCGGAAGTAGATCGCCATGGCCAGTGCCGACATCTGCTCGTCGGCCACGACGCCTCGGGTGAATGCCTCGACCACCCAGTCGATCTCTGCACCGGACAGTTCTCTGCCGTCCCGTTTGGCGGCGATGATCGACGAGGCGTCATGCATGGCTGATTCTCCCCTTCTCCTCCGGACCGAACGCGTCCGGCAGCAACTGTTCCAGTGGTCGCACGCCGGCCCGGTGGTCGACGAGCAGTCCGGGTCCGCCGTGCTCGAAGAGAATCTGCCGGCAGCGTCCGCACGGCATGAGTATGTCGCCACTCGCGTCACAGCAGGTGAAGGCGATTAATCGGCCCCCGCCGCTCGCAAATAAGTTACCGACCAGTACGCACTCGGCGCAGAGCCCCAATCCGTATGAGACATTTTCCACATTGCATCCGACGACGATTCGTCCATCGTCGACGAGCGCCGCCGCGCCCACCGCGAATCCGGAGTAGGGCGCGTAGGCCTGCTCCATCACCTCACGCGCGTTGGCGCGCAACAGTTTCCAATCGATCTCGACCATGGTTCCCCATCCAATCACGTGGGCTGAATGGATGCAGAGATTCGCCCGCGACGGCCCAATCCGCATTGGAGAGGCAAACCTAACTTCAATTGCGGGGGCGGTACGAACCCCGACTCGAATTAGTTCCCCCGTTTCCGTTGGGTTTAGAGTTCAGAGAAGTCGGTTCAGGATCACGTCGGGTCCCTAGTTGTGGTATGTCCGCAACGCTGCGCAGACTCGACACGTCCACCAATGACGTTGGAGGCACAGCACTCGATGAGTACTACGACTGAAGCCGCTCCGGCCAAGGAGCGCACACGGTCGCTTTACCGGGGCGACCCCGGAATGTGGTCCTGGGTATTGCACCGGATCACAGGCGTAATGACGTTCTTCTTCCTATTCGTGCACGTGCTGGATACCGCGCTGGTGCGTGTGAATCCCGACACGTACGACAGTGTCATCGAGACCTACAAGAACCCGATCGTCGGGCTCATGGAGCTCGCTCTCGTCGCCGCCGTGCTGTACCACGCACTGAACGGCGTCCGGGTGATGCTGGTGGATTTCTGGTCCAAGGGACCGCAGTACCAGCGCCTGATGCTCTGGGTAATCCTCGCGATCTGGTTCCTGGTGATGATCCCGGGCGCCGGCCGCATCTTCTACAACATGTTTGCGGGGCACTGACATGACGACAGAAGCCAAGAGTCTCGGCAAGACCTACGACCGTCCCGCCAGCCTGGACAACCCGCGCTCTCCGCGCCGGACCTCGAAGAACAACTTCGAGCTGTACGCCTGGCTGTTCATGCGGTTCTCCGGACTCGCACTGATCTTCCTCGTGCTCGGCCACCTCTTCATCATGCTGATGCTCGACGACGGCGTGCACCGCATCAACTTCGCGTTCGTCGCAGGCCGCTGGTCCAGCCCGTTCTGGCAGTTCTGGGACCTCACCATGCTGTGGCTTGCCCAGCTGCACGGCGGCAACGGCCTCCGCACGGTCATCGCGGACTACTCCCGCAAGGACTCCACGCGCTTCTGGCTGACCACGATCCTCGTTCTCTCGATGATCCTGATCATGGGCCTCGGCACGTACGTCATCTTCACCTTCGACCCCAATATCTCGGCGAGCTAGGGGAGCACAGACTTCATGCAGGAACACCGTTATGACGTGGTCATCGTCGGTGCCGGCGGCGCCGGCATGCGCGCAGCGATCGAGGCCGGTCCCCGCGCCCGCACCGCAGTACTGACCAAGCTCTACCCCACCCGCAGCCACACCGGCGCGGCCCAGGGCGGCATGTGCGCCGCACTGGCGAACGTGGAGGAAGACAACTGGGAGTGGCACACCTTCGACACGGTCAAGGGCGGCGACTACCTCGCCGACCAGGACGCCGTCGAGATCATGGCCAAGGAGGCCATCGACGCGGTGCTCGACCTCGAGAAGATGGGTCTGCCGTTCAACCGCACGCCCGAGGGCAAGATCGACCAGCGTCGTTTCGGTGGTCACACCCGCGATCACGGTAAGGCCCCCGTGCGCCGCGCATGTTATGCCGCGGACCGCACCGGCCACATGATCCTGCAGACCCTCTACCAGAACTGCGTCAAGCACGACGTCGAGTTCTTCAACGAGTTCTACGCTCTCGACATCGCGATCACCGAGACGGAGAACGGCCCGGTCGCCACCGGCGTCATCGCCTACGAGCTGGCCACCGGCGAGATCCACGTCTTCCACGCGAAGTCCATCGTGTTCGCCACCGGCGGCTCGGGACGCATGTACAAGACGACGTCGAACGCGCACACCCTCACCGGTGACGGCATGGGCATCATCTTCCGCAAGGGCCTTCCGCTGGAGGACATGGAGTTCCACCAGTTCCATCCCACAGGCCTGGCCGGGCTCGGCATCCTCATCTCCGAGGCCGTGCGCGGTGAGGGCGGCATCCTCCGCAACGCCGACGGCGAACGGTTCATGGAGCGCTACGCCCCCACCATCAAGGACCTCGCACCCCGTGACATCGTCGCGCGGTCGATGGTGCTCGAGGTGCTCGAGGGACGCGGCGCGGGACCGAACAAGGACTACGTCTACATCGACGTGACCCACATCCCCGAGGAAGTCCTCGACGAGAAGCTCCCCGACATCATGGAGTTCTCCCGCACCTACCTCGGTGTGGACCCGGTCAAGGAACCCGTGCCGGTGTACCCGACCTGCCACTACGTCATGGGCGGCATCCCCACCAAGATCAACGGTGAGGTGCTGCGCAACAACGACGAGATCGTCCAGGGCCTGTACGCCGCCGGCGAGTGCGCCTGCGTCTCCGTCCACGGCGCGAACCGTCTCGGCACCAACTCGCTGCTCGACATCAACGTCTTCGGACGCCGCGCCGGCATCGCCGCCGCCGAGCACGCCAACAACAGCGAGTTCGTCGACATGCCCGAGACGCCCGAGAAGATGGTCGACGAGTGGATGGCCACCATCCTCTCCGACCACGGTCACGAGCGTGTCGCGGACATCCGCAGCGAGCTGCAGCAGTCGATGGACAACAACGCTTCGGTGTTCCGTACCGAAGAGCGCCTCACCCAGGCACTCAAGGACGTGCGCGCCCTCAAGGAGCGCTACAACCACATCACGGTGCAGGACAAGGGCAAGCGCTACAACAGCGACCTGCTCGAGGCCGTCGAGCTCGGCTTCCTCCTCGAAATGGCGGAGGTCACCGTCGTCGGTGCGCTGAACCGCAAGGAATCGCGTGGCGGCCACGCCCGTGAGGACTTCCCGGACCGCAACGACGCCGAGTACATGAAGCACACGATGGCATACAAGGAGGGCGACGGCCTGCTCTCCGACATCCGTCTCGACTACAAGCCGGTAGTCCAGACCCGTTACGAGCCGATGGAGCGTAAGTACTGATGAGCGCACCTGCAGTCGACAAGAGCGAGAACAAGGCGGACCTTCCTCCCGTTCCTGAGGGCGCCGTCATGGTCACCCTCAAGATCGCGCGGATGAACCCGGAGTCCGGCGAGGGTCAGCACTGGGACAGCTTCCAGGTGCCGGCGCTGCCGACGGACCGCATGCTGAACCTGCTGCTGTACGTGAAGGGCTACCTCGACGGCACGCTCACGTTCCGCCGCAGCTGCGCCCACGGCGTGTGCGGTTCGGACGCGATGCGGATCAACGGCGTCAACCGTCTGGCCTGCAAGCTCCTCATGAAGGACATGCTGTCCAAGGACGGCAAGCCGGTCACGATCACCGTCGAGCCCATCAAGGGCCTGCCGGTGGAGAAGGACCTCGTCGTCGACATGGAGCCCTTCTTCGACGCGTTCCGCGCCGTGAAGCCGTTCCTCATCACCACCGGCAACGAGCCCACCCGTGAGCGCATCCAGTCGCAGCACGACCGTGCACGTTTCGACGACACCACCAAGTGCATCCTGTGTGCGTGCTGCACCACGTCGTGCCCCGTGTACTGGAGCGACGGCAGCTACTTCGGTCCCGCTGCCATCGTCAACGCGCACCGCTTCATCTTCGACAGCCGTGACGAGGGTGCGTCGGAGCGTCTCGACATCCTCAACGACAAGGACGGTGTCTGGCGCTGCCGGACCACGTTCAACTGCACCGACGCCTGCCCTCGTGGCATCCAGGTGACGAAGGCGATCCAGGAAGTCAAGCGCGCGCTGCTGTTCGCACGCTGAGTCCGATCCCCGAGCACGATTCAGGGCGCCCCCGACCACATCCGGTCGGGGGCGCCCTGCGTCGTGCTCGAGCTCCCTGTCCGAGCCGCTCCACGGTGAAATCTCCGCGCTAGTGTCGAGAACAGATGCTCCCGACGGACAGTGAGGTTCACACATGGCGCAGTCGCCTACTCCCGCAGTGGTCACGGTCACCGGAGCGGCAGGCAGCATCGGCTACGCGGCGCTCTTCCGGATCGCGGCGGGCGAGATGCTCGGCCCCGAAACCCCGATTCGACTGCGGCTCTTGGAGATTCCGTCCGCCGTTGCCGCGGCCGAGGGTACCGCGATGGAGCTCGACGACAGCGCCTTCCCCCTGCTCCGCGATGTCGAGGTCCACGACGACCCGAAGCATGGCTTCGACGGCACCGACGTGGCGCTCCTCATCGGATCGCGGCCCCGGTCCAAGGGCATGGAGCGCGGCGACCTGCTCGCCGCGAACGGGCAGATCTTCACCGTGCAGGGTCGCGCGATCAACCAGGTTGCGGCCGACGGAGTCCGGGTGCTGGTCGTCGGCAACCCGGCCAACTCCAACGCGCTCGTGGCCGCGGACAACGCGCCCGACGTGCCCGCGGAACGGTTCACGGCGCTGACCCGGCTCGACCACAACCGCGCGATCGCCCAGCTGGCGAGGCACTCCGGCGCCGCGGTGAACGACATCAGCCGCGTCGCGATCTGGGGCAACCACTCGAGCACCCAGTACCCCGACATCTTCCATGCGAGGGTGGGAAGCCGGTCCGGCGCCGAGTTCGCCGCGGACCGCGAATGGCTCACCGGCGACTTCATTCCCACGGTCGCGAACCGGGGCAGCGCGATCATCGAGGCTCGGGGCGCATCGTCCGCGGCCTCCGCCGCCAACGCGGCGATCGACCACGTGCACGACTGGGTGCTCGGTACCCCCGCGGACGACTGGACGTCCGTGGCGCTGCCCTCCACCGGCGCGTACGGAGTGCCGGACGGACTCGTGTGCTCCTTCCCGGTCCGCTCGGTCGACGGGGCCTGGCAGATCGTGGAGGGGCTGGAGATCGACGACTTCTCGCAGAAGCGGATCGACGCGTCGGTGGCCGAACTCGAATCCGAACGCGACGCCGTCCGGGGCATGGGTTTCATCTGACACCGGGCCGCCCGTGGCCCGAAATGGTGCGGCGACGTCACGAATGCGTGTCGACACAGCGTCCGTTTTCGGAACCGGCTGGGCCATCGCATACGCTGCCTTCTCGATGATGTGGCGTCGAGTGTGTACCGCGGTCGTGTCCGGAACCCTGTTGGCCGGACTCTCGGTGAGCGCTGCGGGTGCGATCCCGCCTGCGGTCCCCTCCTCCCCGACCTCGGCGCCGTTCACGACCCCGAACACCGACGACTGCCCGCACCGGTCGGCTCCGGCGCCCGCGATCGACCTGTCCGAGGTGCCGCAGCCGGGTGATCCGACGCCGACCGCCGTGTCCGTGCCCGACGAGCCGGTGGGCGGGCCGAAGCTCGCCGAATGCGGAGTGACCCTGCCCGACGGCGCGCCTGCCCTGCCCGACGACATCGCGGCGTCCGGCTGGGTGGTGGCCGACATCGACAGCGGCGACGTGCTCGCGGCCAAGGACCCGCACGGCCGGTACCGCCCGGCCAGCACCATCAAGATGCTGCTCGCGCTCGTCGCGCTCGACGAGCTGGATCTCGACAAGACCGTCACCGCCACCGCCGAGGACGCCGCCGTGGAGGGCAGCGCGGTCGGGATAGGCAAGAACGGTCAGTACACGAACCGGCAGCTGATGCAGGGCCTGGTGATGGCATCGGGGAACGACGCCGCCCATCTCCTCGCCCGGCAACTCGGCGGCGACACCGCGACCGTCGAGAAGATGAACCACCTCGCCGACACCCTCGGTGCTCACGACACGAGGACCGCGACCCCGTCCGGACTCGACGGTCCCGGCATGAGCAGCTCGCCGTTCGACCTCGCGCTCATCTTCCACACCGCGATGAAGAACCCGACGTTCGCGGAGCTGATCTCCACGGAGACGGTCCAGTTCCCGGGGTTCCCGAAGGATCCCGCGATCCCGGAAGACCAGGACCGGCCCCCGTTCGCACTCGCCAACGACAATCAGCTGCTCTACAACTACGAGGGCGCGCTGGGCGGCAAGACCGGATTCACCGACGACGCCCGCCACACGTACGTCGGCGGCGCCGATCACGGCGGTCGCCGGCTGATGGTGACGCTGATGGGAGCCGAGGCCCAGCCGATCCGGCCGTGGGAACAGGCGGCACGACTGCTCGACTACGGTTTCGCCCTCGACCGCGACACACGGGTGGGTTCACTCGAGGACCTGCACCCGGCCGAGGACGGTTCCGCCGCGGTGCTTGCCGCACCGCCGCAACAGGATTCGGCCGCCGCGACGAGTTCCGTCGTCGCCTCCGGTTCCGACCACCCCGACAACACGCTGGCGCTGCGGGCGGGTGTGGGGTTAGTCGGGGCGGCCGTGGTCCTCGTGCTGGTGCTCTGCGCACGCCGGCTGTCCCGGCGGCGCTGACGGGCGTTGCTCGGCTCAGTGCTTGTTGCGGGTGAACAGTCCGGACAACCCGAGCGCGGCGAGGGCGCCCACCCCGACCAGGGCGAGTCCCCCGCGCACCCCCGGACCCTCGTGCACCTCGATCCGCGGCGCAATGACGGCCGGATCCGGCGGTGGCACGAAGGCGAGTGCGAGGCTTGCCCTGGTAGTCGCGGCCCACGCCGTCGAGAACAGCAGCATCCGGCAGGTCAGGTAGATGAACACGAGCAGGCCGATGATCGGGCCGAACGCCACGCCGGCGGGACCCGCGGTGACCGCCGACAGGTAGATGGCACCGACCTGCTTGAAGATCTCGAACACCACGGCCGCGAGCAGCGCCGCCTTGAGCGCGCTACGGAACGTCACAGGCTCCCGGGGCAGTCGGGCGATCACCCAGGCGAACACCGCCCACGTCGCGATCAGCGACACCACGGCCGACAGTGCGCGTAACCCGGCGTCGATGCCGGGCACCTCGTCGAGGTTGAGCACCTCGACCACCGTCCGGGCCACCGGACCGCTGCTCAGCGCGGAGGATCCGAGTGAGACCACCATCGCCAGACCCAGCCCGAGCAGTGCGGCGGCGTCGCCCAGCTTGGTCCGCACGAATCCCTGCGACTCGTGCTGGCTCTCCCACATCGCCGTGAGCGCATCGCGTAGATTCGCCATCCACCCCAGGCCCGCGTAGGCGGCACCGAGCAGGCCGAGTACGCCCACGCTGGCGCGGGACGCGATCGCCGAATCGACCACGGTGTTGAGCGTGTCCCCGAGACTTCCGGGAACGTTCTTGGTGATGGCGTCCTGCAGGTCCTGCAGCAATTCCGGCTGCCCGGCGAGCACGAAACCAGCGATGGCGAACGCCACCATCAGGATCGGAATCAACGCGAGCACACTGAAATACGTGATACCCGCCGCGTAATAGTCACCCTTTTGCTGCTGGTACCGCTGGGCGGCCCGCATCAGATGGTCGAACCAGGGGCGCGCTGCCCGCTGCCTGTCGAGAAAACTCGGTTCGTCAGCCACAGTGCTCATCCCTTCGGTGTCAGGAAACCTACCTTCTCGTACACGGCCGCCAGCGTCTGCGACGACACTTCACGGGCGCGGTGCGCGCCGGCCGCGATGACCCGGTCGAGCTCGGCCTCGTCCGAGAGGTAACCCTCTACTTTCGCTTTCAACGGTGTCACGAATTCGGCGAGTACGTCAGCCGTATCGGTTTTCAGATCGCCGTACCCCTTGCCCTCGTAACCGGCCACCAGCGTCTCGACCGGGGTGCCGGACAGCGCCGACTGGATGGTGAGCAGGTTGCTCACGCCGGGCTTGGCCTGCGGGTCGTAGCGGATCTCGCGCTCGTTGTCGGTGACCGCGGACTTGATCTTCTTCGCCGACACATTAGGGTCGTCGAGAAGATTGATCAGGCCGGCCGGGCTGGGACCGGATTTGCTCATCTTCGACGTCGGATCCTGCAGGTCGTAGATCTTGGCGGTGCCCTTGATGATCTGGGCCTCGGGGATCACGAACGCCTTGCCGAACCGGGTGTTGAATCGCTGCGCGAGATCGCGGGCCAGTTCGAGGTGCTGACGCTGGTCCTCGCCGACGGGGACCCGCTGCGGGCGGTAGAGCAGGATGTCGGCGGCCATCAGCACCGGGTATGTGAACAGCCCGACGCTCGCGTTCTCACTGCCCGACTTCGCCGACTTGTCCTTGAACTGGGTCATGCGGCTGGCCTCACCGAAACCGGTGATGCAGTTGAGAACCCACGCCAGCTGCGCGTGCTCGGGCACCTGGCTCTGGACGAACAGCGTGGCGCGGTCGGGGTCGATGCCGAGCGCCAGCAACTGCGCCGCCGCGATCTTCGTGCGGCGACGCAGCTCCTTCGGGTCCTGCGCCACCGTGATCGCGTGGAGGTCCGGGATGAAGTAGAACGCGTCGAAGTCCTCCTGCAGAGGCACCCATTGCTGCAGAGCACCCAGGAAGTTGCCGAGGTGGAACGAGTCGGCGGTGGGCTGGATGCCGGAGAGCACCCGCGGTTTCGCGGTCGGTTTCTGAGCTGCAGGGGTCGACATGAGTATTGATCTTTTCACGTGTGCCGTGACGACACGAATCAGATACCGCCCGTTACCGGTACTGGACGGTGACCGGCGCGTGATCGGACCACCGCTGGTCGTAGGTTTCGGCGCGCTCGACGACGGCCTGCTTGGCGCGCTCCGCCAGTTCCCGGGTGGCGATCTGGTAGTCGATGCGCCAGCCGGAGTCGTTGTCGAACGCCTTCCCGCGGTACGACCACCACGAATACGGCCCGGCCACGTCGGGTTCGAGCAGGCGAACCACGTCGGTCCAGTGCGCGTCCTCCGTGAAGAGCGCCGACATCCACTCCCGCTCGTGGGGCAGGAAGCCCGAGTTCTTCTTGTTCGTCTTCCAGTTCTTGAGGTCGAGTTCGGTGTGGGCGATGTTCCAGTCGCCGCAGACCACGACGTGCCGCCCCGCCGCGACGGCGGTGCGTGCGGTGTCGGTGAGGTACCGGGCGAAGGAGTCCATGAACCGCTCCTTCTCCTCCTGCCGGGGTGTCTGGGCCTCGCCGGAGGGCAGGTACAGACTCGCCACGGTCAGGTCGTCGAAGTCGGCCTCGATGTAACGACCGGCGGCCGCGAACTCCTCGTCACCGTGGCCCACCCGGAACACGTCGGCCGGCTTCCGGGACAGGATCGCGACGCCGTTGCGCCCCTTCGACGACGGTTCCGCGGACACCAGGCTCCATCCGCTCTCCAGGGCGGGTGCGAGGGTCTCGGCCAGTTGCTCGTCGGACGCCCGCGTCTCCTGCAGGCAGACGACGTCTGCCTCCGTGCGCTCGATCCACTCGGTGAGCCCCTTGCGGGCGGCCGCGCGGATGCCGTTGACATTGACGGTGGTGATGATGTGTGGCACGGCAAGCACCGTAGCGGACGGGTGCGACAGCGCGGTCACCCAGACGAACGGGTACCGCGGCGCTCCATCGCGACCGCCACGGTGAGAACCACGAGACCCGCGACGGCGAGCAGTGCGCCGACTGCGGCGGGAGCGGTGTAGCCGTAGCCGGCCGCGATCACGACACCGCCGATCCACGCGCCGAACGCGTTCGCGATGTTGAGGGCCGCGTGGTTGAGCGAGGCGGCGAGGGTCTGCGCGTCGGCGGCTACGTCCATCAGCCGGGTCTGCAGTCCGGGCACCATCGACGCTCCCGCCGCACCGACGAAGAACACCAGCAGCAGCGCCGTGTACGGGTTGTGCGACGCGATCACGAAGATCCCGAGCAGCACGCCGAGGGCCGTCATCGCGGCGAACAGGCCGGGAATCAGCGCCCTGTCGGCGAGCCGTCCACCGATCACGTTGCCCGCGACCATCCCCAGCCCGTAGATCATCAGGGCCAGCGGCACCAGCGACCGCGACAGCCCGGCGACGTCGGTGAGGGTCGTGCTGATGTACGTGTAGACGGCGAACATGCCACCGAAGCCGACCATGCCGATGATCAGCGTCATCCACACCTGCGGGCGGCGCAGTGCGCCGAGTTCGGTGAGGGGGTTCGTCATCCGCATGGCGGCGAGCGCGGGCACCCACGCCCAGATCGCACCCAGCGTCACCACACCGATCACCGCTACGAGGGCGAAGGCGCTGCGCCAGCCGAGGTTCTGGCCGAGCCACGACGCGACCGGCACCCCGACGACGTTGGCCACCGACAGTCCCATCATGACGAGCGCGACGGCCCTGGCCCGCCTGCCGCGCTCCGCGAGATGCGCGGCCACGAGTGCCGCGACGCCGAAGTAGGCGCCGTGCGGGAGACCCGCGACGAACCGTGCGGCCATCAGCACCCCGTAGCCGGGTGCGAACACGGTCGCGGCGTTGCCGATCGTGAACGCCGCCATCAATGCGATCAGCAGTGTCTTGCGGGGCACCCGCGCGGTCAGGGCCGCGATGAGCGGCGCACCGACGACCACACCCATCGCGTACGCCGAGATGACGTGTCCGGCGGTGGGCTCGGTGATGCCGAGGCTCGACGCCATCTCGGGTAACAGCCCCATCGCCACGAACTCGGTGGTGCCGATCCCGAAGCCGCCGAGCGCGAGCGCGATCATGGCGAGCGTGCGGACGGACGGATGCTGCGCGACCACACCGAGGTGCTCGGGGCGGACAGGGGTGGAAGTGCTCACAGACAAAACTTTCGACTAGGCAGAACTACGACTACGCGGCGCACGGCGCCTCGTTGCGCAACGACCCACACCGAAATTCTCTTCCCGGAATTCCGCTTCTCGCGCTGCGAACGACCGTGAGATGACTCACCCGCGATCCCGCAGACGCGGAACGGGACGCCCCCGATGTAGGGAGCGTCCCGTTCCGTACTGCCGTAGTGCTACAGCGCGGTGGCTACTGCTCGGCGATCGCCTTCTGGAGGTTGATGTCCAGCGTGCCGAGGAATTCCTCGGTGGTGAGGTAGCCCTGGTCGCCGCCGACCAGCATCGCGAGGTCCTTGGTCATCTGGCCACCCTCGACGGTCTTGATGACCACGTCTTCGAGGTTCTGGGCGAAGCCGATGACGTCGGGGGTGTTGTCCAGCTTGCCGCGGTGTTCGAGTCCACGGGTCCACGCGAAGATCGACGCGATGGGGTTGGTGGACGTCGGCTTGCCCTGCTGGTGCTGACGGAAGTGACGCGTCACGGTGCCGTGTGCGGCCTCGGCCTCACACGTCTTTCCGTCCGGGGTCAGCAGCACGGAGGTCATCAGGCCCAGCGAACCGAAGCCCTGCGCGACGGTGTCGGACTGGACGTCGCCGTCGTAGTTCTTGCAGGCCCAGACGTAGCCGCCCTCCCACTTGAGCGCCGACGCGACCATGTCGTCGATGAGGCGGTGCTCGTAGGTGAGGCCTGCCGCGTCGAACTCCGACTTGAACTCGGTCTCGTAGACGTGCTGGAAGATGTCCTTGAACGCGCCGTCGTACGCCTTGAGGATCGTGTTCTTCGTCGACAGGTACACCGGGTAGTTCTGCTGCAGGCCGTAGTTGAGCGAGGCGCGCGCAAAGTCTTCGATGGACTTGGTGAAGTTGTACTGCCCCTGGACGACGCCGCCGCCCTCGGGGAAGTTCACGAGCTCGTGCTCGATCGGCTCACTGCCGTCCTCGGGTGTGTAGGTGATCATCACCTTGCCGGGACCGGGAACCTTGAAGTCGGTGGCGCGGTACTGGTCGCCGAAGGCGTGACGGCCGATGATGATCGGCTTGGTCCAGCCCGGAACCAGTCGCGGAACGTTGGAGATGATGATCGGCGCGCGGAAGATCGTGCCACCGAGGATGTTGCGGATGGTGCCGTTGGGCGACCGCCACATCTTCTTGAGGCCGAACTCCTCGACGCGTGCCTCGTCCGGGGTGATGGTCGCGCACTTGACGCCGACGCCGTGCTTCTTGATGGCGTTGGCCGCGTCGATGGTCACCTGGTCGTCGGTCTCGTCCCGGTACTCGATGCTGAGGTCGTAGTACTCGAGGTTCACATCCAGGTAGGGATGGATCAGTTTGTCTTTGATGAACTGCCAGATAATGCGCGTCATCTCGTCGCCGTCGAGTTCGACGACGGTGCCCTCAACCTTGATTTTGGACATGGGTGCTTCGCGTCCTCCTAGGAAGTTTCCCTGGTTACACGGTTGCGGGCGCACTTCGTGAGTGGGTCCGCGAACGGTTCGCTTATCAAACGTAGACGGTCGAGGCGGCCGCTGGGGAGACCGCACCTAAACAAGACAAGCGTACTGCTATGCGCGAACCTCGCAACATGTGGGGCCGTGGAACCCGTTCCTACTCGCGGGTAACTTTTCCCTGCTAGCGGGCCTGATCGGTGCCGTTTCCGGTCGTTCCACCCCAGCCGCTAAGATTCACCACAGGTCATGAGTGCCAGCAACGAGCCCCGGCTAGCTGGCCGGCAACCCTCCACCGCGGTGGGGTGCCCCGGGTGATGACCTGGTTCCCTGATTCATACAACAGTCGGGTGACAAGCGCGGGTCCGACATCGGAGGTTCATGATGTGTTGTTGTTGTCGTAGATAGACCCCAGACAAGCCCTGCGCGCGAACGAACCAGCTCGTCGTCCGCGCCTCGTCAGAACACTGGAGTAGACAGCACATGACCGAGAACTGGTCGTTCGAAACCAAGCAGATCCACGCCGGGCAGACGTCCGACGCGACCACCAAGGCGCGGGCGCTGCCGATCTACCAGACCACCTCGTACACGTTCGACAGCACCGATCACGCTGCCGCCCTGTTCGGTCTGGCCGAGCCGGGCAACATCTACACCCGGATCATGAACCCCACGCAGGACGCGGTCGAGCAGCGCATCGCCGCCCTCGAGGGCGGCGTCGCCGCCCTCCTCCTGTCCTCGGGTCAGGCCGCCGAGACGTTCGCGATCCTGAATCTCGCCCAGGCGGGCGACCACATCGTCTCCAGCCCGCGGCTGTACGGCGGCACCTACAACCTCTTCCACTACACGCTGCCCAAGCTCGGCATCGAGGTCTCGTTCGTCGAAGACCCCGACAACCTCGAGCAGTGGCGCAGCGCGGTCCGCGACAACACGAAGGCGTTCTACGGCGAGACCATCTCCAATCCGCGGAACGACATCCTCGACCTGCCCGGCATCTCCGGGATCGCGCACCAGCACGGGATCCCGCTGATCGTCGACAACACGGTCGCCACCCCCTACCTGATCCGCCCGTTCGAGCACGGCGCCGACATCGTGGTGCACTCCGCCACCAAGTACCTCGGCGGCCACGGCACGGCGATCGCCGGGGTCATCGTCGACGGCGGCACGTTCGACTGGACCCAGGGCCGGCACCCGGGCTTCACCACTCCGGACCCGAGTTACCACGGCGTCGTCTTCGCGGACCTCGGTGCACCGGCCTACGCGCTGAAGGCGCGTGTGCAGTTGCTGCGCGACCTCGGGTCGGCGATCTCCCCGTTCAACGCGTTCCTCATCTCGCAGGGCATCGAGACCCTCAGCCTGCGGATGGAACGGCACGTGTCGAACGCGACCGCCGTCGCCGAGTACCTCGAGGCGCGGCCGGAGGTCGTGTCCGTCGGATACGCCGGGCTCGCGTCCTCCCCCTGGCACGACCGGGCGAAGCAGATCGCGCCGAGGGGGGCGGGCGCCATCGTGACGTTCGAACTCGCCGGCGGCATCGAGGCGGGCAAGAAGTTCGTCAACGCGCTGACTCTGCACAGCCACGTCGCGAACATCGGCGACGTGCGCTCGCTGGTGATCCACCCGGCGTCCACCACACACGCCCAGTTGTCCCCCGAGGAGCAGGCCGCGAGCGGCGTCACTCCCGGGCTCGTCCGCCTGGCTGTCGGCATCGAAGGGATCGACGACATCATCGCCGATATCGAAACCGGAATTACGGCGGCGGCGTCTTGACCGTGAGCGCAATACAGAACCTGCCCGTGGCGGACGGACGTCTCGGCACCCTCGACATCGGACCGCTCGAGCTCGAGAGCGGGGAGGTCATCCCGTCGGTGACGCTCGCCGTCCAGCGGTGGGGTGAACTGTCCCCGAACCGGGACAACGTGGTCCTCGTCGAGCATGCCCTCACCGGCGACTCCCACGTCACCGGACCCGTCACCGACGAACACCCCTCCCCCGGATGGTGGACGGGAATGGTCGGGCCGGGCGCCCCCATCGACACCGACGAGTGGTGCGTCGTCGCCACCAACGTCCTCGGTGGCTGCCGCGGCTCCACCGGTCCCGGTTCGATCGCCGAGGACGGTCGCCCGTGGGGCAGCCGCTTCCCGGAGATCTCCATCCGCGACCAGGTCGCCGCCGAGAAGAAGTTCACCGACCTCCTGGGCATCGACAAGCTGGCGTCCGTCGTCGGCGGTTCGATGGGCGGGATGCGCGCACTCGAGTGGGCCGTCACGTACCCGGACCAGATCGCGGCGGCGCTCGTACTCGCCGTCGGTGCCCGCGCGACCGCCGACCAGATCGGCACGCAGACCACCCAGATCGAGGCCATCACCAGCGACCCCGACTGGCAGGGCGGCGACTACCACGGCACCGGCCGGATCCCCCGCACCGGACTGGGCATCGCCCGCCGGATCGCGCACCTCACGTACCGCAGCGAGAGCGAACTCGACTCCCGGTTCGCGAACTCTCCGCAGGACAGCGAGGATCCGTGGCGCGGCGGACGGTACGCCGTCGAGAGTTACCTCCAGCACCAGGCGGACAAGCTGGTCGGCAGGTTCGATCCGGGGACCTACGTGCTGCTGTCGGAGGCCATGAACCGGCACGACGTGGGCCGCGGACGCGGCGGTATCGCCGCCGCGCTGGCCACGATCACCGCCCCCGTCATCGTCGGCGGAGTCGACTCCGATCGCCTCTACCCGATCCGCCTGCAGGAGGATCTGGCCGACGACATCCCCACCTGCGACGGTCTGCGGGTACTCAACTCGAGGGACGGCCACGACGGGTTCCTCACCGAGGCCGCCGCCGTCGCGAAGCTGCTGTCCGAGACGATGCAACTGGCACGCGCCGGGCGCTGACCCCGGCGCCGGGCGACGCCCGCTCGGACCGCTAGTCGGTTCCGAGCGGGTCGATCGACACGGCCAGCCACACGATCGCGCCACCGACGGCCACGAGTGCCCCCACGTCGAAAGGCTTGCTGCGCACCGCGAGCAGTCCGACACGCTCCGACGGCATCGTCAACCGGAAGACCGCCGCCAGCAGGGTGGCGACGCCGAACACGAACGCTCCTCGCCGCCACCGGTCCGCGAGCACGAACACGACGGCCACGGCGATGACGACGAGGACTGCCAGCATCGGCAGGTTCTTCTTCGCGAACTGCCCCCAGTCGGCCATCTCAGCCGAGAGACGCTGCGACACGCTCGGCCCGCTCCACGACGTTGGTCAGCAGGAAGGCGCGGGTGAGCGGTCCGACACCACCGGGGTTCGGGGACAGGAAACCGGCGACCTCCGCGACGTCCGCCGCCACGTCGCCGCGCAGTCCGTCCTCGGTGCGGCTCACGCCCACGTCGAGTACCGCCGCGCCGGGCTTGACCATGTCGGCGGTCACCAGCCCGGGAACGCCTGCCGCCGCGATCACGATGTCGGCGCGCCGGACCTCGGCTCCGAGGTCCCGGGTCCGGGTGTGGCAGAGGGTGACGGTGGCGTTCTCACTGCGCCGGGTGAACAGCAGACCGATCGGGCGGCCCACGGTGACACCGCGACCGACGACGACCACGTGCGCCCCCTCGATCGGGACCTCGTACCGGCGCAGGAGGTGCAGGATGCCGCGCGGCGTGCACGGCAGCGGCGCCTCCTTACCGAGCACCAGCCGGCCCAGGTTGACCGGGTGCAGGCCGTCGGCGTCCTTGTCGGGATCGATGCGCTCGAGGGCGGCGTTCTCGTCGAGTTGCATCGGCAGCGGCAACTGCACGATGTACCCGGTGCAGTCCGGGTTCGCGTTGAGCTCGTCGATGGTGGCGTCGAGCTTCTCCTGCGTGATGTCGCCGGGCAGGTCGCGGCGGATCGACGTGATCCCGACCTTGGCGCAGTCGTTGTGCTTGCCGCGCACGTAGGCGGCCGACCCCGGGTCGTCCCCCACCAGAACGGTGCCGAGACCGGGCGTGATGCCCTTGTCCTTCAGGGCGCTCACCCGCACCTTCAGGTCTTCGAAAATCTCGTCGCGGGTCGCCTTGCCATCGAGGATCGTTGCAGTCACGTGCCCCATTCTCTCAGGTTCGCCATACGCGCGTCAGGTCGGTTCCACCACGAGGCCATTGGCCGTCGCGTAGGCGATGGCCTGGGTGAGTTCGATCTGCGTCTTGTCCAGCGAGGCGGCCGTCCACAGGTTCGCGTCGACGAGGGCGCCGCGCAGGTCGGCGCCGTCGAGTTTCACGCCGCCGGTGCGGGCTCCGAGCAGATCCGCCGACCGGAGCACGGCCCGGCTCAGGTCGGTGCGGACGAGGTTGGCTTCCCGGAACCGGCAGTCCGTGAAATCCAGTCCGCGCAGGTCGGCGCCGCCCAGCGACGCGAGCGTGAAGTCGCATTCGTCGAACACCATCGGGCGCAGCCGGCAGTGGTCGAACTCGGATCCGAGGAAGCTGCAGTTACGGAACTCGCTGTGCCACAGCGTCGTTCTCGTGAACGAACAGGACCGGAACGCCGTGCCCACGTGATGAGACTCGGCGAGGTCGGCTCCGGTGAAATCGCAGTCGGTGAAGATCACCGACTCGGTGCGCAGTTCGCTCAGGTCGGCGTCGCGGAAAGTGCATTTCGTGTAGTGCCGTCGCTGCCAGTTCTGCGCGGGGAGTCGTGCGTCGCCGAAGTCCTCACCCACCACCTCTTCTACCGGATCCATGCGTCCATCATGCCGTCTCGACGTGTGGCCCTAAGCTGTGCGGGTGTTCCGAGTGATGTTCCACGAACCCCGAATCCCACCCAACACCGGCAACGCCATCCGCATGGTGGCGGGCACCGGTTGCGAACTGCACCTGGTGGGTCCGCTCGGATTCGACCTGTCCGAGCCGAAACTCAAACGGGCCGGGCTCGACTACCACGACCTCGCGTCGGTGACCGTGCACGAGAACTTGGAGGCCGCCTGGGCGGCGGTCGAACCCGCGCGGGTGTTCGCCTTCACCGCGCACGCCACCGTGTCGTACGCCGACATCGCCTACCAGCCGGGCGACGTCCTGCTGTTCGGCCCGGAACCCACCGGACTGTCGGCGGAGGTGCTGGCCGATCCGCACGTCACGGAACGGCTCCGCATCCCGATGCTGCCCGGCCGGCGTTCACTGAACCTGTCCAACGCCGCCGCCCTCGTCACCTACGAGGCGTGGCGCCAGCACGGATTCAGCGGGGCTGCGCTGTAACCCCGGCACCCGCCGCCGCGACGCCGGCGGCCGCGCCGAGGGCGATGTCCAGGAAGTCCCGCGCCGCGCCCTGCACGCCGCGCACCGGATCCCACACGGCGGACAGCCGACGCGGAAGGGTCAGCCCCTCCACCTGGACGGAGGCCAGCCGGCCGTCCGTCAGGTCGGCCGCGACCGCCAACGACGACAGCACCGCCGGCGCGTTGCCCGCGACGACCGCGGCCTTCACCGCCGTGCACGACGTCAACTCCAGCAACGGCGGGACGCACTGCGGCACCGCGTTCTCCAGGGTGGTGCGCGTTCCGGAACCGGACTCGCGCTGGATCATCGGCGTCGCGGCGAGTTCGGACACGGGAATCGGCGACCGGCGGACCCACTCGTGCTCCGGCGGCACCACGACCACCAGGTGGTCGCGGCCGATCTCCCGCACCTGCAGTCCCGCCGGAATGTCCGGGCCTTCGACGAATCCGAGATCCGCCTCACCGGACAGCACCCGGGCGGTGACCTCGGACGAATTGAGCAGGCGCACGTTGGTCACCACGTTCGGGTACTTGCGCCGCATCGCGACGGTCCAACCGGGAACGAGGTACTCCGCGATCGTCATGCTGGCCGCCACCGTCAACCCGGCCTGCCGCTCTCCGCGCAGGGCCGCGACCCCCGACGCCAGTTCCTCGGCCGTGGCGAGG
Source organism: Rhodococcus jostii NBRC 16295 (assembly GCF_001894825.1). Classification (GTDB taxonomy): domain Bacteria; phylum Actinomycetota; class Actinomycetes; order Mycobacteriales; family Mycobacteriaceae; genus Rhodococcus_F; species Rhodococcus_F jostii. The sequence continues at coordinate 157,395 of NZ_BCWY01000011.1, read as the reverse complement.
ATGTGGCTCGCCCATTCGAGGATCAGGGCGCCCTCGGACGTGGGTCGGACCCCGCTGGCGCCGCGGCTGAACACCTTGATGCCGAATTGGCGCTCGGCCGAACGCACACGTGCGCTGACGGCTTGCTGGCTGAGCCCGTGTTCACGGCCCGCCGCACCCATGCTTCCGAGCCGCTCGACGGACAGCAGGACGTCGAGGGCACTGAGTTCGGGAACACGGGGAGACAGCGGCACAACCCAAGGCTAGTCCCACAAACGCGATTTGTGGGCATTCAACGACAAGCCTTCTACCGGCCACGACGAGGTGACGGCAGGCTGCTGGTATGACCCCGAATTGGTTCGCAGCAGTGATGGGCACCGGCATCGTCGCAGTCGTCGCCGCGGCATTTCCCGCCGAGGTTCTCGTCGCCCATACGGTGTCCGAGATCTTCTGGCTGATCGCCGTGACGCTGCTCGTCGGGCTGACGACCGCACTGGCGCGGCACTGGATCCGTCGCCGCGACGACGCCCTCGCCGACGCCCGGAGCCACACGATGTTCCCGTTCTACGGGGCCGTGGCGATGGCCCTGCTGACGGTCGGTGCCGCCACCGGGTCGGCGGGTCACGAACTTCTCGGCGGCGTCGCCGTCCCCGTCTCGGCCACCCTGTGGACGATCGGGACCGTCCTCGGACTCGTCACCTACGTCGTCATGGCACGCCGGCTGACCCGGCCCCACCAGGTGACCCCGGTGCCGTCCTGGCTCATGCCCGTCGTGCCGCCGATGGTGTCGGCCGCCACCGGGGCCGCGCTGGTCCGGCATCTTCCGGAAGGCGCTCCGCGGATCGCGCTGCTCGTGGTCTGCTACGCACTGTTCGCGCTGGCGCTGAGCGCCGCGCTGGCCGTCGCCGCCGTCGTCGGGAGCCACCTGGTGCGCAACGGCCTCCCCGACCTCCCGCTCCTCCCCACGCTGTGGATTCCGCTCGGCGTCATCGGGCAGTCGGTGGCCGCGATCAACCTGCTCGGCGCCGCCTCCCGCCACGCCTGGCTGCATTCGGTGGGCGTGGTCTACGGGACCACGGTCGGCGCGATCGGAGTCCTCGCCCTCGCGGCCCTCGTCGCGATGACCGCCACCGCGTTTCGGCGCGGCCTGACCTTCGCGCCGAGCTGGTGGAGTTTCACGTTCCCCGTCGGCACCTGCGCGCTGGGCGCGAACTCGCTGGGCGTCGCATTGGATTCGGTCGTCGTCGTCGGTGCAGGCGTCACCCTGTGGTGCGCTCTGCTCCTGATCTGGGGCACCGTTGCGGCCAACACGCTGCGGCACGCCGCCGGCCTGGTGGGCGAGCGTGTCGCCCGGAACCGGGTCGACGCCTACAGCGTCACGCGCTGACGACGAGTCAGGCGCCCGACTCCACTGGGCGCCCGGACTGCATCCACGCAGACGTCCCGCCCGCGACCGACACGGCGTTGATTCCCCGCGCGTTCAGGTACTCCGCGGCCTGCAGGCTCCGGCCACCCACCGCGCAGATGACGTAGACGACCTCGGCGTCCGGGATCTCGTCCACGCGCGCGACGAACTCACTGAGCGGAATCAGCGTCACACCCGGCACCCGCGCCTGCGCGTACTCGTCGGCCTCGCGCACGTCGATGACGGGCGCACCCGACGCCAATGCGCCGTCCAGGGCATTCAGGTCGACTTCGATCATTGCGTCTTCGCCTCTTCTCGTTCCGCCGCCGGGCCCGACGGCGGGCCGGGCGGCCTGTTGGACATCCGGCGCAGACGGTACGCGCCGTACCCGATCAGCGCGATGACGGCCACGAATCCGAACCAGGGAATGAGCGCCCCCACGACGACGGCGGCGCCCTTGATCGCGGACAGCAGGGCATTCCAGCCGGCGACGATTCCTTCCCAGAAGGTGTCCGGGCCGGGGCTCGGCTGAGCGGCATCCGTGGCGGTGACGTCGATCGTGAGCGTGGCCAGTGCCACCTGGTCGCTCAGCGACCGCTTCTGGGCGGTCAGACTGTCGAGTTCCCCCTGACGTTCCGACAACGCACGCTCGGCCTCGATCAGATCCGCGGTGTTCGCCGCCGACGTGATGAGTGCCTGCAACCGGGTGACGGACGCCGTCAGCGCGCCGATCCGGGCGTCGAGATCCTGCGACTGCATCGTCACGTCGCTCTTCGTGACGCTGACGCTCGTGACCTTGCCCAGCTCCCGCAGATCGTCCAACGTCGTGGTGAGCGAATCGGCGGGCACCCGGATGGTCAGGGAACTGCTCGCATCCTGGTGGTCGGAGCCGGGCTGCTCGGTGAGCTGGTCGACGCGTCCGCCCAGGTCGTCGACCTTGTCCACGATCTGCCTGCCGACGGCCACCGGGTCGTCGGCGGTGATCGCGACCTGGCCGGTGACGATCTCCTGACGGCCGGTGGGCGCCTGGTCTTTCGCGGGTTGCTGCACCGCGCCGCCGATTTCCATCTGACTCGCATCCCCGGGCGAGGGGGCGGGAGTCGGTTGGGAGGAGGAGGAGTCGCTGCCGGAACCACCACACCCCGCGAGCGCCAGCGAAGCCACGACGATCGCCGACAAGACGTATCTCCTCATGTCCGAATGCTAGCGGTGCGAGCTCACCTGAAGTCCCGGGATGTGGCGGACACCCGCAAATCCATCAGCTGCAGCCGATCCGCCACCACCGTCACCGCGCCCTCCGCGTTCTGCACCTTGCCGCGCACCAGCAACGCGGGCGCCGTGTTGGCCAGCTTGCGGTATTTCGCCCAGAGACCCACCGAGCACACCACGTTGACCATCCCGGTCTCGTCCTCGAGGTTGATGAACGTGACCCCCGCCGCCGTCGCCGGACGCTGCCGGTGCGTCACCGCCCCACCCACCAGGACCCGGTCGCCGTCGGGGACCTCGAGCAGGTGCGCCGCCGGGACCACCCCGAGTGCGTCGAGTTGCGGGCGCAGGAACTGGGTGGGATACGTGTCCGGCGATACCCCGGTGGCCCACACGTCCGCCGCGGCCAGTTCGAGATCGCTCATCCCCGGCAGGGTCGGCGCGCGGGTGGACGCCCCGATCCCCGGCAGCCGGTCGCGGCGCTCCCCCGCCGCGGCGCCCGCGGCCCACAACGCCTCCCGCCGGGAGATCCCGAAACTGTCGAGAGCACCTGCGGTAGCCAGCGATTCAGCTTGCGCCGTGGTCAGTTCCACCCGGCCGGTGAGATCGAGGAACGACGTGAACGGCCCTCCGTCGCCGCGGGATTCGACGATCCGCTCGGCCAGTGTGGCACCGATGTGCCGCACCTCCCCGAGCCCGAGGCGCACCTCCGTCCCGCCCGCCTCGACGGTGGCGTGCGCGAGACTCGCATTGATGTCTGCACCGTGCACCTGCACCCCGTGCCTGCGGGCGTCGGCCACCAGCGACTGCGGCGAGTAGAACCCCATCGGCTGCGCCCGCAGCAGACCGGCGCAGAACGCCGCCGGGTGATGCAGCTTGAACCACGACGAATAGAACACCAGTGCGGCGAAACTCTGCGAATGACTTTCGGGGAAACCGAAATTCGCGAAGGCGTACAGCTTCTCGTAGATCCGGTCGGCCACGTCGTCGCCGATCCCGTGCAGATCCCGCATGCCCTGGTAAAGCCGCCCCCGCAACCGTTCCATCTTCTCGGGCGACCGCTTGGAACCCATCGCCCGGCGGAGCTGGTCGGCCTCGGCCGGGCTGAAACCCGCGACGTCGACCGCCATCTGCATCAACTGCTCCTGAAACAACGGCACACCCAGCGTCCGCTTCAGCGCTTTCTCCAGGGACGGGTGATCGTAGGTCACCGGTTCGAGCTTGTTGCGGCGGCGGATGTACGGGTGCACCGAACCACCCTGGATCGGACCGGGGCGGATGAGAGCCACCTCCACCACCAGGTCGTAGAAGTTCCGCGGTTTCAGCCTCGGCAGGGTGGCCATCTGCGCCCGCGACTCCACCTGGAACACCCCCACCGAATCCGCCCGCTGCAACATCTCGTAGACGGCCCCCTCGGAGAGGTCCAGCTGCGCCAGATCCACCTCGATCCCCTTGTGCTCCGCCACCAGATCGATCATGTAGTGCAGCGCCGAGAGCATGCCGAGGCCCAGCATGTCGAACTTCACCAGACCCACCGCCGCGCAATCGTCCTTGTCCCACTGCAGAACGCTGCGGTTCTCCATCCGCGCCCACTCCACCGGGCACACGTCGGCGATCGGCCGGTCGCAGATCACCATGCCACCCGAGTGGATGCCGAGGTGCCGCGGAAACCCCTCGATCTGGGCGGCCAGTTCGAGGACCGCGGGCGGAATGTCGGTGCCGGCCTCCTTCCCGATGCCGCCCCAGCGGCTGACCTGCTTGCTCCACGCGTCCTGCTGCCCCTGCGAGAACCCCAGCGCCCGGGCCATGTCCCGCACCGAGGACTTCCCGCGGTACGTGATGACGTTCGCCACCTGCGCCGCGTACTGGCGTCCGTACTTGGCGTAGACGTGCTGGATGGCCTCCTCCCGGCGATCGGATTCGATGTCGACGTCGATGTCCGGTGGGCCGTCGCGTTCGGGCGAGAGGAAGCGTTCGAACAACAGCTTGTTGCGGACCGGATCCACGTTGGTGATGCCGATGGCATAACAGACGGCGGAATTGGCCGCCGAACCCCTTCCCTGACAGAGGATGTCGTTGTTCTTGCAGAACGACACGATGTCATGGACCACCAGGAAGTAGCCCGGAAAGTTCAGCCCGGTGATGATGTCCAGTTCGTGCTCGATCTGCCGGTAGGCCTCCGGCCGGTCTGCAGGCGCCCCGTACCGGCGGCGTGCCCCGTCCATCGTGAGCTGACGCAGCCAGCTCGCCTCGGTGTGCCCGTCGGGAACGTCGAACGGTGGCAGTTGCGGTGCGATGAGCCGCAGGTCGAATGCGCACTCCAGCCCGAGTTCCGCGGCACCGCGGACGGCGTCCGGGTACGCGGCGAAGAGGTGCGCCATCTCCTCACCGGACCGCAGGTGCGCTCCACCGGCCGGCGCCAGGTGCCCGGCCGCGTCGTCGAGACTCTGACGGGCCCGGACGGCGGCCATCGCCATGGCCAGTCGCCTGCGCGGCGGCCCCGCGAAGTGCGCCGCGGTGGACGCGATCACCCGAAGTCCGTGCTGCTGTGCGAGTTCGGCGAGGCTGGCGTTGCGCTCACTGTCCTCCGCGACACCGTGATGGGTGAGTTCCACCGTGACCCGGTCGGCCCCGAACCGGTCGATCAGCTCCCGCAATCGTTCGGCCGCGGCGTCCGGGCCACCGCCGGCGAGCGCCTGACGCACGTGCCCCTTCCGGCACCCCGTCAGGATCTGCCAGTGCCCCCCGGCCGCGTCGGCGAGACGGTCGAAGTCGTAACGGAGTTTGCCTTTCTCCCCGCCCGCGAGGTGCGCCGCCGCGATCTCCCGGGAGAGACGCCGGTACCCTTCCTGGCCCCGCGCCAGCACCAGCAGATGTGCGTCGTCCAACGACAGTTCGGACCCGAACACGGTGCGCATCTTCAATTCCTTCGCCGCCTCCGCGAACCGGACCACACCGTAGAACCCGTCGTGGTCGGTGAGCGCGATGGCCTCGAGACCGAGCCGGACGGCCTCCTCCACCAACTCTTCCGGCGGGGAGGCGCCGTCGAGGAAACTGAACGCCGAATGCGCGTGGAGTTCGGCGTACGGAACGGTGGAACCGATGCGTTCCTGACCGCCCGCCCGGTACTCGCCCCTCTTGCGTGACCAGGCGGGGCTGTCGCCGCCGTCGCCCGGATACAACGACTCCGGGCTGACCCGCCCCGGCCTGCCCGACAGGACCCGCTCCATCTCGGACCACGTCGGCGGACCGTTTCCCCAACCCATCTGGCTACACCTCTTCATGCCGTGCACGTACCGTGCCGAGACCATGGAAGATGCCGCTGGGGAAGGCGCATCATTCGAACGGGAGTTCGATTGCTTCAGTCTGCCATCGCACGCCCGGACTGGTCAATGCGGGTCACATCACGAGCCCCGCGAGCCCCCGCAGCCGGTCCTCGGCAGGTCTTCTCGGACAGCTCACACACTTGCCCGAACCGGGGGTCTCGTAGATCAGGCAGCACGACGCCCGCTGCGTGAACCGGCGGGACACCGCCCCGGCCTGCACGTCGACGAACCGCGGGTCCGGCATCACCACACCGACGCGGCGGAGTGCGTCCACCAGCCCCCGGGCGAAGATACTGCCGCGTGCGCGGTCGCCGCACGCCGTTCCCGCGTCGAGTGCCCGGTTGGCGATCGAATCCGTCGTGATCGCCCACATCGCGGCCTCCCGCACCCCGGACACCGCGGCGAGAGCGTCGATGATCGGCGTCAGCGCCGCGGCCATCTCCGACGCCAGCTCGGACAGCCCCTCGGTGACCGGCAGTGCCGCCGACGCGGTCAGGCCGCCGAGGTACCCGTCTTCGCGCAGGAACACGGTGGCGTCGCGCAGCCTCGGCCGGGCGGCGAACCCCGTGACGAGGGCCGTCGCGACGGGGATCCCGGTCAGCGTCGAGCTGGCCGAGTACCACCACAGGGTGCCGTTCACCCGGGGGTCGTCGCTTCCCCACCGCCGCGCCGTATCCGCGACGCGATCCGCGAGCCAGCCCGGATCGGTCATGCGGTCGGCCGGGACGGTGACGGCGCCGGGCTGCGCGATCTGGTCGGCGATCATCGGGACGCGGCGGACGGTCAGCTCGTACGCGCGCCGCAGTTGCTCATCCATCGGCCAGCCCCAGGATCTCCATCGACAGCCTCGGTGTCGACCGCACCACGGCGCGGATGCCGAACACGTCGCCGAGCACGGCGCCGTCCAGCACGTCTGCGGGCGGGCCGGTGCTGATCACCCGACCATCGTGCATCACGGCCAGCGTGTCGCAGTACTCCACGGCAAGCCGGAGGTCGTGCATGGTCACGACGATCGCGAGGCCGTCGGCCGCGAGGCCGCGCAGCAGGTTCATCACCGTCAGCTGGTGCCGCAGGTCGAGGTGGTTGGTGGGTTCGTCGAGCAGCAGGACCCTCGGCTGCTGAGCGAGGGCCCGTGCGATCGACACCCGCTGACGTTCCCCGCCCGACAGGGCCTGCACGTCGCGACCCGCGAGTTCACTCAGCCCCACCTGCCGTACGCACGTCTCGACGATCTCACTGTCGACGCCGTTCGCCCGTTCGAACCAACCCCGGTGCGGGACGCGTCCGAGCGAAACCGATTCGCGCACGGTCAGTCCCGCGGACACCTGCGGTTCCTGGGTGCTCGCACCGATCGTGCGGGCCAGTTCCCGTCTGCCCAGGTCGGCACTGTCCGCTCCGTCGACGACGACGGCACCGGCGGTCGGGGTGAGCGCGCGGTAGCAGCAGCGAAGCGCGGTGGTCTTACCGGAACCGTTGGGTCCGACCAGCGCCAGCACCTCACCGGGACACACGGAGAAGTCGACACCGTGCAGCACTTCCCGCGATCCGAGTTCGGCGCGGATCCGGTGCAGGCTCAGTGCGGTCACTGTTCCGTCCTCCGATACTGCCGAGAGAGCATCCACACGAAGATCGGTGCTCCCACGAGTGCGGTGACGACGCCCACCGGGATCTCGATGCTCCGTGCGATCGACCGCGCGGCCGTATCCGCGCCGACCATCGCGATCGCGCCGAGGAATGCGGCGACGGGCAGCAGCCTGACCGCCCGGGCGCCCACGACGTATCCCGCGAGGTGCGGCACCAGCAGGCCGATGAAGCCGATGCCGCCCGCGACGGACACGGCGGCGCCCGCCAGCATCGACACCCCGAGCAACTGCACCACGCGGAAGCGCCGCACGTTCATGCCGAGGGCGGCGGCACCGTCGTCTCCGGCCTGCAGCAGGTCGATTCGGCTCGCGCTCAGCACCATCGCGGTCCCCACCGTCGCGAGTGCCGCGGCGGGGAAGATCATCGTCGACCAGCGCGAGTCGCCGAAGCCGCCGGCCAGCCAGTGCATCACCGAGCTGAGTTGATGCTCGTCGGCGACGACCAGGATCGAGAAGGTGATGAGGGCCGAGAACACTTGCGCCGACGCGACACCCACGAGGATGACGGCCGTCGGCTGCGGATACCGTCCGCCGATCGCCAGCGACAGGAACAGCGGCACCATCGCGCCCAGAAACGCGGCGACGGGGATGGTGAACGCGCCGAGGGCTCCGACACCGAGCCCGAGCACCGTCACCAGCACCACGCCGAAACCCGCGCCCGAGGACACGCCGAGCAGATACGGATCGGCCAGCGGATTGCGCGTCACCGCCTGCGCCACGGAGCCGGCCAGGGCCAGCGCGGCGCCGACCGTCGCCGCGGTCAGCGCCCGGGGCAGCCGCGAGTCGAGGACGATCGATTCCCGCGCCTGCGACCACCACGGCGCGAACGCGCCGGGGGCCATACGATGGGCGACGATCGCCCAGACGTCGCCGACCGGGATGCGCACCGAACCGAACGACACCGCGAGGCCGACGACGAACAGGGTTGCCAGCGCGAGCAGCACCATCAGTCCCGCGAACCCGACGCGCGCTGGGGTCGAGTGCGGCGCCCGCGACGGCGGCGCCGCACGTTCGGCGGTGACCGTCATCGCGCGCCGACGACGTCCGGATGCAGCGCACGCGCGATCGTCTCCACCGATCGCACCAGCCGCGGACTCTCGAAGAAGTCGTCGAGCGGCACCACCACGAACCGGCCGGCCTTCACCGCCGGTGTCGTCGACATGATCGGATGCGACTTCAGGAAGTCGATCTTCGCCTGCGCACTCGTCGAGCCGTAATCGAGGACGACGATCGCCTCCGGGGCACGTTCACCGATGATCTCCCAGGTCGACTTCGAATACGGCTTCTCCCCCTCGGCGAACAGGTTGGCCGCACCCGCATGGTCCGCGATGAGCTGGCCGACGCCCACACCGCCGACGGTCAGCGGGACGTCCTCGCCGGAATCGTAGAAGAACGTCGGAACCGGGGTGGTGCCCGCGATCTCGTCGCGCACCGTCTGCAGTCCGGAGGTCACCCGGTCGGTGATCGCGCGTGCCTCGTCCGGAACGGCGAGGACCTCACCGAGCTGCGTGTAATCGTTGTGCAGCAGGCCGATGTCGGGGAAACCCTGCCCGCAGTACTCGGAGAACAGGAAGGTGGGAATGCCCTGTTCACCGAGGGATTCGCGGGACCGACCCTCCTTCTCGTCGAATGCGCTCCGCATCCCGCCGACCACCAGGTCCGGGTCGAGGTCCAGGATCTGTTCCCGGGTCGGGTATTCCTTCGCGAGTTTCGGGATCTTCGCGAATTGTTCGGCGAACTCAGGCAGCGGGGTCGCGTCGCCGTACCCCGTGCCGACGATGCGATCGCCCACGCCCATCTCGATCAGCACCTCGGTGACGTGATCGTTCATGCTGACGATGCGCTGCGGGGGCGCGTCGAACGTCTCCGTTCGCGTGCAGTTGGTGATCGACACCGGTTCGGCGAACGATGCGGCGGAAGCGGTCTGCCCCACCGACTCCCCGCGCGAACATCCGGTGACCACCAGCGCGGCCACAGCGAGCGCGACCAGACCGGAACTTCTGAACAACTGACCGTGCATGTAAACCTCATTGCGGCTCAGAGCCACGAATGAGAAGTCGGCAGGCGCCCCCGCAGGCGCGCCTGCGGGACTCCGCTTCGTAGACCACGACGAAAAGGATGTCGCACACCCCACGCCGGGTGATCGGGCTCGCCACCGAAATGCTCTGGTGGCCTACCGTTGCGGGTCAGCGCCGGATTTCGACCGGCTTCCCCCTGCGTGTGGCTGCAAGTGCACTGCCGAGTATGCACGATTTGCCGGGAGCCGCGTCACACCCCCGCCGGTCGTGCACCGATCCGCACTACAGTCGGCAGTCGCAGCCGCCCGCCCTCACACCATCCGGAGTTGACGCATGACACGTTGGGCCTCGACCGTTGTTTCACGCAAATGGTGGGTCCTGACCCTCGCCGTCATCGCCGTTCTGGTGAGCGGCGCATGGGGCACCGGTGTCTTCGCGAAGCTCAGCTCGGGTGGTTTCACCGATCCCGGTAGCGAATCCGCGGAGGTGGCGCGGATAGTCCAGGACAACCTGGGACCGCAGACGCCGGACATCATCGTCATCTACACCGCACCCGACGGGAGGGCCCTGGACGACATCGGCCCCGAGGTCACCGCGAGCCTCGACCGGTTCGCCGCCGAGGTGCCGACGTATTCGGTGACGTCCTACTGGACCGCGGACGCGATGCGGAAGCAATTGATGGTGTCAGAGGACGGCACCAAGGCGTCCGCCGCGATCACCGTCGACCCCGACGCCGGAATCACGGCCGCCACGTTCAACGACCTGCTACCGAAGCTCGAGATAGAGGGCATCGACACGGAGTTCGCCGGCAATTCGGTGGTGGGGGTGGCGTTCAACAACCGGCTGCAACAGGACCTGGTGCTGGCCGAGGCGATTGCGCTCCCGATCACTCTCGTGTTGCTGGTCTTCATCTTCGGCGGTCTGGTCGCTGCGGCCGTTCCGGTGTTCGTCGGGCTGCTGTCGATCTTCAGCGCCCTGGCGACGCTGCGCCTGCTGACCCTGTTCACCGAGGTCAGTTCGTTCGCGATCAACGTGGCCTCCCTGCTCGGCCTCGGGCTGGCGATCGACTACGGCCTGTTCATCGTCGGACGCTTCCGCGAGGAACTCGAGTCCGGCGCCGACGTCGCCGAGGCCACCCGGCGCACCGTCCTGACGGCGGGCCGCACCGTGCTGTTCTCCGGCCTGCTGCTCGTGTGCGCGTTCTCGGGAATGCTCGTGTTTCCGCAGGACGTGATCAAGTCGCTCGGGTTCGGCGCGATGGCGGCGGTGGCGAGCGCGGCACTGCTGTCCCTGACCGCGGTCCCGGCGCTCCTCGCGATCCTGGGACACCGCATCAACGCGCTGAGCTGGCGGAAGGACGCGGCGCAGCGCGGTGAGGTGCGCGCCCGCAAGTTCTGGGGTTCCGTCGTCACGTGGGTGATGCGCAGGCCGGTCGCCATCGCGGTCGGGATCGTCGCGGGGCTGATGGTTCTCGCCGCGCCCCTGCTCAGCGCGTCTCTCGGTGAGGTCACGTACACGGCACTACCCGAGAACGATCCCGCCCGCATCGCGACGGACACTCTCACCACCGAATTTCCCACCACCGGAAACGGCGCCACCCTCATCCTCCGGGGAACGGACGGCGGCGCCCCGACCGCCGCCGACGGTGCGACGGTTGCGCAGGCCGCCGACCAGGTGGACGGCATCGGGGCCGCCAGTGTCGTGGCGTCGAACGGTCAACTGGTCGCCGTCCAGGCCGTGTACTCCGAGGGAGTTTCCACCGACGACCAGAGTGCCGCGGTGGAGGGACTTCGGGCCATCCCCGCGCCCGAGGGGACCGAACTCCTCGTCGGCGGCGGTCAGGCGACGGTCGACGACGGCAACGCGGCGATCGTGCACTGGATGCCGGTCATGATCGCGATCATGGTCTGTTCGACGCTCGTGCTGCTGTTCCTGGCGTTCGGCTCGGTGGTGCTGCCCATCAAGGCCGTGGCGATGGCGGGACTGAGCCTCGCCGCGACGTTCGGCGTGCTCACCTGGATCTTCGAATTGGGCCACGGTGCCGGCCTGCTCGGGGTCAGTCCGGCACCGCTCGAAGCGACGTTCGTGGTGCTCATCCTCGCCGTGGTCTTCGGTCTGTCGACCGATTACGAGGTATTCCTGATGTCGCGGATGGTCGAGGCGCACGCGGCGGGTGCGACCACGGAGGAGGCGGTGCGCTTCGGAACCGAACGCACCGGCCGGATCGTGACGGCGGCCGCACTGCTGCTCGTGGTCGTGACCGGTGCGTTCACCATCTCCGGCCTGTCGATCATGAGGTTCCTCGGGGTGGGCATGATCGTCGCCCTGCTCGTCGACGCGACGGTGGTCCGGATGCTCCTCGTTCCGTCCCTCGTGAAGTTGATGGGCGAGGCCAACTGGTGGGCTCCGGCCTGGATGAAGAAGGTGCACGCCAAGGTGGGTCTGGGTCACTAGTGCCACATCTTACTTTGGAGTAAGTTCGGGGCATGGCCACCTACCTCGTCACCGGCGGAACCGGATTCCTGGGTCGGCACGTGCTGCCCCTGATCCTCGACCGCGATGAATCAGCCGAGATCCACGTCCTCGTCCGGCGCGCGTCCGTCGCGCGGCTCGAGGCCCTCGCCGACGGCATTCCCGGCGGCGAGAGAGTGCATCCGCTGATCGGCGACCTGACGGAGCCGGGCCTCGGAATCACGTCGGCGCCCGCCGCCGATCACGTCCTGCACGTGGGGGCGATCTACGACCTCACGGTGGGCGACGAGCAGGCCGCCACCAACGTCGACGGCACCCGCTCGGTGATCGAACTGGCCCGGCAACTGGACGCGACCCTTCACCACGTCTCGTCGATCGCCGTCGCCGGAGATCACGAAGGACCGTTCCGGGAAACCGATTTCGATCTCGGGCAGGGTTTCCCCACCCCCTACCACCGCACCAAGTTCGAGGCCGAGAAACTGGTCCGCGAGGCCGACGGCCTGCGCTGGCGCATCTACCGCCCCTCCGCGGTGGTCGGCAGTTCGACCACCGGTGAGATGGACAAGATCGACGGGCCGTACTACCTGTTCCCCGCGATCGCGACGCTCGCGAAACTCCCCGAGGCGCTGCCCGTGGCCGTCCCCCGGATCGGATCGACCAACGTCGTGCCCGTCGACTACGTGGCGGCAGCGATCGTGGAGTTGATGTCGGCGCCCGGCCGGGACGGCCAGGCGTTCCATCTCGTGAATCCGCGCCCCCAGCCGGTCCGGGAGATCTACGCCGCGCTCGCCAAGGCCGCCGGCGCCCCGCACCCCGCGGCAGGCCTGCCCGGCGGGCTCGTCCGCCCCTTCCTCACCCCTGCCCCCGACTCACCTCTCGACACGGCCCGCAAGCTCGTTCTCGGCGGGCTCGGCATTCCGCCGGTCCTCGTCGACAACCTGACCCTGCCCACCGTGTTCGTGAACGACGATACCCGGGAAGCACTGCGCGACACAGGCATCGACGTCCCGGAATTCGCGTCGTACACCGACCGGCTGTGGTCGTACTGGCGCGAGAACCTCGACCCGGACCGCGCCCGCCGGCCCCACCCGGCGGGACCGCTCGTCGGCAGGCACGTCGTGATCACCGGGGCCTCGTCCGGCATCGGCCGCAGCTCCGCGATCGCGACGGCCCGCAAGGGCGCGAAGGTGATTCTCCTCGCCCGGCGCACCGAGGAACTCGACGCCGTGGTGGCCGAGATCCGCGCCGCGGGCGGCGAGGCCTTCGGGTACCCGTGCGACATCACCGACGACGAGACGGTCGAGCACACCATCAAAGCCATTCTCGCCGAACATGATCACGTCGACATGCTGGTCAACAACGCCGGACGGTCGATCCGGCGGGGCCTCTACCACTCGACGGACCGGCTCCACGATTTCGAGCGGACCATGGCCGTCAACTACTTCGGTGCCGTCCGGCTCGTCCTCGCCTTCCTGCCGCAGATGCGCGAACGACGGTTCGGCCACATCGTCAACATCAGCAGCGCCGGGGTTCAAGGTGCGACGCCGCGGTTCGCCGCCTACATCGCGAGCAAGTCGGCTCTCGACGGCTTCACCGACGTCGCGGCATCGGAAACCCTGTCGGACGGAATCACGTTCACCACCATCCACATGCCGCTGGTGAAGACGCCGATGATCGCACCCACCGGTCGGTACAACGTCGGGCCGATCACGTCACCGGAGAAGGCGGCCGCGATGGTGGTCCGGGCGTTGATCGAACGCCCCAAACGCATCGACGTCCCCACCGGCACGCTCGGTGAACTCGGCCACGTCTTCGCACCAGCCGTCAAGGATCGTGTGATGCACCAGATGTACCGCATGTTCCCCGATTCGCCGGCGGCGAAGGGTGAGAGCACGGCCGACGCGGCGCCGGTTCCTCAGCACACCGGGGAACGCCGGCGCCACACGTCGTCGGTGCTCGGTCGCGCCGCCCGGAAGGTCGGAAGGCTGGTGCCCGGCACCCACTGGTGACCGGCTCAGGGGGCCAGCGCGCGGATCCCGGTGGCGACGACCGATCGCACCGGCTTCGGCGCCGCCCCGCAACTCGCCGGCCGGGGCGGCAGTTCCCGCTCCTGCAGTTCGACGCCCCAGCGACGCCCGTCGCGGTGGGTGACGATCGAATTCGCGTGCACCGTCAGATCGTTCGCGGGTGCGTCCACCAGCTCGCGGACGGCGAGTTCCGCGACCTGCGCCGGTGCGTCCCAGCAACTGCGACCCCGGAGTCCGGTGCGGTACACCTCTCCGCGGGCCGCGGCGCGCACCGCCTCGACACTCTGCTGCACCGTCAGCCGGCCGTAGGTGTAGCCCGTCGGCAGCAGGATCTGCGACGGGGCGAAGCGGTGCCCACCCGTGTGCGAGCACTCCCACACCACGTCGCCGAACTCCTCGGCCAGTGCCGCCGCGACCGGACGTCCGAGGACGGCGCAGCACTGATCCCGTTTCCCGTGCGCGCACACCAGGACGACCGGGTCCGTCACCGGCGTGCCCAGGCCGGGCGCCCTCCCGGCGACCAGCCCGAGGTCCAGGTCGAGGAGGTCCTCCGGGTAGGCGATCTCGAGACGCTCGCACCACGACCGCGCGGGATGCGACTGCGCCAGCAGCACCGTTCGCCGATCCGGGGCCGCGGTGCTGCGGCCCGGCCGGCGGATGAACATGATCCGCACCCCGGCCGCGTCCGCGCGGGCGTCGAGTTCCCGGGCGAGGTCCAGGCCGAGCGCCGTGCCGTCGAGCACGTCCCGGCCCCAGGCACCCGGGAACTCCAGGCACACCCAGCCGGTGACCTGCGCAGCGGTCCCTGCGAGGGGTTCGTCGGTCGCGGACAGCGCGGAACAGGTGGCGGTGATCGTGTCGGGCACGAGGCCATTGTGTCAGTCGCGAAAATCGGTCAGTCGTGGAACTTCCTGCGCTGCGACAACTGCTGGACGAACTTCTCGATGCGGCGGGCACGCGTCTCCGGGCGTTTCGCGTCCTGGAGGCGGTAGAAGACGGCGTACCGGTTGTGGCTGTCGAGGGTCGCGTAGAAGGCCTCGGCCTCGGGATTCTGCGCGAGGGCGTCCAGGAAGTCCTGCGGTATCTCCGCCGCCTTCTGTCCCGCGTACGCGCGGTCCCAGCGACCGTCAGCCCTCGCCCGCTCCACTTCGGCCGCTCCCGACGGCTCGAGGAGACCGGCCTCGGCGAGTTTCTCGGCGAACTCCCGGTTCCGCTTCGACCACGGGCTCCGCGACGAGCGCGGGGTGAACCGCTGCACGAAGAAGTCGTCGTCGACTCGGCGGACCTGGCTGTCGATCCAGCCGTAGCACAGCGCGACCTCGAGGGCCTGGTCGTAGTCGATCGACGAATGCGCCGACCCCTTCTTGGCCATCTTCAGCCAGATGCCGGGTGAGGAGTCGTGATGGGCGCCGAGCCATTGCCGGAACTCGGACTGTCCGGTGAAGTACTCGACGCTGAGCTCGGCAGCACACATGTGCCTGAATCTAGCGGGAGAACAGCTTTCCCACCCAGACCCGGACGAATCCCTGGGAGAGATATCCGAGCGCCCCCAGCGCCAGCACCCACTTGGTGACACTGACCGCGCTGGTGGTCCGCACAGTCGCGTCGGTGATGCGCTCGCGATGGGACAGCAGATACAGCCCGACGACGTTCTCGGCGTAGTCGCCTGCCGCGGAGATCACCGGGGCTGCCGCCAGCACCTTCTGTGTTCTCGGCGACAACGGTGTCAACTCCGCCAGGCGCTGTGCGCCCGTACGCAGTGCGACGGCGTAGATCACGGGATGGACGAAGTCCGGGTAGTAGTGGCTGCGGTAACGCGCCGTGTCGGTGTCGGTCATTCCGTCGAGGATCGCCGTGTAGGAGCGGGCAGACCGGGCCGTCTGGATCTCGGCGAGCCGGGGTGCCACCGGGCCGAGCAGCCGGACGATGTTCGCCTGCGAGATCACGAATGCTGCGGACCAGCCGAGGAGTCTGCGGTCGAGTGCGGTGAGCGCCATGGGCCGATCCTGCCATCCGCGACAGCCAGTGTGCGTCAGCCCGCGGAGTGCGCCTCAGCCTGCCGCCTCGGACATCGCCTCGGCATCCTCCTCGCCGAACTTCTCCTCGAGCGCCTCCGGCGAGTAGTCGAGATCGATCTCCTCGACCGGGCGTCCCCGCGCAGACTCGATCGCCCCCAGCCGGCGCTGCGCCCGGTCCGCGGCATAGGCGATGAACTCCTGGTCGTCGAGCCCGTACGGCTGGACCTCGAATTGCTTGTTGACCCAGTCGATCATGCCCAGTGCCAACGGCATCAGCTCTGCCATCCGCTCCTGGACCACGCCCCAGTTGCTGTCGTCGGCGGCCACGTGCCTTCGACAGGTGAACGTCCCCCACGCCATGTGGCGTCGTTCGTCGTCACCGATCCTGCGGACGAGTTCCTGCATGCCCGGCAGAATTCCCCGCGTCGTGCACACCTTCTGCCACGCGTAGTACCCGGTGAGCGCGAGGCTGCCCTCGATGACGTGGTTGTAGGTGACGCTGGCCCGCACCTGGTTGGCCGGGCTGGGATCGGTCTCCAGCACTTTCAGCGATCCGGGCAACTCCTCGTAGAACAACTGCCGGTAGTACGGGTTCTCGGCGACGAAGGGGTGCAGGTCGCGTGTCAGGCCCACCGCGTCCATCCACAACCGGAACACCTGGGTGTGCTTGGCCTCCTCGAAACAGAACTGCGTCAGGTACATCTCGTCCCCGAAGCGGCCCTCGGCTGCCATCGCCTTCATGAACGGCTGGATGTCCTCGGTGACCGCTTCCTCGCCGGCGATGAACTGTGCGACCAGATACGTGGAGTTGCGCTGCTGCTCCGAGTTCAGCCCCTCCCAGTCCTCCGCGTCCCGGCTGAAATCGAGGTCGGTGGGGTTCCAGAACTTGGCGTTGCCCTTCGTGAACAGCCGCAACGGGAACGCATCCCAGTTGAGTCCCCCGGCGCGGAGCGAGCTGAATCCCTGCCTGCCGGGCGCGTAGGGGCGTCCGGGCGTGAGTGTCGACATCGTGGGCCTTCTTCCGGACGTGCGGACGACGTCGTCGGACGCCCCGCAGTTTCGGGTGTTCGTCGCGACAGGGAGGTCGTCTCGAGCCCCGCTTCGGTTCCCACGCTAGTCCTGTCGACGCCCGTGCGGTTTACATTTTGGGAGTTTTTGTCAGCTCGTCTCGGGCTGCATCAGGAACGGCAGGACCGCCGACGCGAACTCGTCGTACCGGTCGCGGTGAATACTGTGGCCGCCGCGGAACACCACTACCCGGCACTTCGGTATCGCCGCGACCGCGGACTCGAGCCTGCGCGGGTCGACCATCCCACCCGGGCCGCCTCGCAGAATCAAGGTGTCGGCCTCGATGTGCGGCAATCTGTCCCACCACAACGGATCCGGGCGGCGGAACTGCTCGAGCGCGGAGCCCGTCATCGACCGATCGAACGCGAACGCGGCCCTCGGATGACGGATCAGGCTCGTGGTCGCGTGCCACAGCTCGGGCAGCGACGGCAGCCGGTTCGCGAAGACCTGCTCCGGGTCACCGGGACGCAACGGGAGCGGCGCCTCCTCGATCACCAGCCTGCGGACCAGGTCCGGGCGCGCCTGCGCCGCGAGCGACGCGGCATGACCGCCGAGCGAATGCCCGACGAGGTCCACCCGCGACAGCCCGAGGTTGTCGCACACCTCCACCACGTCGGCACCGAACTCGTCGAACAGGTACGACGCGGCGCGCGCACTGCGACCGTGCCCCCGCAGGTCGAGCACGACGACCCGGCGCCCACGGGCGACGAGCGCACGGGCGAATCGGTCCCAAGTGCCGCCGTCACCGCCCATCCCGTGCACCAGGACCACCGGCACGGGAGGGGCGTCTGCCGAACCCGGCACCGAAGACTCGCCGCTGTCCCGGTAGGCGATCTCGATACCGGTACGCGTCGGGGTCGTCCTGCTCGTCTCCACGAGAATCCAGACTAGCGAGTACGGACGCCCGGCCTCGGACTACTGGCCCGACCCGTACGGGCGGGTGATGATCTCCAGATAGTGACCGGACGGGTCGAGGAAGTAGACGCCCCGCCCGCCGTCGTTGGTGTTGATGGTTCCCGGCAGTGTCTGCCGCGGATCTGCCCAGTGATCGAGACCCCACTCGACGATCAGACCGTAGATCCGGTCGAAGTCGTCCTCGCCGACGAGGAACGCGTAGTGCTGCGGCGGGAAATCGATCGGCGGTTCCGCGAAGTCGAGAGACACCCCGTTGTCGAGGGCGACGGCCAGGAAATGGCCGGCAGGCACGGCGTCCGGCAGTCCGAACAAGGTGGTGAAGAAGGTCGCCGACTCCTGCTTGTTCTTGGCAGCGACGATGGTGTGATTGAAAGAAATGGTCACAGTCGACCCTTTCGAGGTATGCCACGAGCCGACGATGCGGCTGTGGCCGGCCTCCATGCCTGACGCTGTCCGCCACCGGCACGCGACCCACTGCACAGCAAAGCATTTCGAACGGTCTGTTCGCAAGGGACATCGACCGGGCATGTCACGCCGCGCGGCCCACCCCGTAACGCAACGTGACGACCCCGCAGTCGTATCCCGTCGACTCCAGCAGCGTCAGCGAGTGCATGCCGGTGTCCTCGTCGAGCAGCCTGCGCCCCTGCCCCAACAGGACGGGCACCACGTGCAGCTGGATCTCGTCGACCAGTTCGGCGGCAAGCAGCGCCCGCGCGAGCGTGATGCTCCCCCAGACGATCATGTCACCACCCGGCTCCCGCCGAAGTCGCTGCACCCGCTCGGCGGCGTCGCCCGCCCACAACTGCGCCGGCTCCCACTTCCCCCACGGGGCACTGTCCAGCGTCGAGGAGAACACCAGCTTGGGGATCGCGTTGACGGCCTCGGCCACCACCTCGCCCTGCGCCTCGTCGGTGGGCCAGTAGTCCGAGAACATCTGGTAGGTGTTCCGTCCCAGCAGGGCCAGGTCCGTGTCGGCGAGGAGCCGGAGGTTGCGCCGATCCACCTCACCGTAATCCGGCACCGCCTCGAAGAAGTCCAGCTCGCCGGACGGCCCGGCGACGAACCCGTCGAGGCTCGTCAGCTCCTGCACGACGACCCTGCGGTGCGGCGCGTCCTGCCCTGTCTCACTCATAGATTCCCTCCACCGACCAACGGCCTGCCGTGCAGATCACCAGCAGCGCCCGCGACTCTTCCAGCAGCACCTGGGCCCGGGCGGCCGTCCGGGCAGCCGGCGGGTCCCACCACCGCTCGTCCACAGGCCACGGTCCGGCCCATCCGCACACCGCCCACTCTCGACTCCCCCACCGCAGCCGCGCAGGAGGCGCGCTGAACACACCACGTTCCGTGACCGTCACAGCCATACCCCGCTCGTCCGACATCCACACCTCCGGATGCGCGGTGAGCACCGCGGCAGGTGCCGGCTCCGGCAACGTGCCCGGCCACGGCTCCGAAGGATCGTTGCGGGGAACCAACTCGTCGCCCAACGGCAGCAACGTGATGCGCTCCGCCGGACCCCGCCCGCCACTGAGGACCCCCACCTGCACGGCCTCCCCGCCGAGCAGTCCCTGCACCCGCACCAGGGCCCGCCGGGCCCGCTCGTCCTGATCGCCGACCCCACCCCACAGCCCCAGCTGCAGGGCGCCTGCCGCCACCACTTCCACCGGTTCCAGTCGCAGGACGGCGATACCAGCGGTGGGCCGCTTCTCACTGCGCCCGGTCAGCCACCCGTCCAGCTGCCACCGCACCCGGTCGGCCGTCGCCTCCGGGGTCAACGGTTCCGCGCACCTCCAGATCCGGGACAGGTGCTCACCGTTGCCGGTGCTCGCCGAGATCGACAGCCGGGTGCAGGCCACCGCGGCGTCCGACAGGGTGCGATGAAGCTTCTCCGCCAGCGCGCGCCCCGCGAAGGCGGCGGCGTCGACCCGTTCGATCACGGGATCGCAGTGCTCCTCCACCTCCAGGTCGGGAGGCAGCGACCGCCCCGACGGGGGACGCTCCGGCTCACCCCGCGCGGCCCGATGCGCCAGCACCGCATCGGATCCGAACCGCGAAGCCACATCGCCCGCCGACAGGGCGGCGAAACTGCCGATCGTGCGCAACCCGAGCCGGTGCAGCAGATCGACCAGCTCACCGCGATGGGCCGCCGCGAGGCTCGGCTCGGCGGCCAACTCCCGCATCGGGAGCGGCGCCAGGAAGACCGCTCCCTCCCCGGGCGGCACGAGAGTTGCTCTGCGCGCAGCGATCACGGCCGTGGACAGCTGGTCGGCGATACCGACCTGACACTCCACCCCCACCGCCGACACCTGATCCACCAACCGTTCCGCGGCGGCTTCCTCCGAACCGAAGTACCGGGCGACGCCGCGAGCCGACAGCACCACGAGACCGGGTCGCAGCACCTCGACACCGGGCGCCACCGCGTCGACGACCGAGGCGACCGGCTCGAACAGCCGCGCATCGCGGTCGGGATCGGCTGCCACCACGTGCAACCGAGGGCACCGGGCCTGGGACTCGCGGCGGCGCAGGCCTCTGCGCACCCCGTCCGCTCGGGCCGGTGCCGAGCAGGCGATCACCCGATTGCCCGACGTCACCGCCACCGGATGCGTCGGTGGGAGGTCCGCGGCGGCGGCCGCCGCGACCGCAGGCCAATCGGGGCACCACAACGCCAGCACCCTGCTCACAAACCCACCACCTCCACCGGTGCCGGGAAGGGGGCGGCCTCGAGGGGCACCAGCGGTTCCGGAGTGCTCACCCATTCCACCCGGCCCTGCGCCGACCGCACGTCCAACCGGGTGGTGCGCGGCTGGAACGACCGCCCCCGGGCACACACCGCCAGGCTGAGGGACCGCAACCGTCCGCATCCCCGGTCCTGAGATCCGTTGCCCAGTCCGGCGTACCCGTGCACCCGGGCCTCCAGTCGCATCTCCGCGCCGTCCCAGTGCCCGTCGGTGACGACCAGAGTCGATCCCTTGCTCCGGGCGCGGGCCACCACCGCACGCGCCCGGGACGGCGCCACCGACGCACCTCCCAGTCCGAGCACCACCAGATCCATCCCGTCCAGCAGCACCGCGGCGATCTCCACCGGATCGGCGCCCGGGTCGGGGATCAGCGCCAGCCGCTCCAGTTGCGCCCCCATCTCCACTGCTGCCAGCACCCCGAGCCGGGGATGCCCGATCACCGCGACATGGCCACCGTCCGCGGTCACGGACGCCACCAATCCGAGCAGGAGCGAAGTGGCGCCCGACACCGACACCACCGACCCACGCACCAGCCCGCCCCGGGGAAGGAGTTCGGCCAGTGCCGCCGGAACCGGGAGCACCCCTGCGGCACGGGAATCGGGAACCGCGGAAGCACCCGCCGAGGGAGGCACGCTCTCCACTGGGGCGCGGCTCGCCACCGACTCACCGCGCGCGGGAACGGCCGCCATCCGTCGCCGGAGGTAGTCCAGACGCTCCTGCCGGGACAACCCGGACAGCTCCGGAGAACCCGGCACCGGAAACTCCGACTCGCCGACCACTTCAGCCAACTCGACACCCCTGACACTCGGCACCAACAGCGGTCGGCAACCACGGGGAAGACGCGGCTCGAACAGACGCTTTGTTCGAACGTATTTTCGAACTCATTTCAAGTAAAGCCGGTCGGTGGTGGCCCGTCAAGTGGACCCCGAACGGCCAGGTCAGGACCGTCGCGCATCCCGTGTCCGCGCAATCCTCTAACCTGAACGCGTGATGGAGCAGGAGCAGAGCGAAAGGGGCATCGGACCCGAATACCTGGTGGCCGGAAGGTACCGTCTGCGGTCCAAACTGGGCGGCGGCGGAATGGGCGCGGTCTGGCTCGCACGGGACACCCTGCTGCACCGCGACGTCGCCATCAAACAGGTCACCACCACCGCCGGACTCGACCCCGACGAGGCCCGCCGCGTACGCGAACGCACCATGCGGGAAGGGCGCAACGCCGCCAAACTCGCGCACAGTCATTCCATCGCGATGTACGACGTGGCACTCGAGGCCGGAGAACCCTGGCTGGTCATGGAGTACCTGCCGTCGCGCAGCCTCGCGCAGGCGATGAACATCGCCGACACGCTGCCCCCGCTGGAGGTCGCTCAGATCGGCGCGCAGGTGGCCGACGCGCTCACCGCCGCGCACGCCGCCGGGATCGTGCACCGGGACATCAAGCCGGGCAACATCCTCGTCGCCGACCGCGGCCGGGAACTCGGCACCGTCAAGATCAGCGACTTCGGCATCGCCCGGGCCAAGGGCGATTCCGCCGACACGACAAACGGGGTCATCACCGGCACACCGGCGTACTTCTCCCCCGAGGTCGCCCGCGGTCAGGACCCCACCGAGGCCAGCGACGTCTTCTCGCTCGGTGCCACGCTGTACACCGTCGTCGAGGGACAGCCACCGTTCGGGATCGACTCGGATTCCATCGCACTCCTGCACCGGGTCGCGAAGGCCGAGATCTACCGTCCGAGCAAGGCAGGACCGCTCACCGACACGCTGCTGCACCTGCTCGAGCCCGACCCGGCGCGTCGTCCGACGATGGCCGAGGCCCGCGACGCCCTGGCCCGGGTGGCCATGGCCGGCGACGGCAACGTCGCGCACCTCGTCGGCTCGCCCGTCTATGCCGCGGACGGCACCATCCCGGCGTGGGCGCACCGCTCGACGCTGCTGCCCGATTCACGGCGGCGCAGCAAGCTGGTGAGTTCCACCCAGGCCGGTCTGCCCGCGGTGCATCAGAGCACCCCGCTCAAGAACGTGCCCCGTCCGCTCGGCCGGCTGCAGTGGCCCCCGCGGCCCACGAAGCCCGCTCCGGGTTCGCCGGCCCCCACGGTCCGCGACCAGGTGGTGGCGTGGGCGCCGATCGCGATGGGCGTCATGGTCGCGATCCTGATCCTGGCCGTGCTGGTGGCGGTCATCGTCCTTCTCGCACAGCCCTGAGAACAGGTCAGTCGATCCGCCGGCGGTGCGCCCACCTCGTGAGCGCATTCCGGTTGGACTGCTGCGTCTTCCGCAGCACGTTCGACGCGTGGGTTTCGACCGTCTTCACCGAGATCACCAGTTCCTCGGCGATTTCCCGGTACGTGTAACCCCGGGCGAGCAACCGCAGCACTTCCAGCTCCCGCGGCGTGAGCGAATCCAGTTCCGGATCCAATTGCGGCTCAGGAGCATTGGAACGTCCGGTGAAGGAGTCCAGCACGAAACCCGCCAGCCGCGGACTGAACACGGCATCACCGCCAGCGACCCGGCGCACACCGTCGGCCAGTTCCGCTCCCGAAATCGTCTTGGTGACGTAACCTCGGGCGCCCGCGCGGATCACGGCGATCACGTCCTCGGCGGCGTCGGACACACTCAACGCCAGGCACACCGGCCCCGATTCGATGCCCCTCAGCACCGCGACACCACCACCGTCGGGCATGTGCACGTCGAGCAACACCACATGCGGTGAGGTGGCATTGATACCCGCCACCGCCTCCGCGACGCCGCCCGCCTCACCCACCACCTCCATGTCGGTTTCCCGGCCGAGTTCGGCACGGACACCGGAGCGGAACACGGCATGATCGTCGACGAGAAAGACACGGTACGGGGGTGTTTCAGGCAAAGTCACTGCGGCTGTTCCTCGGCGTGGGCGGTAGTGTCACCCCACTCTAGAGCGTGTCGAACGAATCCCGGTCCTGCCGCACTGCCGCCCGGCCGACGCTCACGCACCCTGACGGAACGGCACGTCCTCGACGCCGGCGCTGTCCGTGCTCTCGGAAGCGCCCGCTCCCGACCACGTCCGGCCGTTCCGCGGCATGTTAATTCGCACCTCGGTGCCCTTGCCGGGCGCGGATCGCACGTCGACGTGCCCGCCTCTCCGCTCGATTCGCCCTCGGATCGACTTCGCCAGCCCCTGACGGTCCGGGGACACCTCGTCGACGTCGAATCCGACGCCACGGTCGCGGACGAACACGCTGATCTGTTCGCGCTCGGCCTCGGCGAACAGATTGATGTCCGTCTCACCGGAGTGCTTGGCCGCGTTGACCAGAGCCTCCCGGGCCGCGCCGAGCACCGCCGTGAAACTCTCCTTCGACAGGCCCTCGCCGGTCCCCTCGACATCGAGTGCCACGTCGCCCACCGTGACCGGCCGCACCGTGACGCCGTGGTGATCCTCCACCTCGCCGGCGATGATGCGCAACGCCTCGGCGAGACTCGAATGGTCGGTGTCCGCCCCGCCGAACAACCACTTCCGCAGTTCCCGTTCCTGCCCCCGGGCGAGTCGCGCGACCTCCTGCGGGTGGTCGGCCTGCTTCTGGATCAGCGCCAGTGTCTGGAGGACGGAGTCGTGCAGGTGCGACGCGATCTCCTCGCGCTCGTCGTTGCGGATCCTGGCGGCGCGTTCCGCACCGAGTGCGCGCCACAACCGCAACCACAGGGGGACGGTCAGCAACCCGGCACCGACGAGGGTGACCACCACGGCCAGCAGCGACGAGCGCAGCGCGTCGAAGTCGACCTGCGCGAGGATCACCACGCCGAGACCCGACACGATCAACGTCACGCCGCCGAGCACCCGGGCCCACGTCAGGACGGTGGGACGCTGTGGCAGCCCGATGACGGTCCGCGGCCCCTCCGAATCGAATTCGCGCCACACCAGCGCCGCACCCACCGCCACCACGATGATCGGCGCGATCACCGAACCGACCCGCCCGCTGAACAGCCACGACAACGCGGACGCACCGGCCAGGCCGATCGCGATCAGTCCGTACGCTCTCCGCCGCTCGGACGCACTGGGCTTCTCGGTGTCGGAACCCGCGGCCGTGAAGATCCACAACAGTCCGTAGCCGACGATGCCCGCGCCGGCGAGCGCGGCCAGACACGCGAACGCGACCCGCACCTTCATCACGTCGACGCCCAGCTGATCGGCGATGCCACCCGCGACGCCGCCCACGATCCGACCACCGGCCCGGCGTTCGAGCCGAGGCATGGCGACACCGCCGGGCGGTACCGGCGCGGTCACGGCGGCCGCGAACGGACCGCCGCCCGCAGGCGTGTTCGACACAGGTTGCACATCTTCGATAGTGGCACGATCCCCGGGCGGCGGCATCAGGGTCCAACCCTGACTTCGGCGCCCGCCACGGCCCACCCCGAGAGGAAAGATCAGGGTAGTTCCCGATGTACGCGCGCCACGCCGACCGGAACGATGGTCGTATGAGCAATGGGAGCTTCCAAGAGCAGATACAAGATCTGTGGCGGACCCGACCGGTGCGGTTGCCCGGCCGCGGCCACGTCGCCGGTGTCTGTGCGGGAATCGGTTACCGCTACGGCGTCGATCCCGTACTGATACGAGTCGCCTTCGTCGTGTCCACCATTTTCGGCGGCGCCGGCGTGCTCCTCTACCTGGCGTGCTGGCTCGCCCTCACGAAATCGGGCGACCCGGTCTCACCCGCGGAGTCGCTGGTGGGACGCGGTCACAGCTCCGACTCGGGCACCAAGACCATCGTCCTCCTCGTCGCGCTGGCGATCGCCTTGAGCACGGTCGGACCTTTCGGTGTCGGGCTCGGCGGATCCGGGCTGATCAGCATGGCACTGATGCTCGGCGGTCTGTGGCTGCTGTACCAGCGGCAGCCGATACCCCCGCCGATGCCGATCGGTGCCGCGGCCCCGGGTGTCGGCACCGGGTATCCCGGGACGAGCTTCGCCCCCGGACAGTTCGGCGCCAACCCGTTCGGTCCGGGCACGTACGGCCCGGCCGCGTACGGTCCGTACACGAAGCTTCCCGACTCCTACACGCCGAGCACCCCTCCCATCCCGGACGAGAAGGCCGCCGACGCGCCTGCCGAGGCATCTCCCGCCGAAACCGCTTCTGCCCCCTCGAATCCGGTGTCGTTCGAGAAGTCATCGACCCCCGACCCGCGGGTCGATGCACCGTCGGCCCCGTTCGCGCCGCTCGAGCCGCGACCGCCGGCGTGGGACCCGCTCGGCGTCGCCCCGTTCGCCTGGGACCTGCCCGAACCGGCCAGGACCGTCACTCCCGCAGTGCAACCGGAGCGCAGGCACTCCCGCCTGACCACGATGGTGATCGGGCTGGCGATTCTCGCGGCCGCCGCGGCCACGGCGTTGTCGGTCGCCACCGGGTCCGACTGGTTGAACCCCGGTCGCATCGGCGCCGTCGCGCTCGCCGTCATCGGAGTGGGACTGCTGATCGGCGGCTTCCTGCGCAAAGGTTACGGGCTTCTCGTCGTCGCAGGCCCGCTGATCGGTTTCGTCATCCTCGCCTCGATCGTCGGGTCACTCGACCTGAACAGCGAGAACATGGGTGATCGGACCTGGACTCCGCTGACGGCAGCCGATATCGATCCCGCCTACTCCGGGGGGTTCGGCAGCTTCACACTCGACCTCAGGAACGTCACCCTCACCGAGGACAAGACAGTCGACGTCAGTGGACAGTTCGGTGAAGTAAAGGTGCTTCTGCCGCCCGGCATGAACGTCGACAACCATTGCACCGCCCAGTTCGGTGACGCGCAGTGCCTCGGGGACGGTCTCGACGGTGGCGTCGACGGCACGGCCGGTCCCGTCCTGACCCTCGATGCCGATGTCCAGTTCGGAAGTGTGGAGGTGCACCGTGGATGACATCGACGACACTCAGGAAACCGAGCAGACCCGCACGCGGACACGTCCGTCGCCGCTCCTGATCCTCGCCGGGGTGGCAGCGCTCCTGGTGAGCGGTTGGGCGCTCGCGGGGCCGTTCTCACTCGAACCGCTCGCGGACGTCGAGTTCCGCTGGCTGTTCGTGCTGGTCGCGGTGCTCGTCGGTGTGGTGCTGGTGTTCGCACCGAACCGGCGGAAAAAATAGGGCGCAAGCGCCGTGTGCGCGGTGAGCGAGTCCTCAGAACTCACTCACCGCGCACAGTGCGTCACTCCCACTCGATGGTGCCCGGCGGCTTGCTCGTGATGTCGAGCACGACACGGTTGACGTCGTGCACCTCGTTGGTGATGCGGGTGGAGATCCGCTCGAGGACGTCGTAGGGCAGTCGCGTCCAGTCCGCGGTCATCGCGTCCTCGCTCGACACGGGGCGGAGCACGATCGGGTGACCGTAGGTGCGTCCGTCACCCTGCACGCCGACACTGCGGACGTCGGCGAGCAGCACCACCGGGCACTGCCAGATCTGACCGTCCAGCCCGGCGGCCGTCAGCTCTTCGCGCGCAATGGAATCCGCGTGGCGCAGGATCTCGAGCCGCTCCTGGGTGACCTCGCCGATGATGCGGATGCCGAGCCCGGGACCGGGGAACGGCTGGCGTCCCACGATCTCCTCGGGCAGCCCCAGCTCACGCCCGACCGCGCGGACCTCGTCCTTGAACAGCAGGCGGAGCGGCTCGACGAGCGTGAACTGCAGGTCTTCCGGCAGGCCGCCCACGTTGTGGTGGCTCTTGATGTTGGCCGTGCCGGTGCCGCCGCCGGATTCCACGACGTCCGGGTACAGCGTGCCCTGCACGAGGAATTCGACGGTGTCGCCGTGGGCGGCGTTCTCGCCCAGCACGTCGCTGACCGCGCCTTCGAAGCTGCGGATGAACTCGCGGCCGATGATCTTGCGCTTGGTTTCCGGGTCGGAGACCCCGGCCAGCTCACCGATGAACGTGTCGGCGGCGTCGACCGTGATCAGCTTCGCGCCGGTCGCGGCCACGAAATCCTGCTCCACCTGCGCGCGCTCCCCCGCGCGCATCAGGCCGTGATCGACGAACACACACGTCAGGTTGTCACCGATCGCACGCTGCACCAGCGCCGCCGCGACAGCGGAGTCGACGCCACCGGAAAGGCCGCAGATCGCCTTGCCGTCGCCGACCTGCTCCTTGACCTGCTCGATCAGAGCGTCCGCGATGTTCGCAGCCGTCCACGCCGGCGGAATGCCCGCGATCTCGTGGAGGAACCGGCTGAGCACCTGCTGGCCGTGGGGCGAGTGCAGGACCTCCGGGTGGTACTGCACCCCGGCGAGCTTGCGGGCCCGGTTCTCGAACGCGGCGACGGGTGCGCCTTCGCTCGTGGCCGTCACCTCGAAGCCTTCGGGCGCCTCGGTGACCGCGTCACCGTGACTCATCCAGACGGGCTGGCTGGACGGCAGGCCGTCGTGCAGCAGACCGCCCTGGACCTTCAAGTCGGTGCGGCCGTACTCACGGGTGCCGGTGTGTGCCACCGTTCCACCGAGAGCGCCTGCCATGGCCTGGAATCCGTAGCAGATGCCGAACACCGGCACGTCCAGATCGAACAGTGCCGGGTCGAGCTGAGGCGCACCGTCGGCGTAGACGCTCGACGGCCCACCCGACAGCACCACGGCGAGGGGATTCTTGGCCGCGATCTCCTCGACGGTCGCGGTGTGCGGAACCACCTCGGAATAGACCTTGGCCTCACGCACCCGCCGGGCGATCAGCTGCGCGTACTGCGCGCCGAAGTCGACGACGAGGACCGGTCTCTGTTGCTCGATATCTGCCACCGGGTCAGTCTAATCGCCGCAGCTCTGTGGTCTGCGCGACCCCATGACCGGCGCACCCGGCCGCTATGCAACGCCGTGCTTCTGTGCTTCCGGCACCGCGGAGCCGCTGCGGATCTCGACGATCGGCAGCACCAGGGCGCCGGGGGCGTCCGCGGGGACGACGGGCACGACCGGCGCGACCGGGTTCAGGCGCCGGTATCCCTCGCCCTGCGCCGGACGCAGGTCCTGCTCGCCCTTGTTCGGCCACAGCGACGCCGCGCGTTCGGCCTGCGCCGAGATCGTCAGCGACGGGTTGACGCCCAGGTTCGCGGACACGGCGGAACCGTCGACGACGCTCAGCGTCGGGTATCCCCACACGCGGTGGTACGGGTCGATGACACCCTGCGACGGCTCCGACGCGATCGTGCAGCCGCCGAGGAAGTGAGCGGTGAGCGGAATGTTGAACACATCTCCCCAGGTTCCGCCCGCGCGGCCGTCGATCTTCTCCGCGATGCGACGGGTCGCCTCGTTGCCCGCCGGGATCCAGCTCGGGTTCGGCTCCCCGTGCCCTTGCTTGCTGGTGACCTTGCGCCGGCCGAACACACCCTTCTTCGTGTACGTGGTGATGGAATTGTCGAGGTTCTGCATGACCAGCGCGATGATGGTGCGCTCGCTCCACTTGTAGGGGGTGAGGACCTTCAACGCCGTCGGGTCCTTCGCGAGTTCCCTGAGGAACGTCATCCACCGACGTCCACCGCCGTCGGTCAGCAGGGTCTGCAACAGGGCCATCGAGTTCGACCCCTTGCCGTACCGCACGGGTTCGACATGGGTATCGGACGTCGGGTGGAACGACGACGTGATGGCGACACCCTTCGTGAGCTCGAGCGCGGGGTCGACCTTGTTCTTGGCGGCGCCGAGGATCGACTCGGAGTTGGTGCGGGTGAGCACACCCAGCCGGTCGGAGATCTTGGGCAGCGCACCCGTCTCTTTCTGGTCGAACAGCAGGTGCTGCGTACCCCACGTGCCCGCTGCCAGGACGACGTTCGCGGCGGTGTACGTCTTGCGGTTCCGGTTCTTCCGCGGACCGCTTCGCCGGGTGAACACGTCCCAGGTGCCGTCGGACGCCTCGCGCAGACCACTGACCGTCGTCATCGGGATGATCTCCGCGCCGGCCTTCTCGGCGAGACCCAGGTAGTTCTTGAGCAGGGTGTTCTTGGCGCCGTGCCGGCACCCGGTCATGCATTCGCCGCATTCGATACACCCCGTACGGTCGGGGCCGACGCCACCGAAGTAGGGGTCGGGCACCGTCTTGCCCGCTTCACCGAAGAAGACACCGACCGGGGTCTGGATGAACGTGTCGCCCACCCCCATGTCCTCGGCGACCGACTTGATGATCTCGTCGGCGGGGGTCATGTGCGGGTTCTGCACCACGCCCAGCATCTTGCGGGCCTGTTCGTAATACGGCGTGAGCTCGTCGTGCCAGTCGGTGATGTGCGACCACTGCTTGTCCTGGAAGAAGGAGGCCGGTGGTTTGTACAGCGTGTTGGCGTAGTTGAGTGAACCGCCGCCGACACCGGCGCCGGCGAGGATCAGGCAGTCGCGGAGCAGGTGGACGCGCTGGATGCCGAAGAATCCGAGGGCGGGCGCCCACAGGAACTTCGTGAGGTCCCAGCTGGTCTTCGCGAAGTCGGCGTCGGCGAAGCGGCGGCCCGCCTCGAGGATGCCGACCTTGTACCCCTTCTCCACCAACCGGAGCGCGGTGACACTGCCACCGAATCCGGAACCGACGATGAGGACGTCGTAATCCGTTGCGCGCTGCTTGCTCATCACTCGACCTCCAACGAAACCTGAGTTATTACTCGCCAGTATGCACCCCGCGGCTGTGACAGCTGCCACAAGGGTCACCTAACTGTAACGAGAGGTATCAGGAACGGTTGTGATACCCGCAAACGAACGTCGCCCAATGCCTCACCAGTGCAGTTGAACTGCACCGATGTGACATTGGGCGACGAGTGAAGCGGTGGAGAACGGAAGCCTCAGGCGCGGACGGTGAGGCCCACCTTCTGGAATTCCTTCAGATCCGAGTACCCCGACTTCGCCATCGAGCGGCGCAGACCGCCGACGAAGTTCAGCGAACCGAACGGGTCGTCCGACGGACCAGTGAGCACCCGGTCGAGGGACGGCCGCTCACCGAACGAGACCGGCAGCATCGTGCCACGCGGAACCGAGGGATGCGCGGCAGCCGACGGCCAGTACCACCCGCCGCCGGGAGCCTCCGCGGCGACGGCCAGCGGCGCACCCAGGACCGCGGCGTCCGCGCCACAGGCGATCGCCTTGGCCAGGTCGCCCGAGGACGTGATGTCGCCGTCCGCGATGACGTGGACGTAGCGTCCACCCGTCTCGTCGAGGTAATCGCGGCGGGCGGCCGCCGCGTCCGCGATCGCCGTGGCCATCGGAAGTCCGATGCCCAGCACCTCACCGGTGGTCGTGGCGCCCTCCGTGGATCCGTACCCGACGATCACACCCGCCGCGCCCGTGCGCATTAGGTGCAGTGCGGTGCGGTGATCGCTCACGCCGCCGGCCACGACCGGAACGTCGAGCTCGGAGATGAACGTCTTCAGGTTCAGCGGCTCGCTGTCGCCGTGAGCGACGTGCTCGGCGGAGATGATCGTGCCGTGCACGACCAGCAGGTCGATGCCCGCCTCCAGCAACTGCGGGGTGAGCGCCCGCGCGTTCTGCGGGCTGACCCGGACCGCGGTGGTGACGCCCGCGTCACGGACCTGCGCGACCGCAGCGGCGAGGAGACCCGGCTGCAGCGGCGCAGCGTGCAGCTCCTGCAGTTTCTTGATCGGCGCCTCGACGTCGACGTCCGACTCCGCCAGTGCGACGAGTTCGGCGAGCTTGGCCTCGACGTCCGCGTGCCGGCCCCACAGACCCTCACCGTTGATGACCCCGAGGCCACCACGCTTGCCGAGTTCGATCGCGAACGACGGCGAGACGAGCGCGTCGGTGGGATGCGCCAGCACAGGGATGTCGAACCGGTACGCGTCGAGCTGCCAGGACGTCGACACCTCCTTGGAGGAGCGGGTCCGGCGGGAGGGGACGATGTCGATGTCGTCCAGCTCATAGGTACGTCGGGCTGTTCGGCCCATGCCGATCTCAACGAGGTCGCGCACGCGCGCCCCTTTCTCGTGAATCGTGACTGGTTGCTAGCGAGCGGTGTAGTTGGGAGCTTCGACCGTCATCGTGATGTCGTGCGGGTGGCTCTCCTTCAGACCCGCGGCGGTGATCTGCACGAACTGCGCGTTCTGCAGCTCCTCGATCGACGATGCTCCCGTGTAGCCCATGGCGGCCCGCAGGCCGCCCGTGAGCTGATGGGTGACCTGGGACAGCGGGCCGCGGAACGCGACCCGGCCCTCGATGCCCTCCGGGACCAGCTTGTCCTCGGACAGCACGTCGTCCTGGAAGTAGCGGTCCTTGGAATACGACTTCGCGGCGCCACGGCTCTGCATCGCGCCGAGGGACCCCATGCCGCGGTAGCTCTTGTACTGCTTGCCGTTGACCAGGATCAGCTCACCCGGCGACTCGGCGGTACCCGCGAGCAGGGAGCCGAGCATGGCCGTCGACGCACCCGCTGCGAGGGCCTTGGCGATGTCGCCGGAGAACTGCAGTCCACCGTCGGCGATCACCGGCACACCGTGCGGCTTGGCCGCGGCGACCGCTTCGAGGATCGCGGTGATCTGCGGGGCGCCGACACCGGCGATGACGCGGGTGGTGCAGATCGAGCCCGGTCCGACACCGACCTTGACCGCGTCGACCCCGGCCTCGATGAGCGCGGCCGCACCGCTGCGGGTGGCGACGTTGCCGCCGATGATCTGCACGCGCTCGTCGACCTCGGCCTTCAGCTTCGAGATCATGTCCAGCACGCCGGCGGAGTGACCGTGGGCGCTGTCGACGACGAGGACGTCCACTCCGGCGTCGGTGAGAGCCATCGCACGGCTCCACGCCTCGTCACCCACACCCACGGCGGCACCGACGAGGAGCCGGCCGTCGCGGTCCTTGGTGGCGTCCGGGTGCTGCTCGGTCTTCACGAAGTCCTTGACCGTGATGAGGCCGGTGAGCTTGCCCTGCCCGTCCACGATCGGCAGCTTCTCGATCTTGTGGCGGCGGAGCAGGCCCAGCGCCACCTCCGCGGTGACACCCTCCTGCGCGGTGATCAGCGGCGCCTTGGTCATGACCTCGGACACGGCGCGGTTCTGGTCGACCTCGAAGCGCATGTCGCGGTTGGTGATGATGCCGACCAGCTGCCCGGCCGCATCGGTGACCGGCAATCCGGAGATCCGGAAACGGGCACACTTGGCGTCCACCTCGGCGAGCGTGTCGGACGGTTTGCAGGTGACCGGATCGGTGACCATCCCCGCCTCGGACCGCTTGACCGTCTCGACCTGACCGGCCTGGGCCTCGACCGACAGATTGCGGTGCAGGACGCCCATTCCACCGGCGCGGGCCATGGCGATCGCCATGCGCGCCTCGGTGACGGTGTCCATCGCGGAGCTGACGAGGGGCACCCGCAGCCGGATGTCCCTGGTCAGCTGACTCGACGTGTCGACCTGGCCGGGGATGACATTCGACGCCGCCGGCAAGAGCAGGACGTCGTCGTACGTGAGACCCAGCATCGCGACCTTGTTCGGGTCGTCACCGCCGGTGTGTACATGCCCTGCTGAACTTGTCATGCGGTTCGGGCCCTCCATGGAACATAGGTGCAGCGCCGGTGGCGCCGTCTGCGGACAAATCAGATCGTCGATCTGAACGAATCTTGCGGGAACACGGTTACAGGGAAAAGTCCGGAGCGTCGATCGATATTCCCAGCTCCACGAACCATGATATCGGCTCGGCGCGATCACCACGG
Organism: Rhodococcus jostii NBRC 16295; assembly: GCF_001894825.1. Lineage (GTDB taxonomy): Bacteria > Actinomycetota > Actinomycetes > Mycobacteriales > Mycobacteriaceae > Rhodococcus_F > Rhodococcus_F jostii. The sequence continues at coordinate 123,968 of NZ_BCWY01000011.1, read as the reverse complement.
AGCCCACCCACGCTGGGCCTACGCCGAACGGCTGGCGCAGACCGGGCTGACCTGCGTACCGTGGTGCTGTGCGCGATCAACTGCCTCCAGGTCTGCCCCCGGACCCCTTCGCCGGCGACCCCGCCGACCCGTCCGCAGCTCTCGATGCGATCGAACCGGGCCAACCACTCGACCCCCACGAGCGTCTCGCTGTGGAGGAAGACTTGGCCGACCTCGCCGTGTACGAGGCACTGCTGGCGCATCGTGGGATCCGTGGGCTCGTCGTCTGCTGCGAAGACTGCCAGCAAGATCACTACCACGATTGGGACATGCTCCGTGCCAATCTCCTCCAGCTTCTGGTCGACGGCACCGTGCGCCCGCACGAGCCCGCCTACGACCCGACCCCCGAGGCCTACGTCACGTGGGACTACTGCCGCGGCTACGCGGACGCCTCGATGAACGACGCTCTGCACGGAGACGGCTTCGACACCTGACCCGGCACAATCCGTTACAGACAACTGTGGCCCGACACTTCGCGTGTCGGGCCACAGTTGTGTGTGCCGGAGGGCCGGTGCGCCGCCGGCTAGCTGGTGGGCGGCGGCACCGGAACGGTGGTGGTCGTGGTGGGCAGTGGCACCGAGGACGGCACCTGCGGCGGCTGCTGGGTGGACGGTTCCGTAGCCGGAGTGTCCGACGGCAGCGTCGGGACCATCATGATCGTGGGGTCGGGGCTCGTGGACGGCAACGTCTCCGGCGGAAGCGTCGGCAACTGAGGCAGTTGCGGCAACGGGATGGCCGGAAGTCCCGGAATCTGCAGATCGGTGGGCGGCGTGATGCCGGTGCCCGGCAGCGGACCGACACCCGGCAGCGTCGTGGCACCGGGTGTCCCCGGCACGGTGGCCGGCATCTCGGTGCTCTGCGCCGGCGCGTCCGTCGTGGTGGTACCCGGTGACGTCGTCGTCGGCGGCGTGGTGGGAGCAATCTTCTCGAGTTCGGCGGCCAGCTTCGCGCGCCACACGTCGAGTTCGTTCCGCATGTCGGAGTCGCGTACTCCACCGGCACGGTCGGCGGCGCCCTCGAGCATGTGCTTCGCCGAGTCGGCGTCGCCCGCGGAGATCAGACGCTCGGCTTCCTGCAGCTGAGACGTGGTGTCGATCTGTGCGACGGTCGAATCGGCCTGCTGGCTGAACACGACGGACTTGACGCTCCACAGCGGATCGCCCGGTTCGGCGTTGTACGAGAAGATGGTGGCGCCGCCCATGACGACCGCGATCGCGGCAGCAGCGCCCGCGATGGGTCGCAGCAGGCGGAGCTTGCTGCGGGCGGCACTGCGCGCCGAGCGGGCGTCCGAGGCGTCGATCGCCGCGATCACGTCGTCGAGCAGCGGCCCGGTCGGCATCGGCGTCGCCACGATGTCGGCGCGCCAATTGGTCAGCAGAAGCGCGAGCTCGTACTGCTCCGGCGAATCCGTTGCGACGGGACCGCCACCGGCGATCGCGTCGATCAGCGCATCGTCGCGGCGAACTGCCGCGACGTCCACCGGTGCGTCGTCTCCTGGGAGATCGGCATCGGGATTGCCGTTGCGCTTGATGCCCCTAGCCAAACCTCTCACCTGCCTTTGTCACTTCTTTTTTCAGTTTCGCGAGGGCTCGGTGTTGAGCCACGCGGACAGCTCCCGCGGTACTACCCACGGCCGCAGCCGTCTCCTCTGCTGACATACCGACCACGAGGCGGAGAATCAAGATCTCCCGGTGCTTCTCCGGCAGCGTGCTCAGCAGTTCGTTCATCTGCCTGCTCGCTTCCGAGTCCAGCGCCCTCTGTTCGGGTCCGTCATCGTTGGCTACGACATCAGGTACTTCGGCGACGGGCTCCGACTTGTTACGGGCGGAGTTCCGATGCGCGTCGGCGACCTTGTGCGCGGCGATCCCGTAGACGAATGCCATGAACGGGCGGCCTTGATCCTCGTAGCGAGGTAAGGCCGTCATCACGGCGAGGCACACTTCTTGTGCCACGTCGTCCGCAGAGAGTTGTCCCCTCTCCGCAGCACCGACCCTGGCTCTGCAGTAACGCACAACCAAGGGCCGAATGTTTTCCAGGACCAGAGCTAAAGCGGCCCGGTCACCCTGCGTTGCAGCGGCGACGGCGGAGTCCAACTCCTCGCTCGTATTAGTCATCGTTGCTGAATATCCTGGCGTTACAGTGGCACCTCCCCCGATGGGTGTGCTCCCGCTCTCAGCGGAACACTCCAAGAGTAACGGTGCCGACCGAACGGTATTCGCCCGGATTCGCACCGAATCGCACACAGTCGGGCCGTATCCCGCCCGACCAGCGGAGTCAGAATCGGAAGCGCCCACCTCGCGCCCGTATGACGGCTTCGCACTCCACGCGGACCGCCCGCGCATGTGAGTCCGATGTCACACCGCCCAGCAACATCGCAGCCGCCCACTTCAGAGGTATCAGGCCGTGCCGATCGCAACGGTCGAGCACGTCGGCGGCGAGGCGTGCCGCGGGACCGGAATCGGGATCCCCGGTCATCGCCGCACTGCGCAACAGATCCGATTTGATGTGGTGACGCACGGATCCGGAGGCCTCCGAAATTTCCGCCGCGGTCTCGGCGTGGCGGCGCGCCGAGACGAAGTCGCCGCCCGCGAGGAACAACTCCGCACTCACCCAGTGCGTGCGGACACGCTGCCGCCACAGCCGGTCCGCGGCACCCTCGTCCAGGTGCTCGGCGCAGCGTTCGAGCAGCCGCCTGCCGAGTGCGAGCCGACCGCATCCCAGGGCGTCCGCGGCCAGTCCGGTCAGAGCGTCGCACCTGGCCTCGCGGACGAGGTCGCCGCCGCCACCGGGACCCGTCCCGACCACGGCGAGGGCCCGGCCGTCGAATCCGGAGGCGGCACGGTGCCAGCCGAGCTGACGCAGCAGTGACGCCTGCGTGCTCCACGCCAGCGACACGACGGCGGGTTCGGCGTCCCCGCCACACGTCAGCGCGTCCAGTTCGGCGCGGGACCGGCTGTAGTGCCCTCGGGCGCCCCATGCCACCGCCCGCATCCAGCGCTCGACCGGAACATCGGATGCCGGCAGTGGGCTCGCGCCCGGGTCGGCGCCGAAAGCGGCGCGGTTCAACGAAGTCGTGACTTCGGGACGGGGAGTCGAGTCGGGCACGCCGAGATCATTGCATCGTCCGGCTGCCGCGACCTCAGGTGACCGCGATGACGGCGTCCACGGCGTCGCCGAGCGTGCCCAGCGCAACGATCGACCGGGGCAGTGCCTGGGCGTGGCATCCGGGGCCACCCGCGAGCATCGTCAGCCCGGTGCGCCGGCGGCGGATCGCCCGGACGACAGAAGGGACGTCACATCCGGTGGAGGGCAACCACAGGACGATCACGTCCGGCTCGGCGTTGGTCACGGCGGCGAGAAGCGCCGACCGGCACAGGGGCAGCGCCATCCGCGTGTCCACCGACGCCGTGGCGAGAGCCGCGGCCAGTGCCCGGAATTCAAGGCCGTAGGGGTCGGCGGGCACCGACTCCCCTCCGTCGGCGGGCACATGCACGAGCAGCACCCGTCCACCACCACCGATGGGCGCGTCCAGTGTCATCGTGGACAGGATCCCCGCAACGCATTCGGCGAAGATGCGGACGCTCGTGGAGGCTGCCTCCGAGTTCCGCCCCTCGTCCGCCCATTCGAGGACCGGAACGACCAGGGTCGTCCACATCGAACTGAATCCCCGCTCGGCCACCGCCCGTACGACGATCCGCCGGATGGTCACGACGTCTCGCGCCAGGAGCGCCCCCGACAAATTCCGGATCGAGGCCTCGGCGTCACCGAGGCCGGAAAAGGACGACAGAAGGTTCGACGAGTCTGTTTTCGTCCCGTTCACCGAGTTGTCATCCAGATTTTCCCGACCCGGTCGGTGGCCCCTTTCTGACGAATATGTAGCCATTGCGTTAATCGCATATCTCGCCGCCTCGGCGGAGTTTGCCCCGCCGTCCAGTGCCTGTTGCATGCATTCGAGCCGGGCGACGTCGAGTGGCGTGTATCGGCGGTGGCTTCCCTGCGGATGAACGGAGGGTCCGATGCCGTACCGGCGGTCCCAGGTGCGCAGCGTCGACGGAGCTACCCCGAGCTTTCTGGCCAGCGCAGATACCGAGATCGTGGGTCCCTCGTCCGGAGGTCCGGAGGGGTGCTGAGTTTCAGGCTCCGCGGGCTGGGGCACCCGGACATCGTCACCCGGGACCCTGGGTCTTTCAACCCGAAACGGAATCACGGAACTGCGGGAATGTAAATATTTTCCAGGTTAACTTCTCGCTCTTGGGATATGTAAATCGCCACTGTGAACAACTATTGACGCGATTTCACAACCGCCTCTACGGTTAGCGACGTGAATGATTCAGTGGCTTGAACTTGCGTTCGAGCCCACGGTCCACTCGTCGCCAGAGGCGAGCTTGCAGCTAAGGAGTCCACATGCCTGCACCCAACCACCTTCCCGGCCCGAACGCGGATATCTGGGATTGGCAGATGCACGGACTGTGCCGCGGGGTCGACTCCTCGATGTTCTTCCATCCCGACGGGGAGCGTGGCCGGGCCCGCGCACAGCGCGAGACCCGCGCCAAGGAAATGTGCAGACGCTGCCCCGTGCTCGCCCAGTGCCGCAGCCACGCCCTGAGCGTGTCCGAGCCCTACGGCATCTGGGGCGGAATGTCCGAGACGGAACGCGAAATGCACGCCCGCCACCGCCGCGGCCGGATCGCGGTCTGACCCCACTACCCCCACTACGACACTCACCGAGGAACCCTCGTCACCACACGGGGGTTCCTCGCATCACATCGATCCCCTCGCCACCCATCCACGACGACTCGGTCTCCGAATGCCTACCGGCTGGAGGAGATGAGTGGATATGCACGCTACCGTGGTTCTCGATGAAGCGAGAAGAGTGTCGGTGACGAACCACGAGGGCAATTCCCCAGCAGAAGACGTGTGCCCGGCGGACGCGACCGGGGCACGCACGGCCCGGGCCACCGAATCCGAGGAGCTCTCCGACGCCATGGCCCGCGTCGCGAACGGCGACGCCGAGGCGTTCGCCGAGCTCTACGACCGGACGAGCGCCCGGGTCCACGGGATGGTGCTGCGCGTCCTGCGCGATCCCGGGTACGCGGAGGAGACGACGCAGGAAGTCTTCCTCCAGGCCTGGCGCACCGCGTCGAACTTCGATCCTGCGCGCGGCTCCGTGCTGTCCTGGCTGATGACGCTGGCGCACCGCAGGGCGGTCGACCGGGTGCGGTCGGAGCAGGCCGGCACCGACCGCGAGGCACTCTACGAGAACACCAACATCGCCGGGCCGTTCGACCACGTCACCGAGGAGGTGACCCGGCGGCTCGAGCATCAATCGGTGCTCGCCTGCCTCGACTCCCTCACCGACATGCAACGTGAGTCGGTGGCGATGGCGTACTACGACGGCCGCACGTACCGAGAGGTCGCCTCCCAGCTGGGTGTCGCACTGTCGACGGTCAAGACGCGCATCCGTGACGGATTGACGCGTCTGCGCGGCTGCCTGGGAGGTCTGTGACATGAACGAAGAACTTGTGGGCATGGCCTACCCGTACGCACTCGACGCGCTCGACGACACCGAACGCCACGAACTCCGCACCGATCTCGCCGCGACCGATGACCGGACGCGCTCCACGTTCACCAACGAGGTTCGCCGGATCCGCGAAGCGTTCGCGGTCGTGAGTGCGGTCGGCGCCGTCGAACCCCCACCCCACGTGCGGATCCGACTCCTCGACGAGGTCGGGCGGTCCGCAGGACACTCCGCGGCACATCCGATCTCGCTCACCGAACGCCGATCCCGTCGACGCCGCTGGCAGATCGCCGTCGCTGCTGCCGCTGCGGTCGGCGTACTCACCGGCGGCACGGTGATCGTCCGGCAGCTCACGGAAGGTCCGTCGCCCACCGTGGCCGAGCAGGTGCTGGACGCCGCCGACATGCATTCGTCGACGAGCACGATCGAGGCAGGCGGGTCGGCGACCGCCAACTACTCGAAGTCGCAGGACGCCGTGGTGTTCGTGATGGACGGCGTCGCCCCGCCCGGACCCGACACCGTGTACCAGCTGTGGTTGATGCCCGAATCCGGCGACGCGCCCGTGTCGGCCGGAACCATGTCTCCTGCGGACGTGCTCTCGGACACGACCGTCGTACTCGACGACGTCGGGTCGATGTCGAAGCTGGCCGTCACCGTCGAACCGCCCGGCGGGTCGCCGCAGCCGACGTCGGAACCGTTCGCGGTGCTGCAGCTGAGCTGATCCGGCGCAGGCCGGACACGAGAAACCCCCGCGCGGTGATCCGCACGGGGGTTTCTTCGTTCGAACGACCGGAGTCGACCGGCAGAGCCTAGTGGCTGTGTCCGTGACCGGTCTGCGACTCGCCCTCGTCCGCCGGCTTCTCGACGATGGCGCTCTCGGTGGTGAGGATCATCCGCGCGACCGAGGCCGCGTTGACGACCGCGGAGCGGGTGACCTTCACCGGGTCGACGACACCGTCGGCGAGCAGGTCGCCGTAGGTGAGGGTCGCGGCGTTGAAACCGTGTCCCTTCGGCTGCTCGGCAACCTTGCTGGTGACGACGGAACCGTCGAGACCGGCGTTGCTGGCGATCCAGAACAGCGGCGCCTGCAGGGCCTCGCGGACCACCTTGACGCCCGTGGCCTCGTCACCGGTCAGACCGAGGTTGTCGGCCAGTTCGGTGCTCGCCTGGACGAGCGCGGAACCGCCACCGGGAACGATGCCCTCGGCGACAGCAGCCTTGGCCGCGTTGACGGCGTCCTCGACACGGAACTTGCGCTCCTTGAGGTCCGTCTCCGTTGCCGCGCCGACCTTGATGACGGCGACGCCACCGGCCAGCTTCGCCAGACGCTCTTCGAGCTTCTCGCGATCCCAGTCGGAGTCGGTGTTCTCGATCTCGCGGCGCAGCTGCGCGACGCGACCCTTGATGTCGTCGTCGGTTCCGGCGCCGTCGACGATCGTGGTCTCGTCCTTGCTGACCACGACTCGGCGTGCGCCGCCGAGCAGGTCCAGCCCGGCGTCCTTCAGCGTGAGGCCGACATCGGAGTTGATGACCGTGCCGCCGGTGACGACGGCGAGGTCGTCGAGGAACGCCTTCCGGCGGTCACCGAAGAACGGCGCCTTCACGGCGACGGCCTTGATGGTCTTCCGGATGGAGTTGACCACGAGGGTGGACAGGACCTCGCCCTCGACGTCCTCCGCGATGATGAGGAGGGGCTTGCCGCTCTCGGCAACCTTCTCCAGCAGCGGCAGGAAGTCGGGCAGGGACGTGATCTTCTCGCGGTACAGCAGCACGAGCGCGTCCTCGTACACGGCCTTCTGTGCGTCGAGGTCCGTGACGAAGTACGGCGACAGGTAGCCCTTGTCGAACTGGACGCCCTCGGTGATCACGAGCTCGGTCGCCAGCGTGGAGGATTCCTCCACCGTGACGACGCCGTCGGTACCGACGCGGGTGAGCGCCTCGCCGACCATTTCGCCGATCTCCTCGTCACGCGAGGACACGGTCGCGACCTGGGCGATGGAGTTCTTGCCCTCGACCGGCTTGGCGGCCGCGATCAGTGCCTCGACGACCTTGTCGGCCGCGGCGTTGATGCCGATGCCGAGTGCCATCGGGTTCGCACCCGCGGCGATGTTCTTCAGACCGCCACGCACGATGGCCTGGGCCAGCACGGTAGCGGTGGTGGTGCCGTCGCCTGCGACGTCGTTGGTCTTGGTGGCGACGCTCTTGACGAGCTGCGCGCCGAGGTTCTCGAACGGGTCCTCGAGGTCGATTTCCCGGGCGATGCTCACGCCGTCGTTGGTGACGGTGGGGCCGCCGAAGGCCTTCGCCAGCACTACGTGGCGGCCACGCGGACCCAAGGTCACCTTGACCGCGTCGGCAAGCTTGTCGACTCCACGCTCGAGAGACCGGCGTGCGACCTCGTTGAACTCAATCTGCTTGGACATGTGTTCTGTCTTCTCCTGGATCTCAGGGTTACACGCGTGAACGCACTCCGCCCCGGGATCCTGTGGGGACTCCGGGGCGGATCACGTATGGCTTACTTGGAGACGACAGCCAGCACGTCGCGTGCCGACAGGATCAGGTACTCCTGGCCGGCGTACTTGATCTCGGTTCCGCCGTACTTGGAGTAGATGACCGTGTCACCCTCCTTGACGTCGACCGGGATGCGGTTGCCCTGCTCGTTGACGCGGCCTTCGCCGACTGCGACGACAGTGCCCTCCTGGGGCTTCTCCTTGGCCGTGTCGGGAATGACCAGGCCGGAGGCAGTCGTCGTCTCAGCCTCGTTGGCCTGGACGAGGATCTTGTCCTCGAGCGGCTTGATGTTGACGCTCGCCACGATGAGCCCTCCACTTTGGGGTATGCGGGTCCGGAGGTCTCTCCGGACTCCTGTTTGAGTGTTCCGTTTACGGCACTTCACACAGCCCCGTCGTCGCGGGTGCCGGAGCTCGATCGGCGCCACTTGGCACTCTATACGTGAGAGTGCCAACCCTCAAGGAGAAGGGGGTGGTAGATCGCGGCGAGCTGAATATCGTCCTGTCTCAGGGGCCGTCACCTAAGGTTCCTCTGGTGTCTGACATGAATCGGCGTAAATTCCTGACATTTGCCGGACTCGGGGCGATCGGGGCAGTGGGGTTCGGAGCGCGCCCGTGGGGGTTGCAGTACGCGGGCGCGGCGCCTCTTCCCACGTCCGGGGCCGGCACCACTCTCGAAGCAGTGGCCGTCCCCCTCGGAACCTCCGGGTACCGCAGGCTCGGCGCCGGACCGGGGTGGCCGACCCTCGTCCGCACCGAACTCGCCGAGACCCGCAGCGGGCGGGAGGACCGGCGCACCGCACTCGCCTCCCTCGTGCAGCTCACCGACGTCCACCTCGTCGACGCCCAGTCCCCGATGCGCTTCGAATACCTGCACCCCTTCACCGGTTCCGCGTTCCGCCCACACGAGACACTCACAGCGCAGGGACTCGTCGCTTTGGTCGGACGCGTCAACGCACTCGCATCCGGCCCCCACACCCAGCGCCCGTTCGACGCGGTCGTGAGCACCGGCGACAACACCGACAACAAGGAATTCGCCGAACTCGGCTGGTTCCTCACCGCACTCAACGGCGGCACCATCGTTCCCAACACGGGCGCGCCGGACCGCTACGAGGGCGTGCAGAACTCGGGTGCCGATCTGTACTGGAACCCGGAGTCGTCGATCCAGGACATGTACAAGAAGGCCGGCTTCCCGGAGGTCCCCGGACTGCTGGCCGCCGCGATTAGCCCGGTCACGAGCCCCGGCCTGCACACGCCCTGGTACTGCGTCTTCGGCAATCACGACGACTCGGTGGAAGGCACCGTTCCGAGCGGCATCCCACCGCTCGAAGCCATGTACACCGGTTCCCTGAAGTTCGAGGTCCCCGGATCACCGGAGCAGGCGAAAGCGGTGGACATCGCCACCAAGTTCGACGCCGCGTCCATCCCCGGCGCGCTGTCCGCGTTCACGACACCACCGAGGGTCGTCACGCCCGACCCCACGCGCGCCCCGTTCACACCCCGCCAGTTCATCGCCGCGCACCTGGACCCGGCCAACACGGGCCCCGGACCGGTCGGTCACGGCTTCGCGCCCGATGCAGGTGAAACCGGCATCGGCTACTACTCGTTCGAGATCGCACCCGGAGTGGTCGGAATCAGCATGGATTCCACCAACCGCGCCGGCTTCGTCGACGGTTCGCTGGGTGCCGCACAGTTCCGGTGGATCGAGGACACCCTGACGGCCGGCAGCAGCCGGTACTACGACACCTCGGGCGCACCGGTGTCGCAGCCGCGCAGCGACACCTGGTTCGTCCTGTTCAGCCACCACACCAGCGGCAGCATGGACAACCTGGTCCCCGACCCCGCCGCCCCGGCGGAGCCCCGGATCCCCGGCGCCCGACTGGTGGATCTGCTGCACCGATTCCCGAACGTCCTCGCCTGGGTCAACGGTCACACCCACGAGAACCGGATCACCCCGTGGCCCGGATCGACTCCGGAGCAGTCGTTCTGGGAGATCAACACGGCCTCGCACATCGACTTCCCCCAGCACGGACGGATCATCGAGGTTGTCGACAACGCCGACGGAACCGTGTCGCTGCTCACCACGCTGTTCGAAGCCGACAGTCCCTACGCCGTCGAACACACTGACCTCTCACCGCTCGGGCTCGCGTCGCTGTACCGGGAGTTGTCGTTCAACGACATTCACGCCGACCCCGACCTGCTCGGCGGGACTCCCGACCGGAATGTCGAACTGGTGCTGGCGTCGGGTCGCTAGTTCCGGCGCTTACGTGCCCAGTCGACAGCCGCGACGATCACCCGGATCCCGACGCCGAGGAGGATCAGGTTTCCGATGATCTGCACACTGACTACGGCCCTGGACGCATCGGTCGTCGCGGCGATATCGCCGAACCCGACGGTGGAGAACACGGTGAGCGAGAAATACAGCGCGCCCATGCGGGTGAGGGGTTCGGTGAAGTAGCCCGGATCACTCTCGGACATCAGGCAATAGCCCGTGGCGAACCCGAGCAGATAGAGCGGCAGGATCAGGGCCAGTGCCTCGATCGCCTGGAGCGTAGGTACGTCGGACCGGATGATTCGCCGGATCTGCCACACCGCGGCGAGCACGACCACGAGCAGGCCTCCCCCCAGGATGAGCAGGGCCGACATGTCTCCGATATTGGTCCACGGCAGGGCGAAATAGGCCACTAGGCACAGAAGGATGGTCGCGAGCGGGACCAGAAGCGCACGGAGCAGAAGCCGTCGGCGCTCACGTCTGGTGAGGTTCCGGAAATCGCTGGCGCGTCGCATGAGATTCCTTTGGACAACTGTGCAGGTGAGACCGGATATCGAGCGCAATACTCGTCTCCGACGGCCGGAAGTCGGGAGCGAAATCCGTTTGTTTTCTGTAACGTTCAGATAACAGTCGCCGATTCAACGGGCAGGGATTCCCCGCTGAACAGGGCGTTCCGACAAAGACAGCAGGTCACGCGTTCGACAACGTGAGGGGGTGTGTGTGATGGGGATGTCCCTGGGGATGTCGACCGGTGCGGCAGGTGTCGGTTCCGCCCTCGTCAGCACCGCCGCCAATGGTGCGCAGAACGTCGAGTTCCGTTACCTGTCCGCCGATCAGGCCCACACCGACCTCGGTGACCTGGTCCGCTCGTCGATCTCGCTGATGACCACCCAGGTTCCTGCCGATCCCACCACTCCCGACGCGTTCGCCGTCGCGTACCGGACGGCGGAACAGGCTCATTCGATCCGCAGCGCCGTCAGCAGGCAGCGGCACCGCGTGCATCTCGTGCCCGAGACCGCCGCCACCCTCACCTACCTGCGGCACACCGGCGAGGTCGCACAGCACGCCACTGTCGCGATCGTCGACTTCGGTGAGTCCGGACTGTCCGTCGCCGTCGTCGATCAGGTGGACGGCACGGTCCTGCACGCCGACCGCACGAGCCACGTGAGCGGCACCGGAATCGATGACCTCGTGTTCCACCACGTCGTCGCTGGCCTCTCCACTCCGCATCCCCTGCGGCACCTGGACCGGGACCTGCTCTCGGCGCGGTGCCGCGTCGCGAAGGAGCAGTTGTCCTCGGAGCCGAACGCGCACGTCGACATCGACCTTCAGGGCATCCGTCCGATCCAGATCAGCCGCACCAGGTTCGAGGAGATCGCCGCACCGACGGTCCGGGTCGCGGTCGAGTTCATCCGCGCCACCGTCGCCGATTCCCCGCGCCCTCCCGACGCGCTGGCTTTGGTCGGTGGTGGCGCGAACATTCCGGCGATCGCGTCCGCCGTCGCCGACGCCTTCACCGCACGGGTCATCGCGGTACCCGAACCCGACACGGCCACCGCGAAGGGGGCGGCGTTGCTCGCCGTCTCCTCCGCAATCCGCGACTACCCGGCCACCGAATCGAACCGCCCCGGCTCGGCGGCCAAGGTGTCCGGGGCTCTCGTCGGCGCCCTGGTGGTCGGCGGTCTCGTTCTCGGCTACGGAGTGAAGGAACTCGCACCCGCCCCGGATCCCAATGTCTCCCCCGCGGGAACCGACATGTTCCAGACCACCGAGCAGGTCACGACCACGACGACGGACGCGCCTCCCGCCACGAGGATTCCGTCGTATGATCCCACACCGACACGGGACTCCTACCCGAATCAGGTGGCCCCGCCCACGTCCGAACCGCAGCCGGACCGCACACCGGCGCACGTGCCCGACTCGCCGAGCGAGACCACCACCCCGCCGACCACGACCCGGCAGCCGACGCCGACGGCTCCGGCGCGGCCGACTCTGCCTGGAACCAATCCGTCACAGCCTGTGTGGCCGCACATCGAGTGGCCCGCCATCCCGCCGCTGTGGCCCCAGGTTCCGGGAGAATCCACCCCGAACGAACCGAGCCCCGTGGCTCCGGCACCCGATGTTCCCGAAGTGGCGCCGCCGACCGAGACGCCCGCCGCACCGTCGGCACCGGCAGCGCCCTCGGCACCGGCAGCACCCTCGGCACCCGGAGGACTCTTCCCGATTCTCCCGGCGCCGGGCACGGTCGCTCCGACGCCGAACGGGACGCAACCGAGCGGCGCTCAGCCCGATGTGGCGCTGACTCCGCCGGCCACGGAGACCGTCACGATTCCGGTCAGCTGAACACCTGACTGGTCGAAACCGACAGGCCGGGGTCGCTGGCCACGGTCAGCAGCGAGGGCGCGGCGCCGCCTGCGATCAGGTGCGCGCCGAGCGAGGCGATCATGACTCCGTTGTCGGTACACAAGCGCGGCTTAGGTACCCGCAGCGTCAGACCGGCGTCGGCGCAGCGTTCCTCGGCGAGCGCGCGAATACGCGAGTTGGCCGTGGCACCACCACCGAGCACCAGGGTGTCGACGCCGACATCGCGGGCGGCGCGCACCGCTTTCATCGTCAGCACGTCGGCCACAGCCTCCTGGAAGCTCGCGGCGATGTCCGGCACCGAGTACGCCTCCCCGGCACGCTCCTTCGATTCCACATATCGCGCGACAGCCGTCTTCAGACCGGAGAACGAGAAGTCGTGCCGAGCGTCCCGAGGCCCGGTCATGCCGCGCGGGAAGGGAATCGCGATTCGGTCGCCGTCCTGCGCCGCGGCGTCGAGGGCAGGCCCACCGGGGAACCCGAGTCCGAGGAGGCGCGCGACCTTGTCGAACGCTTCGCCGGCCGCGTCGTCGACGGTCGTGCCGAGTTCGACGATGGGCTTCGCGAGATCCTCGACATGCAGGAGGTGGGTGTGCCCACCCGACACGAGCAATGCCACGCACGGCGGCATCGGTCCGTGTTCGAGGGTGTCGACCGCGACGTGCCCGCCGAGGTGATTCACCGCGTAGAACGGGACGTCCCATGCCGCCGCATACGCTTTCGCAGCCGCGACACCGACGAGCAGGGCACCGGCCAGGCCGGGTCCGATGGTGACGGCGAGCGCGTCCGGCTTGGCGATCCCGGCCGCTGCGAGGGCACGCCTCATCGTCGGGACGATCGCCTCGAGATGCGCGCGGGATGCGACCTCCGGCACCACACCGCCGTAGCGGGCGTGCTGGTCGACGCTGGAGGCGACTTCGTCTGCGAGCAGCTCGCACGTTCCGTCGCCGTTCCACCGGACGATGCCGACTCCGGTCTCGTCACAAGAGCTTTCGATCCCCATGACGATCATTGCACCGGCTCCTCACCCGATCCTGGGCGGCGCATCGTGAACGCGTCCGCACCGCTCGGTTGGTAGTACTTCTTACGGGTTCCCACGATCTCGAATCCTTCACGTCGGTATAGCGCGATCGCCGCGTCGTTGTCGGTCCGCACTTCGAGGAACACCGGGCCCCCCCGGGTGTCGGCGACGCGGAGAAGCTCGTCGAGGAGGGCGCCGCCGATGCCCCGGCGCTGGCACGCCGGGTCCGTTCCGATCGTGTGTATCTCGGATTCCGGATGCGCACCATCGCCCAGTAGGGCGATTCCGGCGTACCCGACCACGTGGCCGGCGTCGTCCCGCGCCACGGTGTAGTGCACGTGCGGGGCGGCGAGTTCCGCCCGGAACGCACCTGCGCTCCAGGGACCGTCGCCGGCGAAGAGAAGGGTCTCGAGCTCCGCGCACCGTTCGGCGTCCGCGGCTGACATCGGTTCGATGCGGAACGTCATTTCTTCCGGTCCGCCAACTCGACGGCGTCCGGGCGTCGCAGGTACAGCGGTACCAGCGCCTCCGGGGCGGTACCGCTGAACAGGGCGTCCGCGGCCACCGCGACCAACCCTGCGGGGGACGGTGTTTCCACGGGTTCGACGGGCAGATCGAAGAAGTCGACGTGCGACGGCGATCCCGCCACCACCTCGGAGGGCATGGGCTCGAGGTCGCGCGGCTTCATGACCGCCGGACCTTCCACCCGCACCCCCGCCGAATAGCGCGCCCAGTACACCTCCCGCCGTCGTGCATCGGTGACGACGAGCAGATTCCGGTCACCGTCGACCTGTGCGGCGATGGCGTCGAGGCTGCACACGCCGTGCGCCGGTATGCCGAGGGCGTCGGCGAATGCGGCGGCGGTGGCCATCCCCACACGCAGTCCGGTGAACGGGCCGGGCCCGGCTCCGACGACCACCGCATCGAGGTCCGCGGCGACGTGCCCCGACTCGGTGAGGCATTCGAGGATGTGCGGGGTGAGCACTTCTGCGTGGGCGCGCGGGTTGACCGTCACGCGCACCGCGAGGGTGTGTACCGCCCCCACAGATGCGGAATCGGCCGAAACCCGGACGACTCCGGCGGTCACGGCAGGCGTGGACGTGTCGATGGCGAGAACAAGCACGGTAACTGAGGGTACTCGCACGTCAGAACCGCTCCCGACACCCGACCCGTCAGGAAATCCACTCCCAGTGGGCCGTGCGGACGTCCGTCTCCGGTTCACGGCGCAGGCGCACCCGCAGGTGGCGATCGACCAGTTGCTCGACGATGCCCTCGCCCCATTCCACGACGACTACCGCTGCTGCCAGGTCGGTGTCGAGATCGAGCGCGTCCAGTTCGTCCAGGGCGTGCGGGCCACTGCCGCCCAGTCGGTATGCGTCCACGTGCACCATTCCGACCGGTGCACCACCGTCGGGCCGGGTGCCCGCCCGGTGCTCACGTGCGATCACGAATGTGGGCGACGTCACTCGGCCCTGCACGCCGAGTCCGGCTCCGATTCCCTTCGTCAGTGCGGTCTTCCCCGCACCGAGGGGTCCGTCGAGCACCACGAGGTCACCGGCGACGAGCCCCCGTGCGAGGTCCCGTCCGAACTGCTCGGTGTCCTCCGCCGTCGGCAGCACCACCGTCCCGCTCACGCCCAGCTCCTTCTCCTCAGCCGACATCGGACTGCTCCGGCGATGCGCCCGTGGCCAGGCCCCGCTGCAGCACCCGGTCGATCGCGTCGGAGACCACCGACGGGAATTCGAGTTGCACCAGGTGGCCTGCGCCGCGCACCCGTACCAGTTCGGATTCCGGGAGGTCCGCTGCGAGCTTCCGGGAACTGCCGAACGGGATGATCATGTCGCTGTCACCGCACACCACGACGGACGGAGTGTCCTCGAGCGCCGCGAGTGACGCCGACTCGTCGTGCAATTCGAGCGTGCGCAGGAAGTTCACGATGGTGACCACCGACGTCCGGTCCAGCATGGAGTCGGAGAACTTCTGCAGCCGCGGACTCACGTCCGTGCCGTAGGACGCCGTCCGCAGAATCGGGGTGATCAGGGCGCGGGCCGCGCCCCGCGCGAGCTGGACCACGTCGGGCGACGTCCGGACCGCGAACCGGAAACCGTCGATGACCGGGTTCTGCAGGTTCCTCGTCAAACCGGTCTCGCTGAGGCCCGCCGCGGCAGTGGCGATCAGGCCCACCCCCACCACGCGGGAGGCCACCAGCTCGGGTCGCTGCCCGGCGAAGGCGAGCACCGTCATCCCGCCCATCGAATGCCCCACCAGCACAACCGGTCCGGTGGGAGCCTTGGCCTCGACGATCGTCGCGAGATCGGCGCCCAGCTGCGCGATGGTGCAACTCGCCGTGGACGGCACACCCGAATCACCGTGCCCGCGTTGGTCGTAGAACACCATCCGCACGTCGTCGCCCCAGCGCTCGGCGAGTTGGCGGCGCTGGAAATGCCACGACGTCATGTCCAGGCAGTAGCCGTGCACGAACACCGCCGTCACCGGGGCGTCCCCGGGTCCGACCTCGCGGACGGTGAGCGCGACGCCGTCCTCGGTGACCACGACGCTGCGCCGATCCCGCGACATCAGGGTGAAGTCCTCGTCGCCGTAGATCTCACGCCCCGGCCGGGTCGCGCTGCGCAGCGCGTTGACTCCGGCCACCGAACCGAGCGCCAGCGCGCTCAGCAGCCCGCCGACGAGTCCCAACCGTTTCGACACACCCATGGTCTAGGTGCCCGCCGCGCCGACGTAGCTGCGCACCGTGCGTCCGCGTACTCCGGTCACCACCTCGTAATGGATGGTGTCGAGTTCGTCGGCCCAGGCCTGCGCGTTGGGCTCGCCGAGGTCGCCGTTGCCGAAGAACACCGCGGTGTCGCCTTCCCGGACTCCCCCGCCGTCCGGTCCGAGGTCCACGACCACCTGGTCCATGCAGACACGCCCGATACCCGGGCGGCGCTCCGAACCCAGCTGGACCTCGAATCGGCCGCTGAGCGAGCGCGGGAGCCCGTCCGCGTACCCGAACGGGAGCAGCGCGACCGTCGTGTCGTGGGGGGCCACCCACATGTGCCCGTAGGACACGCCTTCACCCGCCGCCACCTTTTTCACCAGAGCCACCCTCGATCGCAATGTCATCGCCGGGCGCAACCCGAACTCACCGAGTTCGGGAACAGGCGACAGACCATATATCGCGATTCCCGGCCGAACCATGTCAAAGCGCAGGTCGGGACGGGTCAGGGTGGCCGCCGAATTGGACAGGTGCACCACTTCGGGAACCAGTCCCTGACGCTTGGCATCAGCGACCGCGCCTTCGAGGCGTTCGCGCTGGGAATCGATCCACGCATGGTGCGGTTCGTCGGCGTGGGCGAGATGGGAGAAGATGCCGCGCAGCCGCACCGCGCCCTCGGCCTGTGCCCGAGCCAGATCGACGAGGACCTGCGCCAGTTCGTCGGGTGCCACCCCGTTGCGGTTCAGCCCCGTGTCGACCTTGATCGTGACGCTCGCCGTGGTTCCGACGCTCCGCGCGGCGGCGACCACCGCGGCGAGGTGGCGGGGCGAGGAGACACCGAGTTCCACACCGGCCGCGACCGCGGGGGCGAAATCGGCGTCGACGGTGTGCAGCCACGCAAGGACGGGGGCCTCGATACCCGCACGGCGCAGCGTCAGCGCCTCCGACACCGTCGTCACACCCAGTTCCGACGCACCCGCTGCCAGCGCCGCCCGAGCGACGGGCACCGCACCGTGGTTGTAGCCGTCCGCCTTCACGACGGCCATCAGTGCCGCGTCCCGGGCGCTCTCACGGAGGATGCGGACGTTGTGCGCGATCGCGTCCAGATCCACCACGGCCTCCGCCTGAGGTGCCGGCGTCGCCCTGCCGGGCGCTGCGTGTTCGCTGTGGCCGTCCTCGTCCGCCGGTACTGCTTCAGCAAGCGTCATATGTTCGATCCTGCCATTCACGATGTAGCCGGCGTTTCCTCGGGTAACACCCCCGCACGCAGGACCCTGATCGACTCCCTCAGATGCGCGAGCAGGGTTCCGGCGGAGATCGGTGCTGTTCCACGCCCCGCGGAGAGGTCCGCGCCCCCGCCTCGAGCCGCCAGATTCGCGGCCAGCGAGTGAGCTCGGGCACCCACCGCGGCCGCGCGGTCCGGGGCGATGCCGGCGGCCATGAGCGAGCCGATGATCCCTGCGAGCACGTCACCCGCGCCCGCCGTGGCGGACCACGAACCGCCCGCCTCGTTGACGAAGACACGCCCACCGGGGTCCGCGATCACCGTTGCCCGCCCCTTGAGCAGCACGTGGACATTCCAGTCGGCAGCGAGAGCCCGGACCGACGCGACCCGGTCCGGACCCGGGTCCTGTCCCGTCAGCCGGGCGAACTCGCCCGCGTGCGGTGTCAGGAGCGTCGCCGCGGTCCGGGTCCGCACCAGATCGGGGTCCTCGGCGAGGAGGGTGAGACCGTCCGCATCGACCAGCACCGGAACATCGGAACCGAGGACCGTCCGGAGCGTGTGCCGGCCGGCGTCGCCGGTTCCCATGCCCGGCCCTACCACCCATGACTGGACTCGTCCGGCCTTCGCGAGGTCGGGGGTCGCGATCACCTCCGGGGAGCGTGCCAGCACCTCGGCGGTGCACGGTCCGGCGTAGCGCACCAGCCCCGACGTGGCCGTGACCGCCGCGCCGGTGCACAGGACGCCCGCTCCGGGGTACCCGTCGCTGCCGGCCACCACCCCGACGACTCCTTGCGAGTACTTGTCGTCGTCGGCTCCCGGCACCGGCCACACGGCACCCACGTCGGCGGCGTCGAGTGCGGTGATCCCGGCGTCTCCGAGCGACAACCCGATGCGCACCAACTCGACACGGCCGCACTGCGCCGCCCCGAGCGCATGGACCGGTTTGAGAGCCCCGAACGCCACGGTGACGGCGGCCCGCACGGCCGGTCCGTCGACCGCCCCAGTGGCCGGGTCCACACCGCTCGGCAGGTCCGCCGACACGATCGGCGCGTCGATCCGGTCGACGAGGGCCGCGGCATCGGGACGCAGCGGTCCTCGACCGGAGATTCCGACGATCCCGTCGATGACGAGGTCGGGCAGGCCCGGATCGTCCGACGGGGTGGCCAGCCGCCCGCCGGCCCCGGTGAACGCCGCCAGCCCCGCCTCGTGTGTCCTCTCCGGTTTCAGCAACACCGCGGTGGCCGCGACACCGCGCCTGCGCAGCATCGCCGCGGCCCACAGCGCGTCGCCGCCGTTGTCCCCGGACCCCACCAGCACCGTGATCGTGCGTCCGGCGACGCCCCCGGTCCGCGCCTTCAGTTCCGCCGCCACCACCGTGGCCAGTCCGTGTGCGGCACGTCGCATCAGTGCCCCGTCGGGAAGGGACGCCAGCAACGGCGCCTCGGCGGCTCGAACCTCGTCAGCGGTGTAGTAGCCCCGCATGGGAACTCCTCGTCGAGAAGGGTCGGTACCGGGTCAGACTACGCTCGACATCATGCGTGGACGTGGAAGGTCGTGGATCGCCGGAGTGGCTCTCGCCGCATGTATTTCGATGACGGGCGTCGTCTCCGGCTGCAGTTCACCGGACGCCGAGGTGCCCGAGGCGCCGGCCGGTCCCGTCGTGCAGGTCGCCAACATGGCGTACGCGCCCGCGTCGCTCACCGTGAAGGCCGGCGACACCGTCACCTGGAACTTCGACGACCGCGGAGTCACCCACGACGTGGTCGGTGTCGGCGCCGCGAAGAGCGTGCTGCGGAGCCGGCTGATGCAGACCGGCACCTTCACGTATACGTTCACCGAACCGGGCACCTACGACTACACGTGTTCGCTGCACCCGGAGATGACGGGCACCGTCATCGTGACCCCGTAGGGGCGCGGCCCGCGCCGCGCCCCACGACAGGGTGCTATTCGACGGTGACGGACTTCGCGAGGTTGCGCGGCTTGTCGACGTCGTAGCCGCGCGTCTGCGCAACCTCCGCCGCAAAGACCTGCAGCGGCACCGTCGACAGCAACGGCTGCAGCAGCGTCGGCGCCGCCGGGATCTCGATCAGGTGGTCGGCGAACGGGCGCACGGCCTCGTCCCCCTCCTCCGCGATCACGACGGTCCGCGCACCGCGGGCCTGGATCTCCCGGATGTTGCTGAGCAGCTTCGAATGCAGCACCGCGCGCCCCTTCGGCGACGGCATCACGATGATGACCGGCAGCCCGTCCTCGATCAACGCGATCGGACCGTGCTTGAGCTCACCCGCCGCGAAGCCCTCGGCGTGCATGTACGCGAGTTCCTTGAGCTTGAGCGCACCCTCGAGCGCGACGGGGTAGCCCACGTGCCGACCGAGGAACAGCACCGTCGACGACGACGCCAGCTCCCGCGCCAATGCCCGCACCGGCTCGACCGTCTCGAGAACCCGGCTCACCAGATCGGGCATCGCCTCGAGATCGGCGTACTCGCGTGCCACCTCGTCCGGGTACTTGGTGCCGCGCGCCTGCGCGAGGGCCAGGCCGACCAGGTAGTTCGCGGTGACCTGCGCGAGGAACGCCTTGGTCGACGCGACACCGATCTCCGGACCGGCCCTCGTGTAGAGGACGGCGTCGGCTTCGCGCGGAATCTGGGCACCGTTCGTGTTGCACACCGCCAGCACCCGCGCCTTCTGGTCCTTGGCGTGGCGTACGGCCTCGAGGGTGTCTGCCGTCTCACCGGACTGCGAAATGGCCACGACCAGCGTCGACCGGTCAAGGACCGGATCGCGGTAGCGGAACTCGCTGGCGAGTTCGACCTCGACGGGCAGCCGGGTCCAGTGCTCGATGGCGTACTTGGCGAGCAGGCCCGAGTGGTACGCGCTGCCGCAGGCGACGACGAAGACCTTGTCGACGTCGCGCAGTTCCTGATCGGACAGTCGCTGCTCGTCGAGAACGATCTTCCCGTCCGCGAAGTGACCGAGCAGCGTGTCCGCGACCGCGGCCGGCTGCTCTTCGATCTCCTTGAGCATGAAGTAGTCGTGGCCGCCCTTCTCGGCGGCCGCGAGATCCCAGTCGATGCGGAACGGGCGGCCCTGCGCCTCGGATCCGTCGAAGTTCAGGATCGAATACCCGTCCGCGGTGATCACGACCACCTGGTCCTGACCGAGCTCGACCGCGTCACGGGTGTGCTCGATGAACGCGGCGACGTCGGAACCGAGGAACGTCTCGCCCTCGCCGACACCGATGACGAGGGGCGTCGAGCGACGCGCCGCGACGATGGTGTCCGGGTGATCGGAGTGGGTGAAGACGAGGGTGAACGCGCCCTCGAGCCTGCGCAGCACGCTCAGCGCGCTCGCGACGAAGTCTCCCGCGGTGTCGCCCGACGCGTAGGCACGGGCGACGAGGTGCACCGCCACCTCGGTGTCCGTGTCGCTCGCGAAGTCGATGCCGTCGTGCTCGAGTTCGGCCCGCAGCGGGGCGAAGTTCTCGATGATGCCGTTGTGGACGACGGCAACGGTGCCTCCCGCATCACGGTGCGGGTGCGCGTTGCGGTCGGTCGGCCGGCCGTGCGTGGCCCACCGCGTGTGCCCGATCCCGGTGCTCCCGGTGAAGTGCTCGGCCCCGACCTCGTCCAGTTCGGCCTCGAGATTCGCGAGCCGACCCGCCTTCCGCTCCACCGCCATGCCGCCGTGCCCGTCGAGCACGGCGATCCCGGCAGAGTCGTAGCCGCGGTATTCCATCCGCCGCAAAGCCTCCACCACAACAGTCAGAGCCTGCCGGTGGCCGACGTATCCCACGATTCCGCACATGGTTCATCAGGGTACTTGGACCGGGCGACGCCGCGAAGTCGGAGTGTGGGCCGCATCGGCTCTCTCGCGTGCCCTCCAATCGGATAACGTTCTCCCCGTGGCGCCGAAACCGAAGACCCTGGCCCGTGCACTGTCCAAGCGGGGACCGCACCGCGTGCTGCGGGGTGACCTCGCCCTCGCCGGACAACCGGGCGTCGTATACACGCCCGAATCAGGCTTCAACCTGCCCGCTGTCGCGTTCGCGCACAGCTGGATGGCAGGTGCCGACCACTACCGGAAGACTCTCGAGCATCTCGCGTCGTGGGGAATCGTCGTGGCCGCGCCAAACAGCGAGCGCGGTCCCGTGCCCTCTCACCTGGGACTCGCCACCGATTTGCGTGCGACGCTCGACATCTGTGTCGGTGTGCGTCTCGGTCCCGGCCAGATCAGCGTGCAGCCCGACCGCGTGGCATTCGCAGGCCACGGGATGGGCGCGGGAGTGGCCGTGCTCGCGGCCGCGCAGCGGGACGTGTCGGCTGTCGCCGCCCTGTTCCCGGCGCCAACGGCACCGAAGGCCGAAAAGTATGCGTCGAAGATCACAGCGCCGGGACTGATCGTCGCGGGCGCTGACATCGACACCATGAACAGTAACGCCAAAGCGCTGGCCGAGACTTGGGGCGGAGAACACGTCCTGCGTGCCGTCAACGGTGCCTCCGAGTCCGGGCTGACCGAAGGACGCAGGCTCCTGGGCGCACTCGGCATCGGCGGTTCCGAGCGGAAGACGCAGCAGATTACGCGCGCGCTGCTCACCGGCTTCCTGCTTTATCACCTGACCGACGACAAGAAGTACGAAGTGTTCGCGCAGGCCGATGCCGAACTCCCCCACACCACGCTCGTCGATCCGCACGAGGAACACACCCACGCCGGCTCCGAAGGCCTGCTGCCGCACATCTGAGGGCTCAGGTCACACCCGGCAATCGATGACCAGGGTCGGCAGATGCCAATCGGTGACAGGCCGGCCGTGCAGGTACGCGGGGACGGTGGCGGTCAGCCAGACCCGCTGCCACTGCGCCCGCCCCGCCGGAGCCGGGCTGGTCGGCAACTTCACCGTCGACACCAGTTCACCGCCCGTCGAGATGATCTGCGCGAGCTGCCGATCGGCGGCCGAGAGCCGGGCCATCGCGCTCGTCTGCGCGGACCCTCCACCTCGGTAATCTCCAACCGGGTCGACTGCGCCCCGCCTGTGCGGCGAGAGTGTGCGACGAGCTGGCGCCGCACTCCCCGAGCGAAGCCCGCCGACACGTCCTCCGCCGACACGGTCGGCGGCGCCAAGGCTCCCGCGGCCGGGTCGAATCGGGCCGACAGCGCCGCGATCGCGGTGTCCCGATGGGCAGCGACCGCAGGGTCGCCGCCACCTTCGCCGTCACCACCCGCGACGGCACATAGACCCCGCCCGGATAGACCGGGCCCCAGCCCAGGCGAGCTGCGGCGACGTGACCCTGTGCGGGCAGCCTGCGATCGTGGCGGTCATGACCGGCGGGCATATCGAACGTCGCCGGATGCCACAGCCGTGACACCAACTCGGCACTGGCCGCAGTGATCAGGTCCAGCAGCCACCCCACCCGGGTGTCGATGTCGTCGAGTCCGATCGGCTCGCCGATCGCGTCGTCGATGGCCATTATGGGCGGGTGGTGAACGCGAACTGCCGCGGCGCAGTCGATCCC
Organism: Rhodococcus jostii NBRC 16295; assembly: GCF_001894825.1. Classification (GTDB taxonomy): domain Bacteria; phylum Actinomycetota; class Actinomycetes; order Mycobacteriales; family Mycobacteriaceae; genus Rhodococcus_F; species Rhodococcus_F jostii. The sequence continues at coordinate 100,797 of NZ_BCWY01000011.1, read as the reverse complement.
GGCCCGGTCATGCCGGACCCAATTCACGATCGGCGAACACCTTCGCGTTCCGATAAGACCCGCGATCTCCCGAGATGCTCACCGGTTAAACCGTTTCCAGCCGTGTGGCGGCGTCGCCCCGAAGCCGGCGTTGATTCTGTGTCGACCGCAGCGCAGAGAACCGGCCGGGCAACGATGCCAACAACGCCATGACGTCGTGACGTCATGACGTCATGACGTCATGATCAACCCTCCCACCAGCGATGCCTCGCCCGCCTCTCGCAGGACCCCGACGCGGACTGACAGGAGCAATGACGATGGCGTTGACGTTGGGGACGTGGCCGTCCGGGCGGAGCATCAGGCGACGCTGGCCCGTGATGGTGCCACGGTATGGCGTGGCCGGAAGTTCTGGACACGGCCGGCCGATCTGGAACGGTTGTGGGCGGACTTGGACCTGCCCGATCCGGCTGAGCTGACCGTGGTGGTCGAGCCGACCCGGAACGCGTGGATCGTCCTGGCAGAGTGGTTCCATCGCCACGGTGCACGCGTGGTGATGGTCCCGACCACCCAGTCGGCCGACCTGTGTAACTACACACACCAACCACATCATCACAAGTGCATCGCTCATTGCCGTTCAGGAAACGTGTAAGAACGTGTACTGAGTCGACCCCTCGCGGTGTCGACGTTGACCCGCACCTGTGGGTGCGGGTCTTCCCGTGGCCGTACCCGTTGCCCGCACGGTGCGGGACTGACATGGGTTTCCAGCGGGCTCGTTTTCCGTCGCCCCGCAACTCGGGGAGGACGCCTCAACCAGGGCCGCAAGGTTGCGGGCCGCGTTGAGGTCACGATCAATGCTCATCCCGCAGGATTCGCAGACAAAAATGCGTTCGGACAGGCGCAGCTTGGCTTTCACCACACCACATCCCGAACACGTCTTGGAACTGGGATACCACCGGTCCGCCACGTGCACCCGCTGCCCGGACCAGCCGGCCTTGTACTCGACCTGACGACGGAACTCACCCATCCCGACACCGGCGATGTGCCGGGCCAATCTTCGGTTGTGGACCATCCCGGCCACGTTCAGGTCCTCGACCACCACCACGGTGTGCGAGCGGACCAACCGGGTCGAGAGCTTGTGCAACCCGTCACGGCGGGCGTTCGCCACATAGCTGTGCAGACGCGCGATCCGCGCATGAGTCTGTCGCCACCGCTTCGACGGCTGCCGCCCGGTACCACGATCAGGGCCTTGCCGTCGCGCCGCCTGACGCCCGAGCCGTCGCAACTCTTTCAGGGCGTGTTCGAGGTGTTTCGGGTTCCGCACCACCTCACCGGTGGACAGGACCGCAAGGGACTTGACCCCCAGGTCCACCCCCACCACCGATTCCGGCAGCGTCGGCGCTAGACCACATCGTTCGACCTCCACGGAGAAGGACACGAACCAACGACCGGACCCGAACGACACCGTCGCCGACCGGATCCGCGCCGTCCCGGCCGCGACGCGGCGGGCGAGCTTGCGGGTGGACTCGTGGGTCCGCACAATCCCGATCCGCGGGAGTTTCACGTGCCGACGATCGGTATCGACAAGCCCGAATGCCCCGGTAGTGAACCGGCACGACAACCCCGCACGTTTGCCCTTACACCTCGGGAAACGGACCCTCGGACCCTTCCGCTTCCCCGACCGGGAGGACGACCAGTTCGCCAGCGCCGTCGCCAGGTTCGCCAGCGCCGTCGCCAGGTTCGCCAGCCCCGAGGAGTAGGCCTCCTTCGAGTTCTCCCCCCACCACGGCGCCGCCTCACCCTTGACCTGGTTCCAGTCCTTGCGGAGGCTGTAGGCAGACCACGACATCGACGGTGTGAGTTGCTCACCGGTCACGCCGTAGGAGCGTTCCGCCTCGCGTTGATCCAGGTTCGCCCTGACCCGCGCCAGACCCCAATTGAACGCGAACCGCTGACCACCACAATGCGACCGCAACGCCGTCTCCTGCGCGCAGGTCGGGTCAAGCGCGAACCGGTACGCCTGCAGCACCGTACTCACCCACCACCCCCTCATCGAATATACGTTCGATGTTACGGGGACGGTACGACAGGTTCCCCGAGCCTCGCAATGTCCAAGATCGCAACGATGCCTGCACCCCGGTCGCGGATAGGTCGATGGCGAGGTGCCCGACACCGACACCAGGTCAACCGGCCCCGATGCCCGACCACGACGGCCCAGGGCTGCGGATCACACGACAGTATCCGCCTCGAACCACTTCACCGCAAGTCCGGCCGGAAATCGGCTACCCACCCGCCCACTCCTTCAACATTCACCGGAACAGTCCTACACAGAAAGACATACTTCTACCTACACGCGAACTGCTTCCAACCCCACCCTCTTCGCGACCTACTGCGTTAGACGCGCCAGCGCACCGATCGGTTCCTCCGCCGATCGGTGCGCTGTGTCCGCTCACACGGACGCGACGGTGCCCGCCAATTCGTCGGCGAGCTTCCTGGCCACCTCGATGTCCGAAGCCTCGACCATCACGCGCACGAGTTGTTCGGTGCCCGACGGCCGCAGCAGTACCCGGCCATTGTCGCCCAGGCTGCGCTCGGCGGCCACGACCGCATCCAGCACGACCGGGGACGCGGCGACGGCGCGCTTGTCGGCGACCTTCACGTTGACCAGAACCTGCGGGAGGGTCGTCATCGCCGACGCCAACTCCGCGATCGGCTGTCCGGTCTCCGCCATCCGTCCCATCAGCCGCAGTCCCGTCAGCACTCCGTCGCCGGTGGTGCCGAATGCGGGGAACACGACGTGACCGGACTGCTCGCCGCCCAGGCTGAAGCCGCCGGAGCGGAGCCCTTCGAGGACGTAGCGATCACCGACAGCGGTGGTGACCAGCGAGATCCCGGCCTCTCGCATCGCGATGTGCAAACCGAGATTGCTCATGACGGTCGCGACGAGGGTGTTGTCGACCAGTTCGCCTGCATCGCGCATGCCGAGTGCGAGCACGGTCATGATGGCGTCGCCGTCGATGAGGGAACCGCCGGCATCGACAGCGAGGCATCGATCCGCATCCCCATCGTGCGCGAGCCCCAGATCGGCGTCGTGCTCGACGACCGCCTTCTGCAGGCTCTCGAGGTGCGTCGACCCGCAGTTGTCGTTGATGTTGAGTCCGTCGGGTTCGGCGTTGATCGCGACGACGGTGGCGCCGGCGGCCCGGTAGGCGGCGGGAGCGACCCCCGAGGCCGCGCCGTGCGCACAGTCCACCACCACGGTCAGCCCCTCGAGGCTGTTCGGGAGTGCGGTGGCCAGGTGCTTCAGGTACCGTTCCGCGGCATCCGGCACGGTGCGGACACGTCCGATACCCGCCCCGGTCGGCGCCCGCCGCGTCGTGGTTCCGGCGGCGACGGCCTCGATCCGGTCTTCCACCTCGTCGTCGAGTTTGTGTCCGCCGGCCGCGAAGATCTTGATGCCGTTGTCGGGCATCGGATTGTGCGAGGCGGAGATCATGACACCGAGAGCTGCGTCCAGTTCCGCGGTCAGGAATGCCACGGCGGGTGTCGGCAGAACCCCGACGTTCAGAACGTCGACGCCTGCAGACGTCAGACCCGCGACGACCGCCGCCTCGAGCATTTCGCCGCTGGCTCTCGGATCACGGCCGACCACAGCCGTCTTGCGTCCCGAGCCCGGCGACGACGCCAGCACCGTCGCGGCGGCGGAGGCCACCTGCAATGCCAGCCCGGCGGTCAGCTCGGTATTCGCCAGACCACGAACCCCATCCGTCCCGAACAATCGACCCATAGACCAGACCCCTCGCATCTAGAAATCCACTACATCTCGGATAAAGCACGAGAGCAGGCGTCCGGTAACGATGGACGCCTGCTCTCGGGAAGAACAGGTGCCGAAGCCGACCCCGTGGGGCGGCTTCGGCGACACATCAGCGCTTCGAGTACTGAGATGCCTTGCGGGCCTTCTTCAGGCCGTACTTCTTGCGCTCGACGGCGCGGGCGTCACGCGTGAGGAAGCCGGCGCTCTTGAGAGCCGGACGGTCCTCGGGGGTGACCTCGATGAGTGCGCGGGCGATGGCGAGACGCAGTGCGCCGGCCTGTCCGGACGGTCCGCCACCGTGCAGCAGTGCCACGATGTCGAAGGACTCTGCACGCTCGACGGTGACCAGCGGAGCCTTGATCAGCTGCTGGTGCACCTTGTTCGGGAAGTAGTCTTCGATGGTGCGGCCGTTGAGCTTGAAGTCGCCCGAACCGGGGGTCAGACGGACGCGGACAACCGCTTCCTTACGACGACCGACGGTCTGGATGGGGCGATCGATCACGATCGGGGCCTGCGGCGCAGCAGCGGCCTCGATGTCCTCCGCGACCTCGGGCTCTTCGACGGACACGTACTCGTCCGCCGCGACCTCGACAGCCTCGGTGATCTCTTCGGGGTTGGACACGTTCTGCTCCTCCGGCGCCGTCACTGGGCCACCTGCTTGATCTCGAATGGCACCGGCTGCTGCGCGGCGTGGGGGTGGTTCGGGCCCGCGTAGACCTTCAGCTTGCTGCTGATGGCGCGGCCCAGCTTGTTCTTGGGGAGCATTCCGACGACGGCCTTCTCCACGAGGCGGTCGGGGTTCTTGTCGAGAACCTCACCGACGGAGCGCGACTTGAGACCACCGGGGTGTCCGGAGTGGTGGTACAGGAACTTGCCCTCACGCTTGTTGCCGCTGATGGCAACCTTCTCGGCGTTGATGATGACGACGAAGTCGCCGCCGTCAACGTGCGGTGCAAAGGTGGGCTTGTGCTTGCCGCGCAGCAAGTTGGCTGCCTGGACGGCAAGGCGGCCGAGCACCACGTCAGTGGCGTCGATGACGTGCCACGTGCGGGTCACATCTCCGGCCTTCGGGGTGTACGTAGACACAGAACTTCCTCGTCTTGTTCAATCCGCTGCTGGCCATTGCGTATCGTCGAGCGATTCCCGGCGGCCAGTTGAGACCCGGGAACCGCCAGCCACTGCGACACGAGGACGCAGCGGCGCACGGCACGCCAACGGAGAACAATACCGGTCGGGGCGGCCCAGGGTCAAAATTCACTCGGCGAGCGCATCGGCGAGCTGTTCGACCGCCCAGGTCAGCTCTTCGCGTTCGATCACCAGCGGCGGGGCGATGCGGATGGTGCCCTCGTGCGCGTCCTTCGCCAGTACCCGGCGAGCCAGGAGTCTTTCACAGATCGTGCGGGCGGACGGCATGCCGTCGGTCAGCTGCACACCTGCCCACAATCCGCGTCCACGCACCTCCGACACGTGTTCGGCCGGCAGTTGCGACAGCATGCTGTGCAGGTAGGCACCGAGCTCGCGGCTGCGCTGCTGGTATTCGCCGGTCTCGAGCAGTTCCACCACCGCGCTCCCGACGGCGCACGCGAGCGGATTGCCCCCGAACGTGCTCCCGTGTTGTCCGGGACCGATCACCGTCATCACCGACCAGTCGGCGACGACGGCGGACACCGGCATCAGCCCGCCGCCCAGCGCCTTGCCCAGGACGTACACGTCGGGGATCACGTCCTCGTGGTCGCACGCGAACGTGTCGCCGGTCCGCCCAAGTCCGCTCTGGATCTCGTCGGCGATCATGAGGATGCCGCGACGGGTGCAGATGTCCCGGACCGCCGCCAGGTAGCCCGGCGGCGGCACCAGGACTCCAGCCTCCCCCTGGATCGGTTCGAGGAGCACCGCCACCGTGTTCTCGGTGATCGCCGCCTCGAGTGCGTCCGCGTTCCCGTAGTCGACGGAGATAAAGCCTGCCGGGAACGGACCGAACCCCGTGTACGCGTCCGGATCGGACGAGAATCCGACGATCGAAATGGTGCGGCCGTGGAAATTGCCGGCGCACGTGATCACCTCGGCACGCCCCGGCGGCACGCGCTTGACGTCGTACCCCCATTTGCGGGCCAGTTTCAGCGCCGTCTCGACGGCCTCGGCGCCCGTGTTCATGGGAAGCACGGCCTCCTTCCGGCACAGCCGGCTCAGGTCCTCGCAGAAGGACGCGAAACGGTCGTGCTGGAAGGCGCGGCTGGTCAGGGTGAGCCGGCCGAGTTGTTCGCGCGCCACCCGGACGAGGGTGGGGTGTGCGTGGCCGAAGTTGAGTGCCGAGTAGCCCGCGAGAACGTCCAGGTAGTCGACGCCGTCGATACCCTTCACCCACGAGCCCGCGCCCGACTCGATCACGACCGGCAGCGGCGAGTAGTTGTGTGCGCTGTGCTCGTCGGCCCTGCTCAGCTGCTCACGCGTGGCATCCGACACCGAAACGACCCTGTCCGACATGGCTGGTCACCCCTGACTTCCCGCGTCACCGAGCCCGCGGAAACCGCGGAGCTCCAAAGTGCTGCACTTGATTCCGCCACCGGATTTGAGGAACTCCGAATAGTCGACCGGCACGGGCTCGTACCCGCGGTCGGACAGCTGGTCCGCAAGATGCGAAGCCTGCACGGGCAGCACCACATTGGCGCCGTCGCTCACCAGGTTGAGTCCGAGCCAGTCGGTGTCGGTCTCGGCCGCGATCACCGCATCCGGGAACATCCGCTCGAGGACCGCGCGACTGTCGGGCGAGAACGCCGCAGGCAGATAGGCGATCGACGAGTCGTCGAGCACACCCAGCGCAGTGTTGAGGTGGTAGTAGCGGGGATTGACCAGGTTCAGGGTGATCACCGGACGACCCAGATGCGCCGCCGCCTCGGCGTGCGACCGCGGGTCGGACCGGAACCCGGTTCCGGCGAGTATCACGTCGCCGACGACGAGGAAGTCGCCCTCCCCTTCGTTGACGTACCGCGGCAGGGTGGGCCTGATCAGCCCGTTGGCCCGAAACCATCGGAACACGTGTTCGGCCTCCGCCCGCCGCTCGGCAGACCGGTACCGGGCGCCGAGAGCCACACCGTCGACGACGAGTCCGCTGTCGGTGACGAACACCATGTCCGGGAGCCCCTCGACGGGGTCGATCGTCAGCACCTCGTGACCGAGTCGGCGGTAGGTGTCCGCGAGTGCGGACCACTGCGACATCGCGCGTTCGCGGTCCACGGGCTCACCTGGGCGCATCCAGTCGTTGATGGCGTACACGACGTCGAAATACGTGGGCGGGCACATCAGATAGGTCCGCGTGCGAGCGTGGCGGACCGCGCGGACGGCATCGCCCGGCGCGACTGCCGTCTCCTCGTACGGGTTCTCGGACTCGATACCAGCAGTGGGCGCCATCTCCACTCCCCCTCGATCGGTGTCGGTGAGATCAGTATCCACCCAGCAAAACCCCTGATCAATGCGCTAGCGTTCCATTGCATGGAAGATTCGTTGCGTCTGGATGGGCTCGATCGGCGGATCGTTGCGCGGCTGGAGCGGAACGCCCGGTCCAGCTTCGCCACCATCGGCGCCGAGGTCGGACTGTCCGCGCCCGCCGTGGAGCGCCGGGTCGACCGATTGGTCGAGTCCGGAGTGATCACCGGATTTCATGCGGCGCTCGATCCCCGGGCTCTCGGCCAGGGCGTCGAGGTGTTCGTCGAGTTGTACTGCAGTGGGCGCACCTCGGCCGTCGAGATCGCGCGGATCGTGTCCCGGCACACCGAGGTCCAGGAGGCGTACACCGTCACCGGTGACGCCAACGCCCTGCTCCGCGTCCGCACCACCGACACGGCGCACCTCGAACGAACGCTGGAGAATCTGCGGTCCGAGCCGGCGGTGCTGCAGACCAAGAGCAGCGTCGTCCTCAGCCGGCTGATACCGCCCGCCGACTGATCCACACGTTCCACCCGGCGGAGACAACAGTGCCCCAGCAACCGAGGATTGCTGGGGCAAAATTGCTGGGGCAAAATTGCTGGGGCACTCGGCATGTCACGCGATGATCAGAGCCACGCCGTGGCGTTCCGGTCTTCTACAGTCTGCATATCGACGACGCCGTCCTGGACGACCTTCGCGATCGTCTGCAGAACCTGGAGCAGATCCTCGTGAGCGCGGTCCCACTTCGCCTGCACATCTTGGTAGTTTGCCCGGGCGCTGAACCGGACCTGTCCATCGTCCAGCCGAACGCGCTGGGCGACCGCATCCTGCTGTCGACCGGCAGGACGAGCATCGAACTGATGCTGGTCACAAGCTCGTCCGAGACGGCGTTCATCGGACGGCCACGCGCGGTGGACGAGTACCAGCCGGTGTACCGGTACTAGCCGGGATACGGGGTGTTCGCGCGCTGGACGCGGGTGGCGTCGGCCCACCACACCAGTTCTGCGAGCATGCGGTCCGCCGAGTCGACGGCGGCGCCGTCCGAGGTCTGCCCCTCGTCGTCGAATCTCTTGCGCACCTGGTGGAAGCTCACGCTCTGCCGCACCGACACCATGTGCAGTTCGGCCACCACCTGACGCAGTTGTTCGGTCGCGCGCAACCCACCGGCCAACCCTCCGTAGGACACGAATCCGATGGGCTTCGAGCGCCATTCGTGCTTGACGCTGTCGAACGCGGTCTTCAGCGCGGCCGGGTAACCGTGGTTGTACTCGGAGGTGACGGCCACGAACCCGTCGGCTCGTCCCACCCGCTCCCGGAAGTCGTCCGTGGCCGGGGACGCGCCGAGATCCTGCGGCAACGCGGTGTCGGCCAGATCGATGATCCCGGCGTCGAGTCCCGGGTAGGCGCGAGCGCGTTCGGCGAACCAGCGGGTGACGACGGGAGCGATCCGGCCGACCCTGACGGATCCGACGATGATCTCTATCCGGACGGGTTCGACTGCGGTCATGAACTGGCTCCTTCTTCCGGGGAGATCCTTCGGTGTCGGCGATCGGCCTTCAGTCGCCGCAGCAGCCGCCCGGCACGGTCCGGACGTCTCGGGTGATCCGATTGCGTGCCGCCAGGTCTGCGTCTTCGGGATAGTCGACGCGGACGAGACAGAGTCCGTGAGCGGGAGCCACCAGAATCGAGCTCGACCGCGACGTCTCCCGGAGCAGCCCCTCGATCCAGTCGAGATCGCGCCGGCCCTCCCCCACCGCCAGGACCGCGCCGACGAGACTGCGCACCATCGACCAGCAGAACGCGTCCGCGCTGACGAAGGCGGTGAACACGTCGCCGTCGCGCTCCCAGTCGAAACGTTGGAGATCCCGGACGGTCGTGGCGCCTTCGCGGCGTTTGCAGAACGCCGCGAAGTCGTGCAACCCCAGCAGCGTCGCGGACGCCGAGCGCAGGAGGTCGAGATCGAGGACCTTCGGGTACGACACCGTGTCCCGGGCCCGGAGCGGATCTGCACCGTAGGCCGCCGACGTCAGGCGGTACTCGTAATGCCGGCGCATCGCGGAGAACCGCGCGTCGAAGTGCTCGGGCGCGAAAAAGATCCGCTTGATGCGCACGTCTTTCGGGAGGAACCGCGCGAGCCGGCGGACCAGCCTGGACGGATCGTCCGGCAGCGCGTCGACCGGAACGTCGACGTGCGCCACCTGACCGGTGGCGTGGACCCCGGCATCGGTTCGCCCCGCCACGGTCAGTTGCAAGGGGGTGCGCAGGACGGCGCCGAGCTTCTCCTCGATCTCCCCGCACACGGTCCGCAAGCCGTTCTGGCGGGCCCACCCGGAGAAATCCGTTCCGTCGTAGGCGATGTCCAGGCGCAGCCGGGTGGTCTCATACGAAACGGGCCCGCCGTCCCTCTCGGGGACGACGGGCTCGTTCGATTCAGCGTGTGCCGAAACCAAGTGGACTAGTCCTTCTTGGCCTCTTCGGCCGCCGAGGCATCCTTCGCCTCTTCGGCTTCAGGCGCGTCGGCCGCGGTGGCGGACTCGTCCTCGATGGCCTCGACGACGGCGTCAGCGTTCTCGACCTCGGCGTCGGTTGCCTCGGCCTCGACGGCCTCGACGACGTTCTCCTCGGCGGGAGCTGCAGCCGGCGCATCCTTCGATGCCTTCACGCGACGAGCGCGGTCGGCCTCGGAGGTGACGGTCTTCTCCTTGACGAGCTCGATGATCGCCATCGGCGCGTTGTCGCCCTTGCGGGGGACCGTCTTGATGATGCGGGTGTAGCCGCCGTCACGATCGGCGTAGAACGGGCCGATCTCCGCGAACAGGGTGTGCACGACATCCTTGTTGCGGATGACCTTCAGAACCTCGCGACGGTGAGCCAGGGTTCCGGCCTTGGCGTGCGTGACGAGCTTCTCGGCGTACGGGCGCAGGGCCTTGGCCTTGGACTCCGTGGTGGTGATGCGGCCGTGCTCGAAGAGCGCGGTAGCCAGATTGGCGAAGATCGCCTTCTGGTGCGAAGCCGACCCGCCGAAGCGGGCACCCTTCTTGGGCTTGGGCATGATGATCTCCTAGTAAAGGACCGTGAGCTACAGCTGTTCGGTCTCGGCGTAGTCCTCGGTGCCCTCGGCATCACCGAAGGAACCGGCGTCCGTGTCGCTCCACGTTCCGGTGGCGGCGTCGTAGCCGGCAACGGTGGTGGGATCGAAGGATGCGGGGCTGTCCTTGAGGGCCAGGCCGAGCGAATGCAGCTTGACCTTCACCTCGTCGATGGACTTCTGTCCGAAGTTGCGGATGTCGAGCAGATCGGACTCGGTACGGCCGACAAGCTCACCGACGGTGTGAACACCTTCGCGCTTGAGGCAGTTGTAGGAACGGACCGTCAGGTCCAGGTCCTCGATGGGCAGTCCGAACGAAGCAATGTGATCGGCCTCGGCGGGCGAGGGTCCGATCTCGATGCCTTCTGCTTCGACGTTCAGCTCACGGGCCAGGCCGAAGAGCTCAACCAGGGTCTTGCCCGCCGAAGCGAGCGCGTCCCGAGCGGTGATGGAGTTCTTGGTTTCCACATCGAGCACGAGCCGATCGAAGTCGGTGCGCTGCTCGACGCGGGTGGCCTCCACCTTGTAGGTGACCTTGAGCACCGGCGAGTAGATCGAGTCGACCGGAATACGGCCGATCTCGGCGCCGGACGCCTTGTTCTGGACGGCGGGGACGTAGCCGCGACCGCGCTCGACGACGAGCTCGATCTCCAGCTTTCCCTTGTCGTTCAGGGTGGCGATGTGCAGATCCGGGTTGTTCACGGTGACGCCGGCCGGGGGCACGATGTCGCCTGCAGTCACAGCGCCGGGGCCCTGCTTGCGGACGTACATGGTGACCGGCTCGTCCTCTTCGGAGCTCACGACGAGGCCCTTGAGGTTCAGGATGATGTCGGTGACATCTTCCTTCACACCGGGAACTGTGGTGAACTCGTGCAGAACGCCGTCGATGCGGATGCTCGTGACAGCTGCGCCGGGAATAGACGAGAGCAGCGTGCGACGGAGCGAGTTGCCGAGGGTGTACCCGAAGCCTGGCTCGAGGGGCTCGATGACGAACTTCGAGCGGTTGTCAGCGATGACCTCTTCGGTCAGCGTGGGTCGCTGAGAAATGAGCATTGGATTTCCTCCTGTACGGGCGTCCGCTATTTGACGCCCACGATGGGAAAGGCACTTCGTGCCCGTGCGCCTTTCCGGTAGTCGGAACCACCGGAAAGGCGCACGGGCCGAGAGGCCTACTTCGAGTAGTACTCGACGATGAGCTGTTCCTGCAGAGGAACGTCGATCTGCGCACGCTCGGGAAGCTGGTGAACCAGAACCCGGAGACGTCCACCGACAACCTGCAGCCAACCCGGGATCGGGCGATCACCCTGGGTCTCGCGCGCAACCTGGAAGGGAAGCGTCGACAGCGACTTGTCCTTGACATCGATGATGTCGTACTGCGAGACGCGGTAGCTGGGGATGTCGACCTTCTTGTTGTTCACAAGGAGGTGGCCGTGGGTGACCAGCTGACGGGCCTGGCGGCGGGTGCGAGCCAGTCCGGCGCGGTACACGACGTTGTCGAGACGCGACTCCAGGATGCGGAGCAGGTTCTCGCCGGTTTTACCGGGGCGGTTGTTCGCCTCCTTGTAGTACAGGCGGAACTGCTTCTCCATGACGCCGTAGGTGAAGCGAGCCTTCTGCTTCTCCTGCAGCTGGAGCAGGTACTCGCTCTCCTTGATCCGCGCGCGGCCGTGCTGGCCCGGCGGGTAGGGACGACGCTCGAACGCCTGGTCGCCTCCAACGAGGTCGACGCGCAGACGACGCGACTTGCGGGTGATGGGTCCGGTATAACGTGCCATTTTCTTCTACCTATCCTTCCCGCTAGACCCGACGCCGCTTGGGCGGACGGCAGCCGTTGTGCGGCTGGGGGGTGACATCGGAGATGGTGCCGACCTCGAGGCCTGCGGCCTGAAGCGAGCGGATCGCGGTCTCACGGCCGGAGCCGGGGCCCTTGACGAAGACGTCGACCTTCTTCACACCGTGCTCCTGCGCCTTGCGGGCCGCGTTCTCTGCTGCCAGCTGAGCGGCGAACGGGGTCGACTTGCGCGAACCCTTGAAGCCGACGTGTCCCGAGGACGCCCAGGAAATCACGTTTCCGGCGGGGTCCGTGATGGACACGATGGTGTTGTTGAACGTGCTCTTGATGTGAGCGGCGCCGTGCGGGACGTTCTTCTTGTCCCTGCGACGCGCCTTCTGGGTCTTCTTCGGACCGGTGCCACGTGACTTGGGGGGCATTACTTCGCCTTCTTCTTGCCTGCAATGGTGCGCTTCGGACCCTTACGGGTGCGGGCGTTGGTCTTGGTGCGCTGACCACGCACGGGCAGACCACGACGGTGGCGCAGGCCCTGGTAGCAGCCGATCTCGATCTTGCGTCGGATGTCGGCCTGGACCTCGCGGCGAAGGTCACCCTCGACCTTCAGCGACTCCTCGATGTACTCGCGGAGCTTGGCCAGATCCTCGTCCGAGAGATCCTTGCTCCGCAGATCCGGGCTGACGCCGGTGGCGTCCAGGATCTCCTTGGAGCGGGTACGGCCGATGCCGTAGATGTAAGTAAGTGCGATCTCCATCCGCTTTTCACGGGGAAGATCGACACCTGCGAGACGTGCCATGTCGGCATTTCCTATCGGTGTGCGGAGGTCTGCTCCCAGTCCATCCCCTGTGCCTCTTCAAACGTCGGCGGTCTCGCGACCGACAATGCTTCAACTAACTCAGTGGGGCCCCGGCCTCCGTGCCGGGGGTGAACCAGTACGTGCTCGAAAGCCGTGAGTACTGGCTGGTGCTGGGAGGTCATCTTTGCTTGTTGCCAAGCAGATCCTCGAAAAGCGGAGATCTAGCCCTGACGCTGCTTGTGGCGCAGGTTCTCGCAGATCACCATGACCCGGCCGTTACGACGGATCACCTTGCACTTCTCGCAGATCTTCTTGACGCTCGGCTGAACCTTCACGTCTTCTGATCTCCTGTTTTGTGGCAGCCCACTACGCAGATCCGCAGCGGACGTACTTCTCCCCGACCTGGTCGGGCGGGGAAGTTTTACTTGTACCGGTAAACGATGCGTCCGCGCGACAAGTCGTAGGGCGAGAGCTCTACGACAACGCGATCTTCCGGGAGGATGCGAATGTAGTGCTGACGCATCTTTCCGCTGATGTGGGCGAGAACCTTGTGGCCGTTCTCGAGCTCAATGCGGAACATCGCATTGGGCAGCGGCTCGACTACTCGTCCCTCGACCTCGATGGCCCCGTCTTTCTTAGCCATATCCTCCGCGATCCATGTGGTTTGGCGTGCTTATTGCATCTGTTTCCGTTACCGTGGCGCCCAATGGGATCTTCACCGGTCGAAACATGAACAATCCGGATCAAATCCGGCACTGGGCACGCAGACAACCGGTACGCATAGCGCACCGTTGATCCATGTTACGGGAAATTGCTCACCAGGCCAAATGCGGTCCGCGGCGGACCTGCCCGCCGGCATCGATCCCTCGTCCGAAAGCAACCGGCTCCGACTCGAAGGATGGTGTTCGTGCGCGCCCTGGTACAGCGAGTGACGTCCGCGTCGGTACGGGTCGACGACACCGAGGTCGGGCGGATCACTCCCCCGGCGGGCGGTCACGGACTACTCGTCCTGGTCGGGGTCACCCACACGGACGACGCGGCGAAGGCGGCTCTGCTCGCGAAGAAGGTGTGGACCATGCGCATCCTGGAGAACGAGCAGTCCGCGTCGGACCTCGACGCCCCGGTGCTCGTCGCCAGTCAGTTCACACTCATGGCGGACACTCGCCGCGGCCGGCGACCGTCCTGGTCGGCGGCGGCGCCGAGGCCCGTCGCGGAACCACTGGTGGAGGCATTCAGCGGCGCCCTACGGGAACTGGGCGCGACCGTCGAGACCGGCGTGTTCGGCGAACACATGGAGATCAGCCTCGTCAACGACGGACCGGTGACTCTGCTGATCGACGTGTAGGCCCACGCCCTCGTGCGAGCGCTACTCCGGCCGCAGGGTGAGGATGCGCGGTCCGTTCTCGGTGACCGCGACCGTGTGCTCCCAGTGCGCGGCACGGGTGCCGTCGGTGGTGACGACGGTCCAGTCGTCTTCGAGGACAACGGTGTCGGTGGTGCCGAGGGTCAACATCGGTTCGATGGCCAGAACGGAACCGACCACAAGTTGCGGGCCCTTGCCCGGAGCGCCCTCGTTGGCGAGGAACGGCTCCATGTGCATTTCCCGGCCGATACCGTGACCGCCGTAGCCGTCGACGATGCCGTACTTGCGGTCGTGGGCGACCTCGGCGGCGCGGGTACCGAGTTCGATCGCGTGGGAGATGTCGGTGAGGCGGTTGCCGGGCAGCATCGCCGCGATCCCCGCCTCCATGGACAGGCGAGTCGCCTCGCTCAGCTGCAGATCCGCCTCGATGATGTCTCCGACGCCGAACGTCCACGCGGAGTCGCCGTGCCAGCCTTCGAGGATGGCACCGCAGTCGATGGAGACGAGGTCTCCCTCGGCGAGAATGTCTTCCGCCGAGGGAATCCCGTGCACCACACGATCGTTCACGGACGAACAGATCGATCCGCTGAACCCGTGGTAGCCCTTGAACGACGGCACGGCGCCGGCGTCGCGGATGACCGATTCGGCCACCTCGTCGAGCTCGAGCGTGCTCACACCCGGCTTCGCCGCATCGCGCACCGCCACCAGAGCTGCACCGACGATGGCGCCGGCTGCCGCCATCGCGTCGAGCTCGCCGGCGGTCCGGAACGGAACGACCTTGCGCTTACGCCCGAAGCCCATTACTTACCCAGCGCTCCCAGTGCGCGAGCGTTGACCTCGTCGACCTCACCCAAGGCGTCGACGGTCACCAGCTGGTCCTTGTAGTAGTCCAGCAACGGCGCGGTCTCTTCGCGGTACACCCGGAGGCGGTTGCGGATGACGTCTTCCTTGTCGTCGGCGCGGCCTCGGGCCAGCATCCGCTCGACCACGACGTCCTCGTCGACGACGAAGGACAGCACGGCGTCCAGCTTGGTGTTCTGCTCGGTCAGGATCGCTTCGAGCGCCTGAGCCTGATCGACCGTCCGCGGGAAACCGTCGAGGAGGAATCCGTTGGCGGCGTCCGGCTCGGCGACACGGGCCTTCACCATGTTGTTGGTGATCTCGCTGGGAACCAGGTCGCCGGCGTCGAGGTACTTCTTCGCTTCGAGGCCGAGGGGGGTGGCCTGCCCGATGTTCGCGCGGAACAGATCGCCCGTGGAGATGTGGGGGACGCCGAGCTTCTCGGACAGAATCGCGGCCTGGGTGCCCTTGCCTGCACCGGGAGGACCAAGGAGGACAAGTCTCACTTGAGGAACCCTTCGTAGTTACGTTGCATCAATTGACTTTCGATCTGCTTGACCGTGTCCAGGGCGACGCTGACGAGAATCAGCACAGCCGCACCACCGAAGATGCTGCTGGAGGTCTGGCTTCCGGACAGGAAGAAGTGGGGCAGCACCGCGATCAGGCCGAGGTAGATCGAGCCGGGAACGGTGATGCGGTTGAGCACGTAATTCAGGTAGTCCGCGGTGGGGCGACCCGGGCGGATACCGGGGATGAAGCCGCCGAACTTCTTCATCTCGTCGGCGCGCTCTTCCGGATTGAACGTGATCGCGACGTAGAAGAACACGAAGAACACGATCAGCGCGAAGTAGATGACGATGTACACCGGGTTGTTGGGATTCACCAGATATTCGTTGATGATCCGCTGCCACCAACTGGGGTCGGCGGACGACGTGGCGCCCGTGAGCTGCGCGATGAGGTTCGGCAGGTACAGCAGCGACGACGCGAAGATGACCGGGATGATGCCGGCCTGGTTGACCTTGAGCGGCAGGTACGTCGACGAACCGCCGTACATCTTGCGGCCGACCATGCGCTTGGCGTACTGCACGGGGATCCGCCGCTGCCCCTGTTCGACGAAGACGACGCCGGCGATGATGGCGAGTGCCGCGACGCAGATGATCGCGAAGATCAGTCCCCCGCGGCTGTCCAGGATGGCCTTGCCCTCGGACGGCAGACGGGACGCGATACCCGAGAAGATCAGCAGCGACATGCCGTTACCGACACCACGCTCGGTGATGACCTCACCGAACCACATCACGAGCGCAGCGCCGGCCGTCATCACCAGCACGATGATCACGAGACCGAAGATGCTCTTGTCGGCGATGATCTCTTCCTGGCAGCCCTGCAGCAGCTGGCCGCGCGATGCGAGCGCCACGATGCCGGTGGCCTGCAGGATCGCCAGGGCGACCGACAGATAACGCGTGTACTGCGTCATCTTCGCCTGGCCGGACTGGCCTTCCTTCCGTAGTTCCTCGAACTTCGGAATGACGACCGTCAACAGCTGGACGATGATGCTGGCCGTGATGTACGGCATGATGCCGATCGCGAAAATGGACAGCTGGAGCAGTGCGCCGCCGGAGAACAGGTTGATCAGCGAGTAGATACCCGCGGAATCGCCGCCCGACAGCTGATCGACACAGGCTCGGACGTTGCCGTAGTCGACGCCCGGCGACGGAATCACCGCGCCGATGCGATAAAGCGCGACGAGACCGAGCGCGATGAGGATCTTCCGCCTCAGGTCCGGGGTCCTGAGGGCCGAGACGAAGGCGGAAAGCAAAGATCCTCCTGGCACGACGGTGGGGAGACGAAGTCGAAAGCAGACTTGTCCGTGAATGAACTCTAGAACTCTAACAGTGGCAACTGAACGCACAGCTGGGAGACCTGCGGCAGTGCTGCCCGTACAGCCGCAAATGGCCGCAGTACAGCGCAAGGCTGTACTGCGGCCATCTACTGGCTAGCGGTGATAGCTCACAGCTCGGTGGCGGAACCACCGGCAGCAGCGATCTTCTCCTTGGCGGAGCCGGTGAACTTGTCGACCGTCACCTGAACGGCGACAGTCAGGTCGCCGTCGCCGAGAACCTTGACGAGCTGGTTCTTGCGAACGGCACCCTTGGCAACGAGGTCCTCGACCGTGACCTGTCCACCCTCGGGGAACAGACGGGCGATGTCGCCGACGTTGACGACCTGGTACTCGGTGCGGAACGGGTTGGTGAAACCCTTGAGCTTGGGCAGACGCATGTGCAGCGGCATCTGTCCACCCTCGAAGGCGGCCGGCACGTTCTTGCGGGCCTTGGTGCCCTTCGTGCCGCGACCGGCGGTCTTGCCGCGCTTGCCGCCTTCACCACGACCGACGCGAATCTTGTCGGACTTGGCTCCGGGTGCGGGGCGCAGGTGATGCAATTTGATGGTCATGGTTAGACCTCCTCAACTGTGACGAGGTGGCGCACCACGTTGATCAGACCGCGGTTCTGCGCATTGTCCTCACGAACAACAGTCTGACGGATGCCCTTCAGGCCCAGCGTGCGCAGCGAGTTCTTCTGGTTCTGCTTGGTACCGATGGTGCTCTTGATCTGAGTGACCTTGAGTTCGGCCATTACTTCACGCTCCCAGCCTGTGCGCGTGCACGCAGCATGCCGGCGGGAGCCACGTCTTCGAGGGGGAGACCGCGGCGAGCCGCAACTTCCTCGGGACGCTGCAGGCCCTTGAGCGCAGCAACGGTCGCATGCACGACATTGATGGCGTTGTCGCTACCGAGCGACTTCGACAGGATGTCGTGGATACCGGCGCACTCCAGCACGGCACGCACCGCGCCACCGGCGATGACACCGGTACCCGCGCTGGCCGGACGCAGCATGACGACGCCCGCTGCGGCCTCACCCTGAATCGGATGCGTGATGGTGCCACCGATCATCGGAACGCGGAAGAAACTCTTGCGAGCCTCCTCGACACCCTTCTGGATGGCCGCAGGAACTTCCTTGGCCTTGCCGTAGCCGACGCCGACGAGTCCGTTGCCGTCGCCCACGATCACCAGAGCGGTGAAGCTGAAGCGACGACCACCCTTGACGACCTTCGACACGCGGTTGATCGTGACGACGCGCTCGATGTGGTTCGACTTCTCGGCCGACTGTCCGCCGCGACGATCGTCGCGACCGCCACCACGACGGTCGCCGCCGCCGCGGTTGTCCCCCGTGTTGGGGCCATTCTGTCCGGCGGGTCCGCTTCCGCCGTCACGCCTCTGACGTCCCGGCATCAGGCTGTCCTTCCGTTCGAAATGATGGTCATCAGAACTTCAACCCGCCTTCGCGAGCTGCGTCCGCCAAGGCCGCGATGCGACCGTGGTAGCCGTGTCCGCCGTGGTCGAAGACCACGGTCTCGACGCCGGCAGCCTTCGCGCGCTCGGCGATCAGCTGACCGACCTTTGCGCTGAGGGCCTTCTTGTCGCCGTCCGCTGCACGCACGTCGGCCTCGGTGGTCGACGCCGCGGCCAGGGTGTGGCCCGCGAGGTCGTCCACGAGCTGGACGTGAATGTGGCGCGAGGACCGGTTGACGACCAGGCGGGGACGCTCGGGCGTGCCGGAGACCTTCTTGCGGAGACGGAAGTGACGACGCACCTTCGACAGGCGACGCTTCGTGGACGCATCCTTGCCGAGCGGAACCCGCTTGGCTTTCTGGTTTGCAGTCTGGCTCATATCACTTACCCGTCTTTCCGACCTTGCGGCGGATCTGCTCACCCTCGTAACGCACGCCCTTGCCCTTGTACGGGTCCGGACGACGGAGACGACGGATGTTGGCCGAGATCTGCCCGACCTTCTGCTTGTCGATGCCCGACACCGAGAACTTGGTGGGCGACTCGACCGCGAAGGTGATGCCTTCCGGAGCCTCGATCGGGACCGGGTGGCTGTAGCCGAGTGCGAACTCGAGGTCCTTGCCCTTGAGAGCGACGCGGTAACCGACGCCGTGAATCTCCATCTTGGTGGTGTAACCGTCGGTGACACCGGTGATGAGGTTCTGCACCAGGGTGCGAGACAGACCGTGCAGCGCGCGGCTGCGACGCTCGTCGTCCGGACGGGTCACGCTGAGCGTGCCGTCGTCGTTCTTCGCAATGGCAATCGGCTCGGCGATCGTCAGGGCCAACGTGCCCTTGGGACCCTTGACCGTGACGCCCTGGCCGTCGATCGACACGTCGACGCCGCCGGGGACGGTGACGGGAATCTTTCCAATACGCGACATTGTGGTGGCCTCCCTTACCAGACGTAGGCGAGGACTTCCCCGCCTACTCCTTGATTGGCCGCCTGGCGATCGGTGAGCAGGCCGGTGGACGTGGAAATGATCGCCACGCCGAGGCCGCCCAGAACCTTGGGCAGGTTGGTGGACTTCGCGTACACACGCAGACCGGGCTTGGAGACGCGGCGCACGCCGGCAAGGCTGCGCTCACGGCTCGGTCCGTACTTCAGGTCGACGATGAGGGTCTTGCCCACCTCGGCATCTTCGGTGCGGTAGTCGGCGATGTAGCCCTCGCGCTTGAGGATCTCGGCGATGTTCGCCTTGATCTTCGAGTGGGGCAACTTCACCTCATCGTGGTACGCCGTGTTGGCGTTGCGCAGACGCGTCAAGAAGTCTGCGATGGGGTCGGTCATGGTCATGAGGTTGACCTCTACCTTTCTCACAACGGTTCCCTCTGCCGTTTCCGGCGCAGGCCTATCGCGAAGTAGGTCTTACGTTTCCCGGCCCGAGGTTACGAACCGGAAGTCTGTGGGTGACGCCGCCGCCGAGGAGGCGGCGACGTCACCGGCTCACCAGGAGCTCTTGTGAACGCCGGGCAGCTCGCCGGCGTGCGCCATCTCGCGGACGCAGATTCGGCACAGGCCGAACTTGCGGAACACCGAGTGCGGACGGCCGCAGCGCTGGCAGCGGGTGTAGGCGCGCACCGCGAACTTGGGCTTCTTGTTGGCCTTGTTGACCAATGCCTTCTTAGCCATTAGCTCAGTTCTCCTTGAACGGGAAGCCGAGCTGCTTCAGCAGGGCACGGCCTTCTTCGTTGTTGGTCGCGGTGGTCACCACGGTGATGTCCATGCCGCGCGGGCGGTCGATCTTGTCCACATCGATCTCGTGGAACATCGACTGCTCGTTCAGGCCGAACGTGTAGTTGCCGTTGCCGTCGAACTGGTTGCCCGACAGGCCGCGGAAGTCCCTGATGCGGGGAAGCGCGACGGACACGAGACGGTCCAGGAATTCCCACATGCGGTCGCCACGCAGCGTGACGCGGGCACCGATCGGCATTCCCTCGCGGAGTTTGAACTGCGCGATGGACTTGCGTGCCTTGCGGATCTCGGGCTTCTGACCGGTGATCAGAGCGAGGTCGTTGACGGCACCGTTGATCAGCTTGGCGTCGCGCGCGGCGTCACCGACACCCATGTTGACGACGACCTTGACGACGCCGGGGATCTGCATCACGTTGGCGTAGTCGAACTCGGTGTTCAGCGCAGCCTTGATCTCCTCGCGGTAGCGAGTCTTCAGGCGCGGCTGGATCTTGTTCTCAGTGGAGGTCATGTCAGATGTCCTTCCCGTTCTTCCGGGAAATCCGAACGCGCTTGCCGGACTCTTCGTCGGTCCGGTAGCCCACGCGAGTGGGGTTGCCGTCCGAGTCGACGACCGCGACGTTGGAAACGTGGATCGGGGCTTCCTGCGTGACGATGCCGCCGGAGGAAGCTCCGCGCTCGTTCGCGGAAACCGCGGTGTGCTTCTTGATGCGGTTCACGCCTTCGACGAGGACCTTGTCGGTCGCGGGGTAGGCCTGGATGACCTTGCCCTTCGCGCCCTTGTCCTTGCCGGCGATGACCAGCACGGTGTCACCCTTGTGCACCTTCATCACAGCACCTCCGGGGCGAGCGAGACGATCTTCATGAACTTCTTCTCACGCAGCTCACGGCCGACGGGGCCGAAGATGCGGGTGCCACGGGGATCGTTGTCCGGCTTGATGAGGACGGCGGCGTTCTCGTCGAACTTGATGTACGAACCGTCCGGACGGCGACGTTCCTTGGTGGTACGGACGATGACGGCCTTGACGACCTCGCCCTTCTTGATGTTTCCACCCGGGATGGCGTCCTTGACGGTGGCGACGATGATGTCGCCGATCCCGGCGTAGCGGCGAGACGAACCACCGAGAACGCGGATGCAGAGAATCTCCTTGGCACCCGTGTTGTCGGCGACGCGCAGCCGCGACTCCTGCTGAATCACTTACTTCTCCTTGACCTGGACTGTTGCACGGCAGATTTCCGACCCGACGTGCGCGGTCTGCACCCGTGCCCTGCGAGAGGGGCCGCCCCGGTGGGCGACACAACGGTGGGGTTGCCGTGCGTCTGCCGCAAGGCAACCCCACCATCGTACCGGATACATTATTCGGTTCTTACTTGGCCTTCTCGAGGACCTCGACGAGACGCCAGTGCTTGGTCGCGGACAGCGGACGGGTCTCCATCAGCTGCACGCGGTCACCGATGCCTGCGACGCCGTTCTCGTCGTGCGCCTTCACCTTGCTGGTGCGCCGGATGATCTTGCCGTAGAGCGGGTGCTTGACCCGGTCCTCGAGCTCGACCACGATCGTCTTCTCCATCTTGTCGGAGACGACGTATCCGGTGCGGACCTTGCGGCTGCCGCGCTCTTCAGTGCTCACTGCTTTTTCCTCACTCATGCCGCGTCACCTGCGTCCGGACCAACGGCCAGCCCGAGCTCACGCTCACGCAGAACGGTGTAGATACGCGCGATCTCGTGACGAACGGTACGAAGTCGACGGTTGTTGTCCATCTGACCCGTGGCCATCTGGAAACGAAGGTTGAACAGCTCTTCCTTCGACTCACGAAGCCGGGTGACCAGCTCTTCTTCGGTGAGCTCGCGGAGCTCTGCGGCTGGGGTTCCAGTAGCCATCAGAACTGCTCCTCCCTTGTCACGATCCGGCACTTGCACGGGAGCTTGTGCATCGCGCGGCGCAGGGCCTCACGAGCGATCTCCTCATTGGGGTAGCTCATCTCGAACATCACGCGACCTGGCTTGACGTTCGCGATCCACCACTCGGGCGAACCCTTACCGGAACCCATGCGGGTTTCGGCCGGCTTCTTGGTGAGGGGGCGATCCGGGAAGATGTTGATCCAGATCTTGCCGCCACGCTTGATGTGCCGGGTCATGGCGATACGAGCGGACTCGATCTGCCGGTTGGTGATGTAGGCGGGCTCGAGAGCCTGGATGCCGTAGTCACCGAAGGTCACCTGGGTTCCACCCTTGGCGGCACCCGAACGGCTCGGATGGTGCTGCTTGCGGTGCTTGACCCGCCGTGGGATCAACATGCGTCAGCCCTCCTTCTGTTCAGTCGTAGCGGGTGCATCGGCAGTGGCGGTCGCTGCGCGGCCGGCCTCGGTGCTGGTCGCGGTGGTGCCGGTGGCACCGGAACGACGGGGACGGCTCGGACGCTCACGACGCGGGCGGTCGCCCGCGGGAGCAGCCACGTTGGCGGCGAGCTCACGCTTGCCACCGACGATGTCGCCCTTGTAGATCCAGACCTTCACGCCGATGCGGCCGAAGGTGGTCTTGGCCTCGTAGAGGCCGTAGTCGATGTCCGCACGAAGCGTGTGCAGCGGCACACGACCTTCGCGGTAGAACTCCGACCGGGACATCTCGGCGCCGCCGAGACGACCTGAGCACTGAACCCGGATTCCCTTGACGTTGGGCTGACGCATCGCCGACTGGATGGCCTTGCGCATCGCGCGACGGAAGGCGACGCGGTTCGAGAGCTGCTCGGCCACACCCTGTGCGACGAGCTGCGCCTCGGCCTCGGCGTTCTTGACCTCGAGGATGTTCAGCTGGACCTGCTTGCCGGTCAGCTTCTCGAGCTCGGAACGGATGCGATCGGCTTCGGCGCCGCGGCGACCGATGACGATGCCCGGGCGGGCGGTGTGGATGTCCACACGCACACGGTCACGGGTGCGCTCGATCTCGACCTTCGCGATGCCCGCGCGCTCCATGCCGGTGGCGAGGAGCTTACGGATCGCGACGTCTTCCTTGACGTACTCCGCGTACTGCTTGTCTGCGTACCAGCGAGACTTCCAGTCGGTGGTGATGCCGAGGCGGAAGCCGTGCGGGTTGATTTTCTGGCCCACTACTGAGCACTTCCCTTCCGGCGATTACGGGTCGATGTTCCGGTCTTCGGCAGGCTCTCCACGATCACGGTGATGTGACTGGTGCGCTTGCGGATACGGAACGCACGTCCCTGTGCACGCGGCTGGAACCGCTTGAGGGTCGCGCCCTCGTCCACGAACGCCGTGGCGACGACAAGCGTGCTCGGGTCGAGGTCGAGGTTGTTCTCGGCGTTGGCTGCTGCGGAGGCGATCACCTTGGCGACCGGCTCGCTCGCTGCCTGCGGCGCGAACTTCAGGATGTTCAGGGCGTCTTCAACCGAACGCCCGCGGACCAGGTCCACAACACGACGCGCCTTCATCGGCGTGACGCGCACGTGGCGCGCTACTGCCTTGGCGGTCGGGTTGGCGGTTTCGGTGTTGCTCATCGCCTCTTCGCCTTCCGATCATCCTTGATGTGACCCTTGAACGTGCGGGTCGGTGCAAACTCTCCGAGCTTGTGTCCGACCATCGAGTCGGAAACGAACACGGGGACGTGCTTGCGGCCGTCGTGAACCGCAAACGTGTGGCCGATGAAGTCCGGGATGATCGTGGAACGACGGGACCAGGTCTTGATGACCTGCTTGGTTCCCTTCTCGTTCTGCACGTCCACCTTCGCGAGGAGGTGGTCATCGACGAACGGGCCCTTCTTGAGGCTGCGTGGCATCCTTCACTCCCTCCTAGCGCTTGTTCTTGCCGGTACGGCGACGACGGACAATGAGCTTGTCGCTCGCCTTGTTCTTGCGGGTGCGGCCCTCGGGCTTGCCCCACGGGCTGACCGGGTGGCGACCACCGGAGGTCTTACCCTCACCACCACCGTGCGGGTGATCGACCGGGTTCATCACGACACCACGGACGGTCGGGCGCTTGCCCTTCCAGCGCATGCGGCCGGCCTTGCCCCAGTTGATGTTCGACTGTTCGGCGTTGCCGACCTCACCGATCGAGGCGCGGCAGCGAACGTCGACGCGACGGATTTCGCCGGACGGCATACGCAGCGTGGCGTAGGTGCCTTCCTTACCGAGCAGCTGGATGCTGGATCCGGCCGAGCGGGCCATCTTGGCGCCGCCACCCGGGCGCAGTTCCACCGCGTGGATGGTGGTACCGGTCGGGATGTTGCGCAGGGGCAGGTTGTTGCCGGGCTTGATGTCGGCGCCGGCACCGGACTCGACCGGTGCACCCTGGAACAGGCCCTTGGGGGCGATGATGTAGCGCTTCTCGCCGTCTGCGTAGTGCAGGAGGGCGATACGCGCGGTGCGGTTGGGGTCGTACTCGATGTGAGCGACCTTGGCCGGCACGCCGTCCTTGTCGTTGCGACGGAAATCGATCAGCCGGTAGGCGCGCTTGTGTCCGCCACCCTTGTGCCGGGTGGTGATACGACCGTGTGCGTTACGTCCACCGCGTCCGTGGAGCGGGCGAACCAGCGACTTCTCGGGGGTCGACCGAGTGATCTCGGCGAAGTCCGAGACGCTCGAGCCACGACGGCCCGGGGTTGTCGGCTTGTACTTACGGATTGCCATGAGTCTTCTCGTCCTCTATGTCTCGTCAAGTCCCGGCGCTTACGCGACCGGTCCTCCGAAGATCTCGATGGGCTTGCTGTCGGCCGAGAGGGTCACGAGCGCGCGCTTGGTGTCCTTGCGCTTGCCGTAACCGAACCGGGTCCGCTTGCGCTTGCCCTGACGGTTGGCGGTGTTGACGCTGGTCACGGTGACGCCGAAGATCTTCTCGACGGCAATCTTGATCTGCGTCTTGTTCGAGTCCGGGTGCACCAGGAAGGTGTAGGTGCCTTCCTCGATCAGTCCGTAGGACTTCTCGGAGATGACCGGGGCGAGCAGGATGTCGCGGGGATCGGCGATGGTGCTCACTTGCCCTCCTCCTTGTTCTCTTCCTGGGCGGTCTCGGCGGGCCCGTGGATGAACGAGTTCAGCGCCTCGACGCTGAACACGACGTCATCGCTGTTGAGCACGTCGTAGGTGTTGAGCTGGTCGGGTGCGATGGGGTGCACGCCGTCCAGGTTCTGCACGCTCTTCCAGGCCGCGATGTCCTCGCGTCCGACGACGAGCAGGACCTTCTTGCGGTCCGAGATCTCGCCGAGGAAGGTGCGGGCGGACTTCGTGGACGGAGTCTGACCGGCAACCAGTTCGGTGATCACGTGGATGCGCTCGTTGCGGGCCCGGTCGGAGAGGGCTCCGCGCAGGGCGGCGGCCTTCATCTTCTTGGGGGTCCGCTGGCTGTAGTCGCGCGGCTGCGGGCCGTGGACGACGCCACCGCCGGCGAACTGCGGTGCACGGGTCGAGCCCTGACGAGCGCGGCCGGTGCCCTTCTGGCGGTACGGCTTCTTGCCACCGCCGCGAACCTCGCCGCGGGTCTTGGTGGCGTGGGTGCCCTGACGTGCAGCAGCGAGCTGCGCGACGACAACCTGGTGGAGAAGCGCGATGTTGGCAGGCGCGTCGAAGATCTCCGCGGGGAGATCGACGGTGCCGTTGGTCTTGCCGCCGGCGACCTTGACGTCCAGCGTCAGCTTGGTCGTCGATGTCTCGGTGCTGGTCATGCTCGTGCACCACCCTTCACTGCACTCTTGACGATCACGAGGCCACCCTTGCGGCCGGGGATCGCACCCTTGATCAGCAGCAGGCCGTTCTCGGCGTCCACCTTGTGAACGGAGAGGTTCTGCGTCGTGATGCGGTCGCTACCCATGCGGCCGGACATGCGCATGCCCTTGAACACGCGGCCCGGAGTGGCGCAACCACCGATGGAACCGGGGCGACGGTGAACAGCCTGTGCACCGTGCGAGGCACCCTGGCCGGCGAAGCCGTGGCGCTTCATGGTTCCGGCGAAGCCCTTACCCTTGCTGGTTCCGGTGACGTCGACGTAGGCGCCGTCCTCGAAGACCTCGGCGGTAAGTTCCTGGCCGACCTCGTACTCCGAGGTGTCGGC
Source organism: Rhodococcus jostii NBRC 16295 (assembly GCF_001894825.1). Classification (GTDB taxonomy): domain Bacteria; phylum Actinomycetota; class Actinomycetes; order Mycobacteriales; family Mycobacteriaceae; genus Rhodococcus_F; species Rhodococcus_F jostii. Next base: position 74,576 of record NZ_BCWY01000011.1, on the reverse strand, counting down.
AACGCGGAGCTCCACAACGTGGCGGCGCGGGGTGACGCCGGCCTTGGCGAACTGGCCGGAAGTCGGCTTGTTCACCTTGCGCGGGTCGATGGCGCCGAACGCGAGCTGCACTGCGCTGTAGCCGTCACGCTCTTCGGTACGAATCTGGGTCACGACGTTCGGTCCGGCCTTGACGACGGTGACCGGAACGACCCGGTTGTTCTCGTCGAAGACCTGGGTCATGCCGAGCTTGGTGCCCAGGATTCCCTTGATCTTGGTATCAGTCATTGTTTTTGTCTCCGCCGCGCTCACTGAATGTTCACGTCGACACTGGCCGGAAGGTCGATGCGCATGAGCGCGTCAACCGTCTTGGGCGTCGGGTCGAGAATGTCGATAAGCCGCTTGTGAGTACGCATCTCGAAGTGCTCGCGCGAGTCCTTGTACTTGTGCGGCGAACGGATGACGCAGTACACGTTCTTTTCGGTCGGCAACGGCACAGGTCCAACGACGCGGGCCCCGGTACGGGTCACCGTCTCGACGATCTTGCGCGCTGACGCGTCGATCGCCTCATGGTCGTAGGCCTTGAGCCTGATGCGGATCTTCTGTCCCGCCACGCTTAGTGTCCTTTTCTTGCCGCGTTTCGTAGTCCCACCCGAGTCGGGCCGAACTACCTCGTCTGCACAGTCCCCTTACCTGGGCCGCAACTGTCCGAACGCTAGGCGACCGGGACACACCCGATCCGCTGCCGCTGTTCATCTGTCATGGTTCTCCGGTACACGCGGTCGGGCGTGTCGCCCTCCCACTCATTCTCCGACCCGGAACTTTTCAGCTATTCGGGCCGGGAACGCGCACCGGATGCACTCGAATTCGAGTGCCAGTAGGTACTGCTTCCGTCTTGCATGTGGCCGCGAGCAGGTCATTCGACTTACATCGCGACGTTTCACCCCGCCTGTTTCGGGCCGCAAACGATCGCGTCCCAGACAAGGCAACCCGACCAGTATGCCGTACCGGGCGAAAGACTTCAAACCGGGTTCGATTCCTCCCGCGCTTCCTTGAACTTACTCTGCAGTAAGATATCGGGATGACTACCTCGAGCCGCACGTACGCCGCCTGGCAGAAGCTTCCCGACAACGCGCTCGGACACACCCTCTTCTCCATCGGCATGTGCCTCCGCGTCCCGTACTTCGGCTCGGTACTCCCCCGCGTCGTCGAGATGCGGCCGGGCCGATGCGAAGTTCGCGCACCGAAGTGGTGGGGCGTCCGCAACCATCTGGGGACGTTCCACGCGATCGCCGCGTGCAACCTCGCCGAGGCCGCCATGGGCATGTTGTCCGAGGCGACCGTGCCCTCCACCCACCGGTGGATCCCGAAGTCGATGACGGTCGACTACCTCACCAAGGCGAACGGACCGCTGCGCGCCGTCGCCGAACTGACGGACCTGCCGGACTTCGACGCGATCACCGAGGGCACCGACGTGGTTGTGCCCGTCCGCATCTTCGACGGCCATGGGGTCGAGGTGGTCCACACCGACATCACGACGTGGGTCACCCCGCGGTAGACGAGAGTCGACCGCCGGATCGGGCGCGAGATCTGTCGGCCACCTTCTCTATATGGGGTGATCGCCGAACCGTGCGCTGCGGCCGCCGGTTCGGCGGACGCGACGGCCCGCGACAGGCTCATGTCGAAGCTCACATTCGTTCTCGGCCACTCTGCTATCGGCCCCGAATTGCGATGTGTCACTTCGTCGGAACCGGAACCTCGTCGTACATCACGACATTCCGGCAGGACGGGCCTCACTCCGACGTGGTCACCGGAGCCGAAGTGGTACAGATGTCCGGTATTGATCGTGCACCTGCCGTCTCCCGTTACAGAAGTTTTCCGTTCGTCTTCGGCGGGTGCAAGGCGGTTCGCCGGTCTGCCTTGATCGCCCTCCTCGCGTGACATACTCGGGGACATGCCTGCACCTGACACCGCCGTTCTTGTCGAGGGAATCGAAAAATCCTTCGGTGACGTCGCAGCGTTGCGTGGCGTGAGCTTCGAGGTGCCACGGGGCACGGTCCTGGGCATCCTGGGCCCGAACGGGGCAGGGAAGACCACCACCGTCAATGTGCTGTCCACTCTGCTCCGGCCCGATGCGGGCCGGGCCTTCGTCGCCGGACACGACGTCGTCCACGAGGCGGCGAACGTCCGTCGCAGCATCATGATGACCGGCCAGTACGCCGCCCTCGACGAGTCGTTGACCGGCCGCGAGAATCTGGTGCTCTTCGGCCGGCTGATGGGTCTGCCCAAGGGTGCGGCGAAGGCGCGGGCACAGGATCTGCTGACCCAGTTCGATCTGCTCGACGCCGGCGACCGGAAAGTGTCCGGATACTCCGGCGGTATGCGCCGTCGCGTCGACATCGCCTGTGGTCTCGTCATCCGCCCCGAGGTCGTATTCCTCGACGAGCCGACCACCGGCCTCGACCCCCGCAGCCGCCAGGGCGTGTGGTCTCTCGTGGCCGCTCTCAAGGAGCAGGGCATCACGATCCTGCTGACCACCCAGTATCTCGAGGAGGCCGACCTCCTCAGCGACAACATCGTCGTGATCGACAAGGGCACTGTGATCGCCGAGGGCACGGCCGACGAACTGAAGGCACGTACCGGCGGAAGCTACTGCGAGGTGGTCCCGGTCAGCCTCGACGACCTGCCGCGCATCCGGGAGATCCTCACGAGCCTGTGCCCACCCGGCCGGGTCATCGAGGAAGGCACCGACCGGCTGTCGATTCCCGCGGAACACGGCGCCCAGACCCTGGCCGAGGTGCTGCGCCGCCTCGACCTCGCGGAGGTGACACTCGCCGACATCGCACTGCGGCGCCCGTCCCTCGACGACGTGTTCCTCTCACTCACCGGGCACGTCCACGTCGACGAGAGCCTGCCGTCGTGACGGCCCCCGCCGAGCTCGGATTCGAGAGCACATTCGAGGGCAGGCATCGACGGCCGCATCCGTCGAGCGTCCAGCAGTGGATCGCGCTGTCCCAGCGGAACCTGCACACGATGTGGGTGTTCGGTCAGTTCTTCATCGCGGTGTTCGCCCCGCTGATCTTCACTGTCGGTTTCTATCTGCCGCTGCGCCTGGTGATGAAGTTCCAGGGCATCGATTACGCACAGTTCGTCATGCCGATCATCGTCCTGCAAGCCATGGCGTTCACCGCGATCTCGGCGGCCCACCGCGCAGCCACCGAGGCGTCGAACGGCATGAACTCGCGGTTCCAGACGATGCCGGTCGCGGCCGGGGTCCCGTTGGCCGCGCGCATGACCGCCTCGCTCGTGCACTCGACGATCTCCCTGATCGCCGCCATCGCTTACGGGTATGCAATCGGCTTCCGGTTCTCCGGTGGACTCGGGCTGACCGCGGCATTCTGCGGATTGGCGATGCTGATCGGGTTCACCCTCACGACGGGCGCGGACGCCCTCGGCACCCTGACCAAGAGCCCCGAGGTCACCAGTCAGGCGCTGACGCTCCCCCAGCTGATCCTCGGCATGTTCTCCTCCGGCTTCGTCCCGGTGACACAGTTCCCCGAATGGGCGCAGGGCTTCGTGCGGAATCAACCGATCTCGCAGTTCTCCTCGTCCATGCGGGCCATGACGGACGGCACCGTCACGCTCCACCTCCTGACACCCACGTTGCTGTGGTGCGCGGGGTTGGCACTGGTCTTCATCCCGTTGTCGATCTGGTCGAATGTGAGGCGCGGATGACCACCGAATACCGATCCGACACACCGGCGACGGTGACGTTTCCCGAGGTGATCGAACCCCACCCGGAGAACTCCCTCGCCGCCCTCTTCTCGCACAGCCTGCTGCAGACCAGGCGACTCCTGCTGCGCTGGGCCCGCGACCCGTACACCATGCTCCAGGCGATCGTGTATCCGGCGCTCATGCTGCTGATGTTCTGGGCGGTGCTCGGGATCTCGATCACCAAGGCCACCGGGGTCAACAGCGTCTTCGGGACCGTTCCGATGATCACCCTCGTCGGTGCGATGTTCGGTTCCATCGCGGGCGGTCTGTCGCTGAAGAAGGAATGGGCGGATGGGCTCCTGAGCCGGTTCTGGGTACTGCCCGTCCACCGCGCGTCGGGCCTGCTCAGCCGGCTCATGGCCGAATCCGTGCGGATCGCGCTCACCACGGTGCTGATCATCGCCGTCGGGTTCGCCATCGGATTCCGGTTCAACCAAGGCATTCTCGCCGGGATCGCGCTGATGCTGGTGCCCCTGATGTTCGGGGTGAGTTTCGCGACGATGGTGACAGCACTCGCCGTCAACTCGGCGAAGGCACCTCTCGTCGAACTCCTCTCACTGCTGTGCACGCTCCTGCTGTTCTTCAACTCCGGGTTCGTGCCCACCGGCGCCTACCCCACCTGGCTGCAGCCGTTCGTGGAGAACCAGCCGATGTCCTGTGCGATCGACGCGATGAAGGGACTCTCGATGGGCGGGCCCGTTGCGGAACCTCTCATCAAGGCCGTGGCCTGGTCGGTCGCCGGACTGCTGATCTTCACCTACCCCGCGGTGCGCGGCTATCGCCGGGCCGCAGGCACCCCGGCGTAGCGACCGCACCTAGCGCGGGGTGTGCCCCGTGAGTGGTGGCTCGATCACCAGCGGATCGTCTGCAGCCGGTGGTCCGTAGACACCGCCGTTCCTCGTCGCGTTCTCCTGACCCAGGTCGTCGGGTCGTGGAACATTCACGGCACCCCGCTGCTCCAGGTACTGCTCCGACTGGCACGTCCAATCCAGGGCGGGCTGACTCGGTTCCGCGTCGGTCACCAGACGGCGAGGGGCGTCGTACACGCACATCGGCCCCTGCGTTCCGACCAGGAGTAGGTCCGCGAGGCCGCCCTTCTCGATCGATGCGATCTTCGGCAGTGCGCCGGGCATGATCGTCAGGCCGTAGTCGAGGGACGGTGTGCGGTCACCGACTATCCGGGTGGGGAGAACCAGATTCGCCATCAGTGCGCCCAGTGAGTCCCGATTTCCCGACAGCAACGCGTCCAGGCTCGCCATCGTCTGCGGCGAGCGTGCGAGCAGGTCGACGAGGGCGGAGTCATGGGCCCGCAATTGCTCGAGGACGTTCCGCGCGGTGCTCGCCGATTCCGGCAGAGCGGCGGTGAGGCCGTCCGCCGTGTCCAGGAGCGGCATGCCCTTGTTCACGATGGTCGACAGTGCGTCGGTGCGGGTTTCGAGTGTCCGGGCGATCTCGGCGGAACCGTCGAGCAGGTTCTGCAGGTCGGGTCCCGTGCCCCCGAAGGCCGTGCCGAACGTGTCGGCCAGCGAAGACAGAGCGGTGACGTCCATCGAGTTCACGAGGTCCGTCGTCTCGACGAGGGTCGCGTCGAGCGAGCGCGGGATTCCCTCCTCCGGAACCTCGACGACGTCTCCGTCCGCGAGGTACGGCGGGTCCGCGCCGTCGGGCATCATGTCGAGCGCCTGGATGCCGATCGCGTTCTCGGTGGTGATCTTCGCGGTCGAACCGGCAGGCACCTGCGTACCGGGATGCAGTTCGATGCCGAGGACGACGCCCGTCCCTTCGGGGTTCACGTCGACGGAGCTGATCGTGCCCACTCCGACGCCGCGATAATTGACGGACGCTCCCTGGGCGAGTCCGGCGGCGTGGTCGAGCCGGGCGCTCAGGTGAATGGGACTTCCGAACGTGTCCGGACCGGTGACGTACCGCAACCCGAACAGCATCGCGGCGATCGAGATCACGAGGAACAGGACGAGTTGCGCCACCACGTGACGTGTCATCATCGGACGCCTCCGCGGAGTACCTCGGGCAACGTGCGGGCTTCCGGCACCTCGAGCGGCGCCGATCCGGTGAGCAGCTTGGCGATGACGGCGGTGACGTCGAACGTGCCGTCGAACGTCGTGTAGTCGCCGGGTGTGGCCGCGGCGAACCCACCGAGGAACGTCGCCACCGAATTCAATGTCGGCGCGAGTTGCGACTCGAACCCGTCGAGTGCCGCGACCACGGCCCCCGCGTCGCTGATCTCGGCCGACAATTCGGAGCCCGCGCTGCCGAGGACGTGTTGCGCCTCGCGGCTGAGACGGGACGCCTCCCCCATCAGTGCGACGATCTGGTCTCGTTGCGACACCAGGAGATCCACCGCCGGCGCCAGGCCGGTCATCGCGCGGTCGAGGGTCGGTTGCCCGGCAGCGAGTTCCGCCGCGAAGTCGTTGGACGCCACCATCGCCCGGTCGAGTTCGTCCCGGTGGTCGTCGACTACCCCCAGCGTGTCGTTCAGCATGTCCACCAGTTCCCGGACCTTGTCCGAGCGGCCCGTGAAGGCGACGGTCAATTCGTTCATGATGGCGTGCATCTGGTCGATGCCGCTGCCGTTCAGCACGGTGGCCAGCGCGGCCAGGCCGCTCTCGATGTCGGGACCACGTGACGTCCGGTCCAGCGGGATGGTGTCGCCCTCGCTCATCGGCGCGCCGGCCGCGTCCCCGATGTCGAGTCGGACGAAGGGATTGCCGAGGGCCGTGGGCAATTCGATGCGGGCCGTCGCATCCCGCGGTATCGGGACGTCGTCGCGGATCCGCATCTCGATCTGCGCGGTGAAGTCCCGGGTCGACACGTCCGAGACGCGACCCACGACCTCCTGACCCACCCGGACCTCGGCTCCGGGGACGACGCGATCGACTCCGTCGAACTGCGCGGAAATCCGATACGACGAACCGTCCGGCGAACGGCCCACCGACAGTTCCTGCAGGCTCAGCGAACACCCTGCGGCGGGCAGCGTCACACCGACGATCAGCGCCGACGTCAGCAACTTCGTTCTCGTCCGGATCGTCATCGTCCTCCGACCATGAGTTCGCGCAGCCCGAACGGGTCGGACATGCTGGGCGGAAACTGAATCGGGTTGGTGATTCCCGCTCCGCGGCAGAGGACCGGATCGACTACCGCGCAGAGCGGGGACGTCGGCTCGGCCTGCGCCAGGTTCGTGGAGATGTTCAGTCGGATACGGGCACGCTGGTCCGGAGTGACCGCACGTTGGATGTTGTCGATCAGCAAGGGCACCAGGTCCATGATCTCGGCGAGGTCGGTGTCGTGCCTCTGCAGCACTTCACTCACTCCGGCGAGGTTGTCGATGCCGGCGGCGACGTCGCCGCCCCTGGCGGACACGAGTTGGTCGATCTGGTTCAGGAGCGCGGACAACTGGTTCACCGTGTCGCCGATCGCGAACTGCTGGCCGGCGAACTCGTCGCCGATCGCGGTGAGCGAACCGGCGAGTGAATCGACCTGCGCCTGACGCGACGAGATCGTGTTCACGAGTACCTCGAGGTTGTCGACGAGCGCGCCGACGTCCGCGCTGTTGCCTGCGATCACCGAACTCGCCTGCGACAGTGTGCGGATGGCGTCGTTCATCGCGGGACCGAGGCCATCCGTGGACGCGGCGGCAGCGGAGATCGCGGCGCCGGCGTCGCCTCCGTCCGGGCCGAGCGCCGTGACGACGGTGTCTACGCTGTCCATCAGCTGGTCCCAGGTGATGGGCGAATGACTGCGTTCAGGTGGAATGGTCTGCCCACTCTCGAACACCGGGCCGCCGGTGTATGCGGGTCCGAGTTCGACGAAGCGTTCACCGATCGCGGACGTCACCAGCACGTACGCGTTTGCGTCCGCGGGCAGCACGACGTCCGACGCTACGGACATCGTGACCATCACCGTCGCGCCTCTCGGCTCGACCGCCTCGACGGTGCCCACCGGAACCCCGAGCACCGAGACCTTGGTGCCGGGGAACACGCCGTTGACGTAGGCGAATTCGGAATGCACGACGATGGACGACGTGCGGAAGATCAACAGCCAGCCGGCCACGACGATCGCCACCACGAGGGCGAGCACGCCGCCGATCCCGGCGGCCCTGCGCGCGATGCCCGCGTTCACGAGCACCCCGTGATCAGCCCGACGACGCAGAGCAGGTTGTCGGCGATCACGGCCGACGGCGCCGAGACGTCGGCCCAGTCGCCGGTCCCGGTCGCGTTCACGAGTGCCCTCGCAGCCGGTGCACCCGTGGTCAGCAGCGCGTCCAGGTTCGCGAGGTTCGCCTGCAGCCGGTCCGTCACCTGTCTCGCGTTCGCGAGCAGTGAATCCAGCTCGGCGGTGTTCTCGCCCAGGAACTGGGATGCCTGCGCGACGAGCGCCTGGAGATCGTCGACCATCTGGCGGATGGCCGCACGCCGGGTGGCGAGTGTGTTCATCACGACGTCCGCGTTACCGAGCAGGGTGGTGAGCTGATCCTGCTGACCGACCAGCACGTCCGTGAGGGTCCGCGAGCTGTCGAGCAGTTGCGTGACCTGATCGGCGTTCTTCGCCAGGATCGCGGACGCCGCACTCACACCCGCCAGCGCCTCCCGGTTGAGATTCGCGTCCTGCGGCACCGTGTCCGTCACGACAGCGAGCATCTTCTGCAGCCCCCCGAGGTCGAGTTCGTCCGCCGTCTCGATCGCGGACGACCCGATGTCGTCGAGCGAGTACGGAACGCTGGTGCGGCGGAGTGGAATCACCCCGTCGTCCCCCAGATCTCCCGGCCCCGACGGCGCCACGTCCAGATACCGCTTGCCGAGGATGGTCGACAGCTTCACCCCAGCGGACGTCGTCGATCCGAGGTGACGTTCACCGTCGAGCCGGAAGTGCACGACCACGTGATCGCCCGCCAGGTCCACTGCCGTCACCCGGCCGGCGGGGACACCCGCCACGTACACGTAGTCCGAATCGGTCAGGCCCGCGGCGTTCGCGAGTTCGGCCGTGTAGCCGTCGGTCCGCACGGCGAAGCTCACCCGCGGAATCACCAGAACAAGCGCCAGCGCCAGCGTCGCCGCGAGAATTCCTGCGATTCCGACGATCAGCGGGTTGACCGGCCGCACCCGCTGATTTCCGGCCAGCGAGTCCCAGACGTCGCGCACCTTCGCGGTGACACTCATTGGCAGTACCTCGAATGCAGGTCGGGACCGAGGGCGCCTTCGCGACCGTCGACGTTGACGATGAAGGTGCACAGGTAGATGTTGAGCCACGAGCCGTACGAGCCCGAACGGTCGACGGACGAGAAGAATTCCGGCATGGCCACCATCAGGTGATCGAATTCCGGATTGGCGCCCAACATCGACCCCGTCAGCGAATCGAGCTGTTTCACGGTGCGGCTGAGCTCCGGAACGCGGCCGTCCACGATCTGCAGCGCCGAGCGGCTCACCGCCGCACTCTGATCGAGGGTGTCCATGAGAACCTCGTTGTTCTCGGCGAGCATTCCGGTGAACTGGGTAAGGCTGTCGACGAGGTGGGACAGCTCGGGGCCCCGCGCCGCGGCCGTTCCCACCACCACCTCGAGGTTTCGGATGAGATCACCGATCAGCTGATCATGATTCGCCAGGTTGCCGGTGACGTCCGCCACCCTGCGCAGCAGAGTTTCCATGCTCGTCTTCCTGCCGTCGAACACGGCGACGACTTCGGTGGCGAGTGCGTTGACCTGTTTCGGGTCGATGGCGTCGAACAGTGGCTTGAATCCGTTGAACAGACTGGTGAGATCGAGTGCGGGCGACGTTCGGTCGAGCGGGATCGTGTCGCCCTCCTCGAGCGTGCCCTCGCCCGACGGCCCGGCGGCGAGATCGAGATACCGGACCCCCAGCAGGTCGCCGTATCGGATGGCGACAGTGGTGTCGGCGGGAAGTTCCTGATCGCGCTGCACCTCGAAGTCCACCAGGGCGGTGGCACTTCCGGCGTCGCCGTCGCCGTCGACGATGTCGATCGAATCGACACGTCCCACCCGCACACCGGCGATGGTGACGTCGCTGCCGGGAGTGACACCCTGGGCGTCGGTGAACAACGCCTTGTACGTGAGGGTCTGTCCCTCGACCGGCACTCGCAGAGTGTTCACCACGAGCACTGCCGAGAGGATGCCGAAGACGGCGAAGACCGCCAGTTTGATTGCCGAGTTCCGGACGCTCATCCTCCGCCACCTCCCCCGCAGTTCGGTCCGTCCACGCCGGGATACTGCGGGCAGTCGGCCGAGGTGTAGGGCCGCGGGTTGGACAGGTCCGCGGCAACGCGGACCGCGAACTTGCCGGTGGAGAAGACGGCGGCGCCGGCCTCGCCGAACGGGCCTGCCTCGTCGAGGGTGGCCCGCAGCAGATCGGACTTGCTCGCCATGGTGCCCAGGGTCGGCGAGACGTTCAGTGCCACCGCGATCATGTTGTCCGCGTTCTGTTCCAGGACCTCGCCGGAGTTCCTCGACACGACGAGCGAGGCGGCGAGGAAACCGGTGAAGCTGTCGGTGTTCTCGACGAGAGTGTTCGAGAGAGACACCGCGGCGTCCATGGTGGCGAGGACGTCCGGTGCGGCCGCCGCCAGCTGCTCACTGATCCGGGCGATCTGCGGCGCCCGCTCCGCGACCGAATCGGCGAGAGGCGCGGTCGACGTCGCCACCGTGTGGAGGCTGTCGATGGTGCGCCCCAGTTGCTCACCGCGGCCGCGCAACGCGTCGGCGACGGCGCTGAGCGCGGCCTGCATCTGCTCGGGCTTCACCCGCGACAGCATGTCGTAGACCTTCGAGTACAGGTCGTACATCTGGACGGTCTCGGCCGAGGTGTCGGGTTGCAGCCGCGCGCCGGCCTCGAGTCGGGCGCCGCCGGTTCCGGCGGTCGACACCAGCTCGACGGTCTGGTCGCCGAACAGAGTGCGGGGCACGACCCGCACCTGGACGGATGCAGGGATGTGACGCATCTGTTCCGGGCGGAGGCTGATGTCCATGCCCGTCTCGCTCATTCCGGCGTCGACACTCGACACGGTTCCGACGGTCGCCCCCTTGTAGGACACCGTGGTGTGCGACTTCACGGCACCGGCGTCGGCCGGAAGCGTCGCTGTCACCACGGGATCGGTGACGATCGCACCGGTACCGACACCGACCAGCAATGCCGATCCCACGATCAGGACGCCCACTCCGATCACCCCCCGCACGGCGAGTGCGCCGGTGCCCGGTCCCCCCGGGCGCCCGCGCATCACGGCAACCCCAGTGCGGGGGCGGACGGGACGAGGCCCCACAGCGAGAGCGTCAGCAGCAGGTCGACGATGCCGATGGCGAGGATGCTGGTACGCAAGGCGCGTCCGGCCGCACGGCCGACCCCCTCGGGGCCGCCGTACGCGTGATACCCGTACGAGCAATGGACGAGCGCGATGATCGTCGCGAACACGACGGCCTTGACGAACGAGTACACGACGTCGGTGGGGGTGAGCATGAGGTGGAAGTAGTAGTCGTAGGTTCCGGCCGACTGCCCGCTGAACGTGACGATCACCAGCCGTGAAGCCAGGTAGGACGACAGCAGCCCGACGACGTACAGCGGCACCACACAGATCAGGCACGAGACGAGTCGTGTGCTGGCGAGGAACGGCAGCGACCGGATCGCCATGGCGTCGAGCGCACTGATCTCCTCCGAGATGCGCATGGCGCCGAGCTGTGCCGTGAACCCGGTCCCGACCTTCGCCGCCAGCGCGATGCTGGCGATCACGGGCGCGAGTTCACGGGTGTTGAGGATCGCCGACAGCAGCCCGGACAGGGACCCCATGCCGAGCAGGTCCAGCCCCCGCAGTCCCTCGATGCCCACCTGCGTCGCGGCGACGGCGGACATCGCGAAGACGACACCGATCGCGCCGCCGCCGGCGAGCAGCGTGGCACCGCCGAAACTGATGTCGCCGATCTGACGCATGATGTGCCGCCAGTACTTCACGACCGCGAGGGGAACTCCGGCGATCACACTGCCGTAGAACGTGAATTCCCGGCCCAGCCCCGTCATCAGGTCGAGGGGCTGGCGGGCCCGGGCCCTCACCCAGTGCGCGGCAGGCCATCGGGTGCTCACGACCATCAGTAACCACCTACCGGGACGACGAGAACGGAATAGAGCTGACTGAGCACGGTGTTGACGATGAAGACGAGGATGAACGCGAGCACCACGGCCTCGTTGACGGCGTCGGCGACACCCCTGGGCCCGCCCTTGGCGTGCAGCCCCTTGAAACTGGCGACGAGCGCCGACGTCACCGCGAACGCCATCGATTTGACGAGGGCGACCACGAAGTCCGACAACCGCGTGTACTGGGACAGCGCGGTGAGAAAGCTTCCCGCCGAACTGTTCTGGACGACCACCTGGAAGAGGAAGCAGGCCGACACTCCGACGGCGGTGACCATCGCGCACAGTGCGACGCCGACGATTACTGCCGCGAGCACTCGCGGGACCACGAGCCGCTCGATCACGTTGAGCCCGAGGACCTCCATGGCCTCGACCTCTTCGCGGATCGTGCGCGAGCCGAGGTCGGCACAGATCGCGGACCCTCCGACCCCGGCCAGCATCAGCGCGCACACCAGGGCGGAGGCCTGCCCGACGATCACGAACCCGACCACCGCCCCGGTGTACCCCTCGGCGCCGAGCTGCCCGGCGAGGCTGCCGATCGTGACGGCGATGAGTACTCCGATGGGGATCATCAGCAGCAGGGCGGGCGCCGACGTGACCGACGCGATCCGCCAGGCCTGGTCCAGCAGTTCCCGCCAGGCCAGCTTGCGCCGCATCAGAACTCGCACCGCGGCCACCGTGGTCGCGATCGAAAATCCGATGAGTGCGCCGACTTCGTTGGCGAAATGACTCACAGGCCCTTTGGCGGGTGGCAACTCGAATGTCACGCGGTCCTCCCCCGGTGCCGGTCACCACGATCGGTGACCGGCGTCCGAGAATGTGGGAATCGGGGTCAGACGACCGCGACGTCGTTCGCGCCGTGGGCTTTTCGGAGATCACCCTTGACGACCTTGCCGCTGGCATTGCGCGGGAGGGCGTCGACGACGACGACGTCTTTCGGATGCTTGTACCGGGCCAGCTTGTCTTCGAGCCACGCAGCGAGTTCGTCGACCGTGAGGTCGTCGCCGTCGTCGTCGAGTGCCACGATCGCGACGGGCACCTCGGTCCACTTGGGGTGCGGCCGGCCGACGACCGCGGCCTCCCGGATCCGCGGGTGCGAGAACAGGACGTTCTCCACCTCGGCGCAGTAGATGTTCTCGCCGCCGGAGATGATCATGTCCTTCTTGCGATCCACGACGTAGACGAAGCCTTCCTCGTCCTGCCGCACGAGGTCGCCGGAGTGGAACCATCCACCGGCGAACGCGTCCGCGGTGCCGGCCGGGTTCTGCCAGTAGCCCTGCATCATCGTCGGGCCGCGGTACACGATCTCGCCGACGGTGCCGGGTGCGACGTCGTTCATCTCGTCGTCGACGATCCGCGTCTGGATGGTCGGAACGGGTCTGCCCACCGAACCCAGTTTGCGGATCGCGTCGTCGCCGTCGAGCACACAGGTGATCGGTGACATCTCGGTCTGCCCGAACACCGCCACGACGAGCGCGCGCGGGAATGTCTCCGCCATGGCGCGCAGCACCGTGTCCGACGCGGGTGCCGCGCCCCAGCTGATGACGCGGAGCGCGAGGTCGCGGCCCGCCACGGTGGGGTCTGCGCAGACGGCCTGCCACTGCACCGGCACGAGGAACACCGTCGTGATCCGCTCCCGCTCCCACACGTCGAGCATCTCGGTGGGATCGAACGCCTTGAGGGGGTGGATCACGGTCGTGCCGCCCAGCATGAGCATCGGCGCCACGGACCCGAGCGCGGCGACGTGGAACACCGGGGACGCGAGGAAGCCGATGTCGTCGCCCCGGTCGTAGCGCATCGCCCGGATGCAGGTGATGGACTGGCCGACCATGTTCGAGTGCGACAGCACCGCACCCTTGGGAGTGCCGGTGGTGCCGGATGTGTAGAGGATGAGCGACGGCGTGTCTTCCGGGAGGTCGACGGGAGCGAACGCGGGGCCCTCCTCCGCCACGAGTTCCTCGTATCCGAGAACGTCGCCTTCGGTCTCGGCGCCCATCACGACCGTGAGATTCAGGTCGGGGACATCCTGTCGCACAGCGGAAACGAGGGGAGCGAGTGCCGGTTCGGTGAAGACGGCCCGCGCGCCGGAGTCCCGCGCGATGTAGGCGACCTCGGGCGGCGTGAGCCGGAAGTTGACCGGCACCGCGATCGCCCCGAGCGCGTTGATCGCGAGAACCGCTTCGAAGAATTCGGTGCGATTGAGCGTGAGCAGCAGGACGCGGTCGCCGAAGTTCACGCCGCGACGGGACAACGCGCCCGCGAGTGCCTGCGAGCGCTCGTGCAGTGCACGCCAGGACGTGCTCTGGCCGAGGAAGCGGAACGCCGGGTGGTCGGGCTTCGTCTCCGCATGGGTGGCAACCCAGTTGTTCCAGTGGTTGCGGCGGGATTGCAGTGGCTGCGTGAGCAGCTCGCTACGTGATGGCATGAGGTGGTGGTCCCTTCGCTGTACTCGAGTTCGCCCCTCGGACGTCTCGCCCGGGCTCCGCACGGAGGCTGTGACGAGTATTACAGATCTCGACGTCTATCGGAACAGTCTTGTTAACGGCAATTCGCATCAGGTGCGGGCTGTCAGGCCCCGAAGTTCGGTGGGCGTTTGGTCAGCATCGCCGTGACGCCTTCGAGGAAGTCCGGAGAGTGGAGCAACTCCGACTGGCCGGTCTTCTCTCGGTCCAGCGCCCCGTCCAGCGCAGTCAGCGTGGATTGCGTGAGCGCCCTCTTGGTCAGCTCGATGGCCCGGCGCGGACCGCGCGCAAGCCTGACCGCGACGGCGTCGACGTGAGCTGCGAGTCCCTCGGCCGGCAGCACACCGGCGATCAGGCCCTCGCTCGCCGCCTGCAGTGCGGGCAGCCGTTCACCGAGCAGCGCCATCCGGGTAGCCCGCGCCCTGCCGATCGATGCGGCGATCAACGCGCTGGAACCACCGTCCGGCATGAGCCCGATGTTGACGAACGCGAGGAGGAGATACGCGTCCTCGGAGGCGTAGGTCAGGTCTGCCGTCAGCGCGATGGAGGCGCCGACACCGACGGCGGCGCCGCCCACCTGCGCGATGACCGGAACCGGCAGATCCACGACGGCACGGATCACGCGGGCGGCCGAGTCCATCACCACCTCCGGTGCAGCCTCCCGACCTCCTGCGGCGGCGGCAGCCGCGAGATCCGCCCCCGTGCAGAATGCCCTGCCTGCACCCGAGATGACGATGACGCGGACGGAGGGATCCGTCGCGGTGTCGGTGAGAACGTCACCCAGCGCCGTCATGTGTGCCAGATCGAGCGCATTCATCCGGTCCTGCCGGTCGATCGTGACCCGGCGGATTCCGTCTTCGGTGACCACCCGGAGACCGCCGGATGCGATGGCGGGAATGGTCGACAGTTGCCGTCGTGCGCTCATGAACCAGCTACCTCCGAGGGAGTCGACCTGAGGCGGTCACGGGAACGCGGTCGCGAAAAAACGACGACACACGCGAATTTCTGTTAACTTATTGCCACCGGTCAGCGTGTGTCAATACCTGGCGTAACACATTTCGAGCGGTCATACTGGTGATTCACCCGCAGCCCGCGCGGAGACTCCCACACGACCGGACCCGCCCGGGATCCGGCGATACGGAAGTCTCGGTTAAGATGAGCGACAGATGAACTGGCAGTCGACTGCCGAATTGGAGGTGACCGTGGCCCGGACCAGCACGGCGGCCGGTGCCGCCACCGAGCGGCCGATCCGCCGTCGCCCGAAGAATCGCAAGGCCCAGATCGCGAACGTGGCGGCCGAAGCCTTCAGCGAGCGCGGCTACCATGCGGTCGGCGTCGACGAGATCGCGGCCACCATCGGCATTTCCGGCCCCGCCCTCTACCGGCACTACCCCAACAAGTACGCCCTGCTCGTGCACGCGGCCACCACGACTGCCGACGCCCTACAGGCCGCGGCCGACGGCGCGCTCGACAGCGTGGCCGATCTCGAACCCGCGGCGAGGCTCGACCATCTGATCTCCGCGCTCGTCGCCAACAGCATCGAGCACCGCAAAGTCGCCGGACTCTACCGCTGGGAGGGCCGGTATCTCGAGGCCGACGACCGCACCCGGATCCGCGCCGTCTTCGTCCACGTCACCCAGTGCGTGGCGGCGCCTCTACGGGAGATCCGCCCCGAACTCACAGCGGTCGACGCGACGACGCTGGGCGCAGCGACTCTGAGTGTCATGGGGAGCATCAGCGCACATCGAACCACTCTGGCGACACGCCGGCTCGGCGCGCTCCTGAAGTCGGCGTGCGAATCGGTTCTGAACGCGTCCCTCCCGCCCGCCGTCCCGAGCGACAGCGAGGACTCGAGGACGGGTAGCGTCCGGGGTCTCGCGGTGACGTCCAAACGCGAGTTGCTGATCATCGAGGCCGTGAAGATCTTCGACCGGCACGGTTACCATGACTCGAGCATCGAGGAGATCGGCGCCGCCGCCGGTATCAACGCGTCGAGCGTGTACCGCCACTTCCCCAGCAAGGCCGACCTTCTCGCAGCGGTGTTCTACCGCGCGTCCGACCGCCTGGCCGTCGCCACCTCGGCAGCACTGTCCGCAGCCACCGACCCCGAGGACGCGCTCCGCAAACTCGCCGAGTCCTACCTGGAACTCTCGTTCCGGAACCCGGAAGTGCTCTCGGTGTACTTCGCGGAGATCGGGAACCTCCCCAAGGCCGAGCGGACCAATCTCCGTAACGTGCAGCGCCTGCACGTCGAGGAATGGGTCCATCTGGTGACCGCTGTGCGGACCGAACTCTCGGCGCCGGAGGCGCGGTTCCTGGTACACGCGGCGCTGGGGCTGGTCCTCGACATCGGCCGACTGGTTCACTTCGACACCCGCGAGGAGTCGCGGGCACGGCTCCACACCCTGATGACGGCCGTACTGCTGGGCCACTGACGGTCCGTGTCCCCGGGTCGTTCGCCCGGGGACACGGACCGTCAGGCTGCGCGGGGACGATCCTTGCGGTGATTGTCGTTGTCCGCTCCCAGGTCTCGTGGTCGGTAGCCCACCGGGTATCCGGGGTAACTCCGGTTGTGACGATCCCGCGCAGCCTTGGACCTCCGGCGAGGCGGCAGGAAGCTCACGAACCTCGCCCGGATCCGTAGCGCGCGGCGGGACAGTTTCTGCAGCCGGAGCGGGGCGGCGGGGAACCCGAAGGCCGCCAGCATCATCGGGTCGAGCAGGGAGTACACCCCCTGCGCGACGACCGGCCGGAGCGGCGCCGGGAACCAGGAACAGAACAACCTCAGCGTGTAGGTACCGACCCGATGGTTGTCGTCGGTGTACCGGAAGTGTTTCTGCTCGTAGTCGGCCTTGAACCGGTAGAAGTCCGCGTAGCTCTCGGGAATGTTGGTGATTCCCATCCGAATTCCCACCTGACGGTAGAAGTGGAAGCTCGCGAGACGCTCGTTCGGCGTCAGTCGCCGCCATCCGAACCGGTCGATCCAGTCGATCGGCTCGTAGATGAAGGTGGTCAGCACGTACAGCATGTCGTCGTTGTCGATGTCGTACTTGCCGTGCATGCGGTTCACGATGCGCAACGACTCGATGCCGCGTTCGGAGTCGTAGCCGTGTTCGACGAGTTCGGCCATCAGCAGTGCTGTGTCGTCGTACCGCTTCTGCGGGCGCTTCTCGAACTCGCCCGTGCGTTGCAGCAGTTCCGAAATGGTGGGGACGCAGTACGTTCGGAACAGCGCGAACTCGAGGGACCGTTGGTAGTCCCACGGAAACTCGTAACCGGCCGTGATGCGGTGGATCTCCTGGTGATCCCGGACCGGGTCGAGTTCCTCGATCCGCCGCTGCCAGCCGTGCCTGCCCCACGGAACCCCGCCCGGCGCGCCGGGGTCGGTGCGCTTGGTCTTCGTCAGCATGTGGATACCTTCCTGCCGTGTGATCAGCGTCCGTGCCGGTTCTTCAGCATCCAGGCCGAGATCTTCATGTCCCGCGATTTGCGCTGCATGGTCAGCAGATTCAGTGGTGCGGCGAACTTCTGACGGGCGATGGACTTGACCCGGCTGAATTCACGCAGGCCGTCCGCGCCGTGGATGCGCCCGAAGCCCGAATCTCCGACACCACCGAACGGCAACGCCGCCACGCCGGCGAATCCGAGCACCGAACCGATCGTCACGACCCCGACCCGGAGCTTCTCGGCCACCTGCATCGCCTTGTTCGCGTCCTTGGTGAAGATCGACGCGCCGAGCCCGAACGTGGTGCCGTTGGCCTTCGCGACCGCTTCGTCGAGGCTGGCGACCTTGTTGACGACCACCGTCGGGCCGAACGTCTCCTCGCGGATCGCGGTGCTGTCCTCCGGAACGCCGGTCAGCACGATCGGCCCCACGTATCCGTCCTTGATGGAGTCCAGCCCGCCCACCACCGCTGATCCGCCCTTGTCGAGCGCGTCCTGGACGTGGCCGCGGACGACGTCGGACTGGCTGGTCATCGTCATCGGACCGTAGGCGGCGTCCCGGGGGCCGGGGCGCAGGACCTTCGACTTCTCGGCGACCAGCCGGACGAACTCGTCGTAGACCGAGTCGACGACGTAGATGCGTTCGACTCCCGCGCACGTCTGTCCGGCGTTGCCCATCGCCCCGAACACCGCGAATCCGGCGGCCTCGTCCAGGTTCGCGTCGGCGTCGACGAGCATGGCGTCCTTGCCGCCGGCCTCCACGACGAGGGGTGTCAGCGTCTCGGCGCACGCCGCCATGACGCGCTTGCCCGTGGCGGCGGACCCGGTGAAGGCGATCTTGTCGACGCCGGCCGCGACCAGGGCAGACCCGGTCGACCCGTCTCCGGTGACCACCTGCAGGACGGGTTGATTGGGGATGAGGGCCTTCCACTTGTCGGCCAGCCACACCGCGACACCGGGGGTGAGTTCGCTGGGCTTGAAGACGACGGTGTTGCCTGCTGCCAGCGCGTAGGAGATGGAGCCCATCGGCGTGTACACGGGGTAGTTCCACGGGCCGATGACGCCGACGACACCCATCGGCTCGTACCCGACACTACTGGCCTGGTTCGCGCTGACCAGGCCGGACGGCACCTTCCGACGCTTGAGGACCTTGCCCGCGTTCTTCGCGGCCCAATCGAGATGTTCGATGGCGAGCATGACCTCGAGGAGCGCGTCGTCGTACGGCTTGCCGGTTTCGGCGGCGACGAGTGCGGCAAGCTGCTCGCCGTCGCGCGCCATCGACTTCTTCCAGTCGAGGAGCCATTGCTTGCGGCCGTCGAACCCGAGCGCGTTCCACCATTTCGCGGCGGCTCGCGCTGCGTCGACCGCCGCGCGCACCTCCTGCTCGCCCTGGATCGGGTATTCGGCCAGAACGTCGCCGGTGCGCGGGTCCAGGGACGAGAACGTCGTCGGCGCCGACTCCGTCCGGGCCGTGGGCCGTTCGTCGGGCGTCGTGTCTGTCGTCTCCGCCTGTTGTGGCATGGTCGATGTCCTCCCTCGCGATCACATCAAATATATGTGATGTGATGTAATGTAGTGGACATCACAGTATGCGGCAGACCCCATCGCGGCAAGCCCCGTCCACACACCACCGGCCGACCGATTCGCCGGCCGAATCACCCCTGAGGAGTCCCCCGGACATGAGCGTCGAATTCACCAGTGAACAGAAGGACTTCGCTGCAGCGATCGCCGATTTCTGCAAGCGTGAGAGCGGCACCCGCGAGCAGCGCGACAGGCTGACGAATCACGGCGAGCACAACCACAACCAGGACCTCTACGAGAAGATGGCCAAGCTCGGGTGGCTGGGCATCACCATTCCCGAGGAGTACGACGGCTCGGCCGCAAGCCACGTCGACATGTGCATCCTGCTCGAGGAGGCCGCCAAGGGCATGGCGCCCATCGGCGGAATCGGCCCGACGCTGATCACGGGCGGCGCGTACGCGAAGTTCGGGACCGACGCGCAGAAGGACGTCGTGCTGCGCGGAATCGTCGCCGGCCGATCACAGTCCATCTCGATGTCCGAGCCGGAAGCCGGTTCCGACGTCGGCAATCTCAGCACCCGCGCGGAGAAGACCGCCGACGGCTGGGTGATCAACGGCCAGAAGACGTGGTGCTCCAACGCACACTTCGCCGACAACATCCTGCTCGTGGCTCGCACCGGGCGCGGCGACGGCAAGCACGAAGGCCTCACGATGTTCCACGTGCCCGCCGACACTGCCGGGCTGAAGATCAGTGGCATCGCGACGATGGGCGGCAAGGAGGTCAACGACCTCTACTTCACCGATTGCGTCCTGCCCGAAGATGCCGTGGTGGGCGACGTCGGCAACGGCTGGCGACAGCTGATGACGGGCCTGAACTTCGAACGCCTCATCCTCGCGGCCATGATGCTCGGCACCGCACAGCGCGCGTTCGCCGACACCCTCGACTTCGTCACCCAGCGCAAGCAGTTCGGGCGGCCCGTCGGATCGTTCCAGGCGCTGCGCCACCGGATCGCCGATCTCGCGACGGAAATCGAGTGCTGCAAACTCCTCGTCTACAGCGTCGCCAAGGACGTCGACGCGAACCCGGACAAGATGCTGGCCCGCGAGGCGTCGATGGCAAAACTGAAGGTGACCGAGACGGCGAAGAAGGTCGCGCTCGAGGGGATGCAGATGATGGGCGGGTACGGCTACGCCACCGAGTTCGACATGGAGAAGCACGTCCGCTCCACCATCGTGTCCAGCATCTACGGCGGCACCAACGAGATTCAGCGCGACATCATCGGCAAGACCTACGGCTTGTAAACACTCACGGCGGTTTATGCTGTTTGCCGCATCGAAGGAGTTCTCCATGGCATCGCCCTCCGTGTCACGATCCTCAGCGGGCCGCACCCTGCGCCGCCGACCCCAGTTGTCGGACGACGTCGCCGTGCACGTCCGGAACCTGATCATGTCGGGGGGCGTACGCCCGGGTGACTTCATCCGCCTCGACGAGACCGCGGCCGACTTGGGGGTCAGCGTCACACCCGTACGTGAGGCACTTCTGACTCTGCGCGGCGAGGGACTCGTCGAACTGGTTCCCCACCGTGGGTACGTGGTCGCCCCGCTCACCCGCGAGGACATCCACGACCTCTTCTGGCTCCAGGGCCAGATCGCCGAGGAACTCGCGGTCCGCGCGACGCGGTCTGCCACCCCGGAGGCAGTCGAGGAGCTGACCGCGATCAACGAGAAACTGCGGCGTGCCGTCGGGGACGGCGACGCCGACCGCATCGAGGATCTCGAGTTCACGTTCCACCGGGTCATCAACCGTCTGGCCGACGCGAGCAAGCTGTCGTGGTTCCTGCTCAGCGCCACCCGGTACACCCCGGTGCAGTTCTATTCGTCCGATCCGGCCTGGGGCGAGTCGGCGGTCGAGAGCCATCGTCGTCTCATCGCCGCCCTCGCCGACGGGAAGGCCGACGTGGTGGGAGCCGAGAACAAGGCCCACTTCATCGACGGCGCGCAGCGACTGGTCGCGCATCTCGACGACGTCGGCATCTGGGACTGACCGGCACCACCGATCACCCGCGCCGGGTCAGCACGGCGCGGGGTTGCGGTCTCCGTAGGTGGGGTCCAGCGCCCGCTGGATGATGTACACCGCCCGGGGGTCGGTGGTCAGCTGGATGTGTTCCGCGGTGTTCGCCGCACATCCGTCCTGGAGCCAGACGTTGTGCACGACGGCGCCCGGACCGGCCGTCAGGAAGGTGTTCTCGGGCGGGGTCGACACGGTGTCGCTGCGGCTCGCGACCACCGTGTAGTCGATGCCCGGGTCGGTGTCGCCGCCCGCGTTGAGCACCTGGAGAAAGGGCGAGCCCACCATCTGCTGGATGTAGGACGGTCCGACCGCGACACCGGCGAGCGTCGTGACCGGCACACCCAGTGCCTGCGCGATCGCACCGAGCGCCTGGACGTCCCCGAAGCTGGTGCCGTGGTTGGTGGCGCCGAGCGTGACGATCGAGTGCACCTTGTTCAGCGCGGGGTTCGCGCGATCGGCGCCGCCTTCGAAGCGCAGGTACTGGCGGGACACCGTACCGCCGAGCGAATGCCCGACGATGTCGACCTGCGGGACGCCGGTGGCGGCGCGCACCTGGTCAACGAATCCGGCGAGCTGCTCAGCGGACTCCGCGATGTCGGCGCCGCCGAACATGCGCATCAGGTTGCCCTCCGACAAACCGGCGGCCTGCCCGTAATTGAGAGCGAAGACGCAGTACCCCTCCGCGGCGAGTGCGGGGGCGAGGTCTTTCCACGTGCCCGCCATACCGGTCCAGGTGCCGTGCACCAGCACGACGGGACGCGGATGCGCCGCGGACGGCTTACAGCTCCAGTCGTTCGCCCCCGCCAGAACCGAGGGGTCGGCCGCGGGCGCGGGTTCCGCTTCCGCGGGATCCGCTGCCGCTGGTGCCGCGCTGCAGAGCATCACGATGCCTGCCAGCACGGACAACAGGGCTCTACTGGCCCACGATATACGCATATTCCTCGTATCCTGAGTTGACGGAAATAGACTTCAGGTTACGTTACCCAACTGTCCATCAAAGTCTCAACCTGAGATCGAGACTCTGGGGGTGATCACCCACTTGGTTCGTACTCTGCTGATCCGAGACAGCCGTCCCGGCCATCCGGAAGACTGATGGAAACGAACCACCAACGACACACGATAGTCGGAATGAGAAAGCTACTGCCGATCGAGTGAGTGGGGCGATTATGTATTTCTCCGTAGAACAGCGGAACGGCGACGATTCCGGAGAGCATTCTGACGCCTCGGCGCAGCAGGCACTCGAGGGTCTGCGCGCGGAACTCGATGCCGTCGACGCGACCCTGCTCGAAGCGGTGCGACAGCGCCTGGAAGTCTGCCTGCGCATCGGCGAGTTGAAGCGGCGCGAGCACATCGCCATGATGCAGCCCGGCCGCATCCACATCGTCCACGAGCGGGCACGGCAGTATGCCGACAGCCACTCGCTGTCCCCGGAGTTCTTCGATTCGCTCTACGACCTCCTCATCGCCGAGACGTGCCGGCTCGAGGATCTCGTGATCAACGCGGAACCCGCCGACGGAGGCCCCCGCCACAACGGACACCACGACCACAGTGGCAACCACCACGTTCGCCACAGTTCCGTGCCGTCTGCGAATGTCGAGTCGTGATGAGTACCCGGACACTGCTGGTCGACAATTACGACTCCTTTACCTACAACCTGTTCACGTTGCTCGCCGAGGTGAACGGTGAACCGCCCACGGTCGTGCACAACGACGTGGAGTGGGATTCGATCCCCTGGTCCGACTTCGACAACATCGTCATCTCCCCCGGCCCCGGACGTCCGGAACGGCCGCGCGACTTCGGTATCAGTGCACGGATCATCGCGGAGACCGAACTCCCGGTACTCGGTGTGTGCCTCGGCCATCAGGGGCTGTGCCAGCTGTTCGGTGGAAGTGTCGTTCTCGCACCCGAACCGATGCACGGTCGCGTGTCGCTCGTCGAGCACAACGGTTCGGAACTGTTCGCCGGCATTCCCTCGCCGTTCCCGACGGTCCGCTACCACTCGCTGATCGTCGAGGATCTCCCCGACGCCCTCGAGGCCACCGCCTGGACGGCCGACGGTCTGCTGATGGGTGTCCGCCACCGCAGCCGACCCTTCTGGGGTGTCCAGTTCCACCCCGAATCCATCAGCACCGCCTTCGGGCACGAATTGCTCGCGAACTTCCGCGATCTCACGCAGACACATTCGGGGTCACCCACCCACGGCTCCATGCTCAGGATCCCGATTCCCCACGCGCCGTATGTGGTCCAGCAGGTTCGCGTCGACCATGAAGTCGACCCGCGCACCACGTTCGAGGATCTCTTCGCGTCCGGGCCCAACGCGTTCTGGCTCGACGGGACGTCGGCATCGGAACCGGATTCGCGTTTCACCATCATGGGTAACTGTTCCGGCCCTCGCGCCGAGTACATCACTTACGACGTGAGCGAATCGATCGTCCGGATCACCCGCGAGGGGTTGCCGGTCGAGCAGGTGCACGCACCGTTCTTCGACTATCTGGAGCGGCAACTGCAGGCCCGGTCGGTGCCCGGTCTTCCGGGTGTGCCGTTCGGCCTCGGCTACGTGGGGTACCTCGGCTACGAGTTGAAGGCCGAGACGGGCGGCGCGGCGGCGCACAAGTCGCCTACCCCCGATGCCGCTCTCGTGTTCGCCGACCGCGCCGTCGTCATCGATCATTCGGGTGAACGCACCTACGCCCTGTGCCTGAGCGATCACCAGGACGATCCGGAGTTGCGCCGCTGGCTCGACGAAATGGAGACTGCGCTGCATCGGCTGGCCGAGCCGGATCACCCACCGACCGCGGTGTCGCCGATCCGGAAGCCGGAGTCGGCCGAACTCGCGCTGCGCCACGAGCACGACAAGTACCTCGAACACATCGCGACCTCGCTCGGCGAGATCCGGACCGGTGAGTCCTACGAGGTGTGCCTGACCAACATGGCGACGGTGGACCAGTCGATCGACCCGCTGCACACGTTCGAACTGCTCCGCTCCATCAGCCCCACCCCGTACAGCGCCTACCTCCAGTTCGCCGGGCTGTCCGTTCTCAGCGCGTCCCCCGAACGGTTCCTTCGGATCGGCGCCGACCGGGTGGTCGAGTCCAAACCCATCAAGGGGACGCGGCCGCGCGGCGCCACCCCCGCCAAGGACGCGGCCCTGCGGCAGGATCTGCTCGACAGCGAGAAGGATCGGGCCGAGAACCTGATGATCGTCGACCTGACGCGCAACGATCTGGCGCGCGTGTGCGTTCCCGGTTCGGTGCACGTTCCCAAGCTCTTCGACATCGAGACGTATGCCGCCGTCCACCAGCTCGTGTCGACCGTGCGCGGAACCCTCAGCGCCGACGCGTCCGTCGTCGAGTGCGTCCGCGCCGCCTTCCCGGGTGGATCGATGACGGGCGCCCCGAAGATCCGGACGATGGAGATCATCGACCGGCTCGAGTCCGGGCCACGGGGTGTGTATTCGGGGTCCATCGGATACTTCTCCCTGACGGGAACGGCCGACCTGTCGATCGTCATCCGCACCATCGTCGCCACCGACAACGAGGTGACGTTCGGCATCGGCGGTGCGATCACGGCGCTCTCCGACCCGGAGGAAGAGTTCGACGAGGCGATGGTGAAGGCGGCCACCATGTTGCGCGCACTGTCCGTGACAGCGGACAGGCCGAACGAGATAGGCCAGTGAACGCCCCGGCCGCATCCACCCGGAGCGTCGCCCTGATCGGCGGCTCCGGCGATGTCGGCCGGATGCTGGCAGCTCGGCTGCGCGGCGACGGAAACACGGTGCGCACCATCGACATCCGGTTCACCGACCGGTCCGATCCGGATCAGGTGAAAGGCGACGTCACCGACCCGTCGCCCGAGGTTCGGGCGGTGGTGAATTCTTCGGATGCGGTGATCCTGGCGATCCCCGAAGGTGCCGCGCTGGAGTCGATTCCGTTCGTCGTCGCGGAATTGTCCCCGCACGCGCTTCTGGTCGACACACTGTCCGTGAAATCCCGCTTCGGTGCCGCGCTCGGTCGCAGCGCGCTACGCAACAGCGCGGTGGGCATCAACCCGATGTTCGCACCTTCCCTCGGACCGGAAGGCCGCCCGATCGCGGCAGTGACCTACCGGGACGGCGGCGAAGTCGACTGGTTCCTGTCGTCGCTGTCCGGCTGGGGATCGTCGGTGGTCCGTATGGACGCCGAGCACCACGACCGGCTCACCGCGGCCACCCAGGCGCTGACCCACGCGGGAATTCTCGCCTTCGGTCTCGCGCTCGCGGAGCTCGGCGTCGACGGCGCCGAGCTCACCGCGGCGGCAACACCGCCCCATCTCGTGTCGCTCGCCCTCCTCGCCCGTGTCGGTGGCGGCGTCCCCGAGGTGTACCGGGACATCCAGTCCGGCAATCCCTTCGCCGGTGAGGCACGACGCGCGCTCGCCACGGCGCTGGCCACTCTGACGGAGACCGTCGAGCGGGGCTCGGAGGACGACTTCGCCTCGCTCATGTCCCGGTCGACTTCCGCCCTCGGCGACCGGAGCGAACCCCTCGCCCAGCTGTGCGCCGACCTCTTCACCGATCTCGTTCACAGACAGCCGCGGTCGTGGGACAGGAACGGAGATTTGTCATGACTCCCCAGAAGACTCCCTCGCTCCCGGAGTACGACCCGGCGGATCCGGTCGAGAGCGCCGTCGTGTCCCGGCTCTCCCGGAACTGGGGGCAACGGGCCACCGTCAAGAAGCCGGAACCCGACCTCGACGCACTGTTCGACGTCGACAAGCAGGACTACCCGAACGAGTTGCTGCCCTTCGCCGATCACGATCGGTTCCTCGCGATGAGCGACGAGCACCGAAACCAGCTCCGGGCGTGGGCATGGATCGCGTTCAACAAGAACGTCATGGACATCGAGCAGTACGTGGTCAACCCCGGGTTCGACCTCGTCGCGCACGACGCCCTGGACACCGGACTCGGAGACACGTTCGCGGTGGCTGTCCACCAGGCGATGGTGGACGAGCAGTACCACACCCTCATGCACTTGAACGCGAGCGCCGTCACGCGCCGACGACGCGGTTGGGCCATGCCGAACAACGCCCTTCCCGACGTCCTGACGTTGCGCCGTCAACGCGCGGCGACGGCCGACGCCGCCGACCCGAGGAAGCGGGCGATCACGACGTTCGCCTTCATGACGGTGGCGGAGATCTCGATCAGCTCCTACCTCGACCTGATCACCGAGAACGACGTCGTCCAGCCGGTCAACCGGGCGACGGTCCGGCTGCACAATCGAGACGAGTACTGCCACGCCTCGATCGCCGACGACATCGCCGCCGTCGTCTACGACACCCTGGGACCCGACGACCGCCGCCACTTCCTGGACGGGCTCGTCGACGCGATGACCGCGTTCAGCAGCAACGACTACTCCACCTGGCACACCATCGTCGACATCCTGGATCTCGACGGCGGCCGGGCGATGATCGCCGACGCCGAACACGACACCCGCCGCTCCGCGCTGATCCAGGACTTCGGCGGAATCCACAAGCTGTGCAAGCACCTCGGAGTGGCGGGCGAGATGTCCTTCGAGTGGGCCTGACCCCGCCCGATCCCGAACAGCTTCATCCCGAACAGACGGGGCCCGTGGTGTGAAGGCTCGGAGCCTTCCCACCACGGGCCGCGGAGATCAACGCCCGGAACGCTCCTCGGCCTGAGCCACGAGCGCGGTGAGCGCGGCAACCCAGAACTCCCCGAACCGGTCGACCTCCGGCGCCGACAGGATGCCCGACGGGAACGACATGAAGGCCGACAGCTGCAGGCCCTCCTCGGTTTCCGAGATCACCGACTGGATGTCGAGCACTGCCTGCGCGGGCATCGCGCTCTTCTCGAACCCACCCGTGACGGGAGATTCGAAATCGGGCAGCCAGTCGAGGCCGCGCACCGCCTCGGGCACCTCGGCCGCGCTGACGCGTCCGATGTAGTTGAACACGATCTGCGGTTCCGACCACTGCCGCATGACCGCCGACGTGTGGGGGTTGAGGTATCGCAGCAAACCGTAGCCGATGCCCCGGTCCGGGATCGCGCTCAGCTGATCGCGCACCGCGCGCACCGCATCCGCCGCTCCGGCACCGCCGTTCATGGCATCCGCGATGTCGACCCCGGCGAGATCGAGACGTGCCGGGTACATCGTGGTGAACCAGCCGACCGTCCGCGACAGATCCGCACCCGGAACCGCTGACTCCTCACGCCCGTGTCCCTCGAGAGTGACCACCGTCGACGACGCCTCGACTCCGCGGTCGCGACGCCAGGCGGCCACTGCCAACGCGAGGGCGGTCGCGAGGACATCACCGATCTCACCGTCGAGCGCGCCCGGCGTGCCGCCGAGCAGTGCCTCGGTGACCGGTGCGGGCACGTCCACCCGGGTCCGTTCCAGCGTGTTGATCAGATCGGTGCGCAGGTCCAGCTCACGCGATCCGAACAGCGGATCCGGACCCGTCAGCATGCGCTCCCAGACGTCGAGTTCGGCCACCCGCTCCGGCTCCGCTGCCGCCTCCAGCAGACCGTCGGTCCAGCGCCGCAGCGAAGTTCCGACCGGTTCGAGCGACGGCGACGCACCGGCCGCGATCTGCGCGCCGGCAGTCGCGAAGTCCGGCACCAGGATCCGCCACGACACGGAGTCGATGACGAGGTGGTGCGGCAACACGAGGAGCCGGCCGCGCTCATCCGCCTCGGCCGGGTCGAACCAGACGAACTGGAGCATCGACCCCGCACGCGGATCGAGACGGTCCAGCGCGGCGTCGAACGCCGCACTCGCCACCGCGTCGAACTCCGGGGTACCCGGCTGATCGCCGGCCGCGATCTCCACCCGCTGCACGGCCGCGTCGACGTCGACGCTGCCTGCGGGTGCGATCTCGAGCGCGTCCTCGGACCCGGCCGTGACGAGAGTCGACCGCAGCACGTCGTGCTGGTCGACCACCGCGGTGATCGTCGCGATCACCTGCTCACGTTCGATCCCGGCGGGCAACGTCAGCAGCAACGGCATGACGAACCGGTCGAAGTCTCCGCCGCGCTCGACCATCTTGCGAGCGACAGGGGTGAGCGGCACCGTTCCGACGCCACCGTCCTCGTACTCCTGCAGGACCGCCGCCGCGGACACACCCGAATCGGCCACCGCCGCAAGCTCGGCGACGGTGCGCCGCTCGAAGACATCGCGCGCGGTGAAGTAGATACCGGCCGACCGTGCCCGCGCCACCAACTGGATCGACACGATGCTGTCGCCGCCGAGCTCGAAGAACGAGTCGTCGATGCCGACGCTGTCGCGCCCGAGCAGCTCCGCGAACACGGTCGCCAGTGCCCGCTCGGTGTCGGTGCGCGGCGCCCGGAATTCGGCCGCCGACGCGAAGTCCGGCACCGGCAGCGCACGCCGGTCGAGCTTGCCGCTGGTGCCCAGCGGAAGTTCGGCGAGCACCATCACGGAATCCGGAAGCATGTAGTCGGGCAAGGATTCCGCGACGAACCCGGTCAGCACCGCAGTGTCGAGCGCCGCATCCGGCTTCGGCACGACGTAGGCGACGAGCCGCGCTCCCACCTCGCTGTCGTGGACGATCACCGCGGCCTGCGCCACGTCGCGGTGCCGGACGAAGGCCTCCTCGACCTCACCGAGCTCGATGCGCAGACCGCGCACCTTCACCTGGAAGTCGGTGCGGCCCACGAACTCGAGGGCACCGTGCTCGTTCCACCGGACGAGGTCGCCGGTGCGGTACATCCGCTCACCGGAACCGCCGAACGGATTCGCGACGAACCGGTCCGCACTCAGGGCCGCACTGTTGACGTAGCCGCGCGCCAACTGCGCACCATCGAGGTACAGCTCACCGGGCACCCCGACCGGCGCCGGGTTCAGATGCGCGTCGAGCACGTAGGCCCGGGTGTTCCAGGCCGGCGAACCGATCGGTGCGATCGTCCCCGTCCCCGACCGCTCCACCACGTGGGCCGTCGAGTTGATGGTCACCTCGGTCGGACCGTACAGGTTCACCAGCTCCGCGGAACCGAGGCCGCCGACTCGCTCCGCAGCCGACTGCGGCAACGGCTCACCGCCCGCGAACACGAGCCGCAGCGAACCGCACCCGTCGGCGGTCGCGGCGTCGAGGAACATGGTGAGCACGGACGGGACGAACTGGATCACCGTCACCGATTCCGTGCCGACCGTGGCGGCCATGTATTCGGGGTCGCGGTGACCGTCCGGCGAGGCGATCACGAGGGTGCCGCCGACCACCAACGGCAGGAACAGCTCCCACACGGAGGCGTCGAACGTGAACGGTGTCTTCTGCAGCACCACGTCCTGCGCGTCGATGCCGTAGACGTCCCGCATCCATGCCAGCTGGTTGGCCAGCGCCGAGTGCGGAATCGCCACGCCCTTCGGGCGTCCCGTCGAACCCGACGTGTACAGCGCGTACGCCAGGTTGCCGGGGCGCAGCTCGCCGAGCCGCTCGGCGTCCTCGACCGGATCGTCGCGGTACTCGGACAGGTCGAAGTCCTCGACCAGGTACACCGGCACGTCCACATCGAGGTTCGCGATGTCGTCGGCCGAACTCAGCACACACGTCGGCGCGGCGCTGTCCACCACGTACGACGTCCGGTCCGCCGGGTGCTCCGGGTCGATCGGCACGTACGCGCCGCCCGCCGCGTGGACGGCGTAGAGGCTGATCACCATGTCGAGCGAGCGCCGCATCGCGATGCCCACCACGGAGTCCGGTCCCACACCCGTCGCGATCAGGTGCCGCGCCAGGCGGTTCACCCGCGCGTCGAACTCGGCGTAGGTGAGGCGCACGTGGTCCGCCACCACCGCGGTCCGGTGCGGTGTGCGCGCGACCTGGGCGCCGAACATCGACACGACGGCCTCGTCCGTCACCTCGTGCCCGGAATCGTTCCACCGGGACAGGACGAGTTCGCGTTCGTCCGCGGTGAGCAGGTCCAGATCGCCCACCAGAGTGGAACTTCCGGCCGCGATGGTCTGCAGGATCCGGTTCAGCCGGGCACCGAGCCGTTCGACGGTGTCGGCGCCGAACACGTCCGGAAGGTACTTCAGGACCAGCTGCAGTTCGCTGTCCGACTGGGCCAGCAGGCTCAGCGGGTAGTGCGAGGCATCACTGATCTGCACTCCGGCGACCCGGAGGCCGTCGATGTCGCTGTCCTCGGTGAGTCCTGCCCGGTCCACGGGGTACGACTCGAACACCGTCAACGTGTCGAACAGCCCGCCGATTCCGGCGATCTGCTGGATCTCCGGGAGACCGATGTGGTGGTGGTCGAACAGAGTCGACTGTTCCGCCTGCAACCGCTCGAGCAGTCCGAGGAGCGACTCGCGGGGATCGATTCGCACCCGGATCGGGATGGTGTTGATGAACAGACCCACCATCGACTCGATGCCCGCGACCTCCGGTGGGCGGCCCGACACGGTGGCGCCGAAGACGACGTCGGCGGACGCCGTCATCCGGGCCAGCAGCAGACCCCACGCCGCCTGGACGATCGTGTTCATCGTCAGGCCGCGATCCCGGGCGATGCGCGCCAGGTTCTCGCTCACCACCGCGCCGAGATGCAGTGCGAATTCGGCGGGCTCGGGACGGTCTGCGCTACTCGGTGCCGGGGCCAGTACGGTCGGACCGTCCAGTCCCGCCAGTGCGTGCGCCCAGGCGCTGCGCGAGGCGTTGGTGTCGCGTTCGGACAGCCAGCCGAGGAAGTCGCGGTAGCCACGCACGCGCGGCAGCACCGAGCTGTCTCCGCGGGTCGCGTACAGCACCAGCAAATCCTTCATCAGCAGTGGCATCGACCAGCCGTCGAGCAGGATGTGGTGGTTACTGATGGAGAACCGGTAGCTGCTCTCCCCCGTGCGGATCAGGAGGAACCGCATCAGCGGCGGACGTCCCATGTCGAACCGCGCCGAACGGTGTTCGCTCAGAACGGAACTCATCCGCTCCTCGCGATCGGCCTCGGACAGCCCGGACAGGTCGAGCTCTTCCCACGGCAGGGCGACGTGGTCGACGACCACCTGGACCGCGGTCCCCGAATCGTCGGGGACGAAGGCGGTGCGCAGGTTCGCGTGACGCGCGATCAACGCCTCCGCCGCGCCGCGGAGGCGGCGGGTGTCGACGATGCCCTGGAAGTCGAGCACCACCTGAGCGGTGTAGACGTCCACCGCGTCCTCGGCGAGAACGGAATGGAAGAACATTCCGGACTGCAGCGGAGCGAGCGGCCACACGTCGGTGGCGTCGGGGTAGCGCCGCTCGAGCGCCTCGAGGTCGTCCTGCGTCACGGTCACGAGGGGAACGTCGGACGGTGTGAGACCGCCGCCCTTCGGTCCGGTGGCGTGCTCGGCCAGCGCGGTCGCCGCGGCGTGCCACAGCTCCGCGAACGCCCACACGTCCGCCTCGTCGAGAATCTCGGTGGCGAAAGCGATCTTGGCTTCGATCTGCGGGCCGGACGCGGTCTCCGATGTCACCGCATTGATGCTGAGCACCGCGGGCGCCACCATGTCGTCGTCCATCGCGCCGCCGAACTCACCCGAGTCGCTGTCGGGAATCCAGCCGAGATCCCGGATCTCGGCGGGCAGATCCACCGAACCCGCACGACCGAGGTAGTTGAACCCGATCTGCGGAGTCGGCAGCGAAGCCAGAGCCGGAGCCGTCTCCTCGTTGAGGTAACGCAGCAGCCCGTAGCCGATGCCCTTGTCGGGCACGGCCAGCAGCTGTTCCTTGACCGCCTTCACCGCAGTGCCGGCCGAGGCGCCGCCGTCGAACGCGTCGGCGAGATCGGCCCGCGAGACGTCCAGCCGCACCGGGTACAGGCTCGTGAACCAGCCCACCGTGCGGGACAGGTCGGCGCCGGGAACCGTCGACTCTTCCCGGCCGTGTCCCTCGAGGTTGATCAGCACCGAGCGATCCGTGGTCCCGCCGCGGAGCTCACGCCAGCGCGCGACCGCGAGAGCGAGAGCCGCGAGCAGGCCGTCGTTGACGCCACCGTTCACGGACTGCGGGATCGTGGTCAGCAGCGCCTGCGTCACCTGCGTCGAGAACGTCATGCTCAGGCGGTCGGTCCGGGCGATCACGTCGCGTTCCGGATCGAACGCGCGGCGTCCGATCAGCGGATCCGTGCCCGCGAGCATTCCACGCCAGAAGTCGAGCTCGGCCACGCGGTGCGGAGACTTCGCCTCCTCCACGAGACCGTGCGCCCAGGCCCGGACGGACGATCCGACCGGTTCGAGCTGCGCCGGCTGCCCCGCCATGATCTGCGAACCCGCGGTCGCGAAGTCCGGCAACAGCACTCGCCAGGACACCCCGTCGACGACGAGGTGGTGCGCGAGCACCAGCAGGCGGCCGCTCTGCCCCGGCAACGACGCCGCGGGAGCGAACCACACGAACTGCGTCATCCGGCCCGACGCCGGATCCAGCCGTTCGGCTGCACGATCGAGAGCCGCGCGGGCGAGCCGCTCGAACTCGTCCGTGCCCGGTTTGTCGGTGAACTCGATCTGCTCGATCAGGTCGTCCGCATCGAGCGCCTTGCGGGCGGAGAGCGCCTCGAACGACCAGTCGTCCCCGACCCGGGTGAGCCGGGAACGGAGGATGTCGTGGCGTGCCAGGATCGCATCCACCGTGTCCGCCAGCTGATCTCGCGTGGCGGCAGGCGGGGTGGTCAGCAGAACGGCCTGCGAGAACTTGTCGAAGGTGCCTGCCGTCTCCACCAGCCAGTGCGCGATCGGGGTGAGCGGAATCGTTCCGACCCCGCCGCCCGGCAGCTCTTCGAGCTTCACCGAGTCGACTTCGGTGGCCCAGTCGGCCACGTCGGCCAGCGCGGCCACGGTCTTGCGTTCGAAGACGTCTCGCGCCGTGAACAGCACGCCGGCGTTCTTCGCCCGGGTCGTCAGCTGGATGGACACGATGCTGTCGCCGCCGAGGGCGAAGAACGAGTCGTCGACGCTGACGCGGTCCACACCGAGAACCTGTGCGAAGACGTCCGCGATGGCCTTCTCCATCGGCGTCGACGGCGCGGTGTACGCAGTGGCGACCGACACGAATTGCGGCTCGGGAAGCGCCTTGCGGTCGAGCTTTCCCGCGGGGGTCAGCGGTACGGAGTCGATGGCCATGATCGACGACGGCACCATGTACCCGGGCAGGGTCTCGGAGACGAACGCCGACAGCTCGGCGACGTCGATCGACGCGCCCGCCGCAGGCATCACGTACGAGACCAGGACGGTCTGCCCGGTCTGCTCGCGGTGATGGCCGAGCGTGACCGCGAAGTCGACGCTCGGGTGCCTGCCGAGTTCGGCGTCGATCTCGCCGAGTTCGATGCGGAACCCGCGGACCTTCACCTGGAAGTCGGAACGACCGACGTAGTCGAGGACGAGTTCCCCCGTCTCGCCGTCGTGCACCCAGCGGACGACGTCGCCGGTGCGGTAGAGCCGCTCACCGGGACCGCCGAACGGGTTGGCGACGAATCGCTCGGCCGTCAGCGCGAACCGGTTGTGGTAGCCGCGCGCCACACTCGGGCCCGCCACGTACAGCTCACCCGCGACACCCACCGGAACCGGTGTGAGCCGCGAGTCGAGCACGACCACGTCGACGCCCCGGGTGGGACCGCCGATGGTGACGGGCCGATCCGCCTTCATCGGGTTGCTCGACGTGCTCCAGATCGTCGCTTCGGACGGGCCGTACAGGTTGAACATGCGCCGGCCCGGCGCCCACCTCTGCATGAGTTCCGGCGGGCAGGCCTCACCCGCCACCGACAGGACCTCGATGCCCTCCAGCCCGGCCGGATCCACCGTCGTGAGCGCCGCGGGCGTGATGAAGGCGTGCGTGACCTTCTGCTTCTTCAGCAACCGCGCCAGTTCTTCGCCGCCGTACACGACACCGGAGGCGATGACCATCGTCGACGCGGCGGCGACGGCGTGCAGCAATTCGAAGACGGACGCGTCGAAGCTCGGCGACGCGAAGTGCAGCACCCTCGACTGCGGGGTGAGCCTGAGCCGCTCGACCTGCTCGGTCGTGACGTTCGCGAGCCCGGTGTGGGTGACGACGACGCCCTTGGGCAGCCCCGTCGAGCCCGAGGTGTAGATGACGTACGCCGCGTCGTCGACCCGGGTCGGACGGATGCGGTCGGCGTCGGTGACGGCCGCGGACGGCACGGACGCGCAGGCGTCGTCCATCTCGTCCGCACCGAGGACCAGCCAGCGCACGGTGTCGGGCAGCTCGGTGACGTGGGCACCGGTGGTGAGACCGACCTCCACGCGAGAGTCCGTGACCATGTGCATGATCCGGTCGAACGGGTAGCTCGGATCGACCGGGACGAAGGCCGCCCCGGTCTTCGCGACCGCCCAGATCGACAGGATCGATTCGACGGAGCGTGTCAGCGCGAGGGCCACGAAATCGTCGGCCCCGATGCCCCTGTTGATGAGAACGCGAGCGAGACGGTTCGAGCGCTCGTCGAGTTCGCGGTAGGTGACCTTCTCGTCTCCGCACACGACGGCGACGGCGTCGGGGTCCACCGCCGCGGCGGTGGCGAGGATGCAGGGCAGCAGTTCGGGCGCCGCGGTGTCCGCGCCGCGCACGGGTGCCAGCACGGTGTGCTCGTTCTCGCTGAGGACGTCGATTTCCCCGATCAGCACGGAGGCGTCTGCGGTGATCGCCTCGAGGATGCGCTGGAAGCGGAACGCGAACGACGCGATGGTGCGCTCGTCGAACAGATCCGTGGCGTAGGTGAACACGCCGCGCATCGGCGCGTCCCCGTCCGCGTCGGCCGCGTCGGCCGCGTCGGCGAGCGTGAGCTGGAGGTCGAACTTCGCGGCGCTGATACCACCGTCGAGGCCCTCGACCGTCAGTCCCGGCAGTTCCAGATGCGCCTGCTCGATGTTCTGGAATGCGAGAGCGACCTGGAAGAGCGGCGAGAACGCCGTCGACCGTTCCGGCTGGAGGATCTCGACGAGTCGCTCGAACGGCACGTCGGTGTGCGTGAACGCACCGAGGTCGTGCTGACGCACCTGCGCGAGGAGGTCCGAGAACGTCGCATCGACGTCGACCCGGGCCCGCAACACCAGTGTGTTGACGAACATGCCGACCAGGTCGTCGAGCGCCGCCTCGCCGCGGCCCTCGATCGCGGTGCCCACCGCGATGTCGTCTGTGGCACTCAACCGCGCGAGCAGCACCGAAAGCGCCGCATGCGCGACCATGAACAGCGACGCGTTGTGCTCGCGGGCCAGCGCCCCGAGCCGGTCGCGGAGTTCCGCGTCGATCTCGAAGTCGAAGTTGGCGCCGCGCATCGACTGCGCGGGCGGCCGCGGCCGGTCCGTCGGCAGCGGCAGCACGTCCGGCAGGCCCTCGAGGGTGTTCCGCCAGAAGTCGATCTGCCGAGTGGCCAGCGAATCGGATGCGTTCTCGTCGCCGAGCAACTCGTGCTGCCAGAGCGAGAAGTCCGCGTACTGGACGTCCAGCGGAGCCCAGGCCGGTTCGGAACCGGCCGCGCGGGCGCTGTAGGCGATCACGACGTCCCGCGCCAGCGGTGCCGTCGAGGCGCCGTCGGAGGAGATGTGGTGTACGACGATGACCAGCACGTGCTGGTCGGCGTCGATCCGCAGGAGGCAGGCGCGGACCGGGACGGCCTGCGCGACATCGAATCCGGCGGTGACGAGGGAGATCACGCGACCGCGCAGCTCAGTCTCATCGGCGACGTCCTCGACGTCCAGAGACGTGAAACTCCGGGCGCGGGGCAGCACGACCTGGCCCGGACCGTCACCGGTGTCGGGGTAGGTCGTGCGCAGCGTCTCGTGACGCTCGACGACGTCGCCGAGCGCCCGCTCGAGCGCCGCGACGTCGAGATGACCCGTCAACCTGATCGCCAGCGGAATGTTGTACGCCGCCGACGCGATGTCGAACTGGTTGATGAACCACATGCGGGACTGCGCCGGGGACAGCGGAATCCGGGCGGGACGCGGCTGTGGCACCAGTGCCGGGCGGTTCGCGCCCGCCGACTCGGACTGCTCGGCTCGAGCGGACAGCGCGATCACCGTCGGAGCCTCGAACAGCTCGCGCACACCGATCGACGTGTCGAGGGCGGCGTTGACCCGGGCGACCACCCGGGTGGCCACCAGCGAGTTGCCGCCGAGGTCGAAGAAACTGGTGTCGACGCTGACCCGCTCGTGACCGAGGACGTCCGCGAAGACTCCCGCGACGATTTCCTCGACGGGGGTTCGCGGAGCCTTGTAGTGGTCTGCGGCGCCACCGAACTCGGGTTCGGGGAGCGCCTTCCGATCGAGTTTACCGTTGATGTTCAGCGGCAGCGCGTCGAGGGCGATCAACGCGGACGGCACCATGTAGCCGGGCACCGACCGGCCCGCGAACGCGAGGACCTCGGCGTCGTCGACGGAGTCGCCTTGCTCCGGCACGGAGTAACCGCGCGCCTCCGGCACGATGTAACCGCGCGCCTCCGGCACGATGTAACCGACGAGCCGGTCACCGGTGTGCCGGTCGTGGTGCACCACGACGACGGCCTGTGCCACCGCCGGGTGCGCCACGAGCGCGCGCTCGATCTCGCCGAGCTCGATGCGGAAACCGCGGACCTTGACCTGGAAGTCGCTGCGGCCGACGTAGTCGAGGTCGCCGTCGCGGTTCCATCGCACGAGGTCGCCGGTGCGGTACATCCGGGCCCCGGCCTCGCCGAACGGATTGGCGACGAACCGTTCCGCGGTGAGGTCGTGGCGGCCGAAGTACCCGCGCGCCAGCTGTTCGCCGGCGAGATAGAGCTCACCCGTGACGCCGGCGGGTACCGGGTGCAGACGCGAGTCGAGAACGTACGTCTGCGTGTTCCACTCGGGCCGGCCGATCGGGACCGAACCGTCGCGCTCGTCGCCACACCGGTAGTGGGTGACACTGACGGCGGCCTCGGTGGGGCCGTACAGGTTGAAGATCTCCGCGTCGCAGACGTCACGGAACCGCAGCACCGTGTCGGCGGGGAGGGCCTCACCGATGCAGAGCACGCGCTGCAACGACACCAGCTGGGCCGGCTCCGCCACCGCGACGAACGCAGACAGCAGCGACGGCACGAAGTGCACCGTCGAGACCTGCTGCTCCGCAACGAGTCCGGCGAGGTACGCCGGGTCGCGGTGGCCGTCCGGAGTGGCGACGACGAGCCGTGCGCCCGCGGTCAGCGCCCACCAGAACTCCCACACCGAAAGGTCGAACGTGGCCGCCGTCTTGAGCAGCACCGAGTCCTCGGCGGTGAGCGGGTACTCCGACTGCTTCCACCGCAACTGGTTCGCGATCGCACCGTGCGCGATCGCCACGCCCTTCGGCCGACCGGTCGAGCCCGACGTGTAGATCACGTACGCGGCATTCTCCGGCCGCAGCGGAGCGGTGCGCTCCGCGTCGGTGACCGCAGTCGCGTCGATTCCGCCGAGGTCCAACTCGTCGAGCAGCAGGTAGTCGACCCCGCCGGGCAGCGCGTCGATGACCCCGCGGGTCGTCAGGACGCAGACGGGTTGCGCGCTCTCCAGCACGTACGCGGTGCGGTCCGCCGGATGGTCCGGGTCGATCGGCAGGTAGGCGCCACCGGCTGCCGCGATCGCGTACATACCGACCAGCAGTTCCACCGAACGCGGAATCGCCAGGCCGACCACGGTTTCCGGGCCGACACCACGATCGATGAGGTGCCGGGCCAGCCGGTTCACCCGCGTCGCGAACTCCGCGTACGTGAGCGACTCGCCGTCGAACACGAGGGCGGTGACGTCCGGGTTCGCCGCGGCGGCGGACGCGAACATGTCGGCCAGCGTGGTCTCGGGCAGCGTCCGTGCGGTGTCGTTCCAACCGGACACCACGAGCGCACGCTCGTCGACGCCGGCGAGCGGCAGGTCGCCGACCGCGGTCCGCGGCGAGTCCACCGCGGCGGCCAGCACCCGGCGGAACATGTCCGCGAAACGCTGGACGGTGGCGGCGTCGAACAGGTCGGTGGCGAACGTGAACACACCCGACATCTGCTCGCCCTCGGGGCTGTCCCCGAGGATCAGATGCAGGTCGAACTGTGCGGTGTCGCCCTCGACCTCGAGCGGGGTGACGGTGAGGTCGGGCAGTTCCAGCTCGGCCTTCGTCGTGTTCTGGAACGAGTAGCCCACCTGGAAGATCGGGTGGTGGGCCATCGAGCGTGCCGGGTTCAGGACCTCGACCAGGCGCTCGAACGGGACGTCGGCGTGCGAGAACGCCTCGAGGTCGGCCTCACGGGCGCGATCGAGGATCTCGTCGAACGTCTGCTGCCCGTCGACCTGCACGCGCAGTGCGAGGGTGTTGACGAACATGCCGACGACGTCGTCGAGTTCGCGCTCGCCACGGCCCGCGATCGGGGTGCCCACCGAGATGTCCTCGGTGCCGGACAGTCGGCTGAGCAGCACCGCGAACGCGGCGTGCACCGCCATGAACACGCTGGCATTGTGCCTGCGGGCCAGCGCTGCCAGGCCGCGGTGTACCTCCGCGTCGATCGTGAAGTCGATCCGCGACCCGCGCAGCGACTGCACGGGCGGCCGCGGCCGGTCCACCGGCAGCTCGAGGAGGTCGGGGACACCGGCCAGCGTCTTCTTCCAGAAGCCCAGTTGGGCGGCGATCAGGCTGTCCGGGTCGTCCTCGCTGCCGAGGAGTTCACGCTGCCAGATCGCGTAGTCGGCGTACTGCACCGGGAGCGGCGCGAAGCCGGGTTCCCGGCCGGCCGCCCGGGACGCGTACGCCACCATGACGTCGCGCACGAAGGGCGCCGTGGATTCGCCGTCCGTGGACACGTGGTGCACGACGAGCGCCAGCACGTAGTCCTGCGGGCCGACCTCGAACAGTCGCATCCGGATCGGCGGGACGTCGGCGGTGACGTCGAATCCGGTGGTGACCATCTCGAGCAGCCTCGACCGCAGTTCGGTCTCGGTGACCGGCACGGGTGCGACGTCGAGCGGCACCTGCGCCGCCGTGAGGATCACCTGGTGCGGCCCCTCCGCCGAATCCGGGTAGATCGTGCGCAGCGACTCGTGCCGCTCGAGCACGTCGAACACCGCGGACTGCAATGCGTCGACGTCCAGCGCGCCCGTCAACCGGACCGCGAGGGGAATGTTGTAGGCGGGCGAGTCCGGGTCGAAGCGGTTGATGAACCACATCCGGGACTGCGCCAGCGACAGCGGGACGAAGGCAGACCTCTCCCGCGGAGCGAGGATCGGCCGCGGTCGGACGTTCTCGTCCGGGGTGGCGATGCGAGCGGCGAGGCTCGCGACGGTCGGCGCCTCGAACAGTTCCCGCACGCCGATGCGGAGGCCGAACGCCTGCCCCGCCCGGGACACGACGCGGGTGGCGCTCAGCGAGTTCCCGCCGAGGTCGAAGAAGCTGTCGTCGACACTGACCTGCTCGAGTCCGAGCACCTCGGCGAAGATGCCGGCGATCGACTCTTCGGCCGAGGTCGTCGGGGCACGGAACTCCGCACCCGCGGTGACGAATTCGGGCTCGGGCAGCCGCGTCCGATCGAGCTTGCCGATGCCGGTCAGCGGGATCTCGTCGAGGAGGATCACCACCGACGGCACCATGTACGGCGGAAGCGTCTCGCCGACAACCGTCTTCAGCGATTCCGGATCGACGGTCGCGCCGTCGACCGGCAGGACGTACGACACGAGGGTCGTCAGCCCGGCGGGGTTCTCGCGTCCCACGGTCACCGCGAACTCGATGTCCGGCTGCGAAGCCAGGGCCGCGTCGATCTCACCGAGCTCGACGCGGAACCCGCGGACCTTCACCTGGAAGTCGGAGCGGCCGACGTACTCCACCCGATGTCCGTCCGCCCACCGCACGACGTCGCCGGTGCGGTACATGCGGGAGCCGGGCTCGCCGAAGGGGTTGGCCACGAACCGCTCCGCCGTGACCGACGGACGGTTGTGGTAGCCGCGGGTCACGGACGGACCGCAGATGTAGAGCTCCCCGGGCACTCCCTCCGGCACCGGACGCAACCGTGAATCGAGGATGAGGGACTCGACGCCACGCAGCGGCGAACCGATCGTCACCCGCTCACCGGGCACCATCGGCTCGGTGATGGTGACGATGACGGTGGTCTCGGTGGGACCGTAGGCGTTGCGCATCTCGCGCCCGGGCGCCCACCGTGCCACCAGTTCCGGGGTGCAGGTGTCGCCACCGACGACGACGGACTTGACGGTGTCGAGTCCGTCGGGGTCGACGGTCATCAGCGCGGTCGGGGTCATGACGACGTTCTCGACCCGTTCGCGGCGGATCAGGTCGGCGAGTTCGTCGCCGCCGTACACGTCCGCGGGCGAGATCACCAGGGTGGCGCCCGCGCTGAACGCGGCGAGCATCTCCCCGACCGACGTGTCGAAGCTCGGCGACGCCACGTGCAGGAACCGGGAACCCGGCGACACGACGTAGTGTTCGCGCACCTCGCGGGTGAGGTTCGCCAGTCCGCGGTGGGTGACCA
This sequence comes from Rhodococcus jostii NBRC 16295, assembly GCF_001894825.1. GTDB lineage: Bacteria > Actinomycetota > Actinomycetes > Mycobacteriales > Mycobacteriaceae > Rhodococcus_F > Rhodococcus_F jostii. Next base: position 33,744 of record NZ_BCWY01000011.1, on the reverse strand, counting down.
CCACGCCCTTCGGCTTGCCCGTCGAGCCCGAGGTGTAGATGAGGTACGCCGGGTGATCGACCGTGAGTGCGCGGCGAAGATCCGCGTCCTCCACCGCGACCGCACTGCGGGCACCGATCTCGTCGGCCGCCGCGGTCTCGTCGAGGACGATCCACGGCACCGTGCCGGGGAGGTCGTCGTGGTGGCGGGCGACCGTCAGTCCGAGAACCGCGCCCGAGTCGGCCAGCATCTCGCCGATCCGCTCGAACGGAAGTTTCGGATCGACGGGCAGGTAGGCTCCGCCGGCCTTGGCGATCGCCCAGATCCCGAGGATGGATTCGACGGAACGTGTGATCGCCAGTGCGACATAGTTCTCCGGCCCCACTCCCCGATCGATGAGAACGCGCGCCAGCCGGTTCGACTGCTCGTCGAGTTCCCGGTAGGTGAGTTCACGCCCCGCGAAGGACACGGCCACCGACTCCGGCGAGATCGAGACCCCCGAGCGCAGCAGTTCGGGCAGCGTGCGCGGCTCGACCGACTGCGGTCCGCGGACGGGTGCGATCGCAGCCTTCTCCGCGGCGTCGAGGATTTCGATGTCGCCGAGGACCACGTCGCGGTCGGCGGACACGGCACCGAGGATCCGGTGGAACCGGTCCGCGAAGCTCAGGACGGTCTGCTCGTCGAAGATGTCGGTCGAGTAGTTGAACGTCGCGGCGATACCCGCGGCGGCCCCGTCGACGTAGCGCTCACCGACACTCAACTGGAGGTCGAACTTGGCGACCTCCAGCGGGGCGTCGAGCGCGGAGATCTCGAGGCCCGGGAACTCCATCCGGACCGACTCGTTGTTGTCGAACGACAACGCGACCTGGAACAGCGGCTGATGCGCCGTCGACCGCGGGACGTCCAGCACCTCGACGAGACGCTCGAACGGAACGTCGCCGTGGCTGAACGCATTCAGGTCGGTGGCACGCACCTGTGCCAGCAGGTCGGCGAAGGTGTCGTCGGGGCGCACCGACGCGCGGAGCACGAGGGTGTTGACGAACATACCGACGAGCTTGTCGAGTTCCTGCTCGCCGCGGCCTGCGACCGGTGTGCCGATCGCGACGTCCGTCTGCGACGACAGCCGCTCGAGCAGGACCGCGAGTGCGGCGTGCACGACCATGAAGAGCGTCGAGTTCGTTTCCCGGGCGATCGTGAGCAGCCCGAGATGCGTCTGCGCGCCGATCGCGAACCGCGCCGACGCGCCGCGCAGCGACTGCACGGCCGGGCGGGGGCGGTCGGTCGGCAACTCGAGGACCTCGGGGAGGCCGCCGAGTGCCTGCTGCCAGTAGTCGAGCTGACGGGCGACGAGCGATTCGGGGTCGGACTCGTCACCGAGCGACTCACGCTGCCAGAGCGCGTAGTCCGCGTACTGGACAGGCAGCGGCTCCCAGCCGGGAGCAATGCCCGCGGCCCGCGCCGCGTAGGCGGTCATGACGTCGGTGAACAGCGGCGCCAGCGAGGCACCGTCCGCCGAGATGTGGTGCACGACCATCATCAGGATGTGGTCGTCCGCGTTCACCTCGAAGCAGGCGACCCGCACCGGGACCGTCTCGGTGACGTCGAAACCGGTGGCACCGAGTTCCCGCATCCGCGCGAACAGGTCCTGCTCGTCCGCGACCGGGGTCGGCGTCAGGTCGGACACCACGTCCGCTGCGGGCAGCACGACCTGGTGCGGGTCTTCGGCGCCGACCGGGAAGACCGTCCGCAGCGACTCGTGCCGCTCCACGACGTCCGCCCACGCGGAGTTCAGGGCCGCCGGGTCGATCGAGCCGGTCAACCGCACCGCCAACGGCAGGTTGTACGCCGGTGAGGACGGGTCGAACTGGTTGATGAACCACATCCGCTGCTGAGCAAGCGACAGCGGGATGCGGTCGGGCCGCGGACCGGCGACGAGCGCGGGCCGCTGTTCCGCGGTTCCCGCGGTCGCTTCGAGCAACGCCGCGAGTTCCGCGACAGTCGGATGCTCGAAGCACTCCCGCACCGACAGCTGTGCGCCGAGCGCCGCGGTCAGCCTGGCGGTGAGCCGCGTTGCGCTGATGGAGTTTCCGCCGAGGTCGAAGAACGAATCGGCCGAACCTACGCGTTCGACGCCGAGCACCTCACCGAAGACGCCGGCGACGATCTCCTCGATCGGCGTTCGGGGTGCGACGAATTCGGCCTCGGACGTGACGAAGTCGGGTTCCGGAAGTGCGCCCCGGTCCAACTTGCCGGTGGCGCCGAGCGGGAAGCTGTCCAGGACGAGGATCCGGGCCGGCACCATGTAGGCAGGCAGCGTCTCCGCTGCGGCGTCCAGCACCGCTGCGGTGTCGATCGCGGCGCCGGACACCGGAATCACATATCCCACCAGGTTCTCGCCGGTGGTCTCACTGCGGTGGACGACGACCACGGCCTGCGCCACCGACGGGTGCGCGAGGAGGGCTGCCTCGACCTCGCCGAGTTCGAGGCGCTGACCACGGAGCTTGACCTGGAAGTCGCGGCGCCCGATGTACTCGACGATGCCGTCGGCACGCTTGCGGACGATGTCACCGGTGCGGTACATCCGCTGCCCCGCCGTGCCGAACGGGTTCGCCACGAACCGGTCCGACGTCAGGTCGCTGCGGCCGACGTAGCCGCGGGCCAACTGGATTCCGGCGAGGTACAGCTCGCCGTGCACGCCCGCGGGCACTGGACGCAGCCGCGAGTCGAGGACGTGGAGCTGGGTGTTCCACACGGGGGCGCCGATCGGCACCGTCGCGCGGTCCGCGTCGGTGCACTCCCAGTAGGTGACGTCGACCGCGGCCTCCGTCGGGCCGTACAGGTTGTGCAACGCCGCGGAGGAGAAGTCGCGGAACGCGTCGGCCGACGCCGGCGGAAGTGCTTCACCACTGCAGAACACCTGTCGCAACGATCCGCACAGAGCGGCGTCGGCGCCCGCAGTGAACACGGCCAGCATCGACGGCACGAAGTGCATCGTGGTCACGCTGTGCTCGGCGAGCACCTTCGAGAGGTACGCCGGGTCGCGGTGTCCGTCCGGGATCGCGACAACGAGCCGGGCTCCGACCTCGAGCGGCCAGAACAATTCCCACACGGACACGTCGAACGTGACGGGCGTCTTCTGCAGGACGACGTCGGTGGAATCGAGCGGGTAGGTGTCCTGCATCCACATCAGCCGGTTGACGATCGACCGGTGACTGACCGCGACGCCCTTGGGCTTGCCGGTCGAGCCGGAGGTGTAGATCACGTACGCGGTCGAATCCGGACGGATCGGTGCCCCGCGCTCGTCGTCGGTGATCGGACCGTCGGCGTGACCGGAGAGGTCGACGGTGTCGACCTCGATCTGCGGTGCGTCCGTCTCGGCGGTGCGGTCGGCCGAAGAGGTGAGCACGCACGCCGGGGAGGCGCTGTCGATCACGTACGCGGTGCGCGCCGCCGGGTGATCCGGGTCGAGCGGAACGTACGCGGCACCGGTCTTCTCGATCGCGTAGATCGCGATCATCATCTCGAGGGACCGGCGCAGCGCGACCGCGACCCGGGACTCCGGGCCGACGCCCTGCGCCAGCAGTTCCCGTGCCAGCCGGTTGGTCTGCGCGTCGAACTCGGCGTAGGACAGTGCGTCGTCGCCGAACACCAGAGCCACGGCGTCCGGCGTCCGTGCCACCTGCTCGTCGAACAGGTCGACGAGGGTCCGCTCCTCCGTTTCCGTCGCGGAGGTCGCGGACGTCGCGTCGGCGATCACGCCGGCGAGGACACCGGCGAACGTGTCGGCGAAACCTTCGCCCGAGGATCCGTCGAGCAGTCCGGGAAGCAGGGTGGACAGTGCCACCGTGACGGCGGCCTCCGGGCCGACGCCCACACCGGCGAGCGTGCGCGCCAGTTCCGCGGACTTGTCCCGAAGCTGCACATACGTGACATCGGTCCCGTTGTGCGACAGCGCGATTCCGTCCGGGTTGATCGACGCAGCACCGTCGAGCAGTTCGGGCAGCGACTTGGTGGCGGCCAGCTCCTCCGAGATCGAGTGCGACATGAGGGACTGCGCCCCGTCGTCCGGAACGACCAGACCGGCCTTCTCGTCCTCGGTCAGGATGTCGATGTCACCGACGACGGCGTCGGCGTCGGCCGTGACGGCCTCGAGCACGCGCACGAAACGATCGGCGAAGGCGCGGACCGTCGACTCGTCGAAGAGGTCGGTGGCGTAGGAGAACCAGCCCCGCATGCCGTTCTCGGCGGATCCCTCGCCGAACCGTTCCTCGACGGCGACACCGAGATCCGTCTTGCTCGTGGTGAGTCCGCTCTCGAGGACCTCGACCGTCAGCCCCGCGAGCTCGAGCTTGGGTCGTTCGAGGTTCTGGAAACTCAGCATCACCTGCGCGAGAGGGGCGTACGCGGCGGTGCGCGACGGACGAAGCACCTCGACGACCTGCTCGAACGGCACATCGGCGTTCCCGAATGCATTCAGATCGACCTCACGTGCCTGCGTGAGCAGAGCACTGAAGCGGGCGTTCGGGTCGACGTCGGTGCGCAGCACGAGCGTGTTGACGAACATCCCGACGAGGTCGTCGAGCGCGCGGTCACCGCGGCCCGCGACGGGGGTGCTGACGGCGATGTCGGTCGTGTTGCTCAGCCGCCCCAGCAGCACGGCGAGTGCGGTGTGCACCACCATGAACAGCGACGCCTGGTGGGTCTGCGCGAGTTCGTTCAGCGACCGGTGCACGTCCTGCCCGATCTCGAACTCGAGCAGGCCACCCTGCGGGTTCCGGACGGCCGGTCGTGGACGGTCCGCCGGGAGGTCGAGGACCTCCGGGGCATCGCCCAATGCGTGCGTCCAGTACGCGATCTGCTTGCCCGCGAGAGACTCCGGATCGTCCTCGTTGCCGAGGACGGTCCGCTGCCACAGGGCGAAGTCGGGGTACTGCACCGGCAGCGGCGAGAAGCTGGGCTCCTCCCCCTGCACGCGAGCACCGTAGGCGCCGAACAGGTCCCGTGCAAGCGGGGCCATCGACGAACCGTCCGCGGAGATGTGGTGGACCACGACGACGAGCACGTGGTCGGCCTCGCCCAGCGCGAACAGTGCGGCGCGAACCGGGACGTCGGCGGTCACGTCGAAGCCGGCCGACGCCAGCGCGACGACCCGCTCTCGCAGCTCCTGCTCGCCCGCCACCTCGACGACGTCGAGTTCGGACTTCGTGTCGGACAGGACGACCTGGTAGGGGCCGTCGACGGAGTCGGGGTACACCGTGCGCAGCGATTCGTGCCGGGACACCACGTCGGCGATCGCCGACCGCAGCGCGTCGACGTCCAGCTCACCGGTGAGTCGCAGCGCCAAGGGGATGTTGTACTCGGCCGATGCGGGATCGAACCGGTTGACGTACCACATCCGCTGCTGTGCCAGCGACAGCGGAACACGGTCGGGACGCGGTCCGGCGGTGACGGGCGGTCGTCCGCCCGAATCCACACCGAGCGCCTCCAGCCTCCGTGCCAGCTGCGCCACGGTGGGGGCCTCGAAGATCTCGCGGACCGGGGCGTCGACGCCGACGGCCTCGTTGATCCGTGCCATCACCCGGGTGGCGGCGAGCGAGTTGCCGCCGAGCGTGAAGAAGGAGTCGTCGGCACCGACCTGGTCGACACCGAGAACCTCCGCGAACACCGCGGCAACCCGCTGTTCCAGAGCGGTTCCCGCGGCACGGAACTCGCGGTCCTCCGCCAGGAACTCGGGCTCGGGCAGCGCCCGGCGGTCGAGCTTGCCGACGGGCGTGAGCGGGATGGCGTCGAGCGTCACGATCGTCGACGGCACCATGTACGTGGGCACGAATTCGCCCACGAAGTCCAGCATGCCGGTGACATCCACCTCGGCACCCGTCGCCGGCAGCACGTACGACACGAGAACCGCGTCGCCGGAAGGTCCGGGCAGCACGGACGTGGTGGCGAAGTCGACGTCGGGGTGCTTCGCGAGCACCGCGTCGATCTCGCCGAGTTCGATGCGGAATCCGCGGACCTTCACCTGCTGGTCCGAGCGGCCGACGTAGTCGACGGTCAGCGCACCGTCCGCGTCCTTCGTCCAGCGCACGACGTCGCCGGTGCGGTACATCCGGTCGCCCGGTTCGCCGTACGGGTTCGCCACGAAGCGCCCCGCGGTCAGCGGCGTCCGCCGGTGGTAGCCGCGGGCCAGTCCGAGGCCCGACAGATAGAGATCACCTGCGATACCGACCGGAACGGGACGGAGTCGATCGTCGAGGACCAGCGCGCTGGTGCCGCGGATCGGACCACCGATCGTGACCGGACCGTCGGCGGCCATCGGGTCGCTGATGTTGGTCATGATCGTGGTCTCGGTGGGACCGTATCCGTTGAACAGCGAGCGACCCGGCGCCCAGCGGGCCGCGAGTTCGGCGGGGACGGCCTCGCCGCCGGCGACGACGAACTGGAAGTCGTCCAGCCCGGACGGATCCACGGACGCCAGCGCCGACGGCGTGACGAACCCGTGCGTGACGCGCTGCTCGCGCAGGAACGTGGCGAACTCGGGTCCGCCGTACACGTCGGTGGGAGCGATCACCATGGTGGCTCCCGCACCGACCGCGAGCAGCAGTTCGAGTACGGACGCGTCGAAGCTCGGCGACGCGAAGTGCAATGTCCGCGAATCGGTGGTCACCTGGTAGCGCTCACGCTGTTCGGCGGCGAAGTTCGCGAGACCCCGATGCGTGACGACGACACCCTTGGGCTGCCCGGTGGTACCGGACGTGTAGATCACGTAGGCGCTGTTGGCGGGGGTCATCGCCGTGCGACGCTCCGCTTCCGCGACGGGAGCCGACGAGTACGCCGCGGAGGCCGCCTCGAACTCCTCGCTGTCGATAACCAGCCAGTCGACGTCCACCGGAAGGCGGCCGACCTCTGCACCGACGGAAAGTCCCAGCGCCACACCGGAATCGGTGACCATGTGCGCGATGCGCTCGTCCGGATACCGGGGGTCGATCGGAACGTATGCGCCGCCGCTCTTGGCGACGGCCCAGATACCGACGATGGACGCGATCGAGCGGGTGATGCCGAGCCCGACGAACGTCTCCGCACCGACTCCGCGCTCGATCAGGATGCGCGCCACCCGGTTCGAGCGCTCGTCCAGCTCGCGGTAGGTGACGGAGCCGCCGCCGGAGACGACCGCGTCCCCGTCCGGGTTGGCGGCGACAGCGGCGGAGAGCAGTTCGACGAGAGTCGCGGCCGAGACGCCCTCGATACCGCGGACCGGTGTGAGTTCCTCCGTCTCGCCGGCATCGAGGATGGGGATGTCCCCCACCGCGATGTCCGTGCCGCCACCGGCGACGGCGGCGAGAATCCGCACGAAGCGATCCGCGAAGCCCTGCACGGTCTCCGCGTCGAAGATCTCGGTGGCGAACCCGAGGACACCGGTGATCCCGGTGGGCGCACCCTCGTCCGACCAGAGTTCGCGCAGGTCGACGGTGAGGTCGAACTTGCTGAACTCGACGTCCACCGCACCGGGTGTCGCCTCGAGTCCGGCGAACTCGAGCGACGGGATGCCGTTGACCTGATGCGTCAGCACGACCTGGAACAGCGGCGAGTACGCCGTGGAGCGGGTCGGCTTCAGTGCGTCCACCAACTGCTCGAACGGGACGTCCTGGTTACTGAACGCGGCGAGGTCCTGCGCCCGGACCTGCTCGAGCAGTTCGGCGAAGGACGTTCCGGGCTCGACCTCGGTCCGGAGCACCAGGGTGTTGACGAACATGCCGACGAGGTTCTCGAGTGCCTCGGCACCGCGACCGGCGACCGCAGTGCCGATGGCGATGTCGGTGCTCGAACTCAGGCGTGCCAGAAGCACGGACAACGCCGCGTGCAGCACCATGAACAGCGACACGTTGTGTGCCCGCGCGACCTCGCCGAGGCGCCGGTGGATGTCTTCGTCGACGGAGAAGCCGACGGACGCACCGGCCATCGACCGCACCGTGGGCCGGGGGCGGTCGGTGGGGAGGGCGAGCACGTCGGGCACACCCGCGAGGGCCTTCGCCCAGAAGTCGATCTGGGCGGCCGCGAGCGACTCGGGATCGTCCTCGGAACCGAGCACCTCCCGCTGCCACAGCGCGTAGTCCGCGTACTGGACGGGCAGAGCCGGCCACGCGGCCTGCGTCCCGTCCTGACGAGCCGCGTACGCCGTCATCACGTCGCGGGCCAGCGGCAAAGTGGACGCGCCGTCGGACGCGATGTGGTGCATCACGAGGACCAGGACGTGATCGTCCGCGCCGAGCCGGAACAGGCGGGCCCGGACCGGGATCGTGTCGGTCACGTCGAAGCCGGTCGAGCCGAACTCGAACATCCGGTCCCGCAGGTCCTCCTCGCGGACGTCGACCGGCTCGAGAGCGAGATCGACGTCGGCGGCGGGCAGGATCACTTGGTGCGCACCGGAATCGGAATCCGGGAACACCGTCCGGAGCACCTCGTGCCGCGCGACGACGTCGGACAGCGCCCCGGCCAGCGCCGCGACGTCCAGTGCGCCGCGCAGACGCACGGTCAGTGGCACGTTGTACGCCGGTGACGACGGGTCGAAGCGGTTGAGGAACCACATCCGCTGCTGTGCGAGCGACAGGGGAAGCTCGTAGGGGCGCTCGCCCGCGACGAGTGCCGGACGGGTGGAGCCGTGGTGAGCCCGGTCCTCGACGAGCTTCGCGAGGGTCGCGACCGTGGGCGCCTCGAACAGGTCACGGATCCCGACCTCGGTTCCGGTCGCGGAGGTGACGCGGGCCGCCACTCGGGTGGCGCTGAGCGAGTTGCCACCCAGGTCGAAGAACGAGTCGTCGACACTCACCCGCGCCGCGGAGATCACGTCACCGAAGATGCCGGCGACGACCTCCTCGAGCGGGGTGCGCGCTGCGACGAATTCGGCTGTGCCGGTGGCGAAGACCGGCTCCGGAAGGGCCTTGCGGTCGACTTTGAGGTTCGCGTTGAGCGGCATCTCGTCGAGAACCATCACCGCGTCCGGGATCATGTGCGACGGCAGCACGTGACGCAGCGCGTCCACCGTCGCGTCGACGTCGAGTTCGGTGCCGACGGTCGCGGTGACGTACGCGACGAGCCGGGGACCCTGCTCGCTGTCGTGGACGACCACCACCGACTTCTGCACCGCGCTCTGTGCGGTGAGGGCAGATTCGATCTCCCCCAGCTCGATCCGCAGACCCCGGATCTTCACCTGGAAGTCGCTGCGGCCCACGAACACGAGCAGACCGTTGTCGCGCTCGCGCACCCGGTCGCCGGTCCAGTACATGCGGGCGCCGGGCCCCTCGAACGGATTCGCCACGAATCGTGACGCGGTGGTGCCGAACATGTTGCCGTACCCGCGGGCCAGGACCTGGCCGCCGATGTAGAGGTCACCGGTCACTCCCGGCGGCACGGGGCGCATCCGGCCGTCGAGCACGTGGTACCGGACACCGCGGAACGCGGCGCCGAACGGAACCGGCCACGGCTCGGCATCCTCGGTGGAGAGGTCCAGTTCGTACGACGAGCAGGTGACCGATGCCTCGGTCGGCCCGTAGTTGTTGAGGAGGCGCGAATCGGTGCCGATCAGCGCCGTGCAGGCTGCCGGCCGCAGCATCTCACCGCCGAGCAGGATTACCTTCAGATTGGGCAGGACGCCGTCGGCGTCCAGTTCGGTGAGGACCTCGAACGCACTGGGTGCCAGGTTGGTGATCTGGACGTCGCCCGTGCCGATCATGCGGAGAATCGGCCCCGGATCGAAGCCGTCGTCGGCGAGGTGGAGCACGCCGCCGTACGCGAGCCCCACCCAGATGTTCTTCTGGGTCTGGTCGAACAGCGGGGAGTTCGCGATCAGCAGTCCGGTGCCGTCCTTCACCCGGAGGTCGCCCTGGTACGACTGATAGTTGTTGGACAGACCCAGCATCGGCACCATCGTGGGCTTGGGCCGCCCGGTCGAGCCCGACGTCGAGATGACGTGCGCCAGACGCTTTCCGGCGTGCTCGTCCGACCACGGGTCGTGCGGGAAGTCGGTGTCGTCGAGCGATTCGAGGTAGCGCACCGTCTCGGGATCGTCGAGCACGATCGGGTCGTCGAGCGCCGCGTTCCCGCCCGGCGCCTCGGTGAGCCCGGTCCAGGATCGGGTGGTCACCACGGACCGCGTGCCGCTGTCTTCGACGAGACCGGCGATCCGCTCGATCGCCCACTTCTGGTCGAACGGGGAGTACGCCGCGCCGACCTTCCAGGCCGCGAGCATCCCGATCACCCATTCGACCGAACGGGGAACGATCAGTGCGACGACGTCGTCGGGGCGGACGCCGCGGGACAGCAGTTCGCGTGCGAGCTGGTTGGCCCGGCGGTTGAGTTCACCGCGGGTGGTCGAGACGCCGCCGGCGACGACGGCGAGAGCCTGCGGGTCGCGCTCGACCCATTCCTGCCAGCGGGTGACGAACAGTTCGAGCGGCCAGCCCTGCGTCTCCGCGACCTCCGTGTCCGGTGCCGCAATGATTTCCGGTGCGGGCGCCGCGATCTCGACGTCACCGACCAGGGCGTGCGCATCGGCGATGACCTGGTCGAGGATCGTGCCGAAGCCGTCCTTCCCGTCCTCCGACGGCGGGGCCATCATGATGGTGGGAACCAGACCGGACAGCACCACGGACACGATCGCGTCGGGGCCCATGCCCCGCTCGGACAACGGCGCCGACATCAAGCGCAGCCGCTCGTCGAACTCGCGGTATGTCACCTGCATACCGTCGTGCGCGAGCGCGACGGCGTCGGGCGCGACCTCGACCGCGGCAGCCAGAAGCTGCGGCAGCTCGCGAACCGTCATCGTGCGGGCAGGTGTGGTTCGGCTCAACTTTGCTCTCTCGTGTTTCGTGAGAATGTCGATGTCGCCCACAGCGACACCGGGATCGGTGACGACGGCCTCGAGGATCCGGACGAACCGTTCCGCGATCCGTTCGGCGGTGCTCCGCTCGAACAGATCGGTGGCGAACGTGAACCGGCCGCCGAGGCCCGCGGGATCACCCGACTCGTCGGCCTTCTCGGTGATCGTCAACGTGAGGTCGTACTTGGCGCCCTGCGCCATGTCGTCGATCACGCGCACGGTCAGCCCGGGCAGTTCGAGCGCGTCCATCCGGTTGTTCTGGAACGACAGCATCACCTGGAACAGCGGCGAGTACGCCGCCGAGCGCCGGATCCGCAGAGCCTCCACGATCTTCTCGAACGGCACGTCGGAATTGCCGAACGCCGCGAGGTCACCTTCGCGGACCCGCTCGACGAGGGCGGCGAACGAATCCCCCGGGCGCACCTGGGTGCGCAGGACGAGGGTGTTGACGAACATGCCGACCAGGTCGTCGAGCGCCTGATCGCTGCGTGCTGCGAGCGGGGTTCCGACGGTGATGTCGTCGCTGTTGCTCAGCCGCGACAGCAACGTCGTCAACGCCGCGTGCGTCACCATGAAGAGCGAGGCGCCGCGTTCCCCGCCGACCGCCTCGAGGCCGCGCCGCAGCTCGGGGGTGATCGCGAAGTCGATCGAATCGCCCTGCATCGACTGCCGGGCCGGGCGGGTGTGATCCAGCGGGAGGTCGATCAGCTCGGGTGCCCCGGCCAGGGTGTCGGCCCAGTGGGCGATCTGCTTGCCGGCCAGCGACTGGGTGTCGGCGGGGTCGCCGAGTACCTCGCGCTGCCACAACGCGAAGTCGGGGTACTGCACCGGCAGCGGCTGCCACAGCGGGGCGGCGCCCGCGGTGCGTGCGCTGTAGGCGACCATGACGTCCCGGGCGAGCGGCGCCATCGAGGCACCGTCCGCGCAGATGTGGTGCACCACGAGGACGAGCAGGAACTCGCTCTCACTCGTGGCGAACAGCCGGATACGCAGCGGGGGCGCGACCGTGACGTCGAATCCCTCGGTGGCGAATTCGGTGAGGGCCGTGTGGAGTTCGGCGTCGGGGACGGGTACCGGCGTGAGGTCGAACGGAACCTGCCCGGCATCGACGACGTGCTGGTACGGGCCGTCGCCGGAGTCGGGGAACACCGTCCGCAGCGACTCGTGCCGCGCGAGGACATCCGACACCGCGCTCGACATCGCGTCGATGTCGAGCGAACCGGACAGTCGGACGGCGAGCGGGATGTTGTACGCCGACGACGCCGTGTCGAACCGGTTCATCAGCCACATACTCTGCTGAGCCATCGACAGCGGAACGCGCCCGGGGCGCGGGCCGGCGGCCAGAACCGGTCGGTGCGAGGCCGTGCCGGCCTGCTCGGCCACCGTGACGGCGAGCCGCTCCACGGTCGGCGCCTCGAACAATTCGCGCACACCGAGGCGGGTGCCCGCGGCAGCGTTGAGCCGGGCGACTGCCTTCGTGGCCACGAGCGAGTTGCCGCCGAGATCGAAGAACGACTCGGCGACGCTGATCTTCGCGAGTCCGAGCACGTCCGCGAGGACACCGGCGACCAGTTCCTCGGTGGGGGTGCGCGGTTCGACCATCTCACCCTGCAGGGCGTCGAAGTCGGGCGCGGGCAGCGCCTTCCGGTCGAGCTTGCCGGCCGTGGTGAGCGGGATCTCGTCGAGGACGACGATCGCACTCGGCACCATGTGCGCCGGAAGCGTGTCCCCGACGAAGTGCGTCACCTCGGCAACGTCGACCGTGCTACCGGAGGCCGGCAGCACGTACGACACGAGTGCCGTCGCGCCGGACGGCATCGCGGCGCCGAGCGTGGCCGCGAACTCGAGGTCCGGATGCTTGACCAGCGCGGCGTCTATCTCTCCGAGTTCGATGCGGAACCCGCGGACCTTCACCTGGAAGTCGCTGCGGCCCACGTACTCCACGCCGTAGCCGGCGCGATGCCCGTGGTCGACGACGAACCGGACGATGTCACCGGTGCGGTACATCCGGGTTCCGTTCTCGCCGAACGGGTTTGCCACGAATCGTTCGGCGGTGAGGCCGAGACGATCGTGGTAGCCGCGCGCGAGACCGGGGCCCGCGACGTACAGCTCCCCCGCCACGCCGACGGGTACCGGGCGCAGGAGGTCGTCGAGAACGTAAACGGTGACACCGCAGACCGGACCGCCGATCTCGACCCGACTCCCGGGCACCAGCATGTTGCTGACGTTGCTCATGACGGTGGCCTCTGTGGGTCCGTAGCCGTTGTACATCCGACGGCCCGGGGCCCAGCGTTCCACCAGTTCCGGCGGGCACGCCTCGCCACCGACCACGACGACCTCGAGCCGGTCGAGTCCGGCCGGTTCCACCGACGCCAGCGCGGCGGGGGTGACGAAGGCGTGCGTGATCTCGTTGTCCGCGAGGAAGCTCCGGAGTTCCTCGCCGCCATACAGGTCCGCGGGGGCGACGACCATGGTCGCGCCGCAGCCGAAGGCCAGCAGCAGTTCGAGGACCGAGGCGTCGAAGCTCGGCGACGCGAAGTGCAGGGTCCGCGCCGACGGGCTCACCCCGTAGTGGGTGCGCTGCTCGGCGGAGAAGTTCGCCAGACCGGTGTGGGTGACGGCGACACCCTTGGGCAGACCGGTGGTACCGGACGTGTAGATCATGTACGCCGGGTGCTCGAGCTGGATCGACGCGGTCCGCTCGGAGTCCGTGACCGGTTCCGGCGACTTCGGGGCGCACAACGCGGCGCACTCGGCCGAGTCCAGCGCGAGCCAGTCGATGCCCGAGGGCAGGGTGTCCCGCTGTGCGGTCACCGTCAGGCCGAGGATCGCGCCGGAGTCGGTGATCATGTGCGCGATGCGCTCGGACGGGTAGCGCGGGTCGACGGGCACGAACGTGCCGCCGGCCTTGGCCACGGCCCACGTCGCGACGACCGAGTGCACCGAGCGCGTCATCCCCAGCGCCACAGATGTTTCCGGCCCCACACCGTAGTCGACGAGAACACGGGCCAGTCTGTTCGACCGCGCGTCGAGTTCTGCGTACGTCAGCGACTCGCCGTCCGCGACGAGGGCGGTGCGCTCACCGTTCTCCGTGGCGGTCGCCCCGAGAATCTCCGGCAGTGACAGCGGTGCGGCCGCTTCGGTGCCCGTTGCTGCGAGCAGCGACGCACGCTCGTCGGGCGCGAGGATGTCGATGTCCGCGACGAGAACGTCGACGTCGGCGGACAGTGCACCGAGCACCCGGACGACCCGCGCCATGATCTCCTCGACCTCGGCGGCGGCGAAGACCTCGGGGAGGAACTTTGCGGTCAGGTGCAGTCGCGGATCGGTCATCGCGACGATCGCCAGCGGGTAGTGCGTGGCGTCGTTGGACGTCACGTCGAGAACGCGGAGACCCTCGATGTCGCTGTTCTTCGTGAGGGCTTCGCGGTCGAGCGGGTAGGACTCGTAGACCATCAGGGTGTCGAACAGCGCGCCGAGACCGAGGCCCTGCTGGATGTCGGTGAGCCCGACGTGATGGTGGTCGAGCAACCCGGTCTGCTCGTGCTGGATGCGGTCCAGCAGCGTACGGACGGCGTCGTCGCCCCGGACACGGACCCGCACCGGCAGGGTGTTGATGAAGAGCCCGAGCATGGACTCGATGCCCGGCACCTGCGGCGGACGACCCGAGACGGTGGTGCCGAACACCACGTCGTCCCGTCCGGTCAGCCTGCCCAGCACGATTCCCCACGCGGCCTGCACGAGGGTGTTCATGGTGACGCCGAGCTCGCGCGAACGTGCGGTCATCGCGGCGAGCAGGTCGTCCGGCAGATCGATCACGAGCTCACCGGGGGTGAGCGTCGGAGCGGTCTCCGCGTGCACCGGGGCGAGGAGTGTGGGTTCCTCGACGCCGCCCAGGGCCTTCGCCCACGCTGCCACCGACTCCTGCGGGTCCTGCGCGGACAGCCACTCGAGGTAGCTGCGGTACGGACGCGGCTGCGGCAGTGCCAGCGTGTCGCCGTCCACCGCATACAGGGTCAGCAGGTCCTGGATGAGGATCGGGAGCGACCAGCCGTCGAGGAGGATGTGATGGTTGGTGACGGCGAACCGGTAGCGGTCCTCGCCGGTCTCGACCAACAGGAATCGCACCAGCGGCGGTGCGGTCATGTCGAACCGGTCCGTCCGGTTCGCCAGCATCAGCGCGTCGAGCTGCGACTCACGGTCGGCGTCGGACGCCGACGAGAGATCGATGTGCGTCCACGGCACGTCCACCCGGTCGACGACCACCTGCATGCCGGTGCCGTCGTCGGCCGACACGAAAGCGGTGCGCAGGTTGGGGTGCCGGGCGACGAGCGACTCCGCGGCGCGGCGGAGCCGGCTGGCGTCGACGGATCCGCCCAGGTCCATGACCAGCTGGGTGGTGTACACGTCGGTGGCGGTACCGGCCAGCGACGCGTGGAACAGCAGGCCCACCTGCAGCGGGGCCAGCGACCAGACGTCCGCGAGGGCGGGGTACTCGCTCTCGAGGGTGTCGATCCGGCTCTGACTCAGCGGAACGAGGTCGAGGTCCGACGGCGTCCGGCCACCGGCTCCGGGCCGCTTCGTGTGCTCGACGAGACCCTCGAGCGCGCGGGTCCACAGGCCGGTGAGCTCGCCGACCTCGGATTCGGTGAGGACACCATGGGGGAAGTCGACGGTGGCCGAAAGTCGCTGTTCCCCTTCGACGTCCACGATCATCGCGTTGATGTCGAGGGCGAAGTGCACCGGCATCTCGCTGTTGCGGCTGCCGGTGAGCTCCATCGTGTCGGTGTCGGGCACCCAGCCCGCGGCGCGGAACGCGTCGGGGATCTCACCCACCGACACGCGACCGAGGTAGTTGAAGCTGATCTGCGGGCTCGGCAGGGCCGCGAGGACCGCACGCGTCTCGGCGTTGAGGAATCGGAGCATCCCGTATCCGATGCCGTGCTCGGGCACCTGCGCGAGCTGTTCCTTCACCGACTTCACGGCGCGACCCGCGGCGGCGCCTCCGGCGAGCGCATCCTGCACGTCGACCCCGGGCGCCGACAGGCGAACCGGGAACATGCTGGTGAACCAGCCC
The DNA here is from genome assembly GCF_001894825.1 of Rhodococcus jostii NBRC 16295. Taxonomy (GTDB): domain Bacteria; phylum Actinomycetota; class Actinomycetes; order Mycobacteriales; family Mycobacteriaceae; genus Rhodococcus_F; species Rhodococcus_F jostii. The sequence goes on along the minus strand of NZ_BCWY01000011.1, from coordinate 17,815 downwards.
ACCGTCCGGGACAGGTCGGCGCCGGGCAGCACCGTCTCCTCGCGGCCGTGACCTTCGAGGTGCACGAGGGTCGAGGACTCGCCGACTCCCCGTTCGGCCCGCCACGCCGCGACAGCCAGGGCGAGGGCGGTGAGGAGACCGTCGTTGACGCCGCCGTGGAATGCGCGGGGCACACCCGTCAGCAGACCGTCGGTGACGTCCGCCGAGACCTCCAGGCGGACGCGGCCGGTGGTCGAGACCGTGTCGCGGCCGTCGAGTGCGCGGGAACCGATCAGCGGGTCCACACCGTCGAGTGTGGTGCGCCAGTAGTCGAGTTCGGCCAGGCGCCCGGCACTTCTGGCATTGTCGGCGAGGCCGTGCGCCCACCGGCGAACGGACGTGCCGACCGCCGGGAGCAACGGGTCTGCCCCGGCGGCGATCTGCGCCCAGGCGGACGCGAAGTCGGGGACCAGCACTCGCCAGGACACACCGTCCACCGCGAGGTGGTGGATCACCACGAGCAGCCGTCCCGCCTGCGGGGTGCGCTCGACCTCCGCGACGTCCCCGTCCTCGCCGTCCCGGGGCGCGAGGTCTCCGGAGTCCTCGGCGGGTGCGAACCAGACGAAGCGCACGACGCTGCCGGTCGCCGGATCCAAGGTGTCGACCGTGCGCTCGAGAGCGTGCGCGGCGAGGGCATCGAACGTGTCGGTTCCCGGCCCCTCGGTGAACTCGACCCGGTCGACGAGCCGGTCGACGTCGACGGAACCGATCGGTGCGACCTCCAGCGACCAACCCGTGGGAGAGTCGTTGCGGCGCAGCGAAGAACGCAGGGCGTCGTGGCGATCGACGACGGCCGTCAGAGTCCGCACCAGCCGATCGCGCTCGACCTTCGGCGGCAGGGTCAGCAGAATCGACTGGGAGAAGCGGTGGAAGTCGCCGCCCAGCTCCGTCATCCAGTGCACCACCGGCGTCAGCGGCATCGTGCCGATACCTGCGCCCGGCAACTCCTCGAGGACGTGGACCGTCGCGGAGTCGGACGCGGACTTCGCAACCTCGGCGAGGGATGCCACGGTCTTGCGCTCGAACACGTCGCGGGCCGTGAACAGGACCCCTGCTTCCTTCGCGCGGGACACCAGCTGGATCGAGACGATGCTGTCGCCGCCGAGCGCGAAGAACGAGTCGCCGACGCTGACCCTCGGCACACCGAGGACCTCTGCGAACAGTGCGGCGATCGACTCCTCCATGGTGCTGCGCGGGGCCACGTATTCACTGGACTCCGCCGCGAACGTGGGTTCGGGCAGCGCCTTCCGGTCGAGCTTGCCGCTCGCGCCGACCGGCATCTCCGCGATCACCATGACGGCGTCGGGGACCATGTACGAGGGCACGGCGCGCGCGACGTGGGCCGTCAGATCCTCGACCTCGAGGGCCGAACCGGGTTCGGGAACGACGTAGCCGACCAGCCGCTGCCCGAGGGAACTGTCGTGCACGACCGCAACCGATTGCGCCACATGCGGATACGAGGACATCGCGGCCTCGATCTCACCCAGTTCGATGCGCAGGCCGCGCACCTTCACCTGGAAGTCGGTGCGGCCGAGGTACTCGATGCTGCCGTCGACGCGCCACTTGACGAGGTCGCCGGTGCGATACAGGCGGGTGGCGCCGGCACCGAAAGGATTGGCCACGAAGCGTTCCGCCGTGAGGTCCGGCCTGCCCTCGTACCCGCGGGCGACCTGAGCCCCCGCGAGATAGAGCTCTCCCGCGGAACCGATGGGAGCGGGACGGAGGTGACCGTCGAGCACGTACGCCTCGGTGTTCCACACCGGCGTTCCGATGGGAATCGTATGGAGGGACTCACGGTCCACCTCACCTGCGGTGGCGTGCACGGTGAACTCGGTGGGGCCGTACAGATTGTGCAGCGCGGCGTCGGACTTCGCGCGGAACGCGCTCGCAACCGCAGGCGGAAATGCCTCTCCCGCAACGAGAACCACCCGCAGGCTGTCGAGTTGTTCGCGATCCGCTTCGGAGACGAACACCGACAGCATCGACGGGACGAACGACGTCGCCGTCACCTTCTCGCGCGCGATCACGTCGGCGAGGTAGGCGGGATCGCGATGCCCCTCCGGAGCGGCGATCACGAGGCGCGATCCGGAGGCGAGCGCGGAGAACAGTTCCCACACCGACACGTCGAACGTCGTCGGCGTCTTCTGCAGCACGACGTCGCTCGCATCGAGCCCGTAGCGTGCCGCGATCCACGTCACCTGGTTCAGCACCGACGCGTGGCTCACCGCCACACCCTTCGGACGTCCGGTGGACCCCGAGGTGTAGATGACGTAGGCCGGGTTGGCCGGCCGCAACTCGGCGACGCGCTCGTCGTCGCGGATCGGACCGGACTCGACATCGCTCGCATCCAGGGCGTCGATCTCCACGACGTCGTGCGCGACGGGGAACGTGAGACCGTCCCGCGACACGGTGAGGATGCACAGCGGGCGGGCGCTGTCGAGGACGTACGCGGTGCGCTCGGCCGGGTGGTCGGGGTCGAGGGGCACGTACGCGCCGCCGGCCTTGACGACGGCATACATCGCGACCATGGAGTCGAGTGAGCGGCGGATCGCGAGCGCGACCTTCGTCTCCGGACCCACTCCCCTCCCGATCAGCGTCCGGGCGAGACGGTTCACGCGCGCGTCGAACTCGGCGTACGTGAGCTCCTCACCCTCGAAGACGAGGGCCGTCGCGTCGGGAGTGCGGGCGACCTGGGTGTCGAAGAGGTTCACGACGGTGCCCGGCGGCGGCGACACGACGTCGCCGTTCCATCCGGCGACAACCTGCTCGTATTCCTCTTCACTCATCGCCGCGAGGTCCGACACCGACGCATCGTCGCCGGCGCCGAGGAAACGCTCGAAGAAGTCGAAGAACCGGCTGTGGTGACGGTCCAGCTCGTCCGCGGAGTACAGGTTCGGGTTCGCCTCGAAGTCGATGTGGATCTTGCTGCCGGCGACACCCTGGTAGATGTTCAGCGAGAGATCCTCGACCGGACCGGTGGTGAGGACGTTCTGGTGGCCGGTGACCGTGCCCAGCTTGATCTCGCTGTGGAACATCATGATGTTGATCGAGGGACCGAAGAATCCACGCTGCCCCTGCGGTGCACCGGCGTCGCGGCGGATGTCCTCGTGCCGGTACCGCTGGCGGCGCAGGGCGCCCGTCAGCTCGATCTGCACGCTCTTGACCAGCTCGGGGACGGTCATCTCCGGGGTGATCTGGAGTCTCAGCGGAACGATGTTCGACACCATCCCGCCGGAGCGGCGCAGCGTGGCGGTGGTACGAGCCGAGACGGGGAGGCTGAGGACGACGTCGGTCCGGTCCGTCATGTGGGCCAGGTACGCGGCGAAGGCGGCCACCACGATGGGAGCGGAGCTGGCGTTGCTGCCGTCCAGAGCGTCGTCGAGAAGGGTGGCGGTGGACGCGGGCAGGGCCTCGGAGGAGAGCCTCGCGAACTTGCCCACCATGGCCGCACGTCCGGCGAGGCTCGGGGCCTCGGGCAGGTGCGCGGTGCGTTCGGCCCAGTACTCGCGATCCTTCGCGAATCGCTCGGAATTGCGGTACCTCTGCTCGTCCTCGACGATCCGCACCAGGTCCTCGGCGCGGCAGGCCGGCGGCTCGGCACCCTCGACCAGTGCCGTGTAGATCTCGGCGATGCGTGCGATCAGGGCCATCGCGCCGAAGCCGTCGAGCGCGATGTGATGGATGCGGCAGAACCAGAAGTAGTGGTTCTCTCCGACGTGGAGCAGGTAGACCACGACGAGGCGGTCTTCGAGGAGGTCGACGGGGGCGCTGTAATTGGCGCGCATCCACTTCTCGGCGGCGTCGACGGAATCGTCCTCGCCCCGGAGGTCGACGTAGGTGATGGCGTCGTCGAGGGACTTGTCGACGTACTGGTAGGGCATCCCCTCGATCTCGACGAGGCGAAGGAAACCGGAGCCGAACTCACGGCCCGTGCGAACGGTGGCCTCGGTCAGGAGGTCGAGGTCGATGTCACCACGAAGCTCGATGTACTGAGCGATGGTGAGGGGAACGTCGCCCATTGCGTGTTGCGCGAACCAGATGCCTCGCTGCGCGGCTGACAGCGGAAACGCCCCTTCAGGAGCGCCGCTACTACCCGCTGCATGTCCCGACCCCAAGGGTTACTCCGTTCTCGAACGCGTGGCGACTGCCGCCTGTGTCTTTGGTGATTCGTAGCTCTCGGTCCCACGGACTGCGTCGTGGGCCGGTCTTCCGATGAACGCCATCACATGAACAGGCCTTGCCGGTTCGAAGTTGCTCGCGGAACAGAAACGCGCCGGACGTGGGACGTCCTGCGCGGATCGAAGAGTTCCACCACACTCGGAGTCGATGTCAGACGATCGTCCGAAACCCGATTGCCTGCGACGCTGAATACTCCAAGGCCCTTACTTCCCGAACTACTTGCGGTGAGCGGGTTCATACGTGGCTCCGTTCTCTCATCGATCCAACAAGCGGCCACCCAATCGGTGCTCGTCATCGCCCGCGTCGAGAGCCGAGTCTACGGCGCTGGTCGAGGAGCGAAGCATCGTCGCATTCACTGCCTCGCCCTCCTCTCGTTCGGTGGTGACAACTTCGGTTCGCACGGCTCCACGGCGACGCCGGGAATTACATCGGTGTCACAACCCGTGCCGTTACCGGTGCGGATGTGACGTACCCAACCCTCGATACTTCCAGAACCAGGCCTGAATTCGATCTTCGACGCGCACACATTCAACAGGCAGAACCACATTCCGGGCACCGCGTACAACTCAAAGGTGGATACCGTACCGAGAGTCGGAATTTGGCAAGGTGTACAACTGCCGTATCCAGTTTCAAGCGGCGCCTCCCGACTGTTCTCCGTGTACGGTGCGGCCGATCTCGTGACCGGCGGCGGCATCGAACAATCACTCCCCCGTGACCGCAGTTTTTGCCAACCACCGTGTCTACCAAAGGCCCGCGCAGGTCTCAAAACGACGCGACCCCGACGGTGCACGCCGGGAATAACCGAATGCCGTGGTCGCGAGAGCGCACCGACCGCGCGAACTGGACGACCGCCCATCAGAGAAGAGCAGGTCAGTCCGCTGAAGATCACCCGCTGACCTGCCCAGAGCGACGCCGAACCGCCGACATCCCCACGAGCCGGCCCAGCCGCTCGACACCGCATCCCAGCATCTGGGACAGCGCCTCGCGACCCGGCGACCGCAATGCCCGATTCGTCCCGATCACGGAGGCGCTCCCGGCCGGCGACGGACGGGAGATTTCTCACATTCGCCGACCCGCGACACCGCCGACCCGCGATAAGTTACTAAACAGTAACAAAGGTAAGACTAATCTAACCGTTGCGGTGCAACGATACTGGCTCGACGGTCCGCCCTCAGCGTCCGTATCTCGCGAACCAGTCGAGCAGGTCGGGGTCGTCCACGGCGCTGCGGTCGACCGTGCGCCCGGCGTCCGCACCCTGGAAAATCCGTTTGAGGGGAACCTCGAGTTTCTTGCCGGTACGGGTGTGCGGGATGCCGGGCGCCACGATGATGTCGTCGGGCACGTGGCGGGGCGAGGCCTGCTCGCGAATGGCGCCGCGGATACGCTGCTTCAGCGCTTCGTCTAGTTCCACCCCCTCGGACAGCACCACGAACAGCGGCATCCAATATCCGCCGTCCGGCAGATCCACGCCGACGACGAGCGCCTCCGCGATCTCCGGCAGCTTCTCCACCACCTGGTAGATGTCGGCGCTTCCCATTCGAATTCCGTTGCGGTTCAAGGTGGAATCGGATCGGCCGTGCATCAGGACCGTCCCGCGATCGGTGATCGTGATCCAGTCGCCGTGCCGCCACACTCCGGGGAAGACATCGAAATAGGCTTCCCGGTAGCGCTCACCCACCGGATCGTTCCAGAACGACACCGGCATGGACGGCATCGGCGCGGTCACGACGAGCTCGCCCACCTCGTCCCGAACTGGCCTTCCCGACTCGTCGAACGCGTCGACGGCGACACCCAGGCACGGCGCGGACAGCTCCCCCGGCCACACCGGGACGTTCCGCGCTCCCCCGATGAACGCCGACACCACGTCCGTCCCGCCGGTGATCGACACGACGGGAACGGCCCGACCTATGTTCTCGGACAACCACAACGACGACGACGCCGGCAAGGTGGACCCGGTGACCCCCACCGCGCGGAGGGAGCTCAGATCGTGCTCCCGCGCGGGCACCACACCGGCCTTGTCGCACGCGAGGACATATCCGGGACTGGTTCCGACCACCGTCACACCGAGATGGGACACCAACGCCCACAACGCATCAGGAGTCGGGTACGACGGGCTTCCGTCGTAGCAGACGATGGTTGCTCCCACGAGCAAACCCGCCGTCTGGAAATTCCACATCATCCAACTGGGACTGGTGTACCAGAACAGGATGTCCTCGCGCCCGATGTCGAGCTGGAGCGCGAGCGACTTCACGTGCTCGAGGAGAACACCGCCGTGCCCGTGCACGATGCCCTTCGGCAGCCCCGTGGTGCCCGAGGAGAACACCACCCACAACGGATGGTCGAACGGCACGGCGACAGGCTCGAGGACTTCGTCCCGGCCGGTGGCGTCCGCCCAGGCGAGCGTGCCGTCGACGGCCGCGTCCGGGTCGAGATGAGGCACGACGACGGTGAGGACCAGCGACGACAACCCGCGGCGAAGCTGGGCGGCCGCCCCGAGCCGATCGTGCTCCTTGCCTCCGAATCGGTAGCCGTCGGCGGTGATCAGCGCCTTGGGTTCCAGCTGACCGAGTCGGTCGAGCGCGGCCGGCGCCGAATAGTCCTGTCCGCAGGCCGCCCACACGGCACCGAGCGACGCCGTCGCGAGAAACGCGACGACGGCCTCGGGAATGTTGGGGAGGTAGCCGACGACGCGGTCACCTTCCCCGACACCGTGATCACGCAGCGTGGCCGCGAGCGACGCCACGCGGGAGCGCAACTCGTCCCATCCGACGGCGGTGTCGGGCACACCCTCGCCGGCGTACAGGATCGCCGGTGCGTCCGGGCGGGCGTTCCGGAAGACGTGGTCGACGTAGTTGACGGTCGCACCGGGGAACCAGACCGCGCCCGGCATCGCGGCGTCGGCGAGGGCGGGTCCGGGATCGGTGGCGGACCGGATCTCGAAGTAGTCCCACACGTCCCGCCAGAACTCCGCCGGTTCGGACACCGACCAGCGCCACAGCGATCGATAGTCGTCGACCGTGACGCTGTGACGCCGTGCGACGAACGCGGCGAAGTCGGTGATCACCGCGTCGCGCACGTCGGCGTCGGTGGGCACCCACTGCGGATCGGCTGTCATGGGCACCATCTTCCCCGAGAGCGCGGCCGTTCCGCGCACTTTCGCGCCCAGCGCCGGGGGACGCTGCTATTTCCCCTTCGCCGTGTCCTTCGCCCGGCGCAGGATCGCCTCCGCGTGACGCAGTACCGGCGCGTCTACCATCTTTCCCTCGAACGCGAAGACCCCGCGCTCGTCGGCGACGGCGGCGAGAACCCGCGTCGCCCAGTCGACGTCCGCGTCGGACGGCGCATACGCCTCGCGGATCACCGCGACCTGAGTCGGGTGGATGCCGACCTTGATGTCGAATCCGACGGCGACGGCGTCGAGTGCCTCGGTACGCAGCCCGTCCAGGTCCTTGATGTCGAGGTAGACGGAGTCCAGTGCGAGCCGGTGATAGCCCTTGGCCGCCAGCAGCGTCGACGACCGCACCTGGGTGGCGACGTCGCGGTAGCTGCCGTCTTCGTGGCGGCTGGAGTTGCCACCCATCGCGGCCACGAGATCTTCGGCTCCCCACATCACGCCGATAGTGCTGGCCGCCAACGCGATCTCGCTCACCGCGAGCGCACCGAGCGGCGACTCGATCAGGGCGATCACCTCACGCGGGGCCAGCGACAGCACCTGGTCGGCGGACTCGCACTTGGCCAGCATGAGCCTCGTGTAGCGGGTGCCGTCGAGTGCCAGCAGGTCGCGTTCGTGGTCCTCGGTGCCGACCGGGTTGACCCGCACGACGGTGCGATCGGGATCCAGCGGGGTGTCGATCAACGAGATCCGGGCAGCTTCCTTGTCCGCCGGCGCGACCCCGTCCTCGAGGTCGAGGATCACGACGTCGGCCGCCGCTGCCGCTTTCGCGTACCGTTCGGGCCGGTCTGCGGGGCAGAACAACCAGGCCGGACCGGGCAGTTCCCAGCTCATGACGGCTTCTTCTGGACGAGGGTCTTGCGCACCGCGATCGCCACCACGTCGCCATTCTGGTTGCGGCCGGTGTGTTCGAGCGTGACGATGCCTTCGCCGGGACGGCTCTTCGATTCCCGCTTGTCCACGATTTTCGTCTCCGCGTAGAGCGTGTCACCGTGGAAGAGCGGCTTCGGGAAGCTGATCTCCGAGAACCCCAGATTCGCGACGATGGTCCCCTGCGTCAGCTGCGCCACCGACAGCCCGACCACCGTCGACAGGGTGAACATCGAGTTGACGAGGCGCTGACCGAACTGGGTGCCCTCGCTGTAGGCGGCATCGAGGTGCAGGGCCTGGGTGTTCATCGTCTGCGTGGTGAACAGGACGTTGTCGGCCTCGGTGACGGTCCGGCCGGGCCGGTGCTCGTACACCGCCCCCAGTTCGAACTCCTCGAACCACAGTCCGCGCTGGACGATCCGTGTCGCGTTGCCGGCCTCGGTCACAATCCCGCCTCCCGTGCGATGAGCATCAGCTGCACCTCGGTGGTGCCCTCGCCGATCTCCAGGATCTTGCTGTCGCGGTAGTGACGCGCCACGGTGTACTCGTTCATGAATCCGTAGCCACCGTGGATCTGGGTGGCGTCCCGGGCGTTGTCCATCGCAGCCTCGGAGGCGACGAGCTTGGCGATGGCGGCCTGCTTCTTGAACGGCTTGCCCGACAGCATCCGGGCGGCGGCGTCGTAGTAGGCGGTGCGGGCCGTGTGGGCTCGCGCCTCCATGCGGGCGATCTTGAACGCGATGGCCTGATTGTGTCCGATGGGGCGTCCGAATGCCTCACGTTCCTTGGCGTACTTGACCGACTCGTCGACGCATCCCTGGGCGGCCCCGACGCTGAGCGCGGCGATCGCGATGCGGCCCTCGTCGAGGATCCGCAGGAAGTTCGCGTACCCGCGACCACGCTCGCCGAGCAGGTTCTCCTCGGGAACACGCACGTCCGAGAAGGTCAGCGGATGCGTGTCGGACGCATTCCAGCCCACCTTGTTGTAGGCCGGCTCGGCGGTGAATCCCGGCGTCGACGTCGGCACCAGGATGGTGGAGATCTCCTTCTTGCCGTCCTTCGTACCGGTGACCGCGGTGACCGTGACCAGCTTGGTGATGTCGGTCCCGGAGTTCGTGATGAACTGCTTGTTGCCGTTGATGATCCATTCGCCGCTGTCGAACTTGGCGGTGGTCTTCGTGCCGCCGGCGTCGCTTCCGGCCCCCGGCTCGGTGAGCCCGAACGCGGCCAGGCTCTTGCCGCTGGTCAGTTGCGGCAGCCACTCCTGCTTCTGCTCCTCGTTACCGAATCGGTAGATCGGCATCGCACCGAGTGACACACCGGCTTCCAGGGTGATGGCGACGCTCTGGTCGACCTTGCCCAGTTCTTCGAGTGCCAGGCAGAGGGCGAAATAGTCGCCGCCCATCCCGCCGTACTCCTCCGGGAACGGCAATCCGAACAGGCCCATGTCGGCCATCCCCGACACCACCTCGTACGGGAAGGTGTGGTTGGCGTCGTGTTCCGCCGCGACCGGTGCCACCACGTTCTTGGCGAAGTCGGCGACCGTCTTCGCCAACTGCTGGTACTCGTCGGGAAGCTGTCCGGTGGCAAGGAATTCGGTCATGACGCGTCTTCTTTCGTGTCGGTGGTGTCGGTGTGCGGGGTGACTCGTGCGAGCAGTTGGTCGACCATCACCTGGTCACCGGGTGCGACGAGGATGTCGACGACGCCGTCGACGGGGGCGGTGAGCGAATGCTCCATCTTCATCGCCTCGACGACGACGAGCGTCTGGCCGGCGGTGACGTGGGCGCCCGCTTCGGCGCCGACGGCGATGACGGATCCGGGCATGGGGCTGGTGATCTCGGCCTCGCCGGCGTGGACGTCGCCGGTGCGGACGCTGAGTTCACGCACCTCGCGCAGCATCGTGGTGCCGTCGGATCCGGCGAGCCAGATGTGGCCGTCGGTCTGGGCCACCCGGTAGGTTTCGCGCCGGCCGTCGATCACCACCGACAGCGTGGTTCCGTCGAGTGCGGCGGTCAGCGACAGGGTGTCGCCGTCCTCGACCTGCGCGGTGGCGTCGGACGGGCTGCCCGTGATGCGAACGTGGTCGGTGCGGGTGGCCGACGACAACCGGATGCTGGTGGGTGCGGGAACCCCGACCCGCCAGCCGCTCGGGACGTCCCACGGATCGGCCTGTGCCCGCTCGGGCCAGCGCTGCACCCAGCGGAAAGCAGCAGCGGCGATCAGGGCAGCATCGGTGGCCTCCGCAGCGGCGAAGTCCTCGAGCCGTCGGTCGAGCAGACCGGTGTCGAGGTTGCCGGCCACCACGTCGGGATCGGCGAGCAGGAAGCGCGCGAACTCGATGTTGGTGACCACTCCGAGCACACCGGTGCCGGCCAGCGCCCGGTCCAGTTTCCGCAGTGCGCCGGCGCGGTCGTCGGCGTGGGCGATGACCTTCGCGAGCATCGGGTCGTAATCGCTGCCGACCACCGTGCCGGGCCGCAGTCCGGAGTCGACGCGGACACCGGGGCCGGCGGGTTCGACGACGTCGGCGACGAGTCCACCGGTGGGGAGGAATCCGCGACTCGGGTCCTCGGCGTAGACGCGGGCCTCGATCGCGTGGCCGGTGAGGGTGATGTCGTCCTGGGTGAAGCCGAGCGGCTCACCCGCCGCGACCCGCACCTGCCACTCGACGAGGTCGAGTCCGGTGACGAGTTCGGTGACCGGGTGCTCGACCTGCAGCCGGGTGTTCATCTCCATGAAGAAGAACTCGTCGGGCTTGTCGGCGGAGACGATGAACTCGACCGTTCCCGCTCCGGAGTAGTCGACGGAGCGCGCCGTGTTGCAGGCGGCCTCGCCGATCCGGGCGCGTGTTGCCTCGTCCAGCAGAGGCGACGGCGCCTCCTCGATGACCTTCTGGTGGCGGCGCTGGAGGCTGCACTCACGCTCGCCGAGGTGGACCACGTTCCCGTGACCGTCCGCGAGGATCTGCACCTCGATGTGCCGGGGCCGCAACACGAATCGCTCCAGGAACAGCGTGTCGTCGCCGAACGCCGACGCCGCTTCACGCCGCGCGCTGCGCAACGCCTCGGCGAGTGCGCCCGGCTCCTCGACCAGTCGCATGCCCTTGCCGCCGCCGCCTGCCGACGGCTTGACGAGAACCGGGTAGCCGATGTCGCCTGCAGCCGCGATCAGTTCGTCGTCGGACAGGCCGGGACGGGCGATGCCGGGGACGACGGGCACGTCGAACTTCACCACCGCGTTCTTGGCGGTGATCTTGTCGCCCATCACCTCGATGGCGTGCGCCGACGGGCCGAGGAACGCGATGCCGGCGTCCGCGCAGGCCCCGGCGAACTTGGAGTTCTCCGACAGGAACCCGTAACCGGGGTGAATGGCCTGCGCGCCGGTGGCCTGGGCCGCCGCGATCACCTTCTCGATGACGAGGTAACTCTCCCGGGCGGCGGCCGGGCCGAGCAGGACTGCCGTGTCGGCCTCGCGGACGTGCCGCGCATCCCGATCCGCTTCGCTGAAGACGGCGACGGAGCGGATGCCCATGGCCCGCAGCGTGCGGATCACACGTACCGCGATCTCGCCGCGGTTGGCCACCAGGACGGTATCTATCCGAGTCATTTCAGTCATTCCACTCACATCCGGAAAACGCCGTAGGAGACCGGCTCGACCGGTGCGTTCGCACACACCGAGAGCGCCAGTCCGAGAACAGTTCTGGTATCGGCGGGGTCGATGATGCCGTCGTCCCACAGCCTGGCCGTCGAATAGTACGGATTGCCCTGCGCCTCGTATTGCTCGCGGATCGGCGCCTTGAACGCCTCCTCGTCCTCGGCCGACCACGGGTTGCCCGCACTGTCCAATTGCTCGCTGCGCACCGTCGAGAGCACCGACGCCGCCTGCTCCCCGCCCATCACCGAGATCCGGGCGTTCGGCCACATCCACAGGAACCGCGGCGAGTACGCCCGCCCGCACATCGAGTAGTTGCCGGCCCCGTATGAGCCGCCGATCACCACGGTCAGCTTGGGGACCCGGGCGCACGCCACGGCCGTGACCATCTTGGCGCCGTGCTTGGCGATGCCACCCGCCTCGTAGTCGCGGCCGACCATGAAACCTGCGATGTTCTGCAGGAACAGAAGCGGAATCTTGCGTTTGTCGCACAGTTCGATGAAGTGCGCGCCCTTCATCGCGGACTCGGCGAACAGCACGCCGTTGTTGGCGACGATGCCGACCGGGTGGCCCTCGATGTGCGCGAAACCGGTGACCAGGGTCTTGCCGTACTCCGCCTTGAACTCCTGGAACTCGGCGCCATCCACGATCCGGTCGATGACCTCGTGGACGTCGTACGGGGTGCGCGGGTCGGTGGGGACCACGTCGTAGAGATCGCTCTGCGGCGCCGACACGGGGACGGCGCTGATCACGTCCCACGGCCGCTCGGCGCGCGGGCCGAGGGTGGCGACGATGTTCCGCACGATCCGCAGCGCGTCCTGGTCGTCCTCCGCGAGGTGGTCGGTGACACCGGAGACCTTGGAGTGCAGGTCGCCGCCGCCGAGTTCCTCCGCGGTCACGACCTCGCCGGTGGCGGCCTTCACGAGCGGCGGGCCACCCAGGAAGATGGTGCCCTGGTTGCGGACGATGACGGCCTCGTCGCTCATGGCGGGCACGTAGGCGCCGCCGGCGGTGCACGAGCCGAGGACCGCCGCGATCTGCGGGATCCCCTGCGCGCTCATCGTGGCCTGGTTGTAGAAGATGCGGCCGAAGTGCTCGCGGTCAGGGAACACCTCATCCTGCCTAGGCAGGAACGCGCCGCCGGAGTCGACGAGGTAGATGCACGGCAGCTGGTTCTGCAGCGCGATCTCCTGCGCCCGCAGATGCTTCTTCACCGTCATCGGGTAGTAGGTGCCGCCCTTGACGGTCGCGTCGTTGGCGACGATCACGCATTCCCGCCCGGACACCCGGCCGATCCCGGCGATCACACCCGCTCCGGGGCATTCGTCGTCGTAGAGGCCGTTCGCCGCGAGCGGCGAGATCTCGAGGAACGGGCTGCCCGGATCGAGCAGCGTGTCCACCCGATCGCGGGGCAGGAGCTTGCCTCGGCTGACGTGCCGCTCGCGCGACTTCTCGCTGCCACCGAGCGCGGCCACGGCCAGCCTCGACTTCAGTTCGTTTACCAATTTCGTGTGCTCTGCCCGGTAGCCCTCCCGTGCAGTGGTTCCGCCCAGTGCCATCCTGCCGCCTTCTCGTCTTGACGCCCGTGCCGAGTGAGTTAATACTCGATAACTGAAACTAAGATAACTGTGATTAACTGAGTTGTCCAGACCACACCCGGAAAAGAGCAGGGCGATGACCACAGACGTCGACGGCACCGAAGCGCCGACCACGCGCCGGGAGCAGATGAAGGCGGATCGTCGCCGCCAACTGCTCGACGCGGCCGCCCGCCTCATCGCCGAACGAGGCTTCCTGGGCGTCCGGCTCGAGGACCTCGGTTCCGCAGTGGGAATCAGCGGACCCGCCGTGTACCGGCACTTCCCCAACAAGGACGCCGTCCTCGTGGAACTGCTCGTGGGGATCAGCACGCGACTGTTCGAGGGCGGGTCGCTCGTGGTCGCCGAGTCCACCGTCCCGGAAGAAGCCCTCGAGGGGCTCATCGACTTCCACCTGGACTTCGCACTCGGGGAACCCGACCTCATCCGCATCCAGGACCGAGACCTGGAGAGTCTGCCCGCCGACGCCCGCCGGGAGGTCCGGCAGACGCAGCGGCGCTATGTGGAGATCTGGGTGAAGGTGCTTCTGCAGGTGGATACTTCGCTCGACGAGACGGACGCCCGCACCAAGGCGCACGCCACGTTCGGACTGATCAACTCGACCCCCCACAGCGCCGATCCGTCGACCCCCTCGCGCACCCGGAAGGTGCTGCGCGACATGACGCTCCTATGCCTGCGCCCGTGAGTACTTATTAACCGCGGGCGGTTGACAAGTACTCACGGGCGCAGCATCAGACTCGCTTCTTGCTCGTCATCGAGGTGTACCCGAGCGTCAGCACGGCCGCCGCGGCGATGCTGATGACCCACCGGATCCAGTCGATCCCTCCGGTGTCTCCCTTGTCGAGGAGTCCTTCCCACACCCAGTAGCCGATCAGCGCACCCACGATGCCGAGGACGACGGTGATGACCCAGCCCATCGCCTGCTTTCCCGGAATCACGAGACGCGCCAGAACGCCGATGACCGCACCAAAGATGATGGTGCCGATGATGTTGCCAACCATGGCCCTTGTCCTCTCAACACGCAATTCATGGTGCGAGCGGAAGGTCACCGCTCCTTTCGAACATAACCACCTGGACAGCCGTTCGACAGGGCTTGGGCAAATCGTTGCCAAAAGGTTCATGCGGACGTACCCCTGCACACCCGCTCCGGTCAGCGGATGCCCTGTTTCCGCAGGGCCACGGACACGGCGGCGGCCCGGGTATCGACACCGAGCTTCGCGTAGATGTGGGCGAGATGGGTCTTGACCGTCGCCTCGCTGATGAACAGGGCCCGGCCGAGCTCCTTGTTGGTCATGCCCTTGGCCAGCAGCGTCAGCAGTTCCGCCTCCCGGGGCGTGAGCGCCTCCTCGGGGCGCTGCATCTGCTGCAGTAGTCGCGACGCGACGGGCGGCGACAGCACACTCTGCCCCGCCGCTGCGCCGCGCACGGCGGCGAAGATCTCCGGAGGTGTCGAGTCCTTCAGGACGTACCCGATGGCGCCGGCGTCGATGGCGCGCACGACGTCGGCGTCAGTGTCGTACGTCGTGAACACCAGCACCGGCAGGTCCGGGTCGACCTGCCGGATACGGCGGATGGCCTCCACCCCGTCGATACCGGATCCGAGGGCCAGGTCCATTGTCACCAGTTGCGGACCGCACTCCGTCACCGCGTCGACCGCTTCCTCCCCCGTGCCCGCCTCGGCGATCACCTCGATGTCCGGCTGCGAATCGAGAAGTGCACGCAGTCCGGCACGGACGACCGCATGGTCGTCGACCAGCAGCACGGTGACGGCGCTCATCCCGCAGTTCCTCTCGCGCACGGTATCTGGGCGGCCACCACGGTCCCTTCGCCCGGAGCGCTCTCGACGGTGAACGTGCCGCCCAATTGCTCGACGCGCCTGCGCATCGCGCGCAGACCGTATCCGCCGCGAGCCGACGACGATCCGGCGGGCGCAGGATCGAATCCCCGGCCGTCGTCGAAGACGTCGAGGGCGACCGCGCCCGGCAGGTACGTCAGCGTGACACCGACCGTCTCCGCCTCGGCATGCAGCGCGACGTTGGCGACCGCGCTCTGGGTGATCCGCAGCAGCGCATGCGCCACCTCCGCCGGAATCGCGATCGGAGTCCCCACGATCCGGAGCTCCGCCCGCGGGTGGTGCGTGCGCGCGGCAGCGAGCAGTGCCGAGTCGATCGGCTGGGATTCCAGGTTGGGCGCCGCGAGATGATGCACGAGACTGCGTGTTTCCGCGAGATTCTCACGCAGTGTTCCGGTCGCCACCCGGACATCCTCACGCGCCCGCGCTTCGGCCGACGGGTCGCCCTGCGCCCACGTCTGTTCGGCAGCCTCGAGCCGGAGCAGGCTGCTCGTCAGTCCTTGCGTCACGGTGTCGTGGATCTCGCGGGCGAGTCGCTCGCGTTCGGCAAGTGCTCCGGCCTCGCGCTCGGTCTCGGCGAGTCGCGACCGGGTGTCCGCGACCTGGCGGAGCAGACTCACCCGCTCCCGGCCGTCGCGCTCGATCTGGCTGTACGCCATGACGATCAGCGCCCCGGTACACAACGGTCCCACCAGCACCGCCCACTCGGTGCGCCCGGAAAAACTGAAGAACGCCAGCGACGTGAGGACGGCGAGCACGCCGACGACCGGGTACGCGATCCGGCTCGAGTAGGCCCTCGTGCAGAGGAAGAACATGGGAAAGGCGCACCAGGCGAAACTCGGGGCGAGCCAGACGAGTACCGCCCACGTCGTCAGGACGGGCATGACCCAGGGTTCCCACGCCCCTCCCCTCCGCGCCACGACAGCGGTGAGCGTGTACAGCGCGGCGAGTACAGCGATCAACGCGATCACCACGACGAATCGCCCGCTCACACCGTGGTATGTCAGGTACCGCGCCGTCGACGTCGCGAGGAGGACGTAGAACGAGATGTGGATGGCGGTGGCAAGCGGGCCGCGCAGGCTCGCGCCGTCCGACCTGTCCACTCCGTCCACGGGTGTCGTCACGTCGATGAATCCTACGGACCGGCGGCGGGACGCGTATCCACCGTTCGGATGATCTGCCGGGGCCGGACGGATGAGTTCGGGGGCGCCGTCGGCCCGATGCGGTCACCGGCACCGCCGGGCCAGGCTGGTCACGTCAGCTCGTCACTTCCCGAAAGGCCTTCCGATGCGCACCTTCCACCGCCTGCCCCGCATTCTGGCGATCACCGTCCCGCTCGCCGCGATCGTCGCCACCTCGGCGTGCGGCACGTCCGCGTCCGACGAGGCGAGTCCGGCGTCCCCACCGGTCGCGACCGCCGCGGCGCCGGCACCGATGGACGGTGCGGACGGCGTGGTGAGCCAGAACCGTCTCGGTATCGGCACTGCGCAGGCCGCCGCGCAGGCGGCGCTCGCGAAGTGCCAGGCCGACGGGCTCGGCTTCGTCACCGTGTCGGTGGTCGATCGCGCCGGAAACGTGCAGGCCATGTTGCGCGGGGACAATGCCGCTCAGCACACCGTGGAGGCGGCCCGCCAGAAGGCGTACACCGCTGCCGCGTTCGGTGCGAACACCAGCGATCTGAGCGAACGCGCCGAGGGCGACGGCGCGACGGTCGCCGACCTGCCCGGAACATTGTTCCTCGCCGGCGGAATGAGCGTGAAGTCCGCAGGCACGTCGATCGCGGGTATCGGCGTCGGCGGCGCTCCCGACGGCATGAAGGACCAGGCCTGCGCGGCCGCCGGCCTCGACGCGATCGCCGGGGCACTGGGGTAAGAGCACGACACGCGTCAGGCGCGGCCGATCAGGTCGAGGGACTGCTCCCGCATCTCGACCTTGCGCACCTTGCCGGTCACGGTCATCGGGAACTCGTCGACGACGTGCACGTACCTCGGGATCTTGTAGTGGGCGAGTTTCCCGGTGCAGAACTCCTTCACCGCCGCGGCATCGAGAGGAGTCGCGCCGTCCTTCATCCGCACCCACACCATCAGTTCCTCGCCGTACTTCGCGTCGGGCACACCGATCACCTGGGCGTCGAGGATGTCGGGATGGGTGTAGAGGAACTCCTCGATCTCCCGCGGGTAGACGTTCTCGCCGCCCCGGATCACCATGTCCTTGATCCGCCCGGTGATCGCGACGTACCCGTCGGAATCCATCACACCGATGTCGCCGGTATGCATCCACCGGCCGGCGTCGATCGCCTCCGCCGTCTTCTCCGCGTTGTTCCAATACCCGAGCATCACCGAGTACCCCCGGGTGCACAGCTCGCCCGGCTCACCCCGCCGAACGGTCAATCCCGTTGCCGGATCGACGATCTTGACCTCGAGATGCGGGCCGACATGGCCGACGGTGGAGACG
>NZ_BCWY01000010.1 GCF_001894825.1 Rhodococcus jostii NBRC 16295 | reverse complement strand
TACGTGTCGAGGTCGCCGCCGCGCTCGAGCAACCATCGTGCGGCCGGCGGTAAGGGGAACGTCCCGACGCCACCGCCGGGTAGCTCGGGGAGGCTCGGGGTCGGCTCGGGGTTCGTCTCGGCGACACGAGCCAGCCGCCCGATGGTCCGATGCTCGAACACGTCGCGCGGGGTCAACGCGAGTCCGGCGGCCTTGGCCCGGGCCACCAGCTGGATCGCCATGATGCTGTCGCCACCGAGCGCGAAGAACGAATCGTCCACCCCCACCGTGTCGACACCGAGGACATCGCCGAACAGTTCGACCAGCGTCTCCTCGATTGCTGTCCCAGCAGGACGGAATTCCGCCGCGCGGGAAGCGAAGTCGACGGCAGGAAGGGCGTCTCGATCGACCTTCCCATGCGTGGTCAACGGCAGCGCGGACAAGGTCACGACCGCCGACGGCACCATGTGCGAGGGCAGCGTCGGGAGGGTGTGGTCGATGAGTTCGTGCTCGGTGATCTGGGCGCCGGGAACGCCGACGATGTAGGCGACCAGGTGATCGGCGCCGTTGCGGTCGCGGCGCAGTACCACCACGGCCTGAGCGACCGCCGGGTGGCGCAGGAGGGCTGCTTCCACCTCGCCGGGTTCGACGCGGTAGCCGTGGAGCTGAATCTGGAAGTCGGTGCGGCCCCGGTACTCGAGCACGCCGTCGCGTCGTCGTCGGGCGAGATCTCCCGTGCGGTACATCCGGGAGCCGGCGCCACCGAACGGGTTCGCGACGAAATGGGCGCACGTCAGGGCGGGCCGGCGGAGGTACCCGCGCGCCAATTGGGCGCCGCCGAGGTACATTTCGCCCGTCCCCCCGGCGACGACCGGATGCAGTCGCCCGTCGAGAACGTACACCTGCGTGTTCCATACCGGTGTGCCGATCGGGACGGTGAGGACGGCGTCACCGGGGTCGACATCCTCGTACGTGGTTGTCACGGCAGCTTCCGCAGGCCCGTACATGTTTCCCAGGCGCACCCCGCGCGAAAGCACGCTCTGAGCCGTTCGCACGCTGATCGGCTCACCGCCGGTGAGGACACGGCGCAGGGACTCGGGGAACGCGTGCCGATGGTCGTTCACGAACACGTCGAGAAGCGACGGCACGAACTCGACGAGCGTGATCTGCGATTCGTCGAGCAGACCGGAGAGATGGTCGAGGTCGAGTTGGCGCTGCGGCGGCAGCAGGACCAGGAGGCTGCCCGCGCACACACTTGCGAAACATTCCCAGATCGCCACGTCGAACGCGATCGGTGCCTTCTGTATCGTGCGGTCGTCGTCGCCGAGGGGCAGTCGCGTGCGCGTCCACGCCAGCTGGTTCGTGATCGCCGAGTGTGAGATCGCCACGCCCTTGGGTTTTCCCGTCGAACCGGAGGTGTAGACGACGTAGGCGAGGTTGTCGGGACGCAGCGGAACGATACGGTCCGCGTCGGTCACCGGCGACGCGTCGACATCGGCGAGATCCATGTGGTCGAGCCGAATCACCGGAACGCCTCGAGGCACTGGGGGAGCGGCATCACCGACGGTCAGCACGACTGCGGGCGAAGAGGATTCGATCAGCGAGGCGATGCGGTCCGCCGGATGACGCGGATCGAGGGGAAGTACCGCCGCGCCGGACTTCACCACCGCGTACATCGCCGCCAGCATGTCGAAGGAGCGGGGAATCACCAGGGCCACGACCGAGTCGGGCCCGACGCCGGCAGCGAGAAGAACCCGCGCCAGGCGCGTGGACCACGTGTCGAGTTGCGCGTAGGTGAGGGTGCGGTCTTCGCATCGCACGGCCACCGCGTCGGGCGTTGCCGCCACACGCATGCCGAACAGGTCGACGACCGTCGTGGCATCGACCTCGTGGGCCGTGGCGTTCCACCGGTCGAGAACGAGGCTGCGCTCGGTGTCGTCGAGGAGGTCGATGTCGCCCACGACGACGTCGGGGTCGGCGAGGACCGCGGTGATCACCCGAAGCAGGCGGTCGGCGAACGCGCGGATCGTCGCGGCGTCGAACAGGTCGGTGGCATAGACGACCTGGCCGTCGATCCCGGCCTCCTGCCCGTCTGCGGAGCGTCGTTCCCGCACTACGATGTTGAGATCGAATGGCGACACCCGGGGATCGAGATCAACTGCCTCGACTGTCAGCCCGGGAAGCTGAAGCCGTGGGGGCTCGATGTTCTGGAACGACAGCATTGTCTGGAACAACGGGTGACTGCTCGCCGAGCGGGGAGGGTGCAGTTCGTCGACGAGTGTCTCGAAGGGGACGTCTGCGTGCGCGAAGGCGGCCAGATCGGTGTTGCGCACCGTCGTGAGAACGGAGCCGAAGGTGGACTCGGAATCGATCGTTGCGCGTAGCACGAGCGTGCCGACGAACATCCCCACGAGCGGGTCGAGTTCCTGTTCGCCGCGTCCGGCGGTCGGCGTTCCGACGACGACGTCGTCGGTGCCTGCAAGCCGGGACAGCAGCACGGCCAGTGCCGCGTGGACGACCACGAACGTCGTCACGTCGCGTGCCCGTGCGAGGCCGGCGAGCCGGCGATGCGGTGTCGCGGGCAATGTGAACGGCACCGCCGCGGCCCGGTGCGAGGCGGTCGCGGGACGGGGCCGGTCGGCCGGCAACTCCATGCGCTCGGGAAGGTCCGCGAGCGCGGTGTGCCAGTAGTCGAGTTGCCATGTGACCGGCGACGCCGGGTCGGTGGTGGAGCCCAGGATCTCCCGTTGCCACACAGCGTAATCCGAGAACTGCACGGACAGCGGCTCCCAGGTGGGGGCGCGGTTTTCGCGGCGGGCGGCGTATGCCGCGCCGAGGTCGCGTGCCAAGGGGGCCAGTGACGACCCGTCGGCGACGATGTGGTGGACGACGAGAGCAAGGACGTGGTCGTGGTGGTCCAGCTGCCAGAGCCGGGTACGCACCGGTGGGCGTGTCGTCACGTCGAACCCCTCGGAGACGAGGTCGTCGACCAGCCTGGGCAGGTATGCCTCATCGGCCACCGGAATCGGCGTGAGATCGATCGGGACGTTCTCGGTCGGCACGACGACCTGGACCGGTCCGTTCTCGGCGAGGGGGTACACCGTTCGGAGAGACTCGTGGCGGGCGACGACGTCGGCCAGGGCCGCGCGGAGTGCCTCGGCGTCGAGGTCTCCGGTCACCCGGACCACCATCGGCACGTTGTAGACGGACGACGTCACGTCGAACTGGTTGACGAACCACATCCGCTGCTGTGCGAACGACACGGGGGCGGGTTCGGAATGCACCCGAGCGCGGAGCACCGGCCGGTCGGGCTGCACCTCGCTCCGGTCGAGAACGGCGGCGATCCCGCGGACCGTGGGTGCCTCGAAGAGCGATCGGATCCCGAGCCGCGTTCCAAGCGCCGAACCGACGCGGGCGACAACCTTCGCAGCGGCCAGCGAGGTGCCGCCCAGCTCGAAGAAGTTGTCGTCGACACCGACCCCGGCCACACCGAGAACCTGCGCGAACACCGTCGCGACCGTCTCCTCGACGGGGGTGGCCGGCGCGCGGTAGACCGGTGTGCGCAGGAGACTTTCGGAAACCGGGAGCTTGTCGACGTCGACCTCGCCGGTCGCGGCGATCGGCAGTCGGTCCAGGATGACGACCGTGCCCGGCACCCACACGCGGGGCAGGATCATGGCGGCGTATTCGCGGATCACGTCACTGTCGGCCGCGGCACCGGTGTTCGGCACGACGTACGACACGAGCACCGGGTCGCCGATGCGGGGCGTGTGGTCGACGGTCGCGGCGGCAGCGACGTGGGGATGCCCGGACAGGACGCGGTCGATCCCGTCGAGCGGGATTCGGTATCCGCGCCGGCCGGCCTGGAAGTCGCGGCGCTCCAGAATGATCAGGCCGCCCTCGGGCGTGGCGCGGGCCGCATCACCGGTGCGGACCATGCGCTCGCCCGGTGGCCCGAACGGACTGGCCACGAAACGGGTGCTCGTCGTGGCGGGTAGGTCGTGGTAGCCGCGCGCGAGTGCGGATCCGCCGACGTACAACTCACCGATGACGCCGGGAGGAACCAGGTTCAGGCGATCGTCGAGCACTGCGAACCGACCCCCGGATGCGGCCCGGTACTCCACCGCTGCGGTGTGGGGGTGGTCGGTGGCGGACGGTGCGAAGAGGGGGCCGGTCTCCGTCGACGCATAGATTCCGGCGACGGGGCCCCTGGCGCGGGTGAGGTCCACCGGCTCGCCGGTGAGGAGGATGACGCGGAGTGCATCGTCGTCGGCCGTGGAGTGTGGGGCGCGGGAGATCGTCTCGTAGGCGGTCGGGCTCTCGGGGAGCACGGTGACCTGCTCGCGGCGCAGCAGTGCGCGCAGTGTCCCCGGCGCGCATTCCGTGGCGCCGTCGACGATCACCAGCCGGCCGCCGTGCAGGAATGCGCCCCACGACGACAGGATGGTGAAGTCGGTGACCAGGGACCGGATCATCGCCCAGACGTCGTCGCTCGTGAAGGCATGCTCGTGGTCTGTGAGAGCGGACAGAATCGCACCGTGTGAGATCGAGACCGGTGTCGGCGCGGCGGTGGATCCCGCGGTGTACACGACGTAAGCAGTCGTGGCCGCACAGGTTCCGGCGAGACGCTCCTCGTCGGTCAGCGGGCCGCCGGACCGGCGGGAGAGGTCGGCGAGCGTGCCGGGAGCGTCGAGGACGAGGGTGCGGACGTGCCCGCTGCGGAGCAGGGTGTCTACCTTCTCCGTGGTGAGAACAACGGTCGGGTGGGTGCCGGCGACGATCCTGGAGATCGTCTCGGGGGTCGAATGTTCCGGATCGACCGGCATACACACGCCGCCGGCCGTGAGCACGGCAAGGGTCGCGACTGCGTAGTCCGTCGACCTGGGTACTGCGAGGGCAACGAGCTGTTCCGGTCCGACCCCGTAGGTGATCAGAAGCCGGGCAAGCCGGTTCGCCCGGTCGGCGAGCGCGCCGTACGAGAGCGTGTCACCGGCGAAGGTGACCGCGCCCGCGGTCGGCTGTCGTGCCGCCACCCGGGCGAATTCGGCGGCCAGAGTCGTCGTCGGTCCCGGGGCGGGGGGTTCCCGCCACGACGCGAGCGCGTTGGCCCGCTCGCTGGCGGTGAGGAGGTCGATGGCGCCGACCGCGCTGTCCGGGTCGGCGGTCACGATCTCCAGGGTCCGGACGAATCGGTCGGCGATCCGGCGCACCGTCGCGGACTCGTACAGGTCGGTGACGTACACGATCCCGCCGTCGATACCGTTCGGCGTCCCGTCGTCGGTGAAGGTTTCGGTGAGGTACACCTGCAGCTCGAACTTCGCGATCCCCGCGTCGTAGTCGACCGCTTCGGCATGGAGACCGGGGAGGTCGAGCGACTGCGTCTCGTGCCCGGAAACCAGGACGTTCCGGAACTCGAGGAGCACCTGGAACAGCGGGGTGCGCCCGACCGCGCGTTCGGGTTCGAGTGCCTCGACGAGTTTCTCGAATGGGTAGTCGGCGTGTCCGAAGGCGGCCAGGTCGACATCGCGGACGGTGCGGACGAGGTCTGCGAATCCGGCCGAGGGCTGGATTCGGGTCCGCAGCACCAGGGTGTTGACGAACATGCCCACCACGTCGTCGAGGGCGGGTTCGCCCCGCCCCGCAACCGGAGTACCGATGCACACGTCGTCGGTGTCCGCGAGACGGGCAAGCACGACGGCGAGCGCGGCGTGCATGGTTATGAAGACCGTTGATGTACAGGTGCGGGACAGCGCGCGGACGGCTGCGTGCATCGCCGGCGAGAGTCGGAATTCCACCCGGCCGCCCCCCGCGGACTGCCGTTGCGGGCGGGGCCGGTCCGTCGGCACCGCCAGCAGGGGCGGCGCCCCGCGGAGTGCCTCGGTCCAGTAGTCGAGTTGCCGCGACGCGAGGCTGCCGGGATCGGTGACCCGTCCCAGCAGTTCGCGTTGCCACAGGGCGTAGTCTGCGTACTGCACGGCGAGCGGTTCCCAGGACGGGACGTGCCCTTCGATCCGGGCGCGGTAGGCGACGGTGACGTCCCGGGCGAGGGGGCTCGTCGATGCGGCGTCGGCGGCGATGTGGTGGAGCACGAGGGCCAGAACGTGCTCGGTGTCGCTCACCGTGAGGAGCGTGGCCCGCAGCGGCACGTCTGCGGTGACGTCGAAGCGGACGGACGCGGACCTGGCCAGGTACGCGTCGAGGTCCTCGGTCCCGTCGACCCGCACGACGTCGATCTCGGGTGTCGCCCGCTCGGCGGGCAGGATCACCTGGTGCGGGCCGTCGTCCGAGACGGGGTACACCGTCCGTAGCGATTCGTGCCGCCCGACGACGTCCCCGATGGTCGCGACGAGGGCGTCGAGGTCGAGGTGCCCGGTGAGCCGGACGATCAACGGAATGTCGTAGGCAGGGGAGAGCGTGTCGTACTGATTGACGAACCACATGCGTTCCTGTGCCGGGGAGAGCGGAATCGCGGCGGGGCGCGGGAACCGGCGCAACACCGGTCGTCCCGACCCCCGGCCGCGACGGTTGTCGATTTCGGCCGCCAGCGATTCCACCGACGGGTGCTCGAACAGGTCGCGGACGTCGAGGACGGTGTCGAGGGCCGCGTCGAGGCGTGCCACGACCCGTGTCGCGGTGAGGGAGTTGCCGCCGAGGTCGACGTAGTCGTCGGTCGCTCCGACACCGGTGATCCCGAGTACCGTCTCGAAGACTGCCGCGACCGCGCCCTCCGTGGATGTGCGTGGCATCCGGCGGCCGGCACCGCTCGATACGTAAGACGGTCTCGGGAGGGCGGCCCGGTCCAGTTTGCCGCTGGGCATGCGAGGAATGCTGTCGAGGGTGACGATCGCCACGGGCAACATGTACGCGGGCAGCGTGCGCGCGAGCCGCAGGCGTAACCGCCCGGGGTCCACGGGCCGATCCGCGGTCGGCAGGACATAGGCGACCACCGCGGAACCGTCCGTGTCGGAGCCGGTCTCGACGACCGCGACCGCGAATCCCACTGCGGGGTCGGCGCGGAGGGCGGCTTCGATCTCACCGAGTTCGATGCGGAACCCGCGGATCTTGACCTGGAAGTCGCTGCGCCCGACGTACTCGAGTGCGAGGTCGCCCGGGTCCGGACGCTCGGACATCCTCCGCCACCGCACCAGGTCACCGGTCCGGTACATTCTCGCGCCGGGTGGGCCGAACGGGGCCGCCACGAAACGGGTGGCATCGAGTCCGGCGCGGTTCCGGTACCCCCGCGCGAGGCCCGGCCCCCCGAGATACAGCTCGCCGGTGGTACCGGGCGGAACCGGGTGAAGCCGCTCGTCGAGCACGGCCGACGCGAACCCCCGGACCGGCGCACCGAGATCGACCGGCCCGCCGGGTGTCATCGGTTCGCCGAGGGTGGACATGATGGTGGCTTCGGTGGGCCCGTAGGCGTTGACCAGGCGCCGCCCCGCTGCCCAGCGGGATGCGAGTTCGGGTGAGCAGGCCTCGCCGGCGACGGTGAGGTGGGACAACTCCGTCAGATGCCCGGGGTCCAGGGTCGCGAGCGTCGTGGGGGTGAGCACTGCGTGGGTGACGCGCTGGTGGGTCAGCAGTTCCTCCAACGCGGTTCCCCCGACGACGCCGGGTGGGACGACCACCACCCGTGCACCGGAGCCGAATGCGGCGAGCAGTTCGAACAGCGAGGCGTCGAAACTCGGTGACGCGAACTGGGCGACGCGGTCGCTTGCTGTCACGTCGAGACTATCGCGTTGCGCGGCAACCAGATTCGCGATTCCGCGGTGGGGCACGACCACACCCTTCGGGACCCCGGTCGTGCCGGAGGTGTAGATCAGGTACGCGGGATGGTCCCACCGCAGCGGTCGCCGACGGTCACGATCCAGGACGGGTGAAGTGCCCCACCCGGACAGCTCACGCTCCACCTCCGGGTCGTCGAGCTCGATCCACTCGACATCGGGGGGCAGAAGGGTGCGGTGGTGCTCGTCGGTGATGCCGAGCACCGCCCCGGAATCGGTGAGCATGTGCGTGACGCGCGCCCGCGGGTATCCGGGGTCGACGGGCAGGAAGGCGGCGCCCGCCTTCGCGACGGCCCACAGTGCGCGAACGAAACTGGCCGAACGAGGTAAGGCAACTGCGACAACGGTTTCGGGTCCGGCCCCTCGCGCCGTCAGCATCCGGGCGAGTCGAGTGGAGGCATCGTCGAGCCTGCGATAGGTGAGCACGTCGAGACCGTCGAGGACGGCGACCGCGTCGGGGGTCCGCTGCACCGCGCTCGACAGGATGTCGGGCAGTGTTCGCGGTGTGACGCCCGGGTCCCCGCGGGCCGGCGCGAGCCGGAGCCGCTCGGCCGGACTGAGCAGGTCGAGATCGCCGACCGCGACGTCGGGGTCTGCCGTCACCTGCTCGAGGAGCCGCACCAGCCGGTCGGCGACAGCACGGATCGTCGTCGGCTCGAAGATGTCCTGCGCGAAGGTCAACCCGAGATCGATCCCGGTGTCGCCGGCGTGCTCGGCGCAGAGGATCCAGAGGTCGGCCCCGTCGTCGGTGTAGGGGTACGGGCGCGGTGAATCATCGACACTCGCGCAGTCGAAGCCGACCTGGAACGGTAAGTCCTCGCGCCCGTGGAGGAGACCGAGCGCCGCGGTGACCTCGTCGAATGCGACGTCCGCGTGCCGGAACGCCTGCAGTTCGACAGCGCGGACCTGTTCGAGCAAGGCGGTGAACGACTCGGTCGCGTCGACGCGAGTGCGCAGGATCAGCGGCCACCCATGCTCGCCTGCGGGGGTACCGACGACGATGTCGCCGGTTCCGCCCACCCGCGCGAGGAGTGCGCCGAGTGCGGCGTGCACCACGGTGAACGGTGCGAACGGGCACTCCTTCCCGAGAACCGCTAACCGTCGATGAAGATCCGCGGGCAGGTGCGTCCCCACGTGACCCCACCGGGTCGCGGCAGAAGCGTCCTGTGGCGCGTGGTCGTGAGGCAGCACGGGGGAGCGGGGCAGGTCTGCGAGGGCGGTGCGCCAGTAGTCCAGGTTGATGGTGTGTGCGCGACGTCGCACACCCTCCGCCGCGGTCTCGGGGTGGATCGCGGCGACCGGTTCGTCGGGATCCGCTGCGAGGAACTCGTCGAGGAGGGCGACGAACGACCGATGATGTTCCGCCAGCTCGTCGTCGGTGTAACGGTGGGGGTTGCCGCGGAACTCCACGACCATCTGCCCGGCCGAACCGGTGCGATAGACGTCGACCAGTAGGTCGTCGACCGGCCCGGAGGTCACGACGTGGAAGTCGCCGGTGATCGGGCCGAGCTGAATCCGTGGGTGGAACAGCATGACGTTGATCATCGGTCCCGACAGCGCGTCCGGGACGTCGGCGTCGCGACGGATGTCCTCCAGCGTGAACCGCTGGTGCCGGAGTGCGCGCAGCACCTCACTGTGCACCCGGCGCGTCAATGCCGCCACGGTGTCGTCGGGCTCCGTAAACACCTGCAGCGGCACGATTCCGACGAGCATCCCGCCGGACTGCCGCAGCAGCGTGGTCGTGCGGCCCGACACCGGGAGATCGACGAGTACCGCGTCCCGGCCGGTCATGCGCGAAAGGTACGTTCCGAAGGCGGCGGCCACGGCGGCAGCCGGCGGCACGCCGGAACCGAGGAGCCGGTCCGTCGTCGACGATGCCAGCGGGGCGGCCACCAGGGTGCTCTTGGCGACTGCCCGCGCCGACCTCGACGACAGGCTCGATCCCGAGTCGATGGCGGCGAGGCGGTCGCGCCAGTAGGCGCGGTCGGAGGCGAACCGCGGCGACGACCGGTACTGCTCGTCGAGTCGGTGCAGCGTCTGCAGATCCGCGGCCTTGCCGGGTTCCGGGGTTCGCTCCTCCACCCGCGCGGTGTACAGCGCAGCGATCCGGTTCACGAGTGTCATCGCACCGTGACCATCCAGCGCGACATGGTGAATTCTGCTGTACCACAGGTAGTGTTCGTGACCGACTCGCAACACCGTCGACGTCGCCAGGAGATCCCGGGTCGGGTCGAGCGGGGCCGTGTAGTCCCGCTCCATCCAGCCGTGCGCGGCCGCAACCGGGTCGGTTGTGCCGGCGAGGTCGACGTACCCGGTCGACAACTCGATGGTCGGGTCGACGGCCTGGAACGGCACTCCGTCGATCTCGAACACGCGGAGGAACGCGGATTGGAACTCGCGGCCTGCGGTCACCGACGCGTCGTCCAACGCGTCGAGATCCAGGGCGCCGCGAAACTCGACGTACTGCGCGATGCACATCGGTACGTCGGGTGCGAGACGCTGGGCCAGCCAGATCCCGCGCTGCGCAGGTGACAGAGGGAAGGCGTCGTGACGGCTTCGGGCAGTCGCTCCGCTGCTGTTCGTGGTATCCAATTGCGGGAACCTCCCGACGGCGACCGGGGGTCGCTTGCCAGTGGGTCGGAGTATTCGGCTTAGTTGATTGATATCGTCAACACGGCCCGGCCCGTTACTGCCAGTATCGGCCACTACCTGCAGCGATGCTCGATCCTAGGCATCCCGAGACGGTGGCTCACCGTCGTGGAGGGCGCGGGCAATCAGTCCGTCGACCAGCCCTGTCGTCGACCGAGATCGCGAACCGCCACGACCACGTCACCGGACGTTTCGGCCCTCGGAGTCGGTACGGCGGCGGCAGCCCCGCCCGCGAAGACCCTGGTAGGCGCGACGACCGCCGACGCGGTGGCGTGTTCGTACCGCGATCTTCTTCATCATGGTGCTCACCTCATCCTGAGAGTCCCCGACTCCTGCAGTAAACGGGACCGCGAACCCGGTCCCCAGCACGTCTGGGCGCGATTCGGGCACCCGGTCTGTGAACCCCTCACGATTGCCCTGAAAAGCAGCAGGTGAAACGGCAGAACGGCGTCCGCGTGCGGCTCCATCGTTCGCTGACGCGGTGCGCGGGCGTCCCAGCCCGCTGCGGCGCAGTTGCGTGGTCCGGGCCAGTTGCCGTCTTGTCGGGGCGGGAGTTCGCCGCGCAGACTGAAGGTATTGCGGGCGAAAGCATCGGTGTGTGCCTTCCGATCGGGCACCGTCGTTGCTCTGGCTTGCCCTTCTGGTCACCATTCAGTACTCAGGAGCTCCAATGCCCAGTCCCAGCCCCGGTTATTCGATCACCGTTCGCGTCCATGCACCGGTCGGCGCCGGCACCACGTCGACGCTGGCGGCGGCGATCGCGTCCGTGAAAGGTGCCATGACGGCACTCGATGTGGTCGAGAGTCATTCCGACCATATGGTCATCGACCTCACCTGCGACGCCTCGGACGTCGCGCACGCCGACCAGATCTCCACTGCGATCGCCGAGGTGCCGGGTGTGGTCGTCGGCAAGGTCAGCGACCGCACGTTCCTGCTGCATCTGGGCGGAAAGCTCGAGGTGGTCCCCACGGTTCCACTCAAACACCGCGACGACCTCTCCCGCGCCTACACCCCCGGCGTCGCACGGGTGTGTACCGCCATCGCCGAACATCCGGAGGATGTGCGCCGGCTGACGATCAAACGCAACACCGTCGCCGTCGTCACCGACGGGTCCGCGGTCCTCGGCCTGGGCAACATCGGTGCCGCGGCGTCGATCCCGGTGATGGAGGGCAAGGCAGCACTGTTCAAGCGGTTCGCCGGTGTCGACGCCTGGCCGGTCTGCCTGGACACGCAGGACCCGGATGCCATCGTCGAGATCGTCCGGGCACTCGCGCCGGTGTACGGCGGAATCAACCTCGAAGACATCTCCGCCCCACGGTGTTTCGAGATCGAGGCCCGGCTGCGCGAGATGCTCGACATTCCGGTGTTCCACGACGACCAGCACGGCACCGCAATCGTGGTCCTGGCCGCCCTGACCAACGCGCTGCGCGTGGTCGGCAAGTCGCTCGACCGGGTCCGGATCGTGGTCTCCGGTGTCGGCGCCGCCGGCCACGCCGTCATCCGGTTGCTGGTCGCCCAGGGCGCCACGAACATCGTCGGCTGCGGACGGAAGGGGATCCTGTCGCCCGCCGACACCGCCGACGAGTTCCGCACCTGGATCGCGGAGAACACCAATCCCGAAGCCCGGACGGGATCGCTGCGGGACGCGCTGGTGGGGGCGGACGTGTTCATCGGCGTCTCCGCGCCGAACATTCTCACCGGCGACGACATCGCGGCGATGGCCGACGAGTCGATCGTGTTCGCGCTCGCCAATCCGGTCCCCGAGGTCGACCCGGTCGCCGCCGGCGAGTACGCGAGGGTGGTGGCCACCGGGCGGTCGGATTTTCCCAATCAGATCAACAACGTGCTCGCCTTCCCGGGCGTGTTCCGAGGTCTGCTCGACGCGCACGCGGTCGACATCACGGACGAGATGCTGATCGCCGCGGCGGGCGCGATCGCCGACACGGTGTCGGCGTCCGAACTCAACGCCACCTACATCGTGCCGAGCGTATTCGACGCGAGCGTTGCGCCGGCGGTCGCAGCGGCGGTGCGTGGCGTGGCCGAGCGAGGGCCACAGCCCGAGAACTGAGCCGCTTCGATCTCCGTTTCCCGTGGTCCCACGACCACCGCGACGGCAGATCGTGGAATCTCACGAGTGCGGGGTGCCGAGGTCGCGACTCAGATCGAAGGCGAGCACCCGGTCGAGGTGGGCGAAGGTCTCGAATTTGGCGCCCGGGGCGATCGCGGTGTCGGACTCGAGGCGTCTCATCAGGTCGAGGACCGCCGGTACGTCGAGGTTTCGGTCGAATGCGCGATACGCGGCGTCGATGATGTCTGCGGGCATCGGGGCGGAGATGTGCGTGCTCCATTCGGCGACGCGCTGCCGCCATCGATGTAACAGCCGCGCGGCGGCGGCGATCTGCTGCATTGTCAGCGACGCGTGCTGCCCGTAGTGCGTCGAGAGCAGCACACAGCGCAGTGTCAACGGGTCGTGACCGGCGTGGATCAGGTCGTCGAGCGGCTCGGATCCCGCGGTGGTACCGACTATCAGAGCAGGTTGTGCAGGTGATTCGTCCTCGACCGCGGTCACTATGAGCTTCACGCGGGCGCCGACTCCGGCCGCGGCGGCATCGGCGGAATCGAAGATTCCCGCGAGGGGGCGGATCATCCATGCGTCGAGAGCGCCTGGCGTCGCGGGTGAACCGGGGGCGGGGGAGAGCAGGGTCAGTGCGACCTGCGAGCGGTGCACATCCTCGAGGACCCGTCGGGTGAGGTCGGCGACCAGGAGTGTGCGGACCGTCCCGGGCGTCAAGGCGCGGTCCGAGGCCGGCACACGGACACACATGTGCACGACGCTGCCTGCCGTACCGAGTGTGGCGGTGGGTGCTGCGTCGGCACCCGAGAGGATCAGCATCTTCTCAGTCTCTCCCGGAAGCCTCGCGCGGGACAGTGATCAGCCGGACTGCCAGGTGCGGCAGAATCGTCCTTTGTGAGCGATATTTCCGCACGGACCTCCGACGCGGCGGCCGAAGCGCAGGATCCCGACCTCGCGAGGGCCCGCGACGGGGACGATGCGGCGTTCACCCGCCTCGTGGGTCCGTTGCGCCGGGAGCTGCACGCGCACTGTTACCGGTTGCTCGGGTCGAGTCACGACGCGGAGGACGCACTGCAGGACGCGCTGCTGCGGGCGTGGCGGGGGTTCGCACGGTTCGAGGGTCGCAGTTCGCTGCGCTCCTGGTTGTACACCGTCGCGACCCGCACGTGCCTCGACGCCGTCGCGAGCCGCGGCAGACGAGCCCTACCGGTCGATCTGGGACCGTCCAGCGATCGCGCGGTCATCGGCGACGTCCCGCTGACCGACGTCGCCTGGCTGGGTCCGTATGCCGATGCGGGTCTGGCTGCCGGTCCGGCGGGACCTGACGCGCGCTACGAGCAACGCGAAGCCGTCGAACTGGCATTCGTTGCGGCCCTCCAGCATCTGCCGGGCAACCAGCGTGCCGCACTGTTGCTCTTCGAGGTTCTCGGTTTCTCCGCTGCCGAGATCGCCGCCGTCATGGACACGACGAAGGCGTCGGTCAACAGTGCGTTGCAGCGGGCGCGTGCCATCGTCGCCGAGAAGGTTCCGCCGGTGACGCAGGCGCAGACCCTCCGCGAGATCGACGACGCGCGCGTGCGTGCCCTCGTCTCCGGGTACTCCAGCGCATTGGAACGCGGCGACGCCGACGCCCTGGTTGCACTGCTCACCGAGGACGTCACCTGGTCGATGCCCCCGATGGCGCACTGGTACCGCGGTCTCGGGGCGGTCACCGACTTCGCGGTCCGGGTTCCGCTCACCGGTTGCGGCGCGTGGCGTCACCTCCCGATCAGCGCGAACGGCCAACCCGCCGTCGCCTTCTACCTGTGGGACGAGGACGCCGGCACCCATCTCCGCTGGTCGATCACCGTGCTGACCCTGCGCGGCGACAGGATCGCGGACCTCACCTCGTTCCTCGGGCCGGAGCATTTCGTGCCGTTCGGGTTGCCCGAATCGCTTCCGTAATCGCACGTCGGCAGGTCTTGTGCCACTGCGGCATCACAATGGCGCCGAGTATTTCCGGGCAATCCTTGCGTTGGTGCCACAGTGGTGCCATGATGGCATCATGGATCTCACACCGTATGTCGATTCCCTCCGCCGCGAGCTCGCGGTAGCCGCCGAGGCCGGGGGAGAGGACAGCCGTGCGCTGGCCGAGCGGCTCACTGCACCATTGGAATCCGGCGTCCGGCTGGCGCTCCTGGACGCGTTGTCGGCCGCGGCGAGCGAAATCACCCGCGATCTCGCGCCGGGATCCGTCGACCTCCGGCTCCGAGGTCGTGAACCCAGCTTCGTCGTCACCATCGCGCCTGTCGAGCCCGTCCACGAGGAGCCTCCGGCGCCCGCGGACGTCTCACCGATCCGCTCGCCCGAATCGGACGACGGTGCGATGACCCGGATCAATCTCCGTCTCCCGCAGGACCTCAAGGATCGCGTGGAAGAGGCTGCGCGGGACGCCGGACTCTCCGTGAACGCCTGGCTGGTGCGGTCCGCCGCCGCGGCGTTGGAGCCCGACGCAGACAGTCGTCGTTCCGAACGGCGCGCCCCCCGCGGCAGCGACGGCTTCACCGGATGGGTGCGCTGACCCGTCCGATCCGCCCACACGTTCTGCACTTCCACCACCTTCCGGAGGTTCACCATGCCCACTTTCAGCACCCCGGCCCCGATCTCGGCCACGATCGAACTCGTGATCGGCGACGCCTGGATCACCGCGAGCGACCGTGACGACACCGTCGTCGACGTGCGCCCCAGCGACGGTTCTCGGGAGCCGGACGTCCGGGCGGCCGAGCAGACCCGCGTCGAGTACTCCGGCGGCAGACTGCTGGTCAAGGCGCCGAAGCAGCGGGGTCTCGGCCTGTTCGGCAAGCCCGGTTCGGTCGACGTGACCATCGCGCTGCCGACCGGCTCCCAGCTCGAGTACGATGCGTCGGTCACGACGCTCCGGGTTGTCGGCCGAGTGGGGGCCTGCCGTGTCAAGACGTCGGCGGGGGACCTCCAGCTCGGCGACACGGGCCCTCTCGATGTGAGTACGGGCGCCGGCGGTGTCGTGGTGGAGCACGTCGCGGGCGATGCGGACGTGAGCACGGGGTCGGGGAAGATTCGCATCGGGGAGATCGACGGCAGCGCGGTGGTCAAGAACTCGAACGGCGACAACTGGATCGGAGCGGTGGGCGGAAGGCTCCGGGTGAAGACGGCGAACGGGGACATCTCCGTAGACGATGCTCGCGCCGATATCGCCGCTGCGACCGCCAATGGCGATATCCGAATCGGGCAGGTGGTGCAGGGCTCCGCCTCGCTCGAGACCGGGCACGGCCGAATCGAGATCGGCATCCGTCCCGGCACCGCCGCCCGGCTCGACGCACACACCTCCTTCGGGAAGGTGCACAACCGCATGGACTCCGTGAACAGTCCCCAATCGACCGACGACAAGGTCGAGGTGCGAGCCCGTACCAGCTTCGGCGACATCGTTATTCGCCGCGCTGATTCCCAGCAGTCAACCAGTGGAAAGGCAGAGTGATGACAGCATCGATCACCACCCGGTCGGCAATTACGGCCACGGGGTTACGAAAAACCTACGGCGACAAGCTCGTGCTCGACGGCGTCGACCTCGACATTGCCGAGGGGACGATCTTCTCACTCCTCGGACCCAATGGTGCCGGCAAGACCACCGCGGTCCAGATTCTGTCCACTCTCATCGAGCCCGACAGCGGTGACGCGCACATCGCAGGACACGACCTCATCCGCGACCCCGAGGCGGTACGTGCCACGATCGGCGTCACCGGCCAGTTCTCCGCGGTGGACAACCTGCTCACGGGCCGCGAGAACCTGATCCTGATGGCGGATCTGCACCATCTGGGACGCAGTGCGGGTCGCAGGCGGGCCACGGAACTGCTCGCGCAGTTCGATCTCGTCGAGGCGGGCACGAAGCCTGCCGGGAGCTACTCCGGCGGCATGCGTCGACGGCTCGACCTCGCGATGACTCTGGTCGGTGATCCCCGGATCATCTTTCTCGACGAGCCGACGACGGGCCTCGATCCGCGAAGCCGCCGCACGATGTGGCAGATCATTCGCGATCTCGTCGCCGACGGCGTCACGATCTTCCTCACCACGCAGTACCTGGAGGAAGCGGATCAGCTCGCCGACCGGATCGCGGTGCTCGACGGCGGCACACTGGTCGCGGAGGGCACGCCCGAACAACTCAAGCGACTCGTTCCGGGTGGTCACATCTCACTGCAGCTGCCCGGGATGGACGAGTTCGCCGCCGCGTCCCGAGTGCTCGGCGATGTAACCCGAGACGAGGACGCGCTGACCCTGCAGGTTCCCAGCGACGGCAGCGTGCAGTCGTTGCGGTCGGTGCTCGATCGGCTCGACTACGCCTCCATCGAGGTCGCGAACCTCTCCGTCCACACGCCCGATCTCGACGACGTCTTCCTCGCGCTCACCGAGCGCACCGAACCCCGGAAAGAGAGCCTGCGATGACGACCATGGGCTACGCCCTGAGCGATTCGGCGACGATGCTGCGACGCAACGTCCGGCACATGATCCGGTATCCGTCCATGACGCTGATGCTCGTCGGGATGCCGATCATCCTTCTACTGCTGTTCGTCTACGTCTTCGGCGGGACCCTGGGCGCGGGCCTCGGCGACCCCGCCGGTGGGCGCGGCGCATACGTCGACTACGTCGCACCCGGAATCATCCTGATGACCGTGGCGAGCGCTGCACAGGGAACCGCAATCTCCGTTGCCACGGATATGACGGAGGGGATCATCGCCCGATTCCGCACCATGGCCATCGCCCGCGTGTCGGTCCTGACCGGGCATGTCGTCGGCAGCATGATCCAGACATTGCTCAGCCTCGCCGTGGTCGTCGGTGTCGCCGTTCTCATCGGATTCCGCCCCACGGCCGACCTGGGCGAGTGGGTCGCAGCGTTCGCGGTGCTCGCACTGTTCACCTTCGCGCTCACGTGGCTGTCGGTCGCGTTCGGATTGGTATCCAAGAGTGTCGAAACGGCGAGCAACCTCCCGATGGTGCTCGTACTGCTTCCTTTCCTCGGCAGCGGTTTCGTCCCGACCGACTCGATGCCGGCCGGTCTCCGCTGGTTCGCCGAATACCAGCCCTTCAGCCCCGTCATCGAGACCATCCGAGGACTGCTGCTCGGTGGGCCCATCGGCAGCAGTGCCGTGCTCGCCGTCGGCTGGAGCATCGGGATCGCGCTGGTCGGCTATCTCTGGGCGAAGCGACTGTTCAATCGGCGAGTCAGCTGACACTTTCCCCGCGCTGGTGAGCGATGACCGCGGTAGTCTTCCGATGCCGCGGTTTCGCCACCGATGATGCAGCCGCGAGTTACAGTCGGAACCGGTTTTTCCTTCTTCAGCAGGGTGGGATCGCGATGAACTTGATCAAGAAATCGGCAATGTCGGCGGTCGTCGCTGCGGCGGTGACACTCGGCGCGGGTACCGCTCACGCCGACCCCGTGCTACCGAACCCGGGAACACCGGCGCTCGAGATCCCCGGACGGCACGAGGTCGACAAGCAGAAGGCCCTCGAGAACATGCTCAACGAGCTCGGCGTCGGCTGGGCCAACGGGGGAGCGGCCGGGACAGCGATCGGCGCGCTCATGGGTCTGGGTGTCGGGTGTGTCTCGATGTTCCCCGGCAGCCTCGCAGGCTGCATCATCGGCACGCCGATCGGTGCCATCACCGGCGCGATCGTCGGCATCGGACAGGGAAATCCCAAGGCGCAGCAGGCCATCCAGGAGTACATCAACACGCCGTGAGTGCGCGGCTGGGCGTCAGGGGCTGGTGCCGGCGTCGGTGCGGACCTTCCGCAGAAGCCGCTTCAGTGCCCTGGCGTCCCGCCATCCGAACGACGTGCGGTCCGTCGCACGACGGTGCACCATGTCGAAGATTCGTGCAGGCATGACGACCCGGTGCCTCGCCGCGCTACCCACGGCTTCGATCACCGCACGGTGGGGCCGGTCGTCCTCGAGCGCGAAGCTCACGGAGTGCAGCGCCTCGGCAGGCAATGACGGGCGGAGCGCTGAAATCACCCCGTAGGCAAACGCAATGAAATCCCTTCTGCCGAAGGCATTCGCGAGGGTGACGGTGGCCACCGAACCGAGAAGCTCGCTCTCACGGGCCAGGCGAGGGAGTTGGCGTTCCCAACCGGGAGCGGAAGTGATGCCCGCTCCGGCGATCACGCCGACCGCGCCGAGGGCGCGAACCTGTTCGATCCACCCGTCCGGCGGCACGACGACACCCTCGAAGAGGACGTCTGTGTCGTCCTCGATCAGAAGGGTGCGTCCATCGACCGGTCGCAACGACAGGACCGTGGACGTCAGTCCGTCCACTCCGTCGAACACGGGGCTGGGATCGCGCCACCCGCGCCCTTCGAGGGCCTGCAGCAGCGGGCGGCGCATCGCTGGTTCGACGTCGTAATCGAGTGCGACGATCGGAGTGATCCGCTCGTCGTCGTGTGCGTGATAGATGGCGACTGCGTCGACGTTGGAATCCCCCATGTCTCGATACGATGCCACAGAAAAAGTCCGACCGGAAGGTTTTCTTCGTCACCGAGGGCAAGTCGGCCGAACGACGGGCGTCCACATCTCGGATGGATAAAAGCCATGTTCCGGGCACACGGATCGGAGTTAAATGAAGTAACACAGTTGTAGTGGATTTCGACAGCGAGTAAGCCCAGCTCAAGGTCCGCCGCCCCCCGCTCCGGTCCGTTCCAAACCGTACGGGAGGCATAGCGTTTCGGGGTGCGCGATGATCGAAGCAGTGACCGGGCTCCTCTCCAGGAGAATCGAGCCCGCCGAGGCCCGATCCGAACCGCCCGTACCACGCGAGGACACCGGTGGCGGTGGTGTCGCGCTCCGGAGACTGCTTGCGGTAGCAAGGGTGACACCGGCGCAGGCTGCTCTGCTCGTCGGGGATGTGCTCGACCAGATCGCGATCGCGCGCAGTCAGGGCCCTTACCCGACCCGCTTCCGAGACGATGCCGTGACGGTGTCCGACGCAGGGCACGTCACGATCGAGTGCACCGTCGGTGCGGCGTCGTGGCACGACATGAACGATGCGCTGACCAGCCTGGTTCTCAGTATCGCGGCGAACTGTCAGGGTTCGGCACTTGCCGAGCGACTGGACGAATCGATCACCGAATCAACAGATCTCGACAGTCTGGTGTACTCGGTCGGTCGGGCGATCGGACCCGACGTCGGCGCGGACGCGGAGCGCAGAAAGCGGCAGCAGATCGCCGACCTCGTCTCCGCGACGATGGGGCGCCCTCTTCCAGATGGTCGGTTGGTGGCCGAGCAGGCGAAGACGCTGTCGCCGTCGTCCGCGGTGTCGGGATCGACACTCGCTCCGGATGGCTGGTATCCACCGGTCCGAAACCCCTGGCACCGCAGAAGTAGACGGCCGTCGCGACGCAAAGGCGTGCTGGGCCTGATCACGATCCTGGTTCTCGTCGGAGCTGTGTGGACGGCTCCACGGCTGTGGTCGGAGCTGCGTCGGGGTTGGGATGCCGTCCTCAACCCGGTGAATTCCTCGGAGCAGAACCAGATTCGTCCGGTATCGCCCCCACCGGAACCCTCGGCTGCTCGAGCAGAGCCGGCACCGGACAGTGGAGCCACGGTGCCCGGACCCGTCGATGTCGGCGCCCCCGGTAGTGCCGGGCCGATCACTCTGGTCACTGCCACCCTCGCCGACGGCCGGTGTGTGTCCGGACAGGCGTGCGAGATCCGGGTCGACGTTCACCTCGATCCGGCGGCGAGTGTCGGTGTCGTGACCTGGAGGGTGAACGTGTACGACCGCTGTTCCGGCGAGGTGCGTCCGAGCAACGAAGTGTCGCTGCCCGTTCACCCCGGGTCGCAGCAGGTATACGGAATCGTCCGGACGGATCTGCCCCCCGGCGCCGCGCTCGCCGTGGCGGCGATCACGAGTGCCCCGGCAACCGCCGCGTCCGACCCTCTGCTGATACCCGCCGAGAACGCACGTTGTTAGGCGCCGGGGGGAGGGATGCACGACGGCAAGCAGGAATCCGATCCGTGGATCGTCGGGGCGGCGATCGTCCTCGTACTGCTCGGCCTCCTGAATCTCACCTCGACGGGGTTGGCGGGACATGCTGTTCGGCACGCGCTCTTCGCCGCAGCCGGTCTCGGCGTCATGTACCTGGTGTCCCGTCTGCGGATGAGTGATCTCCGCGCCTTCGGCTGGGCGGTCTTCACGGTGGCGACCGTGTTGCTGGCGGTCGTGCCCCTCGCGGGAGTCGCGACGAAGGGCGCCCAACGCTGGCTGGACTTCGGCATGTTCACCGTCCAGCCGTCCGAACTGGCCAAGCTCGCTCTCGTTCTCGTGCCCGCAACAATGCTCGCGGGTGGGTTCAGCCTGGCGCGATTCCTCGCGACCTTGATGATCGCGGCCGTGCCGGTGGCACTCGTCGCACTCCAACCCGACCTGTCGACTGCCGTCGTCCTCGTTGCGACGGTGGGGTTCATGCTCATCCTTGCCCGCGTCCCGCTGCTGCCTCTCGTTCCGCTGTTCGTGCTGGGTATCGCGTCGCTCCCGCTTGCCGTGCTCTTCCTCCGCCCCTACCAGCTCGAACGGGTGCACGTGTTCCTGTCGAGCAACGCCGATCCCGCCGGGGCGGGATGGGCCGAGCTGCAGGCGAACATCGCGATCGGAAGCGGTGGCCTGTGGGGTCTGGCGCGTGACCCGCTGTACGACGTGCGGGCGGAGTTCCTTCCCGAATCGGAGCACGATCTCGCGTTCGCCAGCCTCGTGTACGGGTGGGGCCTGATCGCCGGTCTGGCTGTGGTGGTGGCGACCTCGGTCATCGTGTGGCGGGCCGCACTCGCCGCGCGAACGGCGCGGACCCGGGAGGCTGCACTCGTCGCGGCCGGAATCGGCGGGTTGTTCGGGATCCACGCGCTGGTGTCGATCGGTCAGAGTCTGTCGCTGCTGCCCCATACCGGGATGCCGATACCTCTGTTCAGCTACGGAGGTACGGCCGCAATCGTCGGATTCGCCGCCATCGGACTGGTACTCGCGGTGCGCCGGGACGGCGTCGCGCGACCACTGTGGGCCCCGGATCCCCGGCGCCGCCGGCGCCCGCGCGGAATGTCGGCGGGCACCGTGACGATGACCGCGGCGCTGGTTGCGATGTCGGTGTTCGCCTGGCAGTTGCAACACGACCGGGGTGCGGAATTCCGGGCGATGAGCGACCAGCAGATGATGCGGTGCATCCGCCTGCCTGCCGAGCGCGGACTGATCCTCGACCGCAACGGTGTTCCTCTCGCGGTGAACGTCGCCGAGTACACCGTCGCGGTGGTCGCCCGGATGTTCCAGGAGAACGACGACGACACCCGCAACCGGCTCGCCGCGCTGCTCGCCACGTCTCCGGACGCGTTGGCGGATCTGATCGACGCCGGTGGGGAAGGGGAATCTCAGGTAGTCGTGGGCCGAGTCACGCCCGACCAGGCCCGGCGCATCGTGGACGCGCGACTTCCCGGTGTCCTCGTGGTGCCGTCCGGCCGCAGGCAGTACCCGTACGGTGCGGTGTTCGCCTCCGTCCTCGGACACGTCGGGGTCGCCGACACCGACGACATGGAACGCTGGCCGCATCTCGCGCTCGGATCACGGGTCGGCAAGGCGGGACTCGAGAAGCAGTACGACGCGCTGCTCCGCGGCAGCGACGGCAAACAGTGCATGTACGTCGATCCGTCCGGACATCCTGTGGCCACCGGTGAGCGCGTGGACCCGGTGCGGGGCCACGATCTGCGCTTGCACCTCGACCTCGGGGTGCAGAACCTGGCCACCGACGCTCTCGTGGAGGCGATGCGAACCAGCAAGGGCGACCTCGCTGCCGCCGTCGTGATGGACGCCCGGACCGGAGCTGTGCTCGCCCTCGCCAGTGTCCCGGGGGCCGACAACAATGTCTACGGTCCTCCGGCCGACGTCGTCGCGCTCGCCGCGCAGAGCCAGACCCCGGGGCCGAGTCCGTTGGTCAACAACGCCACCCAGACCGCGGTCCCGCCCGGCTCGACCTTCAAGATCGTCGTCGCGGCGGCGAATACCCAGTACCCGGTGCTGTCGCCAGACACGGTGGTCGACACCGGCGCGGCCTACACCTACGGTGGGCACACCTTCCGGAACTGGCAACCGATGGGTCCACACAACCTGCTGCAGGCCATCCAGTGGTCCGACAACGTCTACTTTTACAAGCTCGGTGAACTCCTGGGCCCGGAGAGGATGGCGGACGTCGCAGGGCAACTCGGCGTCGGCCGGCGTTCCGGGATCGATCTTCCGGGCGAGGCCGAGGGATTTCTCGGCACCCCGGAGAACGTCGGAAGCATCGGGGCCACCTGGTATCCCGGTTCGACGCTGTTGATGGGTATCGGGCAGGGCACCGTCAGCGCGACCCCGATACAGGTCGCGCGGTGGACGTCGGGCATCGCCACCGGCGCCATTGTGACGCCTCAGCTCGCGGCAGCCTACGGGTCGGAACAGATTCCCATCCCGACAGCGGCACCGGAGCGCCTACCGTTCGCAGACCGACTCGGTCCCGTGCGGGCGGGGATGCGGGCGTCCGCTGCAGCCGGTACCGCAGGACAACTCGCCGATCTCCCGGTGCCGGCCGGCGCGAAGACCGGCACGGCGGAGGATCCGTCGGCGCCGGGGGAGGGCCTCAACGCCTGGTTCTCCGCGGTGGCGCCGTTCGACGCTCCCGAAATCGTGGTGTCGGTGCTGGTCCGTGGCGGCGGATTCGGGTCCGCGACTTCAGGACCGGTGGTCAAGAAAATCCTCGAACGCTACTTCCCGCGACCGCCTGCCCCGCCGCCGAATCGGTGATCAGCTGCTGTAGGCGGCAACGACCTCAGGGTGCGTGAGACACGCCGTCGCGCCTTCGGCGACGCACGTGAGCGGGCGCTCGGCCGACTTGACGGGAAACCCGAAGGACTCTTCGAGCAGCTGCGACAGACCGCGCAACATCGCCCCGCCGCCGATGACGAGTAGCCCTTCCGACATCACGTCACCGATCGCCTGGGGAGGAAGGTCCTCGAGAACCTCGGTCAGTGTCTGCACGATTCCGGTTGTTGTCGGCCGCAACGCATCCACGATCTCCTCGGTCTCGAGGGTGACGAATCGTGCCCGGCCGGTGACGGCGTCGCGCCCCTCCACGACGAGCGACTGACCCTCCTCGGTGTCGGGTGCACCGAGCTTGGCTCGCTCCGCGGTGAGCTCGCCGACGACGATCTTGTGCTCTGCCCGCAGGTACTGGTACAGCGCGTTGGTCAGTTCGTCCCCCGCGAGCCGGCAACTGCGGTGGGACAGAATGCCACCGAAACAGATGGCGGTGATTTCGGAAGTGCCGCCGCCGATGTCGACGACGAGGTGGGCACGCGGTTCGAGCGGATTGATCCCGCAGCCGAGCGCTCCCGCCACCGGCTCCGGCACCAATCCCACTTTCCGCAGACCGGCCTCGTGTCCGACCTCGAGCAGGGCGCGACGTTCGAGCGGGGTGGCGCCCGCGGGTACCGAGATGACACCCTTCGGGCGCAGACCGTACCGCCGGGACGGGGACACCCGCTTGATGACGGCTGTGACGAAGGCGCGCGCCGACTCCAGATCCACGATGACCCCGTGGCGCATCGGCCGAACCGGCGTGATGCCGATCGGTGTGCGGCCGACGAGGCTGCGCGCTTCCGTGCCGATCGCGAGAGCGCGATGCGGATTCTTCGTTCGAACCAGCATGAATGATGGTTCGTTCAAGACGATCCCGTCGTCGGGGGTTCCGACGACAGTGTTGGCAGTTCCGAGATCGATACCAAGTCCACCCACGTCGGCCTCCACAGGGATTCCAGCGAGATGGTGTAGATGTTACGCATGTGCAGCGGTGTTCGGAAGATGTCGCTCGCCACCAAAGACCAGTACACTGTGCCCCGATCGTCCCGCGGAGCCGTCCGCACTTCGCGGATCCGGGAGGTGGGGGAGATCGACTGCGCGACGGACGTGTTCGAACCGCAACTCGACCTCGAGAACCTTCGAGCATCCCGAACGGTCGCAGCCACTCCTCCTCGGCAGGTCCGATCACCTGCTGCGGCGGGCGGTGACGAACTGGGAGATGCCGCGCAGCTGTTGCTCGACGTCGATGAGCCCCGCGGCGGCAAGGAAGGCCGGGACGGTCGTGCGGTCGAACACCCGCGCTCCGCACAATGCTGCGCCCAGCTCGAGTCCCTTCCGCAGGAAGAGGGACTCGCGACCGTAGCTGGTCGTCACCGCGATCCGGCCACCGGGCGCCAGCACCCGTACCATCTCGCGGAGCACGGCACACGGCTCCGCCACGAGGTAGAGCGCCGCGAAACAGCAGACGGCGTCGAACGTCCGGTCGTCGAACGGCAGGCTGACCGCGTCGGCGTGGAGGTAGACCGCCCGGGTGCGACTGTTGTCGCGGACTGCGCGCTCGAGCATTGCCGGCGAGTTGTCCACTCCGATGACGAATCCGTCGCCGACGAGCCTGTCGGCGAAGAAACTGGTGAAATTGCCCGGACCGCATGCCACGTCGAGCACTCGTTGCCCGCCGTCGAGTTCCATGGCCGCGGCGGCCCGTTCGCGCTCTTCGGCGATGGAAAGTCCGTGCAGGCTCAGCGCCGCGACGACGACCGGCCGCCACAGTCGTTCGTAGACCGCGGCAACGGTTCTGTTGGTCATCGCCCGCTGCGCGATGGTGCGTCGTGTCGGTGGATGCGACTCGAGGAGGTCGATATATCCGGTGTCCGAGTACCGCGTCGAGCGCAGCGCGTCCTCGCGGATGAGTCCCCGGGCCAGCGCTGTCGACCACATCC
Organism: Rhodococcus jostii NBRC 16295; assembly: GCF_001894825.1. Classification (GTDB taxonomy): domain Bacteria; phylum Actinomycetota; class Actinomycetes; order Mycobacteriales; family Mycobacteriaceae; genus Rhodococcus_F; species Rhodococcus_F jostii. The sequence goes on along the minus strand of NZ_BCWY01000010.1, from coordinate 161,972 downwards.
CGTCGGATTCCGGAGCCGGACCGGATTGTCGAACGGTCATAACCTATTCACGAAAACGGGCGCCCGATAGTTCACCGATCTCACCCGGTCGGTCCGATCGCACGCACAACCCTCTATCGGTGTCGTATCACGACCGAGACCGAAGGGCTGAGCGGGACCGAATGGGCCCCTACATCATTCACATTCACGCTTACTGCGTCACGAAATTATCACGACATGACGTCGGAATGGTATCGAAACCTCAGAACTACACAATTTTCACTCCCGCATCTCAATAGTCGGACATCCGTACCTTGTTCATGCCGTGTGAATTTCGGGAGGAGGCCACGTTCGGGGGCCCGCCGCTGCAAATCTGTGCACGCGGGTTCGGAATCCCGACACCTTCGAGGCGCGGGACGAGGCACCGAAAGGTGATGCCGAGCCGGCAGCGACCGTTGTCGCAGGCATACCCCGTCCGCACGCGCGGAGAGGATTGAGCCAGCATGATCACTCGCACTATTCGAAAACGCACCCTCGGCTGGATCGCCCTGATCGGCGCGGTCGCCACCGCCCTACTGGCACTGGCCGCCGGAATTGCGTCCGCCGCGCCGCACGACTGGGACGAAGTCGCGGAATGCGAAAGCGGTGGCGTCTGGACCACCGACACAGGAAACGGTTTCTACGGCGGCCTGCAGTTCACGCCGGAGACCTGGAAGGCGAACGGCGGAACGGGCGACCCCTCGGAAGCCAGTGAAGCCGAGCAGATCCGGGTTGCCGAGAACGTCCTGAAAACGCAGGGCCCCGGCGCATGGCCTGTTTGCGGCCAGTATCTGAAGAAGGGCGGCACCGCGCCCGTCGAGGTACCGAAACCGACTCCGGCACCTGCCATCAAGCCTCCCGAACCCGTCGAGGCGCCTGACCTCGCGGAAGCCCCGGACGCCGTCGAGACACCTGACCTCGCGGAAACCCCGGAGACCCCGGACGCCGTCGAGACCCCGGGTACCGTCGAGACCCCGGACGCCGTCGAGACCCCGGGCACGGTCGAGACGCCCGACCCGGTGGAAGTTCCCGCGACCGCCGAGGATCCGGCCACGGTGAAGGCGGCCGCCCAGGCTGCCCTGGACGGTGCACGGCAGCTCGCCGAGCAGAACGGGTCGAGTGAGGTGTTCGAGCAGAGGGCGTCGGCTCCCCGGTAATTGTCCGCGCGCCAACGGACAACAGGCGTAACGCTCGACCCGCCGTGCGCGACCTAACCGCACAGAACTGTCGTGTTTTCGCCAACGAAGGAGCTCTCGTGCAGAAGAAGTCCGCTCGACGTACCGCAGCACTTGTCGGGATTCTTGCCGCGCCCCTGGTGCTCGGAGCCACCCTGGGAGCCGGCACGGCGAGTGCCGAACCGTGGCACGTCGGACCGGTCTACCGGGCGGAGACGTCCGGCGAAGGCGCGGAGTACTTCTGCGGAAAGGCCTCGGCGCTCGAGCAGACGTCGGGGGTCGTGATCGTGCCCTGCACCTTCGATGCCGTAACCGACGTCTGGTACCGCGTCGTGTTCAACCCGGTCTCCTGGGGTTTCGACTTCTGACGGGATCTGCGGGGGCACCGACCCTGCCGAAGCGGTGACCGGAAGGCCCCGCAGCACTCCGCTTCGTCGAGTGTGTCTTTGCTCGGTGCCGCGCAGAGTCCTCGGTATGGCCGAGGAGAGAACAGCATGAGTGTGGAGACTGCCCAGCGCAGGGAGGTCGACGTCGCGATGGCGCGGAGTTGGCTCCTGGTTCCCGCGGTCGGCAGCGAGGTCGTCGCCGCGGCGGCTGCGTCCGGTGCGGACGCCCTGATCATCGACCTCGAGGACGGATTGCCGTTCGCGGCGAAGGAGGAGGGTCGTGCCTGCGCTGCAGCGTGGCTCGAACAGCGTGCAGGCTGGGTGCGGATCAACGACGCCACCACCGCACACTGGCGGCGCGACCTCGAGGCGATCCGCGGTCTGCCGGGTCTGCAGGGGCTCATGCTCTCGAAAACCGAAACCCCCGATCAGGTCCGTGACACGGCCGCTGAGATCCCCGGTGTCCCGGTGGTCGCCCTCGTCGAATCCGCGGCAGCGATCGTGGTCGTCGACGACATCGCTCGCACCCCTCCCGTCGTTCGGCTCGCGTTCGGGATCGGCGATTACTGTCGTGACACCGGTGCGGGGCGAAGCCCGATGGCGTTGGCCTATGCCCGATCCAGGCTCGTCAACGCGAGCCGGGCGGCGCAGATCGGGTCCCCGGTCGACGGACCGACGTTGTCGCTCGACGCCGAGGTGGTGCGGGACGACACCCGGCTGGGCCGCGAGATGGGAATGACCGGAAAACTCACCCTCGCGGGGGAGCAGGTGCTGGTGATCAATACTGCACTGGCCCCGGATTCGGACGACATCTCCTGGGCCGAAACGACGATCGATCGCCTCGGTGCGGATGGTTCGCGTGTCACTCATGGCGGACATTTGCCGCAGTTGGCCCGGGCCCACGACATCCTGCGTCGCGCGGAACATTTCACGCCACTGTCCTAGGGGAGGCCGGCGACGTCGCGGCGGCGTGCCGGGTCGCGCGATACGCGGTGTACACGCCGACTGTTGCGATGACGCCCAGGCCGAGGAAGAGCAGTCGTGCGGACGTGAGGATAGAGGGAGCGCCGAGGTTGACCAGCACGCCGGCGATCGCGGACCCGACAGCCATGGCGATCAATTCGACCGTGTTCAGCCCGGCCGCTGCTTTGGCACCCTCCTGCTCGTCGTCGCTGCTTCGCATGGCGGCGACCATGAGGTGGGGAAAGGCGAGTCCGATCCCGGCGCCCGCGGCCGCGAGCGCGCCGGCCCACAGAATCACGGTGCCGAGGCCGGCGTCGTCGCGCCAGAGACCTGCCGTCACGAGGAGGCCGGCAGCGAGGACGACCGGTCCGGCGACCTTGGCCGCCGTCTGCGCACGTGGGCGGGAGATGTCGGAACTGAAGATCATGGTCACGGACCACCCGACCGACATCATGGCGCCGAGGAATCCCGCAGCGAACGGCACCAGTCCGGCCAGCCGTTGACCGAAAAGGGGAGTGAAGGCCTCCGAGACGGTGCCGGACGCCAGCACCGCGATCGTGAGGTAGATCCACTTCAGCGACGACGCCCGCGTGTACGTCGACTGCGGCAACACTCGGTGATGTGACCGTCGCTCCCAGGCGACGAAGAGAGCGATGAACACGACCCCGAGCGCGATCAGCACCAGCATCTGGGTGCGGTTGCCGAGAATGCCCGCGACGCTGATCGCGATCGTGGCCAGGGTGAGCAGTGCGAGTGACATGGCCGGGACGGGTTCTCCGCCGCGCACACGCTCGGTGCGCGGCAACGCCCGCGGAGCGATCAGTGCGATCGCGGCGGCGACCACGGCCAGCGCGACGAACGCGAGCCGCCACAGGCCGAGTTGGGCGAACAGTCCGCCGATCGCCGGGCCGGCGAGAGTTCCGACGCCCCACATGGCCGAGACCAGGGCGGTCGCGCGAGCCCACAGTTGTTCCGGCAGCGCCTCGCGCAGCACCGCGTAGCTCAAACCGGCGAGCAGACCGCCGCCGAGACCTTGGATCGCACGCCCGACGAGGAGGACTTCCATCGTCGGGCCGACCGCGCAGATCATCGTGCCGACGAAGAAGGGTGCCAGCGCGAACAGATACGCGCCGAGCGCCCCACGGTGGGCGAGCAGGCGGCTGACGGTCATCGACGAGATGACGGACGCCACCATGAAGACGGTCGCGCTCCACGCGTACAGCGATTCGCGACCGAGCTCGCCGATGGCGGTGGGCAGCAGGCTCGTGGTCAGAAAGATGTTGACGGCGTGGAGTCCGACGCCGCCGGCGAGGACGACAGAGGTGGAGCGGTATCGGGGCCCGAGCAGTTCGGACCAGCTGGCCGGTGACGCGGCGGTCGTTGTCATGCGTTCCACGCTAAAATCTCGAGTGGACTCGAGGTCAAGGGGAAATCACGATGTCGCTGGATCCGAAAGATCTGCTCTCGGTCGGGGAGGTGTCCCGGCGGACGGGTGTCGCCGTCTCCGCCCTCCACTACTACGAGCAGCTCGGCTTGATCTCGTCGACGCGGACGTCCGGGAATCAACGTCGATACGAACGGCACATGCTCCGCCGGATCTCGTTGATCGTGGTGGCCAAGCGGCTCGGTATTCCGCTTGCGGACGTCGGAACGGTGTTCGAGACCCTCCCGGCCGACCGGATGCCGTCGATCCGCGACTGGCAGCGTGTGTCGAAGCTGTGGCGGGTGCAGCTCGAGGACCAGCGCAAGAGAATCGAGCGCCTCGAGCACGAGCTCACCGGATGCATCGGGTGTGGTTGCCTGTCGATGAAAGCGTGTTATCTCCTCAACCCGGAAGACGAACTCGCCGTGGAGGGGTCGGGTCCGAACCGACTCTGACCGCGTCGGAGGCACTGTTCGCGGCCGCTCTCGACGCGAATTGTGATGCAATGAAGGTGGCCGACGAGGATACTCGGGAACGGGTGAGTGCAACAACCACGACGAGAGCGACAGGCGACAATGAAGAAGAGGCAGAGCGGATCTGAAGAAGGTAGCGGAGGGGAGTGTCCCTCTCGGCTGATCGATGCGAGAATCGAGGAGCTGGGTGATTGGCGGGGGGAGATGCTCGCCCGGGTTCGCACTCTCGTCCAGCAGGTCGACCCCGAGGTTGTCGAGGAGTGGAAATGGCGGGGAGTCCCTGTGTGGTCGCACGCCGGAATGATCTGTACCGGTGAGACGTACAAGAATGCCGTGAAGATCACCTTCGCGAAGGGTGCTTCGTTGGACGACCCTTCCGGCCTTTTCAACTCCAGTCTCGAAGGCAATACCAGGCGTGCCATCGACTTCCACGAGGGCGACGAGATCGACGAGAAGGCATTGAAAGCACTCCTTCAGGCCGCCGTGGACCTGAATACCTCCTCGGCCGGCTAGGTCATTTCTCTGCCTCCCTGAAACGTCCGTTCCGGATACTCACCCGCCCTTACGTTTTCGGGGGATCCGAGTGGACTCCTGGGCTCTTGCTCGTTTCTCTGCCCGGCGCTCCTTCAGGGCGCGTGCGGACTGTTTCGAACTCTTGGCGGACTTGTCAGCCATTGTCGCTCCATCTTTCGAGAGTGGCAATCACGAACTGGCCTCGACCATACCCAGTCCGGCAGAGAAGTCCAGTCGCGCAGTCCGTCTCTGATTTTCCTGAGATCCTAAGAACCGCAAGAACGCTCATGGACTTGCTTATTGTTTGCCGATGGCTATGGTGCATGCAGGCATCAACGCCATCTACCGGAGGACTGAAATGTGAATGCAGCTACCGATCGTCAATGGGCGGTTCGTGACGCTGTTCTGCGTTGGCTTCTCGCGAAGGTCACGGAAGGATACCGAAGTCCGATTCTGGACCCGGATGTCATCAGGGAGACGGTCGGATGGGCACCCTCGCCGCTGACCCGGGACGAAGTCGCCGACGCATCGAATTACCTCTATCGGGAAGGGTATGTGACAGGAGTTCCGGTGATGGGAATCGGGATTCCTCGCCCGATGCTGACCGTAGCCGGACGACGGGTCGCCGCGGCAGGCGGATCTCTGCGGCAGGCGGATCTCTGCGGCCCGCGCGGTGCGATCATTCGGTCGATGTCGATGTCGATGTCGATGTCGGCATCGGCGTCGCTACGTGACCTGTGCCGTCAGCAACAACGTTCGATAGGGGTACACCAGGCTGCCCGCGCCAGTACGCGTGATGGCGGCGTGGATCGCTGCCAGTAGCCGTTCACGCTGATCAGCGGGTAGCAGCACGTGGCTGGACTGCGTCCGCATCAGCCCGATGAAGCTGTCGGCGTCGTAGGTGTTCGTCCAGTCGTAGGTCCGGGACGTCCACGGTGCGAAGCCGGCAGCTGGTTCGGCCTGCTCCTCGGTGTCGGGTTGCAGGCGCGGCGCGGCATGGCGATCGAGTGCGGGAGCGTGTTCGGCGTAGGCAGCGTCGATGGCGTCCCAGGTGGGACCGGAGAGGTCGTGAGGCCGGTTCCACCACAGGCACAGCGAGCCGCCGTCCCGGAGTGCGTGGGCTGCGACGGCCGCGCCGCGCCGCGGTTCGACCCAGTGCCACGACTGAGCGGCAACGACGAGGTCGAACGCGGCGGGCGCAGCGTCGCAGTCCTCGAAAGTCGATTCCTGCACCACCACCCTCGTTCCCCGGGTGCGTCGCCTGGCGACGGCGGCCATCGCGACGTCCGGTTCGATCGCCATGATGGACGCACCGCGCTGTGCCAGGGCAAGTGTGGCCCGACCGGTCCCGGCGCCGGCCTCGAGAACTCGGCCTGATCGCGCGAGAGCGGCGACGTCGTCGAAGAGGGCGTCGGGGTATCCGGGCCGCCACTGGTCGTACAACTCGGCGACCTGACCGAAACTCCGCGCCCGCCGTGCCCGTTCGTCGTCCCTCACATCACGAACCTACGTCGCGGCCGCGGGCGCCGAAACAGATTCCGCTGCCGAGGGCCGGTGCGGCATCACCGACTGATCTGCCTCGCGGGCTACGGCGTGCCCGCGATCGGGGGAATGCTCTGCTCGAAGCTGAACACGTTTCCCGGGTCCCAGGTGGCCTTCACCTGGCGCAGCCGCGTGCGGTGGGAGCCGTAGTACTCGCGCTCCCAGTCCGCCGCGGCGGCGTTGGGCACGTTGACGTAGGCGCCGTCGCCGTACGGGCGTAGCGCGCGCCAGAAGTCGGCCGCCCAGCCCAGCGCCGATGCGTGCAGCGCGGGGTCGTTCCAGGCCGCGCCCGGCTCGCAGTAGAACAGCGCGTCGCGGTGCGGGAACGCCGACCCGCCGGGCGGGGCGTGCCGGACGGCCCCGCCGAAGCTCGAGCAGAAGAAGTTGCTCGGCCCGCTGGGCGTGTTGCCCATGTAGCGGACGATCAGATCGACCGCGTCGTCGGGGAACGGACGGGTGACGAACTGGGAGTAGAACTTCCAGAAGGGGACGTCGTCGGGCCCTCGGTCGACGTTGCCGTACACGGTCGGCCAGGCGCCGTCCATGTACGTCACCTCGGGGTCGCCGATCGCGAGCAGCGAGCTCAACTCGGCGTCCAGCTCTCGGCGGGTGCCGCCGTGCATCAGAGCGGAGAGTTCGACCGCGGCGGAATCGGCCTCGAGCGCGCTGGTCAGCCGTTCGTCGGCGACCGGTGCGTCCCGCTGCCACGTGCGGAGCAGGGCGCCCAGGTGGTCGTGTCCGGTCCACCGGGCGATCGCGAAGTGGACGTCGGAGAGCTCGTGCAGCCTCATCGTGTAGGACGTCGCGATCCCGAAGTTGCCGCCGCCACCGCCGCGGCACGCCCACAACAGGTCGGAGTTGTGGTGCTCGGTGGCCTCGACCACCTTCGCCGAGCGCGCGCCGTCGGCGACCACGATCTCGGCGGCGAGGAGGTTGTCGCAGGCCATGCCGAGGCATCGGGTGAGTAACCCGAAGCCACCGCCGAGGATCACCCCGCCGAGGCCGACGCCCCCTTCCGAGCCGGTCGGAACGACGAATCCGCGGTGCCCGAGCGCTGCCACAGCCTCCGTCTGGGTGAGACCTGTCCCTACCGTCGCCGTCCGCGCCGCCTCGTCGATCACGACGTTCTTCATTCGGCTGACATCGATGACCAGGCCGCCGTCCAGCGACGACCAGCCCTCGAGGCTGTGGCGCCCGCTGCGGGCACGCAGGGCGATGCCCTCCTCGCGGGCCCACCGGACCGCGTTGACCACATCCTGTACGTCGCAGCAGAACACGATTGCCTCGGGGTACCGGGAGTACAGCCGGTTCCAGCCGACCCGCGCCGCCTCGTACGCGGAATCGCCCGCACGGACGACCTCACCCGTCAGGTGGGTGGTGGTGGCGGTCATGGGGTCACCTCGAGATCAGTGCGAGAACACATCGGCGTTTCCCGGCTCGGTGTCGAGTACCTCGCGTTTGAATATCAACAGGTAGGCGAAGTACAACCCGCCGGCGAGGAGCAAGCCGACCGCGATCAGGATGGAGGTCACAGCCTCCGAGGGCGAGACGATCACGAACAGCACGACCGCAGACCACACCAGCGCGCCGATCGCGACCGGCCACTCGAAGCGTCCGAGATCGAACGCGCCCTCCTTACGATCGAGCCGACTCCGCACCGCGAGATAGAGGATGACGATCCCGCCGTAAAGGACCGCCGAGATGACCGTGCCCACCGTGAGCAACTCCAGCAGTGCGCCACCGGGCAGCGTGGCCATCAGGACGACCCCGACGACGACGATCAAGATGGTCGCCGGAATAGGTGTCTGCGTGCGGGGGTTGACCCGACGCATCAGCCGGTGAGCAGGGAAACGAGCGTCGCGCGACATCGCGAACACCATCCGTGAGCAGGTGGCCAGGGTCACCATCCCGGCGCCGAAGAACGCGAACGCAATCGCGACCAGCAGCGTCCGCTCCATCACCGGGCCCAACTGATCACGCAGGATCGCCGCCACCGGCGTGTCGCTGGCACTGATCCGGGGGACATCTTTGATCGCGATCGTGAGCGCGATCAGGAACACCAGTCCCAGCAGCGCCGCCGCCACGACGGATCCCACGATCGCGCGGGGGACGCTGCGAAAGGGATCCTTGGCCTCCTCGGCCATGTTCGCCGCGGAGTCGAAGCCGACGAGCGTTGCGAGCCCCAAGATCATCGCGGCCATCAACCCGCCGCCGATCGCGAAATAGTTGGGGGCGCCCTCGGTGATCCCGCGCGATGTGAGGTTGCCGACCGAACCCTCGCCCGTGATAGCCACAGCGACGAAGAGCCCGATCGCCAGCACCACGACGATCACCAATTCGAGCCCGACCGCGCCCGAGGTGATCAAGCCGACGAGGCGCGTGGAGAATATGACGAGAACCGCCTGAACGAGCACCACGACGAGCGTGATCACGCGCGCGGTGTCTTCGTCGGGCTGCATGCCGAACAGCGGCATGAGTGCGGAGCTCGCCATCGCATTGTCGACGGTCACCACGCCGAGCGCCAAGTAGCAGAAGGTCAGCCAACCGAACAACCAGCCGATTTTCGGGTTGGCCAGCCGCGACGCCCATTGGTAGGAGGACCCGCTGAGTGGGATGCGGGCCGCGAACTGGGCGATCACCAGCGCCACCAGGGTCTGCCCCAACGCCACGACGACCCAGAGCCAGATCCCCACCGGCCCCGCGTTCCGGAGCACGTCGTCGTACGTCCCGAAGATCCCGACCGCCACCGAGATGAACGCGAACGACACTGCGAACACTTGGAAAGAGCCCAGAGTTCGCTTCAATTCCGGTTTGTAGCCGCAGTCTTGACATTCCTGATCGGCGCTCTCCGCGCCCATCACGTTCTCTGCCGTCATCTGGGCCGCCTCACGTTCGGTCGGGAACTGCGGAGAAGGTGAATCGCTCGAAACGACCCGCCGCGACGAAACCCGTTCCCGCGATCGGAGCGAGACCGGTCTGTTTCATCCTCCACCTGATGGATACGAATGTCAGCGTTGGTTCGGCTGCCTAATTGGTTTGGTGCGAATCGTCACAGGCGGGAGGGAGGTGATGACCTTGGCGGTCTCGATGGGATGAACGCCGCTCCACCCCAGTTCGACCGCTTCAGCCTCGACCTCGCCGACGAGGCGGAGGCGCCGGGCCGCGACGTGGCGCGACGTCCTTCCCCGGGCCGCACGATGGGTCCCCTGGCGGTGCGTGGCGACGCACATCAGGGGAAGTCAATCCGACCGCAATCGGCACTCGGTGCCGAATCGCGTTGGGCATCAATATGATCCACGCAACATCCGGGAGAAGGCCTCGAACTCCGCGAGGTGCAGCGCCGACACGATCCCGCACGACATTGCCGCGGCGCCCGCTCCCGGCGGAACGACCGCCAGCGGGCGGCCGGTGCTTGACCTCGTTCGGTGATCGCCGGACACGATCCCATGATGCGTGAGCGCGCCGGCGGCCCGGAGCCGATTCGCCGATACGCGCAGGTCGAACGGACGACATACCGCTGTTCCGCGGAGCGGACGGTGGGAGGCGGGTAAGTTCGGGTCGTGGGTGACAAGGCAGTCGACCCGGAGAAGGCGTATGAAGCCCTCTCCGATGGCGCACGCCTCGCACTGCTCGGAAATCCGGAGGGCATCATGCCGCCGCAGTTCATCGGGCAGGTCATGACCGTGTGCGGGCAGTCGTGCGTCGCAAGTATCACCGCCGGAGCCGATGCGTTGCCGCTGATGGCGGTTCTCCAAGGGCCGGTCTCGGAGTATCTGTCCCAGTGCCGGAGCGCTCTGGACGCGTGGTGGAACTCGTTGACGCCGCAACTCCGGGCGGTCATCCGGTGTCGCGAGGAGTTACCCGAATCGATGGCACCCCAGTTTTCCAAACACAGTCCCTGGACTGCTATATCCACGCCGGGTTCGCGCCTGTTGGTGCGCGACTATCTGGAATTGCAGGCAACGGGACGCGAGTTGATGTAGCGCCGGCCGGCGGGCGGCGTGCCCGGGCAGGCCGTCAGGGGACGTGCATCAGCTGCCCGGCAAGGGAGAAGAGACGAGTGGCGAGCTTGACGACGGGGATGCCGAGCGGAAGCAGGATGACCGTCGCGCACAGCACCGCCCCGACGAGCCAGAGCACGCCCGCGAGGATTCCCAGAACCGTGCCCAGCACGGCGGAGAGGATCCCGAGGACGACGCCGAGCAGGCCGCGCAGAATACCCATGATGACCTCCTGACCTCCCGACCTCCAGTCTGCGCGCCTTCGCGGCCGGGCGCACCCCTCCCCACGCACAGGCGCCTGTCGACGTCTCGAGCGGGTGATGCGCGATGTCGGTCCCCGCTGGCGCACCCGTCGAACTGGCGACGACCCTGCACAGATGGCTCACGACGCGGTCAGGCCCTCGATGACGGCGGCGGTCGTGTCGGCGATCGCCTGGTTGTTGCCCTGCGCGTCTTCCTGATTCGTGAGGCTGTCGGTCAGGATGGTCAGGACGATCGGGTCGCCGTCCGGAGTCCAGGCCACGCCGGCGTCGTTGGCGGTGCCGAAGCCGCCGCCACCGGTCTTGTCGGCGGCAGTCCATCCGGGAGGCAGACCGGCGCGCATCCGCTTGTCCGAGGTCTTGCTCGCCCGCATCCAGTCGAGAAGTTGCTCGCGGCTCGCGGTGTCGAGAGCGTCGCCGAGCAGCAGCGCTCGAACACCCTGCGTGAGACCGTTCGGTGTGGTCGTGTCCCTGGGGTCGCCGCGGAACGCGGTGTTGAGTTCGGTTTCCCACCGATCCAGTCGGGTGCTCTCGTCGCCGAGGTCGCGGGCGAGTGCCGTGATCGCAGCCGGACCACCGATCTCCCGGAGCAGGTAGTTCCCGGCCGTGTTGTCGCTCTGCGTCAGTGCCGCTTCGGCGATCTGCCCCAACGACATCGGGGTGCCCGCGGCAGCGGCGGTGACCGGCGAGTTCTCGACGAGGTCGGCGGGTTCGATCACGATCGCCTTGTCGAGTGACGCCGACCCGTCCTCCGTTGCGCGCAGGACCGCGGCGGACGCGTACGCCTTGAACGTCGAGCACATCGCGAACCGTTCGTCACCCCGGTGGCTGTAGGTGACGCCGGTCGTGGGATCGACGGCAGTCACCCCGATCCGGGTGGAGTATCGCGCCTCCAACTCGTCGATCTTCGCGTCGAGTGACCGAAGATCCGGTGCCGTCGCCACCGACGTCGGGGGTTGGGCATGTTCCGCCGTGGCCGTGCACGCTCCCACCAATAGGGGTAGCGCCAGAGCGAGAGCGTAGATGCCACGACGGCCGGTGCCGGTGAGCCGGGGTTTCGGATGATCTCGGTGTGTGAGCATTGATCCAATGTCGGGTGCCCCCGCTCATAGCGCAAAGACGACTGCGGCGTCGCCGCGAGTCGGATACGCTATCACCCCAGTTCGGGGCCCCGTTTTGTGCACGGGAATTGATCGCACCGGCCGGTGCGGGCGGTCGGAACTGGTTGAATGATCGCCATGGATCTGCTCCGCCACTTGAGTTTCTTTGTCGCCGTTGCGGAAGAGGGACACTTCGGCAACGCCGCCTCGCGACTCGGGATGACGCAACCGCCGCTGTCGCAAGGAGTGCGGCGCCTCGAACAGCGACTCGGAACGGAGTTGGTGCATCGGAGTGCCCGGGGTGTCGGGCTGACCGACGCCGGGCGCCAATTGCTCCCGCGCGCGAGACTTCTCGTCGCCGACGCGGCGAGGTTCGAGGACGAAGCGCACCGCATCGCCGGCGGTCGCGACGCGGCGGTGCGGTGGGGGGTCCCGCACTCGGTGGCCGACGGCGTGGTGGTGCGGTGTGTGCGAGCGCTCCGTGACGCGGACGAACCCCGGCCCACCCGGGTCGTGACGACGACGGCGTCCACCACCGAACTCGTGGACGCCGTCCGCGCGGGCAGTCTCGACGTCGCAGTGGTCGAACATCCCGCCCTGCTGACCGGTCTCGGCAGCGGACCGGTGCTGAAGCTCCGGCGGTGGGTGGTGGTCCCGGACGACCATCCGGCGGCGACCGCGAAGAAGGCGCAGGTGCGGATGCTGCGCGGGCTGGCGCTGGCCACCGGCCCACGCTCGGACAACCCGCCTGCCCACGACCTGTTCGTCGACGGGTGGCGGGCCCGGGGCCTGGACCCGGACATCGTGGTCGCGACGGGACCGCGGGAACTCCTCGCTCACGTGGCGGCCGGGGGCCATTTCGGGGTGACGACGACGGCGCCGACCACGACGCCGGGTGTGGCGTGGGTCGAAATGCTGCGCGAAGACCTCGCCCTGCGGCTGCGCATCGTCTGGCGTTCCGGTGCCGACGTCGCATCGTCCGCGGCCGCACTCGACCGGGTGCTGTTGAAGGCCGACCGATGACCTCGCCGGCAGTGAAACGAATCTGCGACGTCTTCGCCGACGCCGGGTGCACCGGATGGCTGCACGCCCGCCGGGTCGGAACGCCGGCCGACGACGGCGCTGACATCGCCGTCGGTGCGGACGACCTCGTGGTGCTGGCGTCCGTCTACAAGCTGCCGCTGCTCGTATCCCTGTGCCGCGCTTTCGATTCCGGTTCGGTGGTGCCGACCGCGACCGTCCGGGTCAACCCGGCCGACTGCACCCCGGGCCCCACCGGGGTGTCGACGTTCCGTGATCCCGTCGTGCTGAGCTGGCGGGACCTGGCGCTGTCGATGATGACCGTATCCGACAACGCGGCCGCGGATCTCGTTCTGGGGCAGGTGGGACTCGAGAGTATCGAGCAGATGCTGTCCGAACTCGGCATGACGAGCACCCGCGTCATCGGCGGCACGGCGGATGCGCATCGCAGTCTGGTGATCGACGCCCACGCGCACACCACCGCCGAGGCATTCGCGGCGCTGGCCGACAACGACGAGGCGTGGACCGTGTCGGCCTACGACCCGTCCTTCGCGAGCGCGACCACCCCGCGGGACATGACCACGCTGCTCGACGCGATCTGGACCGGCCGGGCAGTGCCCGGGCCGCAGGGCGAGTTCATCAGGCAGGTGATGGCCGCGCAGGTCTGGCAGCACCGCATCCGCTCCGGATTCCCGTACTCCGACGTGGACGTGGCCGGGAAGACCGGGACCATCGGCGCCATCCGCAACGAGGTCGCGGTCGTGACCTTTCCCGGTGAGATTCCCGTCGCTGTCTCGGTGTTCACCCGAGCAGCCCGTGCGGACCCGGTGCTGCCCGTGGTCGATGCGGCGATCGGGCACGCCGCCCGGATCGCGGTGACCGAACTCCGCTCCGGCCGAATCGACTGACCGGGAACTCAGCCCGGATAACGCCGGGGCGTGAAGACCCTCGTCCCGTGTTCGTTCTCGACGACGGTCGTCATGGAGGAGCCGACGATGAGAAGGCACCGCATGTCGATCTCGGCGGGGTCGAGGTCCGCGAGCCGCACGACCCGCACCGACTCCTCCGCACCGGCCACGTCGCGGCCGATGATCACCGGGGTGTCGGGGGAGCGGTGCTCGAGAACGAGGTCGCGCATCGCGGCGACCTGCCAGGTGCGCGACTTCGACGCGGGGTTGTAGACGGCGAAGGCCATGTCCGCGCTCGCGACCGCGGAGATCCTCTGCGCCACGACGTCCCACGGCTTGAGCCGGTCCGACAGCGACAGGACGGCGTAGTCGTGTCCGAGGGGAGCGCCGACCCGGCTCGCCACGGCGTTCGCGGCGGTCATGCCGGGCAGGACCCGGACCGGAACACCGCGCCACTGTTCCTCGGCCGCGACTTCGAGCACGGCGGCGGCCATCGCGAACACACCCGGGTCGCCGGACGACACGACGGCCACGCGGGCGCCGTTCTTCGCCAGGTCGAGTGCCATCGCGGCGCGTTCGGCCTCGACCCGGTTGTCGCTGGAGTGGCGGCGCTGGCCGGGACGTTCGGGAACCCGGTCGATGTAGGGGCCGTAGCCGACGAGGTCGGTGGCCAGTGACAGTTCGTGCTGCACTTCCGGTGTCGTCCACGCCTGGTCGCCGGGTCCGAGCCCCACGACGACGAGTTCCCCGGCGGGCGGCGCGTCGCCGCGGCGCGTGTTCGACGGACTCGGCACGATGGCGATCGAGAAGTACGGGACGTCGCCGTCCGAGACGTCGTCGGCGGCGTCGATCCTCTGCCGGGTGGTGCTGGCCCGCTCGACGTACCAGGTCTCGTCGATGCGCCCGGAGTCCTTCAGCGCCTGCCGCACGGCGGGGTAGGTGCGTCCGAGTTTCAGGATCGCCGCGGCGTCGGTCTCGCGCAGACGCCGTGTCAGCTCGCCCTGCGGGAGGGTCCCGGGGAGGACGGTGAGAATTTCCTCGCCCTCGACGAGCGGCATCGCGAGTGCGGCCGAGGCGGCGCTGATCGACGTGACTCCGGGAATCACCTCGGCGTCGAAGCGCTGCGCCAGCCTCTTGTGCATGTGCATGTACGAGCTGTAGAACAGCGGGTCACCGGCGGCCAGCAGCGCCACGGAACGCCCGGCCTCGAGGTGGGCGGCGAGCCGCTGCGACGCCTCCTCGTAGAACTCGTCCATCGCGCCGTGATAGCCGCCGGGATGGTCGACGGTCTCGGTGGTGACCGGGTAGACGAGATGCTCCTCGATCTGGCCCTCGCGCAGGTACGGCGCCGCGACCCCGCGGGAGATGCTCTTGCCGTGCCGGGCGCTGTGGAACGCCACCACGTCGGCCTCGGCGATGACCCGCGCCGCCTTGACCGTCACCAGTTCCGGGTCGCCCGGTCCGATGCCGACGCCCCACAGTTTCCCGGTGGCACGCTGTTCGGAGCTCATTCGACCTCGCTCGCAATCGCATTCAGGGCCGCCGCCGTGATGGCACTGCCGCCGCGGCGGCCGCGGACCACCAGATAATCGAGTCCGCTCGGGTGCTCGATCAACGCTTCCTTCGATTCCGCGGCACCGATGAACCCGACCGGACCGCCCACGATCGCTGCGGGCCGGGGTGCACCGGACTCGATCATGTCCAACAGGTAGAACAGGGCGGTCGGGGCGTTGCCGATCGCCACGACGGCGCCGTCGAGTTTGCTGCCCCACAGTTCGAGCGCGGCGGCGGAACGGGTGTTCCCGATCTGTTCCGCCAGCACCGGCACCCGCGGATCACGGAGCGTGCAGAGGACCTCGTTGTCCGCCGGGAGACGTTTGCGGGTGACGCCGGCGGCGACCATCTGCGCGTCGCACAGGATCGGGGCGCCGCCCGCCAGCGCCGCGCGGGCGGCCTTCACGACACCGGGGGTGAACGCGACGTCGTCCACGAGATCGACCTGACCGCTCGCGTGGATCATGCGGACCACGGCCTGCGAGACGTCCTCGGGAAAGGCACTGAGATCCGCCTCGGCGCGGATCGTGGCGAAGGACTGGCGGTAGATCTCCGCGCCGTCTCGGATGTACTCGATCATCCGCTCACGATAGAGGGACCGCGTTCACGGCTCCTCCACCCGGTAACCCGTCTCGGTGGCGACGACGTCGGCGACGTCCCCCTTCGGTCGCCCGCAGCACCGTTCGCAGCCCGACCAGTGCTGCCGGCCCTCCACCGGGAGTTCACCGCTCCCGACGGCGTCCCGCGCGTCGGAGCGGACATCGGCCAGTGCCTTCTCGCAGCCGGGTTGCCCGGTGCAGGCACTCACGCTCAGCCAGGGTGAGTTCTCGTCGAAGATCAGGCCCAGCGGGGCGAGGACGCGCACCACCTGCTCGGCGGTCCACTCGTCGAGGTCGCACAGCAGCACCGATTTCCACGGCGTGACGATCACCGGCTTCTCGACCGCGGCGAGGAACTCCGCCAGCCGGGCGTCGAGGATCCCGAACGCCAGACCGCCGCCGAGAGTCACATTGCCGTCCGGTTGGTCGAGCCACCCGATGGGCGGCCGGTGCTCGTCGAATCCGCTCACCGGGTCGGCGGTCGGAGCGAGCGTCAATGCCGACAGGGTCTGTTCGACCCCGTCGGCGATTTCGGACAGCCGCCAGTGCCGATCGCGCAGCTCCAGGAAGACGCGGGCGGCGTCGAGTAGCACGGACACCGCCTCCGTGGTCGTGATCCGGGCGCCGCTGTCCCGGCCCGCGAGGACCAGGGCGACCTCCGTCTCGCCGACCGCGTGGACGCCGAAGTCGCCGCCGAGCGCAGAGACGTCGCCGCGCCCGTCGTCGAGGGTGAACAGGGTGCGGCCGGGCAGTTCCGCCAACGCGGAATCCGCGCACAACTCCCGGTCGAGCTCGGCGACCAGATCACGCAGGTCCGCGAGACCGCCGATCCGGCCGGTCAGCGGCGAGACCAGGATGTTGCGCACCCGCTCGTGCGTCTCCGACGGCAGAAGGCCCACGTCGGCGAGACGCCGGGCGAACTCCTGCGGGTCGCGGACCGCCCGCAGCTGAGCGTTGCCGCGGGACGTCAGTTCGATCTCACCGTTCCCGAGGTCGCGAGCCGATTCCGTGAGGGCCTGCAGCTGGGTGGAGGTCAGCACCCCTCCGGGGAGGCGGACCCGGGCGAGCGCACCGTCGGCGGCCTGGTGGACCTGCAGCGCGCCGGGGCACGCGTCGGGGCGGGAACGGGAGTCGACCATGGTCCCAGGTTACGTCCGGCCCCAGGTAGCATCACCTGCACTTGCGACAGCAGGAGAGGAAACCGGTGAAAATCCGGTGCGGTCGCGCCACTGTGAGCCCGCCGAACCCGGTGTGCGAGCCAGACCCTCACCTGCGTCGTCCGACCTACGGTTCCGCACGGAACCACTGCCACGGGGCGCGACACCCCAGGAAGGCTCCACCCGTGATCCTGCTGCTCTCCACCTCCGACACCGACCTGCTCAGCGCACGCGCCAGCGGGGCGGACTACCGCTGGGCCAACCCGGCCCGGCTGCTGGTCGAGGAGGACCTGCCGGGACTGCTCGACGGCGCCGACCTGGTGGTCGTGCGCATCCTCGGCGGCCGCCGGGCGTGGGAAGAGGGCCTCGACGCCGTCCTGGCCAGCGGACTGCCGGTGGTGGTCCTCGGTGGTGAGCATGCCCCGGACGCCGAACTGATGGAGTGCTCGACCGTCACCGCCGGTGTCTCGGCGGAGGCACACAACTACCTCGCCGAGGGCGGCGCCGACAACCTCGCGCAGCTGCACCACTTCCTATCGGACACCGTGCTGCTGACCGGTCACGGGTTCGAGGCACCTGTCCACCTGCCGAGCTGGGGGGTCGCGCCCTTCGCTCCCGACGCCGACCCGGGCCGCCCCACCATCGCCGTCCTCTACTACCGCGCCCAGCACCTGGCCGGGAACACCCGCTACATCGAGGCGCTGTGCGAGGCGATCGAGGCGGCCGGCGGCACCCCGCTGCCGATCTTCTGTGCGTCGCTGCGCACCGCCGAACCGGAGTTGCTGCAGACGCTGCGCCGCGCGGACGCGATGGTGGTCACCGTGCTCGCCGCCGGCGGCACCAAACCGGCCGGCGTCTCGGCCGGTGGCGACGACGAGGCGTGGGACGTCGCCGCGCTGGCCGCGCTGGACGTGCCGATCCTGCAGGGGCTGTGCCTGACCAGCAGCAGGGAGTCGTGGGAGTCCAACGACGACGGATTGTCGCCGCTCGACGTCGCCACCCAGGTCGCGGTCCCCGAGTTCGACGGCCGGCTGATCACGGTCCCGTTCTCGTTCAAGGAGATCGACGCCGACGGACTGTCCACCTACGTCCCCGACGCCGAGCGCGCCTCCCGGGTCGCGGGCATCGCGGTCCGGCACGCCCGCCTCCGCCACATTCCCGCGCCGGAGCGCCGGATCGCGCTGATGCTGTCGGCGTACCCCACGAAGCACGCCCGCATCGGCAACGCCGTCGGTCTCGACACCCCGGCCAGCGCGATCCGGTTGCTCACCGAGATGCGGTCCGCCGGCTACGATTTGGGCCCGGAGGACGGACCCGACGCCGTGCCGGGGCTGGCCGCCCGGGACGGTGACACGCTGATTCACGCCCTCATCGCCGCCGGCGGCCAGGACCCGGACTGGCTGACCGCGGAGCAGCTCGAGGGGAACCCGATCCGGATCTCCGCGGCCCGCTACCACGAGTGGTTCTCGGCGTTGCCCGCCGAGCTGCGGGAGGGCGTCGAAGAACACTGGGGTCCCGCCCCGGGTGAACTGTACGTCGACCGCTCCCAGGACCCGGCCGGTGAAATCGTCATCGCCGCAATGCAGTTCGGCAATCTCGTGCTGATGGTGCAGCCGCCGCGCGGGTTCGGGGAGAAGCCGGTCGCGATCTACCACGATCCCGACCTGCCGCCGAGTCACCACTACCTGGCCGCCTACCGGTGGATCGCGGCCGACGCTGCCTCGGGCGGTTTCGGGGCCGACGCGGTGGTGCATCTCGGCAAGCACGGCAACCTCGAGTGGCTGCCCGGCAAGACGCTCGGCATGTCCGCCTCGTGCGGCACCGACGCCGCGCTCGGCGACCTGCCGCTCATCTACCCGTTCCTCGTCAACGATCCGGGGGAGGGCACGCAGGCGAAGCGCCGTGCCCACGCCACCCTGGTCGACCACCTGATCCCGCCGATGGCCCGCGCCGAGAGCTATGGCGACATCTCGCGACTCGAGCAGCTCCTCGACGAGCACTCGAACATCTCCGCGCTCGACCCGTCCAAGTTGCCGGCCATCCGCCAGCAGATCTGGACGCTGATGCGCGCCGCGAAGATGGACCACGACCTCGGACTCGAGGAACGGCCCGACGAGGACGTGTTCGACGACATGCTGTTGCACGTCGACGGCTGGCTGTGCGAGATCAAGGACGTCCAGATCCGGGACGGACTCCACATTCTCGGCGAGGCGCCGCGCGACGACGCCGAGGTCGAACTGGTACTCGCGATGCTGCGGGCCCGGCAGATGTGGGGCGGGGAGCAGAACGTCCCCGGACTCCGCGAGGCACTCGGCCTCAGCGAGGACGGCGACGAATCCCGCACCCGCGTGGACGACATCGAGCGGCAGGCGCATGCGCTGGTGCAGGGCATGCACGACGCCGACTGGCAGCCCGACGCCGCCGACACACTCACCGAAGACGCCACCGTCGCGAAGATCCTGCGGTTCGCGGCCACCGAGGTGGTTCCGCGGCTGCGGGAGACCGACAACGAGATCGCCCAGGTGCTGCACGCGCTCGACGGCGGATTCATCGCCGCCGGACCGAGCGGTTCGCCGCTGCGCGGGCTGATCAACGTGCTTCCGACGGGCCGGAACTTCTACTCCGTCGACCCGAAGGCCGTGCCGTCCCGGCTCGCTTGGGAAACCGGTCAGGCGATGGCGGAATCGCTGTTGGACCGCTACAAGTCGGATCACGGCGAATGGCCGCGGTCGGTGGGACTGTCGGTGTGGGGCACGTCCGCGATGCGCACCTCCGGCGACGACATCGCCGAGGTGTTCGCGCTCCTCGGGGTCCGCCCGGTGTGGGACGAGGCGAGCCGCCGAGTCGTGAACCTCGAGGTGATCGACCTCGAGGAACTGGGCCGGCCGCGCATCGACGTCACCGTCCGGATCAGTGGGTTCTTCCGGGACGCGTTCCCGCACGTCCTGGCACTGCTCGACGACGCCGTCCGGCTCGTCGCCGCACTGGACGAACCCGCGGAGAGCAACTTCGTCCGCGCCCACGCGCAGGCGGATCTCGCCGAACACGGCGACGAGCGTCGCGCGACCACCCGCATCTTCGGGTCCAAGCCGGGCACGTACGGGGCCGGACTGCTGCAGCTGATCGACTCCAAGAGCTGGCGCGGCGACGCCGACCTCGCCGACGTGTACACCACGTGGGGAGGCTTCGCGTACGGCCGCGGACTCGACGGCGCCCCCGCCGCCGACGACATGCGGACGGCGTACCGGCGGATCACCGTGGCGGCCAAGAACACCGACACCCGTGAACACGACATCGCCGACGCCGACGACTACTTCCAGTACCACGGCGGCATGGTCGCGACCGTGCGGGCGCTCACCGGGAAGTCGCCCGAGGCCTACATCGGCGACAGCACCCGGCCCGAGTCGGTGCGCACCCGAACCCTGTCGGAGGAGACATCGAGGGTGTTCCGCGCCCGCGTAGTGAACCCGCGGTGGCTCGAGGCGATGCGCCGCCACGGATACAAGGGCGCGTTCGAGATGGCGGCCACCGTCGACTACCTGTTCGGGTACGACGCCACCACCAACGTCGTCGCCGACTGGATGTACGAGAAACTCGCCGAGACCTACGTGCTCGACGAGCAGAACCGCAAGTTCATGGAACAGTCCAACCCCTGGGCCCTGCACGGCATCGCCGAACGGCTCCTCGAGGCGGCCGAGCGGGACATGTGGGAGCACCCCGAACAGCAGACCCTCGACGGACTGCGGCAGGTGTACCTCGAGACCGAGGGCGAACTCGAAGGCGACTGACCAACCGTCCGGCTCCGCGGTTCGGTCTAGCATGGGCCGGGTGACCACAGAATTCGACCGGGTGTCGTCCGCGAAGTATGTCCTGCTCACCACGTTTCGGAAGGACGGCACCCCGGTGGCGACGCCGCTGTGGGCCGCGGCCGACGGCGACCGCCTGCTGATGTGGACCGTCACCGACTCCTACAAGGTCAAACGCATCCGTCGTAACCCGGAGGTGACGGTGGCGGCGTGCGACGCGCGCGGCAAGCCGAAGGGTCCCGGCGTTCCCGCCCGCGCCGTCATCCTCGACGCCGCCGGCACCGATCACACGCGGGACGTGATCGCCCGCAAGTACGGCATCCTCGGCTGGCTCACGATGAAGGGCAGCCTCCTGCGGCGCGGAAAGACGGGCACCATCGGTCTCGCCGTCACGGCCGACGACCGGTAGCCCCGGGAACGGGCTACACGAAGCGCAACCCCCTCAGGGGTCGATGTGGTCTCCCTGGGGTGGGGGAGGGCCACCCCAGGGGGCCTGGTGGCGTGCCGGCTCGGGGATCACGGTGGAGATGTCCCGTAGAAGGAAGTCCCACCATGAACCGCCACATCGTCCTGCACGAGCGATCGCAGAGACTGAATGCCCCTCGCCGGGACGCACATGCGGTCGTCATCGGGGGCAGCATCGCCGGCCTGCTCGCGGCCCGCGTCCTGGCGGACTACTTCGGCACGGTGACGATATTCGAGAAGGACCCACTGGTCGACGGCGCCGAACCTCGACCGGGAGTCCCCCAGGGCCGTCACGTCCACAGCATCTGGAAGCGCGGCCTGAGCCTGATGGAGGAGTCCTTCCCCGGTCTCACCGCCGAACTGATCGAGGGAGGATCGGCCGAAGTCGAAATGACGAAAGACTTCGCCTGGTACCACCGCGGCGTGTGGAAGCTGCGGGTACCGAGCGGAATCGTCATCACCTGTCAGACCCGACCGTTCCTCGAATGGCACATCCGTCGGCGGGTGTGCCAGATCTCCAACATCGGTCTCGTCGATCGGTGCTACGTCAAGCGATTCGTCACCGACACCACGGCGGGCCGGATCACCGGGGTGGTGGTCCAGTCGCGTGGAGTGGGTGCCACCGAGGAGACTGTGGCCGCCGACCTGGTTGTCGATGCGAGTGGTCGCGGTTCCCGGACGCCGCGCTGGCTCGAGGAGTTGGGGTACGGCCGCCCCGAGATGTCGGTCATCGACGTCGATGTCGGCTACGCGACACGGTTCTATGCCCGACCGCCGATCGAGGACTGCCCGTGGAAGGCGCTGATCATCGCGCCCACCCCGCCGGACGGAACACGGTTGGGTGTCATCTTTCCCGTCGAGGGTCAGCGCTGGATCGTGATGCTCGGCGGCTGGAACGGTGACCACCCGCCGCGCGACGAGGACGGCATTCTCGAATTCGCGCGCAATCTCGAGGCGCCCGACATCTACACGTTCATGCGCGACGCGGAGCCCTTGACGCCAATCGTCGGGTACAAGTTTCGCGCCAACGTCCGCAGGCACTATGAACGGATGCGGCGCTTCCCGGGCGGTCTGATCGTGCTCGGCGACAGCCTGTGCAGCTTCAACCCCATCTACGGTCAGGGAATGACCACCAGCGCTCTGGATGCGATGACGTTGCGGGAATGTCTCGAACGCGGCGTCCGCAAGGGGGAGACCATCGACGCGATGGCCCACCACTTCCTGAAGAGAGTGCCGAGGAGGCTCGAGGCGCCGTGGAGGATGGCTGCAGGGGAAGACATGAACTGGCCTGGAACACAGGGTGATGCGCCGTTCGGTACCCCGTTCATGAACTGGTACTTCGGTAGGGTGCATGCCCTCGCGGCCCGCGATCCGCAGGTGCTGGTCCGATTCGTGCGTGTCGCGAACATGATCGATTCGCCGGTCCGGGTCTTCCACCCGAGGGTCCTGGCGCCGGTCCTCACCCGATCAGCACGAGGACGCAGGTGAGCCAAACCTAAGTTGTTGGTAGGGTTCGCGCGTGCCCACCGAATGCGTCCCCGTCCCGTTGGCTGGTCGGGCCAGACTGCGGAGGTGCTCGGCGATCATGCGCTGCGCGGTGTCCGGGGTGTCGGTGTCGCCGAGCAGGACGTGCATCGCCGCGCCGTCGACGAGTGCGTGCAGGCGCATCGCCTCGGTATCGACGTCGATGTCGGGCGCGATCAGGCCCCGTTGAGCGAGACCCGTGAGGATTACGGCGCACGCACCACGGAGTTGCCGCTGGGCATCGAGGGCGATCTCTTTCAGTTGGGGATGGGCGGGGCTCTCGGCGACGAGGGCCAGGTTCACTTCCATTTCGCAGCGCCGGCGGTCGTCGAGGGGGAGTAGTTCGTCCAGCACGGCCAGCGCGCGTTGCCACGGGTCGGCGATCGAGGTGTGGGCCTGCGCCCGCGCACGGACCCGGGTCGCGACGAGTTGCATCGAATAGGCGAGAAGTTCGGCCTTGCTGGCGAATACGTGCCTCAGCGAACCGCTCGAGATTCCTGCCTCGGCGGCCACGTCGCGTACGGACACCGCGCCGATGCCGTCGCGCTGGATCACCCGCCACACGGCCTCGGCGATCTCCTGTTGCCTCTGGTTGTGGTCGATAAGCCTCGGCACCCCATCATGCTAACACGATCGTGTTAGCATAACCTTTGCTGGCACGATCGTACTAATAAACCATGGGGGTCGAACGCATGACGTCGCAACGATCGAGTTCCCACCGCTACGCCGCGCTCGACGTGATGCGCGGAGCCGCGATCCTGGGCACACTGGGCACCAACATCTGGATCTTCACCAACGTCGAGGGGCTTGTCGGCTACATAGGCGGCACCGGTCGGGCGACCGGCGGGTGGGCGCCGGTGCAGGCCGTGCTGCAGCAGTTCGCGCAGGGAAAGTTCCTCGGCCTGCTCACGATCATGTTCGGCATCGGATTGGTGATCCAGCAGCGTTCCGCCCAGCGGCGGGGTCTGCGGTGGCCCGGCGGGTACCCGTGGCGCGCGGGGCTGCTGATGTTCGACGGTGCGCTGCACTTCCTGCTGTTCACCGAGTTCGACGTCCTCACCGGGTATGCGCTGACCGGGCTGGTCGTCGCCTTCATCCTGACCGCGGGTATGCGCGCGCAACGAGTGTGGATGGTGTGTGCGGTGACCGTTCACCTGGCGATGCTGGCGCTCGTGGTCGCGGCGGTGTCCTCGGCGCCGACGCGGGAACCGCAGACACTGTCGCCGAATCCCTACGCCGACGGCAGTTTCCGGGATCTCGTCGTCTTTCGCGCCGACAATCTGCTGCTGTTCCGCCTCGAGGTGATCTTCATCCTGACGTTGTCGATCGCGCTGTTTCTCTTCGGCGCACACCTTTTCGGGGCACGCATCCTCGATTCGGACCGCGGTGCTCTCCGACGCCGCCTGATGATGGCGGGACTGGTGGTGGCGCTCCCGCTCGACTTCGCGCTCGGACTCTTCGGCGGGGATGCGGGCCTGCTCCTGGGCAGGTACGGAACCGCGCCGGTGGTGGCGTTGGGGCTTCTCGCCGCGATCGCGCACCGCTACGCCGATGGGCGTGAACCCGGCGTGACCGGCCGCGCACTGTCGAGTGTCGGCCGGGCCGCGCTCAGTTGCTATGTGCTGCAGAACATCCTGTGCTCGATCGTCTGCTACGGGTGGGGTTTCGGACTCGCCGCCCGGTTGGACGGCACCACCGTCGTTCCGGTCACCGTCGTGTTGTTCGGCGCCGTCTCGGCAACCCTGATCGTCGTGTCCCGCCTGTGGCTGCGGCGGTTCGACCGCGGGCCACTCGAATGGCTCACGCACCGGGGCTGCGAGCGTCTGACCGGGGCGGACAGAAAGCGCGTCACCGCGCCAGCAGTGTCGTCCATTCCGTGAACTCGAGAGCGTACGACGGTGTCGGGGTCGTCACCGAGGGGCACGGCTGCCGCCGGGTCGCCAACTCCACCAACGACTTCGCTGCCCGCAGCACACTGACGTGGTGATGTCGGGACACGTCGAGCAACTCCTCGAATGCCTCCGTGTCTCCATAACCGCGAGTGGCGATGAGAATGCCCTTCGCGGTCGCGAGAACCTCACGTCCGTCCGGGTGGCGGTGCGGAATCGAATGTGCCGGCGGCGCTGCCGCCTCGAGTACGTCGTTCGACAAAGTGATCTCCTGGGTTGTGGTGCTTCGCTGATTTCTCGGGGCGGTTATACCGCTGCCACCATCAGCGCCGTGGCGAGGACGACGATCAGCCCTCCCGCCGCGGCGGCCAGAACTGAACCGGTGATGATGCCGATACCGGTCGCGCAGACGAGGCATACGAACGTCGTCAGTGCTACGTCGGCGAGACCGAAACGTCTCGCCGCCCCGGTGGGGCTGTGGAGCGCCTCGCGGGTGCGAGTGTCGGAGTGCATGAAACCTCCTGGTCGGACGTGCAAGGGCGGTACTCGGCGCATGCGCCGACAACGCGGCGACGCGATGAGTGGTGGCCCCTCTTTCTGGAGACCTGAATATGACATCCGCGGCGAAACGTCTCTGGAGTGAGAAATCTCATATGCGTGATGTCTGCAGCATTTATAACGGAAAGCGCACGGGCTGTCACCTAGACGAGCGTCCGCATAGAAACCCGCGTCTCAGAGCGCCTTGCTGACCGAGGACATGTGGAAATCCGGAATGCGTAGCGGTGGCATCGCGGTGCGGGTGAACCAGTCCTTCCACTCGCGCGGCAGCGTCCGCTCGGTGGCGCCGGCCTGAGTGACCCTGCGCAGCAGATCGAGGGGGCTCTCGTTGAACCGGAAGTTGTTGACGGCGCCCGTGACCTTCCCGTTCTCGACGAGATAGACGCCGTCCCGCGTCAAGCCCGTGAGCAGCAGCGTGGCGGGGTCGACCTCCCGGATGTACCAGAGGGTGGTCAGCAACAGCCCGCGTTCGGTCTCGGCCACCATCTGGTCCAGCGACACGGAGCCGCCCGCGTCGAGGATCAGGTTGTCACCGGGCACGGTCACCTCGGCACCGAACTCTTTCGCCGCCGCCCGCGGGTACGCGAGGGCGTTCACGGTGCCGTCGCGAACCCAGTCCACCCGGCCCGCGTCCATGCCGTTGTCGAAGACGGACAGCGATTCGGACGACGACCCGGCGACGACGAACGGCGCGTACTCCAGGCCGAGCGCGGCCGGATCGGAAGTGAGGGCCAGTGGGAGTGCACTCAGCTTCTCCCCGATCCGGGTGCCTCCGGGCGCCGACAGGGCGGAATGCCCCTCTTCCGCGGCCCGGCCCTCCATGGTCCACAGGAGGTAGATCATGAGGTCCGCGACCGCGGAGGGCGGCAGGATCGTCTCGTAGCGGCCCGCGGGCAACTCGACCCGGTTGCGGGCCCAGTCGAGGCGGGTCGACAGGTCCTGAAGCAGCTTCACGCTCGCCACATCCGTGAAGTCCTTGGTGCTGGTGCCCACCCACGCGCTGGCGTCGCCGCGTTTGCCGTTGATCTCGACGGACCCGGTCGGCTGGGCGAACCGGCGCCGGATGCCCGTCGACGTGCCCAACCAGGTGGTGTGCAACTGGTGATGGGCGAAACCGAAGAGCTGGTCGTCGCCGTCGAAGCCCATGCTCAGATCCTGGGCCAGCTGTTCGAACGCGCCGATCTCGGTGCGCTCCGCCGAATCCTCCCAGCGCTCGTCGGTGTCGGAACCGGTGAGCAAGGGCATCGCATCCGAGGCGGGTGTGGCTGCGCGGGCGGCGATTTCGGCCGAACGCACCACGCCGTCGATGTCTGCGGCGTCGACGCTCGCGGACGTGACGATGCCGACCCTCGCGTCCTCACCTGCCCGGACGATCGAGATCACCGTCCAGCTGCGCGACGTGGACACGCCGTTGGTGGTCATCGAGTTGCCCGCCCACCGGAGGGACGCCTCGCTGGCGTCGGTGACGATCACGATGGTCTCGTCCACGGTGGCGCGGGCGAGGACCTGCTCGACGACTTGCTGCGGTGCGATCATCGGCCGCCTTCCGTCCGAGTGTTCAGTACGTTCACGCCGCGGAAGAGCGCCGACGGGCAGCCGTGGCTGACGGCCGCGACCTGACCGGGCTGCGCCTTGCCGCAGTTGAAGGCGCCGCCGAGCTGCCAGGTGGACCGGCCGCCGACGGCGTCCATCGAACCCCAGAAGTCCGTGGTGGTGGCCTGGTACGCGACATCGCGGAGTTGCCCGTCGAGTTTTCCGCCGCGGATGCGGTAGAACCGCTGACCGGTGAACTGGAAGTTGTAGCGCTGCATGTCGATCGACCAGGACTTGTCGCCGACCACGTAGATGCCGTCCTCCACACCGGAGATCAGCTCGTCCGTGCTGCGATCGGTGTCGGGATCGGGCTGCAGCGACACGTTGGCCATCCGCTGGATCGGAACGTGGTGCGGCGAGTCGGCGTACGAGCAGCCGTTGGAACGCTCCAGCCCGAGTCGCGGCGCGAAGGCCCGGTCGAGTTGGTAACCCACGAGAAGCCCGTCGGCGACCAGGTCCCAGGACTGCGTTGCGACGCCCTCGTCGTCGTAGCCGACGGTGGCCAGCCCGTGCCGCTCGGTCCGGTCGGCGGTGACGTGCATGATCGGTGTGCCGTAGCGCAGCGTGCCGAGCAGGTCGGGGGTGGCGAACGACGTCCCCGCATAGGCGGCCTCGTAGCCGATGGCGCGGTCGTATTCGGTGGCGTGCCCGATGGACTCGTGGATCGTCAGCCACAGGTTGGTGGGGTCGATCACCAGATCGGTGGGGCCGGCCACCACGGTCGGGGCCTTCACCTTCTCGGCGAGGAGATGGGGGATCTCCGCGAGTTCACCGGTCCAGTCCCACACGCCGTCGCCGGCGACGTACTCCCATCCACGGCCGACCGGGGGCGCGAGGGTGCGCATCGTCTCGAACACTCCCGCCGACTGGTCGACGGTGGTGGCTTCGAGTTGCGGATGCAGCCGCACCCGCTGCTGGACGATGGACGATCCGGCGAGGTCGGCGTAGAACGTCTGCTCCTTCACCTGCAGGCATCCGGCGGTGACGTGGTCGACGCCGTCCGCCGCGAGTAGCCTGCGGGAGTATTCACCGAGCAGCGAGATCTTTTCGGAGGCGGGCACTTCGAACGGATCGACGTCGTACTCGGACACCCAGTGGACGTCGGTGTACATCGGTTCGTCGGCGAGTTCGACGTGCTCCCGGTTGAGTCCGCGCAACGCGCGGGCGACGGCCACCGCCTGCTCCGCCGTCGCGGCGGCGGTCGCGGGAGTCAGCTCGGCGTGCGAGGCGAAACCCCAGGTGCCGTCGACGACGACGCGCACCGCGAAGCCGAGTTCGTTGGTGTCGACCGCCGACTGCACCTCGCCGTCCCGCAATCGCAGGGACTGGCTGGTCAGGCGGTGCACGCGCAGGTCGGCGTGCGACGCCCCCGCCGCACGGGCCGCGGTCAGCGCCGCGTCCGCCAGCGAACGCAGGGGGAGGGCAAGGAATTCCGGATCAACCTGTCGTGGAGCCGTCACCTGGACCACCGTAGTCGGTCGCTCAGCCGAATTGCTGCCAACCCAACCGGATCACCATCGCGATCACCACGATCAGCAGGGTGATCCGGACGAAACCGGCGCCCTTGCTCAGGGCCATCCGCGAACCGGTGACCGCGCCGATCACGTTGCAGACCGCCATGCTCAGCCCGAGCGCCCACAGCACGTGACCGGTGGCGGCGAAGAACACCAGCGCACCCAGATTCGATCCCAGGTTGATCACCTTCGCCATCGCGGCGCTGCGCACGAACTCGGTGCCGAGGAAGGTGGCGAAGCTGATGATGAGGAAGGTGCCGGTGCCCGGCCCGAACAGTCCGTCGTAGAAGCCGAGGAGGCCGGCGGAGAGCAGGACGACCGCGACGACCTTCCGCCGGGTCGGCGGATCCTTCGCCAGTGTGGTCCCGAGTTGGGGCCGGATCGTCACGAACACGGCGACACTGACGAGCACCGCCATGATCAGCGGGATGAAGACGTCCTTGTCGATGCGCGACACCGTCGCCGCGCCGAGCGCGGACGCGACCGCCGCCAGCAGGCCGGCCGGAACCAGCAGTCGCCAGTTCATCTGGATGCGGCGCGCGAACGTGATCACCGCGGCGGAGGTACCGGTGAACGCGGTGAGCTTGTTGGTGGCGAGCGCCGCTTGGGGCGTCAGTTGCGGTGCGACGAGAAACAGCGCGGGAATGAGGATCAGTCCACCGCCGCCGACCACGGCGTCCACCCAGCCGGCAGCTGTCGCGGCGGTGAGAAGAAGCGCCCAGTCACCCACATTCATGGTGCAGACTCAACCACACCCACCGCGAGGTACTTACGCTGTGCACATGCGGAGGTTCAGTCTGTGGCTGCGAGGAAAGCCGACGGTTGCGGACTCGATGTTGGCGGCGATCCTGTTCACCCTCGAGGTGTTCGTCTTCACTGCGGCGGGCGATCGGTCACCGTGGGTGCAGCTCGTCATGGGGTTCCTGCTGTGCCTGCCGATCGTGTGGCGCCGCAAGTACCCTCGCGCCGCTGCCGGGGCGATTCTGGTGGTGTCGATCACGATCACCTTCGTCAGTTACTCGATCGACGATCTCGATGCCGAGCACCCGGGGCTGCTGGCCCTCGCGGTCGCGCTCTACACCCTCGTCGCCTACGTCGACCGGCGCGCCGCCGCCGTGTTCGCGGTGGGACTGGTGCTCGACTCCGCACTCTCCATCTGGCTGCTCGAGCAGGGGCCGCTGGAGACCGGTCTGTATTCGGCGCTGATCTTCGCGCTGTCGTGGATCACCGCGGAGTTCCTCGGAGCCCGCCGGGCGTACGACGAGGAGGTGGCCGCGCGGCTCGCCGTCGCCGACTACGACCGGGATCGGCGCGCCGAGGACGCGGTGGCCGCCGAGCGCACGCGGATCGCGCGGGAACTGCACGACGTTGTCGCACACGCCGTGAGTGTGATGATCGTGCAGGCCGACGGCGCGTCGTACGCGTTGAAGAAAAACCCCGAGATCGCGAAACAAGCGCTCACCAACATCGCGAGCACGGGGCGGGAGGCTCTGGCGGAGCTGCGGCGCACCGTGTCGCTGTTGCGTACCGAACCTGCGACCGACGACATGCCCCAGCACGGAACGGCCGGTCTCGCCCGGGTGGTCGACATGATGCGCAGCGCGGGCCTGCCCGTGGAATTGGAGCTGACGGGGAAGCTGGACGACATCAGCCCCGCCGTCAGTCTCGGCGTCCACCGTCTGGTTCAGGAATCGCTGACGAACGTACTGCGGCACGCCGGAGAACGCCCGCGGGCGAAGGTGCGGGTGCGGCGCCGCGAGACCGATGTCCTCGTCGAGATCACCGACAACGGCAACTCCACGGGCCAGTTCTCCCTCGGGTCCGGCAACGGGCTGCTGGGCATGCGCGAACGGGTCGCCGTGCTGCACGGCACACTCGAGGCCGGACGGCAGACCGACGGCAGCTGGCGAGTCACCGCGGAGTTACCGCTCGAGTTGGAGGAGTGAGCGGCCTCGCTCACTCCGTCTCGCGCGGGGTCGCCTCCTCCGGCTGGTCGAGGACGCTGACGGTGACGCCGTAGGGGAGGAACCGCACCGACCGGTGGGGATCCGTGTTGTGCTTGTGCGCGCGGAGTGCATCGAGTTCGGTGGCATACACCTGTTCGACGCGGGCGACGCCCTCGGCGTCGACCGTGTAGATCGCCCACACGCCGTCACCGGTCTCCCCGGTCGTCTCCGGCTTCGAACCGGGGCGCGGGGTGCGGGCGAAGTCGGCGAAGACGCCCGTCCACGGAATCTGGGAATCCGCCTGGTCGAGGAACCTGACGATGCGATCCTTGACGCCCTGCAATTCCTCGCCGGCCTCACGGATCACGCGGTCGAGATCGTCGGGGTCGAACCCGAACGGCCTGTTGTCGCCCATCACTGTCTCCTGACTTCGGCGGGACACCTCCAGTGTGGCCGCGGATGCCGATCGGCGCCACGACGGCCGTCGGCCCCACCTCCCGAATATACCCCTGGGGGTATTATCGGGGAGCAACCTACGAAAGGGCCCACACCATGGTCGGCGACGAAGACAGCATTGCCCTGGTACTCAATCGGCTGCGCCGTGCGCACGGTCAGCTCGCCGGCGTGATCTCGATGATCGAGCAGGGCCGCGACTGCAAGGACGTCGTGACCCAACTCGCCGCCGTCTCGCGGGCACTCGACAGGGCCGGATTCAAGATCGTCGCCACCGGCCTGCGGGAATGCCTGACCGGCGAGACCCCGCAGGGCACCGAGCCGATGACCGAAGCCGAACTCGAGAAAATCTTCCTCGCTCTCGCCTGAACGGCGACAACCGCACTCGTGAACCGAAGTCAGGAAACAATCATGAATCTCGCACTGTCGACCACTCTGCACACCACGTTCGCCGACGCCGTGGAGCGCACTCGGCAGGCGCTGTCCGCGCAAGGATTCGGCGTGCTCACCGAAATCGACATGAAGGCGACGCTGAAGGCGAAACTCGGTGAGGACATGGAGGACTACCTCATCCTCGGCGCGTGCAACCCGCCGCTCGCGCACCGCGCCGTGAACGTGGATCGGCAGATCGGCCTGCTGCTGCCCTGCAACGTCGTGGTCCGCGTGGACACGTCCGCAGACGACACGATCATCGTCGACGCGATGAACCCGCGACTGATGGTCGAGGTCACCGACGAACCGGCGTTGCAGGGCGTCGCCGACGAGGCCACTATTAAGCTCCGGGCCGCGATCGACTCCCTCGGCGCGCAGTAGGGCCGGATACTGCCGCCGACTCAGGCATTCGGCGCCGTGTAGACGCGGTCCCCGCCCACATAGGTCAGTGCCACCCGAGTGTCGGCGATCGCGTCATCGCTGACGGTGAACGGATCCCGGTCGAGGACCACCAGATCGGCGAGCTTACCGACCTCGATGCTTCCGGTGTCGTCCAGACGATTCACGTACGCGGACCCCGCGGTGTACGCGGTGAGCGCGGCCGTGAGGTCGAGGCGCTGCTCCGGCAGGAACACCGGGTGATCCCGGCCGTCGTCACCGGGCAGTACGCGGTTGACTGCGACATGGATGCCGTGGATCGGGTCGGCGCTGCTGACCGGCCAGTCGCTGCCGGCTGCCATGGTGGCGCCCGCGCGCAGCAGGGAACCGAACGGATACTGCCGGCGGGCGCGTTCGTCACCGAGAAACGGGATGGTGAGCTCGTCCATCTGCGGTTCGTGCGCCGCCCACAGCGGCTGCATGTTGGCCGTGACACCAAGAGCGCGGAAGCGCGCGATGTCGCTGGGGTGCACCACCTGCAGATGCGCGAGGTGCGGCCGGGTGTCGCGGAACCCGTTGGTCGTCCGGGCGGCATCCACCGCGTCGAGCGCCTCACGTACCGCTCGGTCGCCGAGGGCGTGGAAATGCACTTGGAATCCGAGGGCATCGAGCTCTGTGACGTAGTCGCGCAGGTGTTCGGGGTCGACGAAACTGGTGCCGGAATGGGCAGTAGGACAACCACATCCATCGAGATACGGGGAGATCATGGCCGCCGTGCGGGACTCGGCGACACCGTCGAGCATCATCTTCACGGTATCGGCCCGCATCCGCCCCACTCGGAGACGGGAGCGCCGCTGGAGCAGTTCGGGAATTTGGTCGGCGCCCCGATCGCGATCCCACCACAGGGCGCCCGCCACCCGTGCGGTGAGAGATCCGTCGCGCGCTGCCGTCAGGTAGGCGTCCGAGACGTCCGCGATGCCTGAAGCGTCGCCGAGGAGCGCGTCCTGCCAGGCCGTGATGCCGAGCGAATGCAGGTACTGCTGGGCGTAGAGCAGTGCCTTCAGCCGGTCGTCGGGGGTGTGCTGCGGAGTGTGGCAGCCGATCAGCTCCATCGCCGACTCCTGGAACATGCCGGTCGGCTCGCCGTCGGCATCGCGTTCGATGCGTCCGCCGACGGGATCCGGGGTGTCCCGGGTGATGCCGGCGAGGTCCATGGCTCTGGTGTTCGCCCACCCCCCGTGGTGGTCGCGGTTGGGCAGGAACACCGGGCGATCACGGACGACTGTGTCGAGTAGTCGCGCGGTGGGTGTGCCCCCGTCGAACGCCTCCATCGACCACCCGCCCCCGACGATCCACGGCAACTCGGGGTGCTCGTCGGCGTAGGTGCGGACGGCGGCGAGTGTGGAGGCCGCATCGCTGGTGCCCGTGAGGTTGCAGCGGGCGTGTTCGAGGCCGGCCAGCACGGGATGGATGTGCGCGTCCTGGAAACCGGGCAACAGCATCCGTCCGGTGAGGTCCACGACCTCGGTGTGAGGGCCGATCAGTTCCCGGACCTCGTCGTGGCCCACCGCCGATATCCGTCCGCCGGTGACGGCGACCGTCGTGGCACGGCTGCGGGCAGGGTTCAGGGTGGCAACGGATCCGCCGGTGAAGAGCAGATCTGCGGGTGCTGCTGACATCGAAAATCTCCTATCGGGAAGTGCTGACGTCGTCGTGTGGATCGGGTCGTATCGGTCAGGACGGGGTGGTGACGGGGACTTCTGCGGGCGCAGGCCTGTCGAGCAGGTCCGCGTCGTCGGCGTCCGTTCCCCGGCCGGTGAGGAAATACGGTGACTTCCGGACCCATTTCGCGTGCGCAGCCACCACCAGGCCGGAGACCAGGATCAGCACCGGGAACAACAGCTGGAACCAGCCGTTGGCTGCGCTGAATTCGAGATGATCGGCTGAGGTGTAGAAGATCCAGCCAAGGTAGCCGCCCAGTGCCAGCAGCACCAGCGCACTGAGCGCGGGAGACACCACCGCACGCAGCCCCTCCCACGGATGCTCCCACAGCAGTCGCCGGAACCGCACCGCGGCGGCGAGTGCCGTAAGGCCGTACCAGAGCGCGACGACCAGACCGATGGAGCTGATGCCGGCACCGAGAAGGTCGCTCAGCTTGGGAATGACCGTGGCCAGCAACGCAACTACCGCGGAGATGCCGCCGAGCAGCAACGTCCCGGCCGCCGGGGTTCCGTAGCGGGAATGGATCCGGGTCCACACCGAGCCGAGGGTGCGGTCCCGGCCCATGGCGAACAGTCCACGGGCGCTGGGGATCACGGTTGCCTGGAGTGACGCGACGACAGAGAACATCAGCGCGACCACCGGTAGCGCCGCCAGGGGCTGGCCGGCGAGCGCCTCACCGAGGAACGCGAGACCGACGGTACCGTTGTCCGCCAGTTCCGCCGGGGTGAGGACGCGCTGGAAGGACACCGCACCGAGCAGGAACAAGCCGAGTGCCAGGAAAACGGTGATTACACCCGCGCGGGAGGCATCGCGAGGATCGTGGACCTCCTCGCTCACGCTGAACGCCGCCTCGAAACCCCAGTAGAAGAAGACCGCGATCACCATGCCCTGCGCGAGCAACGCGAACGAGGGAATCGCGAAGGGATTGAACCAGTCGAGCGAGAACGGCTGGCTGCCGGCGAACAGCCCGTACACGCAGAAACCGATCAGCACGACGTATTCGAAGACGAGGAGATACTTCTGCAGCCGTGCCGCGACCGCGACGCCTCGGACGGCGGTGAAGGTGACCGCACCCAGGATGATCAGCCCCACCAGTGTGGACTGCAGCGTCGAGTCCGGGTCGAGAGTGAGCCCCCCGATGCTGTGCACACCGGCCATGCCCCCGAGCTGCAGGATCGCCGACCCGGCGATGGCGGTGGTGTAGGCCATGAACACCACGACGGCGATGATCGCCATCCAGCCCGTGAGGAAGCCCAGCCACGGACTGAGGCTGCGGCCCACCCACACGTAGCTGTTTCCGCAATTGGGCTCGACACGATTGAGCCGAGCGTATCCACCGGCAATTCCGAGAATCGGGACGAACGCCAGCAGCAGCACCACCGGCATCTGGAGTCCGACCACGGCTGCGATGACTCCCAGGCCGACGCCGATGCTGGTCGTCGCCGCGGTACTCGACGCGGCGATTGCGATTCCGTCCAGGACCCCGAGGGTCTTCTGGAGGCCCGCCGCCGGTGGTGCGCCGGCTGTGCCGTTGTTCTGTGCTGCCATGTGTGCGTCGCTTTCGCTGGGTGGATGTCGGGGACGAGTTGCCGCGCGCTGCCTGTGACATGCAACACCTTCGCCGTTTACACCGTCAACGGTGTTGGCATAAGGTTGCGACAGCGGAAGGAGTCGGTGATGGCAAAGCAGATGGTCTCGGAATCGGCCCGGCGTAGGAGGCGGCCGACGAAGCAGGGCGCCGTGCTCTCGGAGAAGTTGATCGTGGACACGGCATTGCGGTTGCTCCGCCACCACGGCAGTGCAGGCCTGTCGGTCCGCCGTCTCGGGGTTGCGCTCGGCGCCGATCCGAGCACCCTCTACCGGTACTTCGACGGCATCGACGACCTGACGTTGGCGATCGCCGACGAACTGATCGGTCGGTCGTTCCACGGGTGGGAACCCACGGGGGACTGGTGGCGCGATCTACATTCCCTCGGAATTCGTTCGCACGCAGCATATCTGGATCATCCTCAGGCGGCGGTCTTGTCGGCGAGCCGAGTCAGCGGCCGCACCTCCGAAAAGTCCGCAGTCGAGACGATCCTCGGAATTCTGCGCGAGGCGGGATTCCCCGACGGCGCCGCGGTGCGGCTCTACCGCGCCTACGTGGATCAGATGCTGGCCTTCGCGGCCCTCGACGGTGCCGAACTCGCGCTACCCGACGCCGTGCGCGAGTCCGACCGGCAACTGTGGCGATCCTCCTACGCACAGCTTCCGGCCGAAACCCATCCACACATCGCGGCGACCGCCGATCTGCTCGTCGACCTCTCCGAACGCAGCGCCTATCCGAACGCCCTCGAATTGCTCCTCGACGGGGCGCGTGCCGTGCTGCATCGTCTCGACTCCACGCGAGGAACGACGACTCCGTGATGCAGGAGGGACCCTCACCGGCTGCTCTGCCGGCGCGCGGTGATCGCGCCGTGAGGCCGGTAGCCACGCCCCGTCCGGGTATGGGTCTCGATCACCTCGAAGCCGGCTGTGATCAACTTCTGGCCGAGTTCAGCCACCGGCCATCGATAGGCAGTGGTGACGGCATGGTCGAACGTTCCCACGGTTGCTCCTTCGAAGAAGCCGACCAACAATCCTCCGCCCGGCCGAATCACGCGCGCGAACTCGGCGAGCGGAGTCTGGATGTCCTGCGGACTGTGGTGAATGAGCGAATACCAGGACAGCACACCACCCAGTGATTCGGTCGCGGCGTCCAATGCCTCGAAACCGCCGACTTCGAAGGTGAGGTCTGGGAACTGCGTACGAGCTCGGTCGACGAACTCGGGAACCAGATCAATCCCGCTCACGGCTGGTCCGCACGCGGCCAAGAAGTCTGTCCACTGCCCCGGACCACACCCGGCGTCGAGCACGGGACCTGTCAGGGTGGCGGCCCAGCTGCTCACCAGGGCGCGATCGGTTGGGTGTGTCGAAGTCACGGAGCCGAAGAGATCCGCGTACTCCTGGGATCTGGCCGAGTATGACTCTCGGACGATGTCGTCTCGATGGGTGCTGGTGTTCTCCACGCCGTCAATGATCGTCGATGGGAAGCGCCGCTGGAGGTTCCTGCTACGGAGGGTGTGCGAACAGGCTGGCCGGTTGGTCAGGATTTGATGAAATGGGCGTTGATCACGACGTGGGTGGCGAGGCGGGAGCCCTTTTTCGTGTAGGTCAGACCCCAGTTGCTGCGGTCGAGGTGTACTTCGGCGGTGACTGTCGCGGTGTCCTGCGCGGCGACGACATGGGCGGGGATGGTGAGCGGGTGTGTCTGGCCGTGAACGGTCAGATCGCCGTCGAGGTGTAGGTCTCCCGTATCGGCAGGCCGTGCTTCTGGTGCGGTG
The DNA here is from genome assembly GCF_001894825.1 of Rhodococcus jostii NBRC 16295. Classification (GTDB taxonomy): domain Bacteria; phylum Actinomycetota; class Actinomycetes; order Mycobacteriales; family Mycobacteriaceae; genus Rhodococcus_F; species Rhodococcus_F jostii. The sequence continues at coordinate 125,238 of NZ_BCWY01000010.1, read as the reverse complement.
AAGACGATGGTGGGGTACTTCTGGACGTCGAAAAAGTCGGCGGAGCGCAGGTGCTGGTCGCGTTTGGTGTTCTCGGTGTTCACGGAGGTGGCGTCGACGACCAGCATTCCGGTGACAGATCCGTCGGCGCCGACCGTTCCGGCGCCTTCGACGGCCTGGAAAGTCCCGTTGACCGGGAGCAACCATAACGCCTTGGTGTGGAGGGTGATCGAGGTGCGAGAAGGGTCCAGGGTCCAGGACCCGGCGAGCGCGGACAGATTGGGGACGGACTCCATGGGCGATGTCATTCGTGTACCTCCGTGGGTGGCGACCCGGCGCCGGAGAAGGTCTCCGGTCGAGGAGCGGGCCGCCTGATGGGGTGTCATCGACCACTCGGTCTCGGTCCTCGGCCGGGATCAGGCAAGAGGCTGGACACCGTCTGGCCTTACCGACATCACACCGGAATCAAGCACCGAATCAATCGGATTCGACTGGAATGGAAGTCGCCTGAGATCTTCCAACCCACAGGTCTTGACCTACTTACTTTCCCATTCTCACTATATGACAGAGAAAGGGGCTTGCGGCAAGGCCCCTGACGTGCTGCACAATCTTCGAACCAACTACAACGGATGGGGTTGTTGTGACGAAACCTTTTGTAGTGCACGAGTCGGGTGCGCTCTTCCACGGCACCAAGGCGGACCTCTCGGTGGGTGAATTGCTGGTGCCCGGACGCCCGTCGAACTACGCCGAAGGACGCCTATCGAACAACGTCTATGTGACGCAAACATTGGATGCCGCAGTGTGGGGAGCTGAGCTGGCCACTGGAGAGGGCCGGCCTCGTATCTACATCGTGGAACCGGAAGGCGCACTGGAGGACGACCCGAACGTGACGGACAAGAAGTTTCCCGGAAATCCGACCCTCTCCTACCGCACCCGGGAGCCCGTGAGAATAGTCGGCGAGATCACGGACTGGGTGGGGCATTCACCCGAACAGCTTCAAGCCATGCGGGACGGCTTGGCGGACCTCGAGCGCCGGGGACTTGCCGTTATCTACGACTAGATCCGGTCAGTACCGGCGGACGAGTTCGGGGTGGCGGGCGCGGAGATGGAGTCCGCCGAACATCGCGCATTCGTCGGCGATCCACGTCCACGCTCGCTGGTCCCACGCGGCCAACTCGGTGAGAGCGTCCGCGCCCGAGGCCGTCCCGTTCGTGCTCGTGTGTAGTACGGCGGTGGGGTCGTCCCGATCGATCGAGACGAGCCAGGTGAGCGGCGCCGCGGTCGAGGCGACCAATACGGCGGCAACGGGTATCGGGTCGCGCCCAGTTGATGAGCGGACGCCGTCCACGAGCTGGCTGACGGTGGCGATGACGTGTTGGCGTCGTGGATCGGCGAGTCGATTCCTCATGGGTGTATCACCGCCGGCTCGGGTCGGGCGTCGGTCGCCATACACCCGCGGTCTGCTGATACTCGGCGGTTTCCCACCCGGCGCTGCGCCGCGTCGTCGCCGAGACCGAAGTCTTCGCCCGCGCCTGCCCCGAACACAAGCTGCGACTGGTGCGAGCCCTCCAGGAAGATGGGCAGGTCGCCGCCATGACCCGGGACGGGGTCAACGACTCCCCGGCCCTGACCCGCGCCGACGTCGGGGTCGCGATGGGCCGCACCGGGAACGAGGCCGCCAAGGAGGCCTCGGACATGGTGCTGTTCGACGACAATTTCGCGACGATCGCCGCCGCGGTGCGCGAAGGGCGCGGCGTCTACGACAACCTGAAGAAGTTCGTGCTGTTCATGTTGCCCACCAACGGCGGCGAAGCACTGGTGGTGATCGCGGCGATCCTGTTCCAACTGACGCTGCCCCTCACCCCTGCGCAGGTGCTGTGGATCAACCTGGCCACGGTCAGCACGCTCGGGTTGGCGTTGGCGTTCGAACCCACCGAAACGTCCGTGATGCGCCGGCCACCCCGCCCGCCGACGGAGTCGCTGCTGTCCGGATTCTTTGTCTGGCGGGTGGCGCTGGTGTCGGTGCTCATGATGTCCGGCGCGCTCGGGCTGTTCCTGTGGGAACTCGAATCCGGCACCACCGTCGAGGCGGCCCGCACCATCGCGGTCGACGCGATCGTGATCACCGAGATGTTCTATCTGATCAACAGCCGACACATCAAAGCCTCCATCCTGAACCGGGAAGGGCTGTTCGGCAACAGATATGTGCTCGGCGCGATCACCGCGTGCATCGTGCTGCAGGTGCTGTTCGCCTACGCCCCGTTCATGCAGGCGATCTTCGGCTCCTCCCGGCTGACCCCGACCGAATGGGTCAAGGTCCTCGGCGTCGGGCTCGCCGTGTTCTTCGTCGCCGAGGGAGAAAATGGGTGATACGCAGACGACGCCGGAGCATTACCGCGCATGCTGATTGACGCAATGACGCACTTCGATGGGCAACTCGATTCCGTGTGGGATACGGTCAAACCCACACCACTGCAAGGTGATACCGGTAGCCGTGACACACGTACTTCTCAGACGTCCGCCTTACTAGTGGCGGATAGTATGAGATCTACGTCGACGCTGAGAGTAGGTTTTGTCAATGTCATGTCGTATCAGTGAGCTCGTACTCGGTTGCAGCGACCCTGAAGTGCTGGCGCGGTTCTGGTGCGAGGTCCTGGACTTCGTGGTGCTCGATCGCGAGAGCGACGGCTCGGTGGAGATCGGGCCGCGCGAAGGGTTCGGCGGTCCGCAGCCGACGATCATCCTCAGTCGCAGGGATGAGCCGGAGAAGGGGAAATCCCGGCTGCACATCGACGTCAACGCCACCGACCGCGATCAGGACGCCGAGCTCGAACGCCTTCTCGCGCTCGGTGCTCGCCCGGCGGACATCGGCCAGACGGGGGAGGAGCAGTGGCATGTCCTGGCCGACCCCGAAGGCAATGAGTTCTGCTTGCTCAAGGCACGCCTCGCCCCACTCTGATGCTCGTCGGTCACGTCTCGACACCAGGGGATCAGCGTCCGGGATTTCGACCTCGGCGACGACGGGGCCTATCGACGGGCCTGCGCCCTCGCCCCGCACCCTCAGCCGTTCAGTAACTGAACGTGACCGCCCCGTCGTCGCCGATCCACTTCCACATCGGCACCGTCCCGGCGAGTTCGGCGTTGGAGACCAGCGCGTCCTTGTCGAGGTGCTTGGCCTCGAAGCAGATCGGACACACCATGTAGATGCCGCCCGCGGTCTTGTATCGTGCTGCCAGATCGGGAAGCGGCGGACAGCCTTCGCAGGCCACCCCCTGAATCGTGCCGTCGAGCGCGAGTCGTACTGCTTCCTTCGTGAGAAACATCAGCGTCTCGCGCTGTTGTTCTGCCGCGCCGACCGCGACCAGAAACGCAACCGTCACCTTCTCGGCGTCCTCGAGACCGGTGGTGAGACTGACCACTGCTTTATTACTCATGGATTCGAGTCTTCGCTGCGTGAGGAATGCCGACAAGGGGTTGGCAGTGACGGTGACGAGCCTGCAGCGGTGACGTTGCGACTCGGAATCCGACTCAATCATTCCACCGGCGGGGAGCGGCTTTGTCCCAACGGACCCATCGCCAGCCGAACCGCATTGCGAGAGGACCGCTGAGACGGCAGATCATGAGAGGCCGGTGATGTCGTTATCGTCTTGTAGGCCAGCGGAATACAAAGAACGATCGCCAGGTGGCACGGCGTGGGCTGACCGTCAGCCCACGCGGATGCCCTCGTCGGCGAGGAACTCGCGGGCACGACCCAGTTGGCGGTCGGCGGAGAACGCGTACCACTGTTCGGCGAGGTTCTCCTGGTGGACCAGGTTGCGGAACCGGTGGAACGCGCCCTTGCCCTCGATCGCCCGCTTCAGCCGCTCCCGCAGCGCCGCATCGTGCTGGCGCTCGGCGAAGGCCGCCATGTCACGCCAACCGTCGCGCGAACCTGTGCGGTCGAACCGGAGCCAACGGTCGGGCTCCTCCTCCACGTCGACGGCGGCGTCCTCCCCGACCATCGCCGGGTCAGTGCTGCTGTCGTCGTACACGTCCCCGGTGCGCTGGTCGACGTAGCCACCCGTCGACATGCCCAGATCTCCCTCCAGTGCGGTGCCGAGCATCTCGAGGTCGACCGGCACCACCCGCCCTGCGAGCGGCTCGTCGCGCAGGCACGCGAGCAGGTCCTCGGCCAGCACTTCGTCGCCCCTGCCGGCGCGCAGAGTCAGCCGGTTGATGACCGACAGCGTCACCGGCTCTGCCTGCTCCCGGCGCTGTTTCAGTGCCATCGGTATGCCGGCCCCCACCTGTTGCAGCGCGTCGTCGACGTCATGTCCCCTCACCGCGGCGAGGAAGCGGACCGCATCTCCTGTCGCGATAGCGGCGCGCAGCTCGGACACCTCGAGCGGGGGCACTTGCTCGCGTCCGGGCCACGCGTGCAGCAGCATCGGATGCGGCTGGCTCGGTCTGCGCGGTGCTCGGCTGTCCCCGTCGTCGTCGGCCCACCGGCGTCCGTACTGGTCCGGGATGCTGCCCCATCCCCAGTAGGGCAGGGGATTGCCTGGCGTGGTTCCCAGCACTTTCATGGGGTCGATCTTGTCGCGGCCGACCACGCAGCGGTGGGTCCAGTTATCGCCCAGATCGAAGGTGAACTGGAACTCTGCTCCAGGGCCCAGGAGGCGGGCGATCTTGGCTGTCTCGATGTCCACCGGCTCCGTGATGGGCCCATCGATCGACCCAGCCATCTCCGCCCCAGTCTCCGCGTCGGTGACCACTCGTCCATCGGCAAGGGTGTACATCGACAGGTGAGACCTGTCCCACCGAGCGAAGGCGTCGTTGACGGCATTCGCGAGGTCCATGAAGGTGTGCGATGGTCCGACCGCGAAGACGCGGCCGGGCCATGGCCACAGTTCCTCGCCGCGCCCGCCGATCAGCTCCACCGTCACCGACAACCAGGTTCGTGCCATCTCCCGAGGATGGCATGCGGGCCGCGGAACCGCAGCCGCAGCCCGCAGACATAGCGCCCCGTTCACTGATCGCCGATAGCTCAGCGGTAGAGCTCTGGACTGTCTGTCGAGCGGCCGTTAGGTCTAACTCGGGGAGCCGGCCTCCGTCGGCCAGCGCGTTACTTGCTTGAAGCGGATTTCGCACTTCCGGCGCGGTCATACCGGCGGATAGGGCCGCGACGTCGTCTACGACAAGGAACATCACGCCCCTGCCGGCGATATCGTCGTCCGTTGATTCGTTGTCTTGATGAACGCGGGTCAGGTGGCAACCGTGGTCGCGTCGAGAACGAGCTTCCCTCGGACGTGTCCTGCCCGGCCCTCTTTGTGGGCGGCTTGCGCTCCGGCGAGGGGATACACCGAGCTGATCGTGGGCCGCACTGTGCCGTCATCGACGAGCCGGGAGATCTTGGCCAGCGTGTCAGCGTTCGGTTCGACGCTGAAGTAACGCGTCCGTATACCGCGTCGCTCGGCTTCGGCCTGGACCTCGTCCGGGACCTCTCCTGGCAGGGCGACGAGAACCCCGTCTCGCTCCAGCACGTCGAGGGACCGCTGTTGGACTTCGCCGCCGACCGTGTCGATCACGGCATGCACCGGCGCCACCGACGTCTCGAACCGCTGCTGGCGGTAGTCGACGAATTCGTCAGCGCCGAGCGAATACACGTACTCCCGGTTGGAGCCGGACGCGGTTGCGACCACGTGCGCTCCCCGCGCCTTCGCGAATTGCACGGCCAGATGGCCGACACCGCCCGTGGCGGCATGGATCAACACGCGTTGCCCTCGTTGTAGGCCGGCCTCGTCGAAGAGGGCCCGCCACGCCGTCAATCCGGTCATCGGCATCGCCGCTGCTTGTATGTGGGACAGGCTGGGCGGCTTGGGGACGACCTGACCGGCGGGGACTGCCGCGTATTCGGCGTAGGCGTTGCCGGGTTCGGGCAGCCGAACCATTCCATAGACGCTGTCGCCCTGCCGGAACCCGCTGACGCCGCTTCCGACCACTTCCACTACTCCCGAGATGTCCCACCCCGGAATCCACGGCAGCGGAACATCGGGGAAGTGTTCGAACCCGCCTTCGCCGAGCAACCAGTCCAACACGTTGACCCCCGCAGCGTGTACCCGCACCAGGAGCTCGTCCCCGGCAGACTCCGGAAGGGGAGCATCCTCGTAGACCAGCTTTTCCGGTCCGCCGTAGGCGTGGAGCCGAACCGCTTTCATTTGTTCCATGTTCCTCCACCTCTCCGCCCGCTGTCACGCCGGTGACGACCGAAGGAATGTCGGAAACTCGAGACAGAATGCAGTGGCCACACCGTGAGTAAAACCAGAAACGTCGACGTCGCAGCTGACCGGTCGACGATCGGTTGAATCTGACAGCTGCGGATGCTGAAACCGAGGGCGTGCGAATCTTGGTAAGGCGCGGCGAGGCGCCGAGCGAGGGACGTCGCTTGGACCGTGTCGTCGGGATCGACGGCCGGGGCGGTCAGGTCTTGTCTTGGTGGTCGGCGGGCATCGTCGAAGGTGCCCTCCGCCGCCCACGCGCATCCTGAGAGTCGAAGCCTCAGCGGTCTTGCACATACAACCAATCGGTTGTATGTTCTGTTTGTGTCAGAAACGGACGAGGACCAGGCAGATGCCCTGTTCCACGCGCTTTCCGACCGAACGAGGCGCGACATCATGCGTCGCGTGCTGGCCGGCGAGCATTCCGTCTCGGCACTCGCGGCGAAGTACGACATGAGTTTCGCTGCGGTACAGAAGCACGTCGCCGTCCTCCAGAAGTCCGGACTACTCGTCAAACGGCGCAGCGGCCGTGAACAACTCGCCACGGGCGATGTGGAAGCGGTTCGCGCGGTGTCGTCCATGCTCGCCGAGCTGGAACAGGTCTGGCGTGGGCGGATCGCACGCATCGACGAACTGATCGCAACGCAACCCCAACGGAAGGAATGAACGATGCCTGTCACCAACGTCAGCCACGACGCAGATGCATTGACCCTGACCATCACCGCCGAGTTCGCCGCGCCCCTAGTGCGGGTCTGGCAGATTTACGCCGATCCTCGCCAGCTCGAAAAGGTCTGGGGTCCACCGACGTACCCGGCGACAGTGGTCGACCATGAGTTCACCCCCGGCGGTCGGGTCACCTACTACATGACCGGCCCCGAGGGCGACAAGCATGCGGGATACTGGAACATCACCTCCGTCGATGAGCCGACCGGCTTCAGCTTCACCGACGGCTTCGCCGACGCGGATTTCACCCCGATCGAATCGATGCCAGTGTCCACCAACGAGTACTCCTTCCAGGACAAGGATGGCAGCACCATTGCCACCTATGTCAGCACCTATACGACCGCCGAAGGTCTCCAGCAGGTGCTCGACATGGGCGTGGTCGAGGGCGCGTCGCAGGCGATCGGCCAGATTGACGACATCATCAAGGGTTGAGCTGCCGGTTCAGAGCACAGGCCGATCTCGTCGCCTCGCCCTCCAGGTGCGAGGCGGCGAGGCGGCACGAAGGACGCGTGGTTTCCAGTCTGTACCCGTGTACCGGAAAAACCCACACTCGAGGAGAACGACATGACCGCGACCTACACCTTCGACGTCTTTTCCAGTCTCGACGGCTACGGCGCCGCCAGCGGAAACTGGACCGGCTACTGGGGTAAGCAAGGCCCCGAGTTGCTCGACCGCCGCCTTGCGTTGTACGGCGCGGAGCAGCGGATGGTATTCGGGGCCAATACATATCGTTTGTTCGCGCAGATGCTGGCCGAGAGCACCGAGGAGTCCGAAGTGCGTGACCCATGGGTCACCCGGATGAGGAACCTGCCGGCCACGGTGGTGTCGACGACGCTGGAAGGACCGCTCGACTGGCCGAACGCGAGCGTCGTGAGCGGTGACGCCGTCGACGTCGTCGCCCGGCTCAAGGAGGAGTCCGAGGTGCCGTTGCGCTCGCACGGCAGCCTGTCGATGAACCGGGCGCTGATGGCCGCCGGCCTGGTCGACCGCCTCCAGGTGACGCTCTTCCCGGTCATCACCGGGCAGACCGGTGATGACCCGATTTTCCAGGGTGCGGCCGACTTCGACCTCGAGCTGGTCGAGAGCCGGACGCTCGACAGTCACATCCAAGAGCTAATCTACCGGCCTACGCTCCATTGACCTGTACGAATTCGAAGAGGATCCGTCATGCCTGCATCCATTCATTCACCACGCCGGGCGGACGTGAACGAAGCACGACCGCTTTCCCTGGCGACTTCGACGGTGCGCAGGTTGTCGGCGCATCGAAGGTCCGGCGAGGCGCTGATGTCTCGGACGGTGGTGTCAGTCCGACTTTTCCCGGGTGCGCCGGTAGCGCTCGTAGATCAAGCGCGAGCCCAACGTCCTGGTCTCGATCCAGGTCTAGCCGAACGTCTTCGGTGACCGGCGGCAGGAAGGGCGTGCCGCCACCGATGACGACCGGATTGCGGAACATACGCAACTTGTCGACGAGGCCGAGTTCGATCGCCGCCGCGGCCAGGCCGGCGCCGCCGATCGAGACGTCCTTGTCGGTCGCGTCGAGCGCCGCAGCGGCCTCCTCGGCCACCGACGCCTCGGCGAGCCGGGCGTTGCCCTGGACGCTGTCGAGCGTGCGGGCTGAAGACGACCTTCGGCATAGCGCACCAGACATCGGCGAACGCGGCCCCGAGCTCGTTGTCGCGCATCGACGGATCCGTCTCCCGCGGCAGCATGGTCTCGTAAGCCTGCGGCCGCACACACAGCCGCCGAGCTCGCGTGTCTGCGCGACGTGGATACGAAACTGCTCCTCGCCAAAGACCGTCCACTCGAACGCGCCCTCTCGGTCGGCGATGAAGCCGTCCGCCGAGACACTCATCGAGTAGATCAGCATGGCTTCGAGCTCAACGCACCGGAGCGACGGACGATGATCGCGATGAAGTTCGCCATTGAGCGTGACATCGTGCTCTCCTCCTTCTGAATGCTGATCTGCCACAGCTGGTGACCGATCGCGAAACGAGAACTCATCGTCGTGGGCGGTCGAAGCGATCGTACGGCTATTGCCGACGCCACACCGAGATCCCGGAGGCGGAACCACCAGCGTTCAGGACGGGTTCTCGAAGCTGTAGACGAGAGTCAGCACGCCTTGGCGGGCCTCGGTGGCGTGACCGGACAGTCCCGTCAGCTCCGCGGTACCAGAATGCGGGATCACTGTTCCGAACGTTGTCTGGTCGGCGCCGTCGGCCAGGCCGCCATGTTGAATCACGAATGTTCCACGCCGACCGTCCAGAGCCGCGTGGATGCGTTCCGAGGCAACGTATCCGGCGCCTTGGGGACCCTGCGTGGTGAGAACGTCCGCGATCCCGCTTCCCTCCAGTGCGCCTCGGTAGGTCTTGCGGATCACGACCCTGGCCAATTTCGGGCCTTCGTCCGGCTCGTCATAGGGAACTTCCTCCCAGCTGTCGATGTCGAACTCGGCTTCGACGGTCCGTTGCGTTGTGTTGTCAGCCATCAGCAAAGAATGCCAGACCGGACTGACAACCTCCTGTCCGGGCGGACGCGAATCGTCGGTCATGGCACGGTCGGCGCTGCGCGTTCACGTTCCTGGCCAGCCGAACGCCAACGGGAGCGCCGGATTGCGATCACCATGCGAGAACGCCCCTCGAGCCTCGACGTCCGAACGACTCGTCCCGGGTCCTGGTTCGTCCCACGAACTTCACGAGGTATCGCCGACAGCGTGCGGCGCACCTGCCACCCTTACCTACTCGGCGAGTTCGATGACGAGTGGGATGCCGGTGTCGAACCAGTAGCCGTGCAGATCCTTGATCTTGGCCCGGGAGGGGCGCCCGCGCAGATGAAGACGGCACTCGCCATAGTCCACGAGATGAACCGTCTCGCAGATTGCCTCTCGCGCCTGGCGCAGCTCGGTCGGGTCGCTGATCTCCCGCGCGACGCCGGCAAAGGTTCGGCGCCGCAGTCGAAGGTGAATGTTCGGGTTTCCCCGAATGTTCCACACCCAGGATGAGACGGCCAGGGGCCTCTCGATTGCCAATGCGGGAGGGCGGAGCATCACGACGTACACCTTGTCGTGGCGACGGATCGCTCGAACGTAGTTTCGGCGCTGCCTGCCGCTCTTGCGTCCGGTCGTCGTGAGCACCCCGTGACCATGGGGTGTGGAGATGGTGAAGACCCGGAGCATGATCGCGCTGAGGATGCGACCGCCCCTGGCCGATTGCAGCAGCCGTCTGTGCACCGGTGCTTCGCTGATAGCCGCGGCCCGAATCGCTTCGGCACGAATAGTCACCGCTTTGTCACCTGATGTGGAGCCATTGCCCGGGGCCTCCGTCATCTCCACCCTCTTCATGTCCTCCGCAGTCGTCTGATCAGCATCGCAGATCGTCTTGCCTCTCGCAGCGATGCCCGCACGGGACGGGGCGACTCACTGTCTGTGAACAGGCCCGGACGTCCATTGCAGATCCGTGACCGGATGGCAGCGGATTCCTTGCCGTTCGCGCTTGACCTTCGAGTCGACTCAAAGGTTTCCCGTCGTCTCATGGGCACTTATCGGATCTCGCAGCTGGCGGATATCTCCGAGGTTCCGGCCACGACCTTGCGGTTCTACGAGACCGCGGGCCTGTTGTCCGCCGAGCGAACCGCGTCGGGTTACCGGGTCTACGGCGACGGGGCGGTGGAACGGTTGGCGTTCATCTCCTCGGCCACGCATCTCGGCCTGCCGCTGGAGGAGATCGGGATCTGCTCGAGGTCTGGGATCAGCGAGTCTGTGCCTCGGTGCGTCAGCGGATGCTTCCGCTGGTCGCCGATCGGATCGCCGACGTCGACAACAGAGCTGTCCCGGAGGCGGATCTCCGACTGCCGATGAACCGGCTCAGTCGTGGCGGTTCTTGTTCCAGAACTGATGGGTAAGCCCGCTGGGGGAGGCGACGGTCTCGATTGTGAAGCGGTCTTCGATGCCGTTCAAGCCCTCCCAGAGGGATACGCCGCGCCCGAGGGTGATGGGCACGATCACCAGGTGCATGAAGTCGATCAGGTCGGCTTGCAGAAACTGCCGCACGGTCGAGGGTCCTCCGCCGATGCGGATGTCCTGACCGTTGGCAGCTTCCTGGGCCATGCGCAGCACCTCATGGGGTGGCGCGTCCACGAAGTGGAAGCTGGTTCCGTTGGGAAAGTCGATGCTCGGGTGTGGGTAGTGGCTCATGACGAACACTGGTGTGTGAAATGGCGGTTCGTCGCCCCACCATCCGCGCCACCCGTCGTCGGGCCAATCGCCGGTTTGGGGGCCGAACTTGCGACGGCCCATGATCTCCGCGCCGATGCCCTGGCTCCACAGGCTGGTTACGGCACGGTCCAGGGTGACTGGGGCGTCTACCCGGTCGACCCCGTGGATGACGCGTCCGTCGAACCGATCGAATAGCCGTTCGGCGCCGCCGATCGGGGCGTCGAAGGTCACGTGCTCGCCGGCGGCGTAACCGTCGAGGGAGATGTTCATGTTGTGGATCCGGGTGCGGGGCATGGGCGATTCCTCCGATGGTTGGATGGACCGGGTACTCATAGTTACTAACAGACAGACTGGAAGAGATGGCCGGACTCATCGCGGAACGTCGGAAATCGTGTTCCGTTGGCCGATCCTTCACCGGACGTCTCACTCGTCGAGCTGGCGCGGTGTTTCGGCCACCCACTCTCCCTCGGGAATGGGTTCTCGATCGATTGGCAGTTCGCTGCCGGTGAGCGCGCGAGAACGACTTGCCAGTGGAGGAGCTCCGCTTCGGCGGGTACGAGTTCGAAGCCGTCAGCTCGCGGGGTCGTACTGGAACGCACGCACCTCCTGCGCGCATCGGCAAGCGGCCGCGATCTTCGCGGCCCATCCCAGTGCCTCCTCGCGAGAGGGCAATTCCAGCACCGCGTAGCCGCCGTCGAGCTGTTCCGTCTGCGTGTAGGTGCCCTCGGTCACGGTCCCATCGCCATCGACCATGACGGGCGACACGCTCTCATCAATGCCGCCGCCGAACACCCAGACGCCGGCGTCCCTCGCCTCCTGCACGACCGCGTGCGTCGCATCCGAAACTGCCTGCAGATCCTCGTCGGGAAGAACCATGGCGGCACTCGGGAACGAGATTAGGTACTTCGTCATTGCGTCGACTCCTTGATCGCGCTGCGTGGATGGAATACATCCTTGCCAATGGGCACGCTACGCAACAGCCCCAGACCTCCCAGCCGATCGCTCGACGATCGACGATCCATCAGCTGATCGTGCGTACTTGCGCCCGCCTCAGAAGTACTTTCTGCGGCCGGGTCCGCCACCCAGGGAGAGGATTTCCCTGGCATCCTCGTGCCCGGACAGCCCGCCGGCGTCGCCGGCGCAGTCGCGAGTCGCCAGGGCCCGGGTGCAATGAACTACGCTGCCCAGCAGCGCAAGCTGCGCACCTCGTGCGACGGTCCTTATTCGTCAGGCGCCGAAATTGGGAGCGGGTTTCTCATGCTTGTCCGTGCGCGGAGCTTCGGGTTGTGGAGGTGGACGGCAGGTAATCGGCGCCGGTGTCGTGGGGAGCGGTGTCCTCGCAGACGTGGGGGCTGGCATCGAACCTCATCGCTTTTCTGGCGTCGTCGTAAGTGGGCCAGCCGGGATCTCCGTGGGTTGCGAAGTCGAGCCAGGTTTGGTGCATCGCGTGGGTGAGGGCGCCGGGTGCGGCGTCGCCGATGAGGCCGCGGCATGCCTGTGTGGTGTCGAAGACGAAGGGGACGTCGAGGCCGTGTGCGGCGCCGTGCAGTGGTGATCGCCACGCGAATTCATAGACGTATGTGGGGCCTGGGTGGCGGCGCGCGGTGCGGCGGCTCGGTGATCGGAACATCAGGTCCGTATAGGCGGATGTGAGTGCGTGCGCGGGGGTGACGGCCGGGTCGTGGAGGCCGTGCCGTTCGAGGAGCGCTTCGGCATCGGGGTAGGTGGCGGCCAGCTCGGCTACGGCGTCATGTGCGTCGAATGCGGCGAACTCGTCGGCACCGAAACCGAGGTTGGCTTCCTCGAGTGTTGTGCCGATCAACAGGTCGACACCGTGCGAGTGTGTGCTCGGGACTCCGACCGGGTCGGGGAGGACGTCGTCACCCGTGGTGGGGACGAACAGCGCACGACCGTGGCCCGGGTCGACACCGTTGTCGTCGCGCAGGTCTGAGCGGGGTTCGTTTCTGAGCAGAGCTCCCTGCGCGCGCACCAGGTCGGGGGCAGTGAATGCTCGGAATGCGTCTGAGGTCGGGGAGGTTCCAAGCCGCGCGGCGAGTGCCTTCGTGAGTTCTTCGGTGAGTTCGAGCCGGCGGGCCATCTCGTCGTGCCCGCTCTGGACGATCGCTCGCCGGAACAGTCCGGCGGCCAGTGGGGAGTGCAGCAGGAACGCGACCGAGGAGCCGCCGGCCGATTCGCCGAAGACGGTGACGTTGTCCGGGTTTCCGCCGAACCCGGCGATGTTGTCGCGAACCCAGCGCAGTGCTGCGATCTGATCGCGCAATCCAAGGTTCGTGATCTCACCGGGCAGTGCGAGGAAGCCCTCCGCCCCGAGTCGGTAGTTGACGGTGACCAGGACCACGCCGTCGCGCGCGAACGAGGTGCCGTCGAAGGCGGGGGCGGCGCCCGAGCCGATCATGAACCCGCCGCCGTGGACGTAAACCATCACCGGAAGCCCACTCGTGCCGGGGTCGGGTGTCCAGACGTTGAGATTGAGGTAGTCGCCGTCTCCGATGACCCATCCGGGCCCGATCAGCGGCGCCAGATTCGCGTGAGCGGGGTGCAATTGCGGCTGGGGTGCGGTAGCGCCGTAACCGGTGGCGTTCCTGGTCCCTGCCCATCGTTCGGCAGGGCGAGGGGGTGCGAATCGGCGTTCGCCCGCTGGAGCTGCCGCGTAGGGGATTCCCAGGAATCGGGCGACCCCGTCGGTGTGGTCACCGGAGAGTCGCCCTGCCTCGGTGTTCACGGTACGGACGGTCATCAGTGACGTCCCCTTTCGTATGTACGCATCACGCGGATGGGCGGGCCGAGAGTGGCCGTGTGAATCGGCACCCCACCCAGTCCAAGCCTGCCATGGGGGGCTTCGGTGTCGGGCCTGAGGTCGCCAGCGTCAGGTCGTGTTGTGGGTCGTGGTAGACCTCGCGGACGACGGTCCGCTCGAGGCAGCGCAAGACGTCGCGCATTGACCAGCGCGACAGGAGTTTGCCCGGCTTGACGGTTGCCATCTCCGAAGTTCGTCAGACGCGCTGCAGGTCTTCTGGGCATCGCAGCTCAAAACGCTCGGCTTGCCGTAGCGTCGTACTACGAAGACCCAAGATTCGGTGGGTCGTCCCCTGGCTTGGCGTTTCGCTAGGGCCGTCGTCCGAACCAGTCGAGGAGTCGGGTCTGCTGCGGAGCGTCGGGAGGCAATGTGTCACTCGGGCCCTCGCCGTACGCGCCGAAGGCGAGCATGTCGTCCAGATGTGGTGCGACCACACATGACAGCCCGGCGACCACAGGCGGGTCAAGAGTTTCATCGAGGCCCGCCGCGCGGAGGAGGTCCCACGCGTGGACCACAAGGTCGACGAGCCGGAAGCGCAGGAACGCCTCGGCGGGGACGCCGCCGTTGGGGCCTGGAACTGGCTGTTCCGGTGGTGCGGCGGCGAAGGCCTCGGCCTGGTGTCGTGACGATTCGGCCACCGCGGCGACCGGGTCGTCTCCGAGCTGGTCATCTGCGAGCATGTTCCGGGCTTGTTCACGCCCGACGCCGGCAAGCAGGAGCACAGTGAAGCGGTTGCCCACCACGACGTGCTCGACAAGATCGCGTACCGAAATCTGTGACGGTGTGGGCAGGTCCCATGAGTCCACCGGCAGTTGGCGCACCACGCGCTCGAATTCGGCCGAGGCAGAGAGAATAAGTTCCACCTTCGCACGGTAACGTGCACTGGCTTCGGATAGGTGCGTCGTGGCGGATGCCTTCTCGGGAACGCCTATCGGAGCACCGGATGACGATCAACGGGCGAGACGGCATTACCCGCCATACTGGTGGTTGACGACGCCCGGCATTGCCTCGCCCACACACGAATCCAACTGTTCGCCGGCACCGGGCGCCTCCAGGCGGCTGTGGCCGCCCCATTCTTCGAAGTTGTCTTCGGCTCACCGACTGGCCGAGCTCAGCAGCCCCGACCAGTGAACGACACCGCATGCGTCGAGGCTCGAGCGGGCTCACGACGGTGTCAGGGCGTATCGGGCGATCACGTCGGGCAACCAGTCGGGTTCGCCGAATTGCAGACCGTAGCGCTCGGCAACTGCGGCGATCTGGGTGACATCCGGTCCGCCGGCGGCGATCAGTTCGGACATTTCCAGGAAGCAATGTTCGAAGCCGGCCGGGCTGATGATCTCGATCATGCGCGCCGGGACGGTGCCGGCGTTCCACATGGCGTGCATCTCACCCCGGGGCTTTGTGATGTATCCGCCGGATTCGAGAACGGCCTCCCGGTCGCCGGAGCGAAATCCGATCACACCCTGAGTAACTATCGAGAATTCGTCCTCCCGCGTATGCAGATGCGGCGGCACCAGCGCACCGACCGGGAACGGGTGCTCGACGACCGACAACACCCCACCGGTGTCACGGCCCCAGAGCTTGAATTCGACCCCAATCGGGCCCAGGTCACCGGTCTGCCCGGTCCCCGGCGGCACGACAACGAGCGGTGGGGGATCGGTTGCGCTCACGCTTCTCACCTACTCGCCGACGTTGACAGATCGGGTCTCTGCTCAACTTTCCGCCGACGGCGGAGGCATTGTCAACGTTCCCGGGGCATAGCCGATCGATTGTCGGAACGTCGAGTTCTCGCCCTCCCGTAAGCGGCTCCTTGAACGGTGATGGGCACGAAACAACGCAGTCAATGCACCGCGCCTGGTCGCAGTTGTCCGCAACGGCGCAACCTTCCTCGAGGGCAAACCCCCGGAACGCCCCGCCGACACCACTCCCACGGAATCGGACCTGACCTGGAAAGTTCCCTCCGACCGGCATGCCGCGATCGGGCGACCAGATCCGAGCCCGACCACCGAGCCCTCACCGATCGCGCCCCAGGTCTCGTGGTGCGAGATGACGGTTTCTGCGATCGAGCGGCGGACCTGCTCGTCGGTGTGGGCTTGGTCAACCGTAGGTAGGGCGGCGGCCAAAGAGTTGGCTGCGTGACGGGGCGGGGGTGCATGGACGGACTCAGCCATGCAGGGTGGGCCGGTAGACGAGCTCTTGGATGTTGCCGTCGAGCGTCCGGCTCTCAATCAGCTCGAGGTCGAAGTCGGCCGCACCCCGGAAGATCGGGTCATCACCGGTCTGACCGGTGATGACCGGGAAGAGCGTCACCTGGAGGCGGTCGACCAGGCCGGCGGCCATCAGCGCCCGGTTCATCGACAGGCTGCCGTGCGAGCGCAACGGCACCTCGGACTCCTCCTTGAGCCGGGCGACGACGTCGACGGCGTCACCGCCCACGACGGTGGCGTCCGGCCAGTCGAGCGGTCCTTCCAGGGTGGTCGACACCACCGTGGCCGGCAGGTTCCTCATCCGGGTGACCCATGCGTCACGCACCGACTCCTCGGTGCCTGAGGCGAGCAGTTGCGTGAACGCCCGATAGGTGTTGGGCCCGAAGACCATCCGCTGCTCCGCCTCGTACAAGGCGAGGCGGTGGTCGAGCAGTTCGGGGCCTTGCTTACCCCAGTAGCCGCCCCAGTCTCCGCCGCTGACACCGCCGTAGCCGTCGAGGCTGGAAAAGACGTCGAAGGTGTAGGTGGCGGTCATGATGCTCTCCTGGGGTGCGGTTGAACGGGTCTGCAGATACAGACGCGAAAGCACGGCGAAACTCATCGGCGTTCGACTCCTGGAGTCCGGCCGCCCCGGTCAGTCGACGACAGCGCCCCCGGTGAGGTTGATCTCGGTCGCGGTCATCGTCGTGGCCCAGTCGGACGCGGCGAAGACGGCCGCGTTCGCGACATCGGCGTAGCTCGGGCGCCGTGGCAGCAGCAGGTGGGTGGCGTCAGGGTCGGGCTCGTCCAGTTTCGGGGAGCCTGGCGACAGTAGCCAGGCGACGCGGACACCCTGCGGCCCGAGCTCGGCGGCCAGCTGTCGGCACAGGCCGGCGAGTGCGGCCCACGCGACATGGGAGCCACCGAGGTTCGGGATCGCCTCCCGTCCGCCGGCCATGACGAGGATGACGCCGGTGCCGCGTCCGACCATGTGGCGCGCAGCGGCCGTGGCGACGACGAAGCTCGTCGTGACCGCCTTGGCGACCGGCTGCATCACGTCGCCGACCCGCATGTCGACGAGCGGCGTGCCTTGGATGTCGTCGTTGAAGGTGGCGTTGAAGCAGACGTCGATGCCGCCGCTCTCGTCTGCCACAGCCGCGGCATGCCGCTCAACCGCGTCCCGGTCCACCGCATCGAGAACAGCGATGTGCGCAATCCCGCCCTCGTCCCTGATGCGGTGAGCGACATCCTCGAGCGTGGCTCGAGTGCGTCCGGTGAGGTGCACCTCAGCGCCTTCCCGCGCGTACGCCCGCGCGACCGCGGATCCGACGGCGCCACTGCCCCCGTGGACGATCGTGATGCGGTTCTGCAGCAGCATTACTCATCCCCTTTCACCTCTCGCGTACCAGAGTAGGACCGCGCGATGTAGGACCGCGCGAGATTCCGGACTTCATCGGTACGAGCTCGAGTGGCATCGAACTGCAGCTAGGGCATCGCGTTCGGGGTCCCGGACTGGGACTTGCGATCCGGGCGGTTCACCCGAGCATCGGAATTACATGACGGACCCTTGAGGAGAACTACTGCCTGAGCGATTGTGCGCGAGAGAACTTGGTCACCGATGACCGAACCGACACCGGGACGATCGGCGGCGAGCGAAAGGCCGATGGCAAGCGGTGCCGGTCCCGAAGGCGGATCTCTGTTCGGTCAGATCTGTGCACGGTCGTTGCCGCCACAGAGCCCTCGCCCCTGTGATGCGGTGAAACCATGACGCGATCCCAACCGACTGACGACCAGGACTGCAAGCGCGCGCTTCCCCGTGGCTGGCGATGCCGAAGCCGGGGTGTAAATCGTCAACCAGATACACGGGTTCGGCGGGCACGCGGTCGCGTCCCTGCTACTGGCGATAGGCCTCCACATGGGCGTTGGTGATCACGCCGGCATCCAACGCGGGAGCACCCCAATTCGTGCTGCAAGCCCCCGTGGCCTGACCTGTCGGCACGAATGAGCGACTGGACTGGCTGAAGGGCCCGATCGCATAGAACGGAAAGGCGTTGGGGATGCCGTGGAGGCCCCAACAGTCGACGATCAGCGCGTACTCCCTACCAGGGGGCGCATCGGTGTCATGGCAGGTCGCCGTCGCGCTGAAGGCATCCCGCTGGATGACGCAGTCCCGGGGGTCCGCCTGGGCGGTGCCGGAGCCGAAGATCGCTGCGAAGGCCAGCCCCGATACGACGGCGGTCATGACGCGTGCCGCAGCGATAATTGTGCTTCTCACTGAGAGCCTTTCGGTAGCAGGACGTTTGGTGTCGGAAAGCCCGCTGGGCCCGTCCGATGACCGACGACCCGCTCGTCGTGCAAGGTGATAAACGTGTTCGGAAGTTCCCGGGACTCGGGTCGAGGAGCGGGCAGTCTGATCGGGGTGTCACCGACAATCGGCCTCGGCCGGGCTCAGCCCACGGAGGGACATTCTCTGGCAAGTACCGTAGCTACGTGGCCGAGCGTCTGGCGGGTTCAGATGACGATGGGTGCACCTGTGACGAGGTCCCAAAGTCCCAGGCCCAGGAACAGCACAGCACCCACTGCCGACTGCACCGGATTTCCGTTCAGAAAACCCTCAGCACCCCAGGCGACCAGATCAGTGAAGATGTCAGACGAACCCATAGTTCTCGCTCCTTGTTGTCGGTCTATAACCTTCACGCCTAGATCGTCCAGACCGACTGGTCTGTTACAGATTCACATCCCTCAACGAGCACGGGCGCGGAGTGCACACGTCGGCGAGCAGGTCGTAGGACTTCAGCCAGGATTCGGTGTTCTCGGCCTACGAGGCGATGCTCAGCTCGTCGGCCTGCGCGCGTTCGGCGAACTCGTCGAGGTACGCCTTGACCTCCCTGGCCGTGCCCTCCCCGGAGTATTCGCTGTGGCGTTCCTACCTCAGAATCGGAACATTCTCGAGCAGGACATTATGGACTTGTTCGAGACAGCAAATTGGTCTCGGGCCCCAGAGAGTGGCCGGTGTGAATGTGACGACCTGGACCACGGCTTTACCGAACACGGTTCCGTCGATGTCGTCGACCGGCTCCACCACGACCTTGCGCGCCACAGATTCACTACTTCTCCGTTGATGACCATGGAAGTACCAGGTAGTCCCGGGAGCTCAGCGGTTCTATGGGACCCCATGGGACCACGGAACTGTGGCCGCCGTCGCCGCGTGGCCTGATGTGGTGAAAGAGGGGCTGACAGTGGCCGGTTCACGGATGCGTTCGAGTGCGTCTTCGGGTGTGGAGTCGCGCTTGCGGAAGATTTCGTCGTCGTTGTTGATGAGGGCGAGGGTGAGGAGTTCGCCGACTGACGAGGCTGGAGGATCTTCGCCGTTGCGCCGACATGCGCGGGCTGTTGCGACGTTGCTTTCCCAGGCGCGCAGCTGCTGTTGCCGGTGGGCTGCGTCGGCGGCTTGGTCGACGAGGTGTTCGGAGACGCTGCCGGGTTCTGGTGTGGTGGGCTCCTCCTGGGCGAGCTAGTTGATGCGTGGTCTCCGGACGAGTTCGACGTTGCGCTGCGGGAAGGGTTCGCCATTGTTGTATTTGCGTTCGAGAACGGCGAGGTAGTGGGCGAGGGCTTCGTCGACGAGATTGGACCAACTGTTGGGGGCGCCGGCGATGTGGCTGATGGCGGCGACGGCATTCTTGCCATTTTCGACCTTGGCGCGGTTGATGTAGACGGATTCCTGCTTCTTGTCTGCGGGGACCCGTTTGGTGGTCTTCCTTTCCTCGCCGAGGGCCACCGGCCCCGGTTGGGATTCCGCGATGGTAGCTGCTTCTTGTGCGATGTCCACGCCCTGTTCGACGAGGTTCGGCAGTCGCGGCTTGCGGCGTTCGAGGGGGTTGTTGGCGAGTCCGGGTTTACGTGTCGCGCTCGTCAGGAGGTCCATGCGACGAGTTCTCGAGTATGTCCCCTCCTGGTGGGCGCCTGTGCGGGGCTGGCGGCGTTCGAGGGGGTTGTTGGCGAGTCCGGGTTTACGTGTCGCGGTCATCAGGAGGTCCTTTCGACGAGTTCTTGGGCGGCGTCACGGTAGGCGCGTGCTGCGGAGGAGGACGGTGCCCACCTGACGACGGGTTCTTCGGCGCTGTAACTTTCGCTGACTCGGACGGACTTCGGGATGATGGTGCGCATCGTCTGGTCGGGGTAGGTCTCGCGGAGCGCGGCGAGGACCTGCTGGTCGATGACCTGGCCGAGTTCGACGCGGCCGCACAGAATGTGATTGAGCCGTGCAGTGGGGTTGAGCAGCTCGACCTGCTGGGTGATGTAGTTCTCGATCCGCATGAGCGCTTCGAGTTCCATGGCTCCCGTCATGACAGCGGCGAGAACTTCGGTGCAGGCGACGAGTGCGCTGATGGTCAGGTGGTCGAAGTCTCCGGGACAGTCGAGGAGGTTGAAGTCGACGTCGGGGGCGCTGGCGAGGGTTTTGCGCAGGATGCCGTGTGCACCGGGCTTCTTGAGGAAGTAGGGGCCGACGGAATCGAGTTCCTTGGTGGCAGGGACGAGCTGGATTCCCGACGCGGTGATGGTGGTGGCTTCTTCGATGCTCGACACCAGCATGAGTACCGACAGGACGTCGTTGTCGACGGCTTCGGGCGTGGCGCCGAGCCAGGTGGTGGCGTTGCATTGTGGGTCGAGGTCGACGACGCGGACGGTGTAGCCGGCTTCGACGAGGGCTTGGGCGAGGTTGACCGTGCTCGTGGTTTTGGTGGAGCCGCCTTTATGGTTGACCACTGCGATGGTGCGGGTCATGTGGGCCTGTCCCTTCGTGTAAATATCGTGACGTGAAATGTACTGATCCGTTGGGGCGTTCGGTGTCGCGTTGAAGTTTCTCGTTCCGGCGGAGTCCTGAGATCATCTCTATCGGAGGACGATCTACTGTGACTCTCGCGACGAGCAACAGGTCGCCACACACTGCCCGGGCCGGTGATCCGTCACGGTCTTGATCTGCGGGGTTCCGCGGATTGGTGTGTGGCGGCCTGTTTCTCGTGAATCGATGCCATAAGCTCGGTCAGGCCGGTGTCGGCCGCGATAAGCGCCGCGATGTAGTCGTTTGCGGTCATGCCATGCGCCTTCGCGGCGCTGGCGGCTGCTTCTTTGAGCTCTGGTGGCACCAGAGCCTTGACTACAGCACGGGTTCCCTTGCTGGGCCGCCCTCGGCGGTTGGAAGCAACGATCTCGACCATGCCCGCAATTCTGGGACCAGAAAGTCGAACGACCTACCCGACACGCCGCGTGCGCATGATCGAGAATCGTGCGCTCGATTTTGTGGACCCTCGGGTCGTGACGTTCTCCATGTGTTGCTGAGTGCTTCGATGTCCAGGATCGTGCCGTCGCGGCCACTGTCGGGTAGGTGGGGCGGACCGGCCGGAACATCGCGCAAAAACCTGTTGGCCGAACACGGCGGCCACTGCTACTGTCCGGAGGCCGTGCGAGAGAACGAGGAGGTGGTACCCGTGAACGCAGTATCGACATGGGTGCTCCCCTCTGGGGTCACGGTCGGGCGATAGGTCGTCCGGGAGCGCCGTTCACGAGCACTCCCGAAAGGCACGATCATGCAATTCACCTCCGAGCAGCGCCTCGACGACGGCGTCCTCGAACGCGAATTCACCCTCGGCGAGATCCCTGGCATCCTGTGGACGCCCGGATCCGCATCCGCACCGGCACCGCTGATCCTGGTCGGCCACCCCGGCGGACTGCAGATGATGTACCCGCGACTGGTGGCCCGGGCCCGGCACGCCGCGGCGGAGGGATACGCCGCGGCCACCATCGAGCTCCCCGGGAGCGGTGACCGGCCCCGCTCCGCCGCCGCCGAGCAGGCCCGCGCCGACCTGCGCCGGGCGCTGGAGGCCGGTGAGCCGGTCGACGACGAGATCGTCGACCGGCTCGTCCTCCCGCTGGTCGACAAGGCGGTCCCGGAATGGCGGGCCGCCCTGGACGCCCTCCTTGCGCTGCCCGAGATCGGCGGCCCGGTCGGGTACTCGGGAGGGGTGATCGCCATCGGTACCCGGCTGGCAGTGGTCGAGCCGCGCATCTCGGCCGCCCTTCTGTTCGCCGGGAGTTTCGTGCCCCGCACCATGTTCGAGGAGGCCCGGCAGGTCACCATTCCGCTGCAGGTCCTGCTGCAGTGGGACGACGAAGGAAACGACCGGCAGCTGGCCCTCGACCTGTTCGACGCCTTCGGCTCCAAGGAGAAGACGCTGCACGCCAATATGGGTGGGCACACCGGCGTCCCGCCGTTCGAGGGGGACGCGGGGAACCGGTTCTTCGCCCGGCACCTGAAGTGAGGCCGGCCCGTCAGGCGGGCAGCAGACGATAGGAGCTGTCGGCCAGGATGCCGCTATCGAGGACGGGTCCGGCCCTCCTCGATAGCGGCGGCCAGCAGATGCACAACCGCACCGGATGACGATTGGCGTACGAGACGGCTACAGACGGGCAATCAGCAACGTTGTCGAGCTGCCGCCGCGTCCATGGCGACGGATTCACACAGGTGGGTAACGCGCACGCGCGTCAGCCGATCTGCTCGAACAGGGACACGATGATCCCTTCGGGCCCACGCACGTAGGCCATCCGCACGCTGTTCTCGTACTCGCCGATGCCGCCGATGAGCCCGTACCCGTCCGCAGCCACCGCGTCGACGGCCGCCTGGAGGTCGCCGACCTCGAAGGACACGTTGCGCAACCCAAGCTCGTTGGCCATCGCCATTGGCGATCCGGGCACGTGGTCGGGCGTGACGAAGGTCGCGAGCTCCAGCCGGGACCCTCCGTCGGGCGGCCGCAGCATTGCGATCTCACAGTGCGCGCCGGGGATGCCGCAGACGGTCTCCACGAATTCACCCTCCACGGATCCGGTGCCCTCTACCTCGAGACCCAGTCCGACGAAGAACGCAGTTGCCGAGTCGAGGTCCGCGACGGTGATGCCGATGTGGTCGAAACGCTTGACGTGTGCCATGGGATCCATCCTCCAATTGTCGTCTTGCCGATTCGATGCTGGGACGGAGCCGGAGCTGGGATCTCGACATGTTCTTGCCGCACAGCTGCGGCGACAACACCTGCGCCGAATCCGAGCCCCATCAGGAGCGTGATCAGCGGGCGTCGGCTGCCACGCCCATCACGCACCCAGGACCATCGAGAACCTGTCAATCCGTACCCGACAGCCGCGAGAACTACGGCCCCGAGCACGATCAGTGCGGCGGCCATCCAGGGCCACGTCGGTACCCAGGATGGGGACGATGGCTCGGCCGAGAATCTGGCAATCGCACGTACCGGGCCCGGCGGCCCGAATGTCGGCGGCCCGATCCACCTCCACGCCAACGACGCGAGCACTCCCAGGAAGGCGCCATAGATCGCCAACGACGAAACCGAACTCGAGCTATCGGCAGAACGGCTACGTGCAGTCACTTCGGTAGTTCACCAGACCCAGGCTCACGCCTGTATCCCGTTCGCCGATCCGTGAGCGCTACCGCAGTTGGTCGCGGCGGCGGGTCAGGTAGGCGGTCTCGGCGGTGTTGCCCGCCAGCCCGATGGCTTTGTCGTACGCCGCGCGCGACTGCTGACTCTGGCCCAGCCTGCGCAGCAGGTCGGCGCGGGTCGCGTGGTAGGCGTGATAGCCGGCCAACCTGTGCTCGAGACGGTCGACGGCCGCCAGTGCCACCTCCGGGCCGTCGAGCTCCGCGACGGCGATGGCCCGGTTGAGGGCGATGATCGGCGAGGGCTCGAGGCGGACGAGCTGGTCGTAGAGGGCGAGGACCTGCGACCAGTCGGTGTCGCGCACGTCGCGGGCGGAGGTGTGCACGGCGTTGATCGCCGCGAGAATCTGGTAGCGACCCGGAGCCACCCCGGCGGCGGCAGCGGTGAGGCGCTCGCGCACCAGCCGGTGACCCTCGGCGATCAGCGTCGCGTCCCAGGCGCCACGGTCCTGCTCGGCCAGGGGGACCAGTTCGCCGCTGGCCGAGACCCGGGCGGGGCGGCGGGCCTCGGTGAGGAGCATCAGTGCCAGCAGCCCGGCCGCCTCACCGTCGTCCGGCAGGAGGCCACGGATCAGGCGGGTGAGCCGGATCGCCTCGGCGGTCAGGTCGTGGCGTAGGGGATCGGTGTCGGGGCCGGTGGCCAGGTAGCCCTCGTTGAAGACGAGAAAGAGGACGGCGAGGACGCCGGAGACGCGTGCCGGGAGGTCCGCGGCGGCCGGCACGCGATAGGGGATGCGGGCCGCCTTGATCTTGGCCTTCGCGCGGGTGATCCGCTGCCCCATGGTGCTCTCGGCCACCAGGAAGGCGCGGGCGATCTCGGGCATGGTCAGACCGCCGACCATCCGCAGCGTCAGCGCCATCCGGGTCTCCATCGCCAGCGCCGGGTGACAGCAGGTGAAGATCAACCGGAGCCGGTCGTCGTCGATGGCGCCGAGAGGCTCGGGCGGGTCATCGTCGTACACCATCTGAGCCTCCTTGTGCTTGTCGTCGCGCTTGTTCTCGCGCCGGATCCGGTCGATGGCCTTGTGGTTGGCGGTGGTGGTCAGCCAGGCGCCGGGGTTGGGCGGTACGCCGTCGGCCGGCCACCGCTCGACGGCGGTCGTGAACGCCTCGGCCGCTGCCTCCTCGGCGATGTCGAGGTTACCGAAGCGCCTGGTCAGGGCGGCGACCACCCGGGCCCACTCCTCGTGGTGGGCCTGGGTGATCGCCTCCTCGACGTCGCTCACTGGAACGGCCGCACCTCGATCTTCCGATCGCAGACCTTCGACGCTTCGGTGGCGAGCTCGAGTGCCACATCCAGATCGGGGGCCTCCCACACCCAGACGCCGGCGAGGTACTCCTTCGACTCCACGAAAGGCCCGTCGCTGAACACCGCCTGCTCGCCTCGGTTGTCGATGACCGTGGCCGCGTCGGTGTCCGCGAGTCCGCCCGCGAAGACCCAGTAGCCCTCGGCGATCAGTCGTTTGTTGAACGCGCTGATGGCAGGCTCCCTGTCCGTGCTGCCGGGATTGCTCTTGTCGTCGATCACGGAAATCAGGTACTGCATCTGAAGATCATCTCCTGTGGTGTCAAGACATCGTGGTTCGGTGGTCAGGAACTTCAGGCCGTTGCATACCGCGGGCGCCCGGCCGGGCGGTAGACCTGGATCGTTACGCCCTTCGAGTCAACTCGCGACTCGACCGGGTCGAGCGCAAGATCCGGGCCGGTCTCCGGGTACAGTCTCGCGCCCTGGCCGAGGATCACCGGGATCACGATCAGCGTCATCTCGTCGACCAGATCGTGCTCCAGAAGCCACCGGGTCAGGGTGCCACTGCCGTGCACCTGCAGCTCGCCCCCGGGCTTGGCCTTCAGCTCGCTGATGGCCGCCGCGAGGTCACTGCGGAGAACGGTCGTGTCCTCCCATCGCGGTGCGGTGAGCGTGGTCGAGGCAACGTACTTGGGGGCCTCGTTCAAGGCCACGCCGATGGGATGTGCGCGCATCTGGTCGATTGATCCCCAGGAGCCGGCGAACAGCTCGTAGGTGCGCCGGCCGAACAGGAACGCCTCGGCGCGCTGGTAGGTCTGCGTGATGAACGTCCTGGTCTCGTCGTCACCCGCCCCCCGGGCCCATCCGCCGCGCTCGAATCCGTTCCTGCGGTCCTCATCCGACGCGCCGCCGTTTCCCTGCATCACTCCATCGATGGTGACCTGAGTCATGGTCGTCAGCTTCATGATCGCGGTTCCTCTGCCTTGGCGCCGCCCCTCGTGGGCGGCCTCACCCCTTCTACGAACACCACCGCCCCGATCCGACACCGCCTCCCGGATTTCTTCCGAGAACTTTTCGCTACGCGGTTGTCAGCGATCCGACACGGCATCCGCTACTCCCGCGGCGAGATCGCCATGCTGCGGCCACTGGACGGCGGCGCCGGTGCGGAGCTGTCGAGCTTCGTCGGACCCGAAGGGATCATCGTGGCGACAGCCGAGCGGATCGGCTGTCGCCACCGTCAACCGCAAGACCCGTCTGCTCATGCGGGTGCTGCCGAGGCTGTCTTCGATTGCCGGTTTTCGCTCGGCGGGCGTCCCGAATGCCGAACCACCAGCGAGACGGTCTGGCCGACAGCGCCGGCGGACAGGTGGTTCCGCGAGCGGATCCTCAGCCGGTCCTTCCCAATTCCATCCCCGCCGGCCTACATCTGTCGTGGGACTCGTCGACCGGAACAGGTATCACGACAGTGACTTCCACTCAGGAGTAGTACGGCGGTTCCCTAGCTGGATCATCCACGACGACGTCGACACGCGGGTCGGCCACGAGCCGATCGATCGCGTCCAGGCCGGCGCCGATCGACGCGCAATGAGGATCGATGTCGCAGGTCACGCACCATGCATGATCGGCCGGCCACACGAACGCGGGAGTAGGTGCGCCACCAATGTCGCCCAGGTCATCCAGCAGTGTCTTGATCTGGGCATCCCAATCGGCGAAGTCACCAAGGGTTCCGTGGAACAGGAAGTAGTCGCGGTTCGGGATCGAAACCTTCGGCGTCGGATCGTCGGAGGTGAAGCTCGGCCATCCGTCCCAGATGCAGAAGAAGCAATCATCAGGCGTACCGGTGCAGCGTGCGAGCTCGGCCAGGACAACTTCGAGTTGTTCGTTGTCGGACAGCCCCTCCGGGTCGCGTTGGGCATCGCCTTCCCTCTGCGCCGGATAGCTCGGGTCGGGGATGAACCGTAGACGCGCGTACTTGTCGAAGGCGACCGGCCCCCTGGCCGCCAGCCGCCGCCAGTCCTCCTCTCGTTGTTCGAGCCAGCGCGGAGCCGACAGATCGACACACCGTGTGATGCTCATTCGACCAGTGTGACCGCGCCGGCGTACGTGGTGTCACCGGCGACATCACGGAAGCATCGAGAACGTGCCGGATGACGATCCTCGACTGGTGAATTCACGCCTCGTGGATCTGCGTTCGATCCAGAGCGTTGGTGCGTCACAGTGCGGGTAGCTCGGCGACCAATCCTTCCAGCAGCTCGATGTCGTGGCGGTCGGGCCGCGGTGGTGCCAGTGTCGCAATGTCTAGCTCAGACGGGAACCCGTCGACTACGCGGCCCGGGTCGAGTCGATCCAGGACTGCGTACCATTCGGCCAGCGGATCGGAGAGTCGGGCATGCAAGTCGAGATGACCGCGCCGGCGGCTGCGGTCGCCATTGCGTTGCGTCACCAGTTGCTGCGGATCGGGGATCGACAACAGCACCACGTCGGCGAATCCGAGATGACGCCCCGTGAACATCTTCCGGACTGCGGCGAGCTCGTGCTCGAATCGCGTGACCGGTGCCGCACCCACCGCGGCCAGGCACCAGCTGTAATGCAGCTTCAGCGGGTCACTGTCGCATACCGCCACACCGCTGGCGCCCTCCAAGGTCAGCGCCTGTGTCCACCGGTGCGCGTTGACCTGCGCCCAGTAGGTCGCCTGCTCCGCCAGATCGGATCCGTCCGGTTCCTGCCCTGTCGGGGTGTATTCGGCAACGAACTGGCCGCCGGTTGCGCGGCACCACGTGGTTTTTCCTGCGGCACTGGGCCCTTCGACAGCGACGATCACTGGCACACCCTACCTATTCAGGGACACGGCGATCCGAGTCGACGGGCGCTCGATTGCCGGTAGCGGATCCGTCAAGGGGACGGGTCGCTGTCTATGTGTGGGGGTGCCCTCGCTCGTGTACGGCGTCACCCCACCGCCGTCGGTAACGATCCACTGCCTGCGGCCAAAGTTACGCATGGTGCGCCTGCTGTCATGGATACTGCAGCGGTGACGCTGACCAATCGAAACTGCTTTTCCGCCATATCGATGGTGATGCTCGCTGTCGCAGGCTTGCTGGTCGCGGCCCCGGGGAGCAGCGGCGCCGCACCGCCCGCCTGGCGATACACGATGGTGGCCTTCAGCAACGCCAGCGACCGCGACATGGATGTATACGAGTCTGGGGACGCCACTCGATACCAACCCGTCCGACAGTCGGCGTATCGGCCTCCGTCAGGGGTGGTGCGTGACCCGAGCATCTTCCGGCACACGGACGGGTTCTACTACCTCACCTACACGACAGTCGACGGGGCGAACATCGGCTTCGCGCGCAGTAGTGACCGCATCGACTGGACGTTCCTGGGGGCCTGGCCGGTCCCGTTCTGCTGCGCCTTCCTGCCGGGCACGGGAGACGGAACGGGCTCGGCGAGCCCGCCGGGCTCCTCGGGGTCGGCCGGGTTCAGCGACGGACCGTCGCTGTCGCCGTTCACCACGAAGGCCTGGGCGCCCGAATGGTTCGTGGACGGCGACCGCGTCAACGTCATCCTGTCGCTGTCGACCGGTGGGGGATTCGTGCCGTACCTGATGACGGCGCTGGAACCATCGCTCAGGTTGTGGAGCCCGCCAGTTCCGCTCGCCGGGATCGGCGCGGACCACATCGACACCACCGTGGTCAAGGTGGGATCGACCTATCATGCGTTTACCAAGAACGAGACGAAGAAGGTGATCGAGCATGCGGTCGCGTCGTCGGTGACGGGACCCTATTCATTCGTCCCGCCTGGAAATTGGGGCTCGCTGCTGGAGGGCCCAGCCCTGGTTCAGTTGCCGAACGACGCCTGGCGGATATATCTCGACGCCTATACCGAAGGAAAGTATCTCTATTCCGACAGCACGGATGGGCTGCGCACCTGGTCGCCCGTGCAAGAGCTTCCAGGCCTTTCCGGGAGGGTGCGCCATTTCGGCGTGATGAGCGAGCCGGCATAACGATAGTCCTAGTCGTCAGTCGGTTGGGATCTCGTGTCATGATTTCACGACCGTGCACAGGGCTGACCGAACGGGGATCGGCTAGCGGTCATCCGGGTGTGTCGGTGGTTCAGGCCGGGGTTGGCGGAGATTTCGGAGGATGAGAGTTCAGGGCGCGGAAACAACGAATCGAGAGCGGCCAGCGCCCTCTGCCGTGACACGCTCCAGACGATGTCCGGTCATGGATGGGCATGCGGGCGGCGCTGGCGCCCCGACGCGCCCTCAGCAGTCGAACACTGACCAGCAGATGTCGTTCCGCATCCGTTGGTCGTCGAGTACGAGCTCGAGAATCGCTTCAGGGAGTTGTTCACGCTGCCACTGGCACTCACGTAGTCCTGCTGCCTCGCCCTCACCCTCTGGCGCGGCGGCACGTGCGGCTTTGATCGCATAGGCGGCAGCACCGAGTTCGTGCGCTGCAACGTGCGCGACGGCTCCGGCCTGCCCCGCAGCGTATGCAGCGTGCCGTGCTGCTCCACGCAGGTCTCTGGCCGCGCCCATCGCATGGCCGCCCGCTGCGCGAGCCTGCATCATCTTGACCTCCCCGCGCGCCCAGGCGCGGGCATACTCGATCGCCTGACGCGGTCGTGGGTCCTCCGGCCGAGTCGACTCGAACAGCTGTAGGACGTGCTCCGCGCACGATGCCGCCCATAGGGCCAGAAGCTTGTGATCCGAGTCGGTGAGGGTCCCACCACGGCGGATCGTGACGAAGCGTGGGTCTCGGACCTTCGGGAGGATCATGGCTAGAACTTTTATCACTTGCATCCACCCACAACACCCAAGGGTTAGGCGCACGACCAGGCCACGCCCCAATCGAAGTCTGCGAACCCGGTGGGTGATCGGGGCGACCGGTCACCGATCAGCATCGACCGTCACCATAGGCGTGCCGCTCCCTCCTCCTGTTTTGGGCCGTCGGCCATCGGATGTCGATTATCGTGGCCTGTGCTCCCCGGCGACTTCGCCAGCCACTGCTCGCAGAAGGTGATTGAGATGGACAGCTTCATTCATCTGGCGGGAGACAGCTGGAACTTCTGGTCCCCATTTTTGCCTGCAGTAACTTCCTGGCTGATCGATGTAATGGGCCAGCTTTCGCGGGCGGGAATCATCCGCGGAGGCAGCTGAGGATCGAGCGATGCGGCACCCGCGGCCGCCGGCGTCTGGATCCGGTGGACATCACGGATCCGCAGTAAGCAAGATAGGCCGGCGCTGCACACCACGCACCCGTTGTATGCGTTTGCCGTTGCCGCTGACCGACCAAGATATTCAGCCTCCGCACCCTCCCCGCAAGCAGATCCTTGACCGGTCAGCGATCCCGAAGCGGGCCGCACTGGGGCGAGGCTGAAGCCTTCAGATTGCTCGTTGCGGTTCGTGGCGTGTCACGGGTTGCTGCACGCGCTGAAGAGTGACGTGCAGTGCACGAGGGCGAGCAGGCCAGCCATTGCCGAACCAACGATCAGCCCGAACACGGGTAGGACGACGAACTCTACCGGCGTGTCCAGCGCAATGCCTGGCGGGTAGACGCGGCCGGCAGGGCAACATAAGTCGGAAGCGCAACCTGATGGTGGGGGCAATTTTCGTGTGGCAGTGCATCAGCCGGGTCAGGCCCGGGATCAGAGCGTCGACCGTGCTGGATATGGGGCGGTGTTCCCGGTTGGCGAATATGCCGAGGTCGACTCTGTCGGGCTGGACACGTCCACTCTCGGGGTGGGGGACGGGCCCCTTCGCGGCGAAGGCCGCGCTCTCCAGGCTCGAGCCGTCCGTACTGCCGTACCGACGGGCCCTCTCCGTCATATTGTTGAAGTGCCGCAAGGGTAGTCGAATCCGCCATGGAGTCGGATTCGAGGGTGTTGTCGTTCGTTCAGGATGATCGGCTCTAGGGTGTGTCTCCCAATGATTTGTGGTGTTGTGCTGCAGACTCTTCGGTGTGGCAGACGTTGTTGATCGGTTTGAGGTGTTGACGGACAAAGCAGTGGGAGTTGCTCGAGCTGCTGTTGCCCAGTTCCGATGGGCTCCGGGGGCGGAAGTTCCGGAACAATCGTGTGGTGGTCGAGGGGATGCTGTATCGACTGCGGACCGGGGTGCCCTGGCGAGATCTCCCGTCGCATTTCGGGCCGTGGAAGACGGTGTGGAAGCGGCATCGCCGCTACGCCGGAGACGGAACCTGGGATCGGGTGCTGACGGCTCTGGTCGCGATGGCCGACGCCGGCGGGAACCTGGACTGGGCGGTATCGGTCGATTCCACAGTGGTCCGTGTCCATCAGCACGGTGCGAACGCCGCCCGCCACACAGGGGGATCTACCGAATTACACGAACCTGCGTGACGAGCCTGCCGATCACGGCATCGGCCGGTCGAGGGGCGGGTTGACCAGCAAGGCGCACCTGGCGTGCGACGGTCACGGGCGCCCACTGTCGGTGCTGGTCGGCCCCGGCCAAGCCGGTGACAGTCCGATGTTCGCCCACGTGCTGGAGGGCATCTGCGTGCCGCGGCTCGCCGGCGGAGCGCACCGCACGCGCCCCGACGAGGTCCGGGCCGACAAGGCGTACTCATCACGGGCAAACCGGGAACTGCTGCGCAGCAGAGGCATCAAGGCGGTGATCCCCGAAAAGACCGATCAGGCAGCGAACCGGGTGAACAAGGGCCGCTCGGGCGGGCGGCCACCGAACTTCGACCCGGAGTCCTACAAGGGACGCAACGTGGTCGAACGGGCCTTCAACAAGGCGAAACAGTGGCGTGCGGTGGCCACCCGCTACGACAAACTCGCCCTCACCTACCGCGCCGGATTCCTGCTCGCCGGCATCGTCGAGTGGCTCAAGTTATTAGGAGACATGCCCTAGCGCGACGACAAGGTCCAGCCCGTTGTCGAGGTCTGTCGACAATCACACGTTGCGACTGTCGAAATGCCATCACGTCTAGCTTGTACAGTACAGTCTACGAGAAGGGGCTTTTCGCGGGTTGAGAGGGTGGCAGATCGCATGAGACTGGAGGGTGGCGTGGCACATTTAGAAGGTGGCGTGGTGGTGTCCGAGTCCGAGACGACGGCCAAGATTCTCGACGCCGCGCAGGCGCTTTTCTTGCGGGACGGATACGCGGGGGTCAACCTCGATCGGATCGCGAAGTCGGCGGGAGTGGCACGCCAGACGTTGTACAACCGCTTCGGCAGCAAGGAATCCGTCTTCCGCTCGATGCTGGATCGGCACTGGTCGAAGTTGTTGCAGACCGGGCGCATCGACGACCTGGTGGACAGTGCGCCGCAGTCGGCGGAAGCAGTACTAAGACGCTTCGCCCAGGCGATCCTCGCGTTCGTGGCCGAGACCGACCAAGTGAGCTTCATCCGCCTGGTGGTGGCCGAATCTCGGCGACTGCCGTGGATAGCCGAGGAGTTTTACCGGGCCGGCAAGGAGCCTCTGCTGAAAGCGCTGGTCGGCCAACTCGACCGATTGGTCACCGACGGACACATCGAATGCCGCTCGACCGAGTTGGCCGCCTACCAGTTCTTCGGGCTACTCCAGGAAGTGACGTTGTGGCCTCAGGTCATGGGCATCGTCGAGTTCGCTACGGATCTCCCGCCCGCCGACGAGATCGTCGAGGAGTCTGTCGCCACGTTCATGGCCCGGTACGCGCCGGTCGCGGGTTGACCACTGCCGTCGGTGCGTCGCCGGGCGAGATCTCCTCGAGGGTCCGCCCGGTGGTGGCAACACCGAACCCCACGGTGACGACCGCAGCAACCGCCAGGGCTGCGGCCACGAGGGTGAATACCGCTCCGGCGCCGCTGTGTTCGAGCATAGGAATCAGATAGAGCGGCGCGGCGGCGGTCGACAGACGTCCCAGTGAATAGAGCCGGCCTGTGGCGGTGGTCCGGATGGCTGTCGGGTACTGCTCGAGCTGATACACATGGGTGACATTCGACATCAGGTTCGCGATCACCGTGAACGTGAAACCCCACAGCACGATCCACACCGGCGTGACCGCATTTCCGTAGGCCAGACCGAGCGCGGCCATCACGACCAGCGAGCCACCGAGAAGCCACTTCCGCTCGAACCTGTCCATGACGAGCATCGACAACAGCGAGCCGACCGGGTATCCGACGAAGGCGAGCGAGACATACAGCAGGGAATTGGTGACACTGATTCCCTTACCCGTCAATACGAGCGTCGCAACGCTACTGAATCCGTGGTACCCGACGACGGCCAGAATCCAGACGATCGCCATCGTGATGGTGCGGCGCAACAGCGGCTTCCGCAGCATCGCGGACGCGCTCACCGGTCCGGTGCTCACGGGAGAATTTGCCTCGTCCTCGGCCGGGGCGGCCCAGCCCTCCGTACGTGCGGCATCCTCGAGTTCGCGGGTGACGGCTTCGGCTTCGTCTGTCCGGCCCACGGATTCGAGCCAGCGCGGCGACTCGGGTAGGTGCCGCCGCAGGATGAAGGTGATCAGGGCGCCGAGCGCACCCAGGGCGAACATCCATCGCCAGCCGTCGATCCCGAGCGGGCTGGCATCGACCACGATCATGCCGACGAACCCGACGACGGGGACCGCGGTGTACGAGAGCGTGAAGGCCCACGCCACGAAGTAGCCGCGTCGTTTCGACGGCAGGATGTCACCGAGGAAGGAGTCGGTGACGGGCAGTTCGCCGCCGAGTCCGACGCCGGCGATGAAACGACACAGCACCAGCATCCACAGATCGGTGGAGAAGGCGGCCAATAGCGTGAACACCGAGTACAAGCCAAGGGTGATCATGTACGCGCGCCGGCGGCCGAGACGGTCGGCGATCCGGCCGATCAGGACGGCGCCGACGAAGGCGCCGACGAACGCCGAGGCCAGCACCAGCGACAGGTCGAAGCCGGTGAGCGCGAACTTGGTCTTCAAGGTGGCCGCCAGTACACCGGCGAGGAACAGTTCGTAGATCTCGAAGAAGTTGCCCAACGCAATGATGGCGATGATCTTCTTGTGCCGCCGGGTGACCGGGAGGCGATTCAGCCGGGCGGCGATGGTCAAGGGAACGCCGGGGCTAGGGGTATGTGTATCCATGGGGCTCCTCGATGGGGTTCGTGCGGAAACGTCAGCGAACTGGCTATTGCCGGCTTGGTGGGCTCTGGCGACCGCTACCGATAGGGGTGTACTGTACAGTCCAATCTAACTTTGGTCGAGGCTTGACAGCGTTATGGAGGACGAGGGCGACATGGAGTACTCCTGGGAGAAGATGACCGCGGAGCAATTGCGAGAGCGGGCGGGACTCGACGGTCTGGTACTGCTCCCGGTCGGATCGATCGAGCAACACGGCCCGCACCTGCCCACCGGGGTGGACGCGCTGCTCGCCACCGAGGCGGCGAACAGAGTCGCAGCCCAACTGGGGGAAAGCCTTTCCGTCGTCGTCGCACCGACACTGTGGTGGGGGCTGGCGGAACACCACATGCGTTTCGGCGGCACTCTGACGCTGAGTCTGCCCACCTACCACGCGGTGCTCCGGGACGTCTGCCGGTCGATCATGCGCGCCGGATTCACCCGGATCGCGATAGTGAACGGGCACGGCGGGAACATCTCGGCGCTCAATGCCATCGTCAACGAACTGACCGCGGAGCTGCCCGTCACTATCGCCGTGACGACGTACCTGACCGCGGCGGCGGACGACGTCGCGGACATCCTGGAGGGGCAGAGCGGTGTGATGCACGCGTGTGAGGGGGAGACGTCGATGATGCTCGCCGCGCACCCCGAGCTAGTGGTCCTGGGCCGCCTCTCCGACGCACACGGACCCGAATGCGGACTGCAATCCGACAACGTCCCCGTGTACCTCTGGCGCTCCTTCGAGGAGATCACCGAATCCGGTGTGGCCGGCGACGCACGACTCGCCACGGCCGACAAGGGCGAGAAACTGTTGGCGGTGTGCGCACACCGACTCGCTGACCTGCTCGCGGCGCCGGAAACCTGGCACCGAAACGCCACCATCGACCGCCAGGCCGCCGCAACGAGCGTAGGGAGCTGATCGTGTCCGGAACATCAGCGCACTGGACGATAGGGGACGCGTCCATCGGTCGCGTCGACGAAGTCGTACTCGAAGGGCAGGGCAGCTGGCTCCTGCCCGACGCCACAGCCGAACTTGTGGCCGGCCAACCGTGGCTGGACCCGTCGGCCACCGACGACGGCGGCGACATCCGCCTGTCGGTGCACAGCTTCGTCGTGGACATCGGCGGTACCCGCATCGTCATCGATACCGGTGTCGGAAACGGCAAGGTCCGGGACAACCCGGCGTGGAACAACCTCGACGGCGACTATCTGCCACGGCTGGGCGACGCCGGTTTCGATCCGGATTCGGTCGACCTCGTGATCAACACGCACATCCACCGCGATCACGTCGGGTGGAACATCACCTTGCGCGACGGGCAGTGGGAGCCGACCTTCCCGAATGCCCGCTACCTCGTCGCTCGCACCGAATGGGACTACTGGTCGGCGGCAGCGCTGACCGAAGACCAGCAGCGAATGTTCGCCGATTCGATCACCCCGGTCCGCCGGGCCGGTCAATATGAACTCGTCGCCGTCGAAACGCCTGTCGAGATCGCCGACGGAGTCGAACTGCTCCCCACTCCGGGCCACACCCCGGGGCACGTATCGGTCCGGATCAGCTCCGGCGGCGAGACCGCGCTAGTGACCGGGGACTTCCTCCACCACCCCATCCAGCTCGCCCACCCACGCCTGTGCTGCGGAGTGGACGTCGATCCGGCTGTGTCGGAACGCACACGAGAGACTACGCTGTCGAGCATCGCTGACACCGAAATCCTGCTGCTAGGAAGCCATTTCACTCACCCCACCGGCGGACGCGTGCGCAGGACCGCATCAGGTTTCGTGCTCGTCCCGACCGCCGCGAGCAGGTAGGAATCTCATCCCACAACGAAGGATCTCGCCATGACCACACACACCGAGATCGTAAACACGCCCCAGCCGTGGCGGCTACCGTCACCGGCATCCGCGGTGTCCTGAGCGCGCTGGACGACGTCGACAACGCGGATACTCCGCCGGCTGGACGCGTTGGAGATGGGGGTCTGGTCCCGCACCCGCGACGACCAGGATCTTTCGGCGCTGGTGCACCACTCGGACCGTGGCGTGCAAGGCGGATTCCAGCGGTCATCGCAACACGCATGGTTTTGGCAGAAGCATAGTGCAGCTCCGATTGAGGATCCGCTACCGGAAACCAAGCGAGCCGGTCCAATCTTCCTGCGATCCGCCGATGGCGAATGTGTCCGTCAAAATGACATGGCACGGTTCGACGGATTGCTCGGTTGTTCCGTGTCAGCGAGGGGGTTCTCGACTGAATTCCCGGAGCCTCTGCCGCTCTTTCTCTGCCTGATTTCGACTTCAGGGTGTGGGGCAGGCGGCATGAACGCAATCGACAGCCACCGACAACATCGTGGTGAAGGACCGTACGTCGACAACCGCCGCCACATCGGCACCAACGCCGACAGCGCACTCGGCAACTTCTGGTGGAGGCGAAGGAGTAGGAATCGAACTGCGCCTGTTCAGATCACCGATGGTGGAAGTCTCGACCCGAACCCGAACGTGTGATCCAGTGAAGAGTATGGATCTGAGGCATCAGGCCTGTGCGGACGGCGGGGTTGTCGGTTGGCCTGGCAAGCTACGCAGGATCGATCCAGCGTAGGCCGAGGATTCGAACGAGAAGGATGAAACATGACAGCTGCGCCCTTCATCGACAGCAGTAGAATCGTGCGAGAAAAACGTCCCACGCAAGCCAACGAGCGAACAAGCGTGCTGGCGTTTCTGCGGTGGCATCGAAACACATTGGAACTCAAGTGTGCCGGTCCCACCCCTGAGCAACTCGCGCTTCAGCCGCTGAGTCCTTCCTCACTGTCACTGTTAGGGCTTGTTCGGCACGCCGCCGAGTCCGAACGATTTTGGTTCCGCCAAGTAATGGCAGGTGAAGAAGCCTCCGCAGTTTTCTCATCTCCAGGCGACGAATTCGACGTGATAGGCGCAACCAATCAGACGGTCATCGCAGCATTTCAAGCGTGGCGAGCAGAGGTCGCATTCGCGGATCACTACGTCAACTCAGTGTCAGATATTGAGGTCACCGGGAACGAACCCGGCGAAGGACCGGTATCTCTGCGCTGGGTGCTGACGCATATGCTGGAGGAGTACGCCCGGCACAACGGCCACGCTGATTTACTGCGGGAACAGATTGATGGCGCTGTAGGACTCTAATGGGTTGGACAGCTCCAGTTTGCATCTGCTGGGGATCGATGAGCGGTCGCCGATAGTTACCCGATCGAGGACAGTCCGGTTATCCGTCTCGGTCGTACGGCTGACCATTGACACGCTTGTGTGGAAGCCACGTCGCCAAGGTTCGACCAAGGGTGTTGACGAGTCGTTCACCAAACACGCACAGCGTGGGCTCCCAGGGATGGCCGAATGTGCTGGCGGAGAAGTCTTCTCGCAGGAAGATGTAGTAGTCGCCGTTTGGATATACGGACACATGCCACTCCGAGTCCTCAGCAGCGACGTGCTCCGCGGCGTCGAACCAGTACCCGGGATGTTGCCAGTCGAGAACGACAAACCGCGGATCGTCGGCGAACTCGGCAACGAAGCACCGCAGCGCCTCGGCATTGACCGCATCGAACCGTGCCCGCCAGGAACCCACGGTGCCGGCCGTGTTGGTGAGATCGAAGGTCACTGAAGGCGCATGTCGCGTGGCCGTGGGGTGATAGCGGTGGATTCATGACCCCTCGACTCGTCGATGCCGTCGCGGTCTGGTCCGACAAAGGCCGCCAAAGAGTGATCGGCAGCCTTTGACAGCAATCCCGAATCGGGACGACGAACGGGTCAGTGTTTGACTGCTGAGGGCCCGTCGGGGCACCAGCGCCGTCCGAAGCCCATCGTCCACTGGTGAATCCGCTCTTGGCGGATCTGCGATCGATCCAGAGCGTTGGGTGTTAGTGCCTCACCGAGCGGGCAGCTCGTCGACCAGACCGGCTTCCTTCGTGAATAGGCTGAGCCGGTGGGTGATGCACTGTATCCGGCAGCGGAGCCGTACGAGTCCGGGCTTCTTGATGTCTCCGATGGTCACCGCGTGTACTGGGAAACCGTAGGGGTCCCGACTGGGATCCCGGTGGTGTATCTGCATGGTGGACCCGGCTCCGGGGCCAGCGTGGGAGCGCGGCGCTACTTCGACCCGTCCGCCTTCCGTGCGGTGCTGTTCGACCAGCGCGGGTGTGGTCGCAGCCGGCCCTTGGCAGAGAGCCCCGGCTACGACCTGGGAACGAACACGACTGATCATCTGGTCGACGACATCGAGTGTCTGCGGAAACATCTCGGATCGAACGGTGGATCGTCACGGGAGTGTCGTGGGGTGTGAGCCTGGGGTTGGTCTATGCACAGAAGTTTCCGGAGCGGGTGATCGCGGCGGTGTTCGGAGCGATCACGGCGGGAACCCGCACCGAGATCGACTGGATCACCCGTGCCATGGGACGGGTGTTCCCGCAGCAGTGGAAACAGTTTGTCGCGGCGGTGCCGGAGACCGAGCGGACGGGGAATCTCGCGGCCGCGTATGCACGTTTGCTGGCCGATCCGGATCCCGAAGTGCGGGAGATGGCGGGGTTGAGATGGTGTGAGTGGGAGGACACGCACGTCTCGCTGATGCCGGGGTGGCGTCCGAGCCCGCGCTATGCCGATCCGGCCTTCCGGAACGTGTTCGCAAGGTTGGTGACCCACTATTGGGCTCACGACTGCTTCCTCGCTCCGAACGAGATCCTCGGCGGGATGGGCCGCCTCGCCGGTATCCCCGCGATCTTGGTGCACGGCCGCTACGATGTATCCGGCCCGTTGGATACTGCGTGGAAGATCACCGAAGCCTGGCCCGGCAGTCAGCTGATTGTGCTCGACGACGCCGGCCACGGCGGAGAAGGATTCGCCGCCACAGTGACCGCCGCCGTGGACTCATTCAACGGGCGGGCCTGACGATTCTCAGCGAGGATCGCTGCTCGGCAAGCGGTCCCGCGGACGAAGTATCGTTTTTCAGCATGGACCATTGGGCGGCGTACGACGCGATGGGGCAGAGTTTCGACGATCATGCGGCTGGTGGGGCGTACAACGCACACTATGACCGGCCCGCGATGCTCGCCGCTGTGGGGAAGGTCGCGGGCCTGGATGTTTTGGATGCGGCGTGCGGTCCCGGTTTCTACCTTCAGGAGTTGATCGAGGGTGGGGCTCGGGTGCGGGCCTTCGATGGCAGCGAGGAAATGATCCGGCTCGCCCGCCATCGCGTGGGTGAGGGCGCGGAGATTCGGCAAGCCAGCCTCGACCAGCCCTTACCGTATTGCGATGGTTCGTTCGATATCGTCCTGTGTGCCTTGGCGATTCATTACGCTGCGGATCGTCGCGCGACCTACCGTGAGTTCTTTCGGATGCTGCGGCCGGGTGGTCGGTGTGTGATCTCGACGCAGCACCCGGCAACGGATTGGCTCCGTAAGGGCGGTTCGTATTTCGATGTGGTGCTGGAAACAGACACCTGGCGCCTCGATGGCGGCGAGCAGGAGGTGCAGTTCTGGCGCGAGCCGCTCAGCGAGACGTGCGCGGCAGCCACTGATGCCGGCTTCGTGATCCGGCAGGTCATCGAGCCACGTCCCGCAGAAAGCATGCGCGAGGCGTGGCCGGACGACTACGCGCAGCTGCTGCAGCGCCCCGGATTCTTGATGCTCGATCTCCTCCGGCTGCCTGAGGCGGGCATACCCGGCTGAGCCGGTGGGCTGTCCAGTCATCGGCTGCGCCATCGCACGGCGCCATCTCCTTGAGGGAAAGCTAACCGGCACCGTCCCGAAGGCCGGCCCTTGACCGGAACTCGGTGAGCTGCGCAATCCCGGTAGCCCTGTCCGGTGACGATCTTCATTCCGGGGGGGGCGCTGACCGGGACAGCTTCAGACGAGCTTCCGGCGACGGGCACGTCGAGTGACAGAAACCGACGAACCATTCCGGTGTTCTCCTACGGCCTGCCGCGAACCCGTCGGTTCGACACGAAGTCGCCGCGCCAAGAGAGCCGGAAGGCGTGGTCAGCCTATGAGCGGAACGAGGGTGAAGTGGCCGACGCCTCGCGCGGCGGAGAACACGTCCCACGACATGTGCCCACCGGGTCCGCTTCCCTCCTCGTACCGGAGATCGAACGCGGGGTTCACCGGTGCGAGGCGGTAGTCGAAGAAGGCGTAATTGCTCCGCAGCAGCGCGCGGGCCGGTTCGTTCGCCTCGGCCAGCCGGGGGACCAACCGGTCCTCGACCACCAATCCGCGGTCGGAGAACTCGTCGACGATGACACATTCACAGAAGTAGGCGAGGGTGCCGATCTCACCGGGCGATCTCACCGGCGCATCACCGACCAGGGCACCGACCGCGCGGCCGACCCGCTCGTAGTCGTGTGCGCTCGCCCAGTTGCCGAAGATGGGCGGCGCGGCCCAGGGGAGACCGCCCTCCACGTCGTAGTACACCGCGCCGACTCCCAGCACGGCGAGCAGAACGGCCAGCGCGCCGGCGCCGCCGCGATCCGACGTGCCGCGTGCGGTGGTCCAGTAGATACCGACCGTGAGGACCGCGAAGATCGCCAGCGTCGTCGCGGGCGCCACGTAGTACCAGTGGTACGGCACGGTGTCGAGGACGACGTAGGCGATGTAGTACAGGACGCCGGACAGTCCGAGCGCGAGCAGCGGCCCCGATACGGGGGCGGTTCGCTGCCACGACGGGGCGTACGAGGCGAGGGCGAGCACCACCAGCAGAACTGCGAGGGCGGCGGGCCCGAACGATGCCACGGTTCGCCACGGGTTCGACTCGAAATACATGATCGGGCCGGTGAGGTAGTTGAAGCCGCCCACGTCGGAGGCTTGGCCCTGCTTGATCAGAAAGGTGTCGGGCAGAGCCGAACCGAGGACGACCCAGCTGAACACGTACCAGGGGCCGGCTACCGCGGCGAAGCCGGCGGCGGTGCGGCGCAATTGCATGCGGATTGCAGGCGAGAACGCCGCGATGACGACGACGAAGACGAGCAGGTCCAGACGCACCAGCACCGCCGCGCCCGCGGCCGCACCGAACCACGCGGCCCTGCCGTCGAGGGCGAACCACACCATCACCACGACGGCGGCCGGTATCAGCAGCACCTCGAGCCCGACCGCGGACAACACGAACGGGTTGAACACCACCAGCGCACCGGCGAGCCACGCCCAGACACTTCCGAGCCCCAGCCGCTGACCGATCCGCGCCAGCACCCACCCCAGCAGGGCGGTGACCGCCACGTTGAGCATTCCGAGTGCGAGCAGGGGATCGGCCGGGCCCCACAGCCTGGTCAGGAATGTCAACGCGCCGAGCGCCAGCACGTTCAGCGGGGAGGTCGACGTGTTCGCGGTCAGCCCGTGGACGATCGCCCACTCGCCGTGGACAGCCAGGTTCCGGGCGGCCGACAAACTGATGTAGGCATCGTCGGTGAGGCTCGCGGAGACAACCCAGAACAGTAGGGCCGCCACCGCCGCGCCGGCCGCGGCAAGGATCGCCGGCTTCCGGAACGAGTGCGGTGTCGGCGACGGCGTCAGCCGATCGAGCGGCTCGTTCAGCAATCCTGTGGACACCGCGCACATCCTAGAGAGTGCGGGCGGGACCGCTGCTCGCAGCCGCCGTTTTCCGGGCGAACAGTGTGATGCCGTCGGGGCAACGGCATGCTGGGCGATTGCTGCGGACGATCAACGGTTTAACCGCGAAAGAAGACGGGAATTCGACGGCCCAGGGTCGGACGCGTCACCGGTGGCACACCCGATCCAGGTTCCGCGGGTTGAGCCCCCAGGCCGCGGGACCGCCGCCGTCACGGCTGTCGGCATCGCGACCGGTTGTGACGTCCGTCTACTCGCTGAACTCGCCCATCGCGGGCGTCCATTCGCGGATGTGCACCTTCGCGACGAGGTTTTCCTGGGCGAACGGATCCTGCGCGAACACACGTGCGAGGGAGTCCTCGTCCTCGGCGTCGACGATGAACAGCGCACCGTGGCCGTCGGCGAGCGGCCCGGTCGAACGCACGATCTTGCGGCGGACCAGTTCGGACACCCACCCTCGATGTTGTGTCCGGTGATCGTCACGAAGGGACGACGTCTCGGGTGTGTACGTGTATTCCACGACGAACAACGACATGCTTCCCCCGCTCAGCCGTGGTCGATGTACGACTCGAGTTGGTCGCGTTCGGTCTGAAGTTCACCGATCCGGCTCTTCACCACGTCGCCGATGCTGACGATTCCGACCAACTGCCCGTCGACGATCACCGGCAGGTGCCGGATCCGGCGTTCGGTCATGGTTTCGGCGAGACTGTCCACGGTGTCGGTCGGGATGCACGCGAACACCGACGTCGTCATGATGTCCCGGACCTGCCCGTTCAAGATGTCGGGGCCGCGCTCGTGGATGCGGCGCACCACGTCGCGTTCGGTGACGATTCCGACGACGGCGTCGTTCTCCATCACCACCAGGGCTCCGACGTTGTGCTTGGCGAGTTCGCCGATCAGCGTGCTGACCGACATCCCCGGATCCACCGTTACCACGGCCGGACCTTTGTTCCGCAACACATCCGCGATTCGCATCTGGACACCCCGATCTGTGGGCACTCCAACTAGCCGAGACCTCGATCATAGGGGTGCGCACCTTCGGCGAGCAATGATGTGACCGATGGTGCCTCGACGGAAGGACGGGCGGGCCGGAGCTCCGGTTGCGCGCCGGCGAGGGTGACACGACCTTCAGTTACGCAGCGCTGCCGTGTGATTGGAGCAGCAGGCATTGCGACGGCGCGGCGACGGGGGCAGTCCACCGGCGCCGAATTCTGCCGTGAGGCAACGATTCACCACTCGGGTGTCGCGGCAGGTGCCTCGGCTGTGGAGTCGAACCACTCGTCGCGGACACATCGGCTACCGGAACGCCCAATACGCTCGTGACTACGCCGATTTCGTGGAGTCCTGACGCGAAGACCCGGCCTTCTCCCACGGCGGCAGGTCGTCGACGAAAGGGCCGATGATCCACGGCAGCGGAAGCGACACCCCGAGGATCGCCACCGCCGCCCACGGATTGCCGGTCACGCCGTAGACCACTGCCGACAGCAGGAACGCGAGGGTTCGCAGCGACATCACGATCACGTACTTGCGCACCCGCACCCGCTGCTGTTCCTCGAGAGACACGGAGGCGGTGGTGATACTGATCGGGTGCCGGGCGGTGCCACTCGAGGTGGCGGCCCGCCGAGGGTTCGAGCCGGTGACGGCGGATCGCAGCGCGTGGGAAAAGCTCACGGCACAGGACTACCCGGTAACCGGTGGACCGAACCGTACGAGGCCTGCGGTGTTAGGTTGGCGCTGTGCCGATCACCGTGCTACTCGTCGACGACCAGGAACTGATGCGCATGGGCCTCACCATGGTGCTCGACGCCCAGGACGACATCACCGTCGTCGGTGAGGCGAGCGACGGCGCGGCCGCTGTCGCCGCGGTCCGCAAACTCGAACCCGATGTGGTGTTGATGGACGTCCGGATGCCGGTGGTGGACGGGGTGAGTGCGACCACGCAGATCCTGGAGTCGGGTGTCGCGAGCCGGGTGCTGGTGATGACGACCTTCGACCTCGACGAGCATGCGATGGGTGCGTTGCGGGCCGGGGCCAGCGGTTTCCTCCTCAAGGACACCCCGTCGGAAGACCTGGTGTCGGCCATTCGCAGTGTGGCCGCGGGTGACGCCGTCGTGTCTCCGAAGGTGACCCGCCGACTGCTGGCGCGGTTCCTCGACGACGGTCCGGCCCCGCGCCGTGACCCGGCGATCCTCGACGTGCTGACCGAGCGCGAACGGGAGGTACTGCAACTGGTGGCAACGGGGTTGTCGAACACGGAGATCGCCGCCCAGCTGTTCCTGTCGGAGTCGACCATCAAATCGCACGTGGGACGGATCCTCACCAAGTTGAACGTCCGGGACCGGGTGCAGGCCGTGGTGCTGGCCTACGAGACGGGCCTGGTGCGACCCGGCTCGTAGGCCGGCGGGTGGGGAAGCGGTCGGCAGTCAGACGGTGAAGGTCCCGACTGTCGGGACGACCGTGCACGTGACGGCGTCGGGGTATCCGACCGTGCCGAACACGGTCGCGAGGACAGTGCCCTTCCCGGTGTCGACGATCTTCGACAGGATCGG
The DNA here is from genome assembly GCF_001894825.1 of Rhodococcus jostii NBRC 16295. Taxonomy (GTDB): domain Bacteria; phylum Actinomycetota; class Actinomycetes; order Mycobacteriales; family Mycobacteriaceae; genus Rhodococcus_F; species Rhodococcus_F jostii. The sequence goes on along the minus strand of NZ_BCWY01000010.1, from coordinate 81,106 downwards.
GGTATTGATGATCGGCAACTTGTCGTCGAGCTTGACGATTCCGCCCTGGAACGTGGAGAGGTTGATCCAGGCCACGCTGAGATCGGACGACTGCGGGATCGCGACATAGCCGGGGATGGCCTGGAAACGCAGCTGGTTCGCGGTGATCTGCGGGAAAAGATTCGGTCCGCCCTGGGCGCTCGCCAGAGTGACCGTCGCAGGGTTGTCTGCGACGCCGCACCCGAGGGTGGGGGACGGGTACATGAAGTCCTGCGGTGTGGTGAGTCCGACTTCGAGCACGTCCTTCGGGATGAACACGCTGGCTCCGAGCAGGGCGTCCACCGCGGCGGATGCGGCGGGGGAGACCTCGGTGGCGAGTGCCTGCAGTTCGGCGGCGCCCTTCGCGAAGTCGGCGACCGGTGCTGCGGAGGCCGGTCCCGACGACAGCATGCCGAAGGCTGCTGCGGCCGCGAGAACGATTGCGGCTCGGCGGAAGACGGTGGAACGAGTCATATCGGCTCCTCGTTGTGCGCGGGATCGGAAGACCCCCATCGCAGTGAACTGCACCATGCCCAGAGTCTCAATGTCAACTTGAGGGTTAGATCGTGAGCGCTTCGATATCAACGGTCGGGAGAAAATCGACGCCGTCGAACGTTGAACGATCAGACGGTTGACCCACAGACCCTCGATGAACCCGGCCGTCCGAAAGGGGGCGTCATGTACGCCGCACTGTTCCTGCTGTACGTAGTGGTGGAGATCGCCGCGCTCGTCCTGGTCGGTAATGCGATCGGCGCGCTGTGGACCGTGCTCCTCCTGCTCGGTGGAACGCTGGTCGGACTGCTGCTGATGCGTTCGCAGTGGCGTCGCGTGATGGAAGGCCTGCGCCGCGCCGCGGGCGGGGAGGGCTCGCCCGGCGCCGCGGTCGCCGACGGCGCGCTCGTCGCGCTGGGATCCGCCCTGATGTTCGTTCCCGGCCTGGTCACGTCGGTGCTCGGGCTGCTGTTCCTCATTCCCCCCACCCGCTGGCTGCTTCGGCCCGTCGTGGTTCTCCTGGCAGGTCGGCGCGCCGCAACCGTCGCGGCCGGCGCCGAGGCGTTCGCGCGGGCACCCCGCCGCGATCGCGGCGAGGTCATCGAAGGGGAGGTGGTCGACGAGGTCTTCGAGGGTGAGGTCTTCGAGGGTGAAGTGATCGACGAGGAGCCCCGAACCCCGACCCGTGATCCCCACGTTCTGCCCTAACAGGCAGACTGGTTGCCTGTGACTACACAACTGCTGGTCGGCGGCCGAATCTACAGTTCCTTTGCTCCAGACGCCACGTCGATGGCAGTGACCGACGGCATCGTGTCGTGGGTCGGCGACGATCGCGCTGCCCGCGCACTGCACCCCGACGCGGACGTCGTCGACCTCGGCGGCGCCTTCGTCACCCCCGCATTCGTCGACACCCACGTGCACGTCACGGCACTCGGCCTGAACATCGTGGGGCTCGACCTGGTCGGTGTCGGCTCGCTCCGCGAATGCCTCGACCGGCTCGCCTCATTCGCCCGCACCCACGCCGACGCCGTCATCTGGGGGCACGGCTGGGACGAGTCGAGGTGGCCGGAGGGAACCGGTCCGACCACCGCGCAGCTCGACGAGGCCGCGCCCGGGCGCACCGTGTATCTGTCGCGGATCGACGTCCACTCGGCCGTGTGCTCGACCGCGCTGCGCCGGTCGGTCCCGGATCTGAGCGACACGGCCGGTTTCTCCCCGGACGGGCCGCTGACGTTCGAGGCGCACCACGCCGCCCGAACCGTCGCACGGTCGCTGCTGACCGCCGAGCAGCGGTCCGCCGCCCGCGTCGCCGCCCTCGACACCATCGCCTCCCGCGGCATCGTCGCGGTGCACGAGTGCGGCGGGCCCGACATCGCCGGACTCGACGACTTCCGTGAACTCCTGTCCACCCCGCACGGCGTCGAGGTCCGCGGCTACTGGGGCGAAGCGGTGACCGACGCCGACGAGGCCCGGAAGCTGCTGAACGTCACCGGTGCCCACGCGCTGGGCGGCGACCTGTTCATCGACGGATCCCTCGGCTCCCACACCGCGTGGCTCAGCGAGCCCTATGCGGATCTGGATGGCGGCACCGGCAAGAGCTACCTCGGCGTCGACGAGATCGCCGCCCACATCCGAGCCTGCACGATCGCCGGAATCCAGGCCGGATTCCACGTCATCGGCGACGCCGCCGTCCGGGCCGCAGTCGACGCATTCGCCGTCGTCGCGGGCGAGCTGGGCGGTCCCGCGGTCGCGAAGGCCGGGCACCGGCTCGAACACGCCGAGATGATGACCGGCGACGACGCGGCGCGGCTGGCGCAGTGGGGTGTGATCGCCAGCGTCCAGCCCGCGTTCGACGCCCTTTGGGGTGGGACGGACGGGCTGTACGCGCAGCGCCTCGGAACCGAGCGCGCCCTCACTCTCAACCCGTTCGCCGGGGCCGCCTCCGCGGGGGTGTCGCTGGCCCTGAGCTCGGACGCGCCGGTCACCCCGGTCGAACCCTGGGCGATGCTGCGCGCGGCCGTCCACCACCGCACACCGGGCAGCGGGATCTCCCCGCGTGCGGCGTTCTCGGCTGCCACCCGCGGCGCGTGGCGGGCCGGCGGGGTGCGCGACGGCCTCGCCGGGACCCTCGATCCGGGCGCGCCGGCGTCCTACGCCGTGTGGGATGCGGGCGAACTCGTCGTCAGCGCTCCCAAGGATTCCGTGCAGCGGTGGTCGACCGACCCTCGGTCCCGGGTGCCGGCCCTGCCGCGGCTCGAGGACGATGCACCGACGCCGGTGCTGCTGCGTTCGGTGCACCGGGGGAGCGTCGTCCATGAGCGGTAGCGCCGTGACGCGGTGGTCCACCGGTAACCGGGGGGTGCTGGTGCGTTCCGTCCTGTCGGTGGCCGCGGGGTTCCTCGTGTTCGCCGGCTTTCCGCCGCGGCCACTGTGGTTTCTCGCACCCGTCGGCATTGCCCTGCTGACGCTGGTCCTGACCGGCGCCGGTGGCGCGGCACCCCGACTGCGCGCGGGTTTCGGCTACGGCTACCTCGCGGGACTCGGGTTCCTCGTGCCGCTGCTGCCGTGGATCGGGGTGTTCGTCGGGGCCCTTCCGTGGCTTGCGCTCGCGGCGGTCGAGTCTCTGTTCATCGGACTGTTCGGGCTGCTCGCCGTCCTCGTGTCCCGGCTGCGCTGGGCGCCGTTGTGGATCGCGGTGTGCTGGTCGCTCACGGAATGGCTCCGCGCCAGTGTGCCGTTCGGCGGCTTCCCGTGGGGGCGGCTCGCGTTCGGACAGTCGGAGGGCTGGTTCCTGCCGCTCGCGAGCATCGGCGGCTCGCCGCTGCTCAGCTTCGCGGTCGCGCTGACCGGCGCCGGGCTGGCGTCCGTGGCCGTGACGGTGAGGGCCCGGGCGCGCGGTGCCGAGAACTGGAAGCGTCCACTGGCCGGCGGCCTGGTCGCCGCCCTCGCCGCGACCCTCGTGTCGGTGGCGCTGTGGCCGACGCTGCCGGGCACGGACTCGGGCGACCGGACGATCACCGTCGCGGCGATCCAGGGCAGCGTCCCCAAACTCGGACTCGACTTCAACGACCAGCGCAAACGCGTTCTCGACAACCACGTGCACCGCACCCTCGAACTCGCGGCCGACGTCGTGTCGGGCGCGGCGCCGCAACCCGACCTCGTGATCTGGCCGGAGAACGCCTCCGACATCGATCCGCTGCGCAACGCCGATGCCGCCGCCGACATCACCCGGGCGTCCGAGGCGATCGGCGCACCCATCCTGGTGGGGACCGTGCTCGTCAACTCCGACCGCACCACCACCAATTCGGTGATCGTGTGGGACGGCGATGCGGGACCGCAGGAACGGCACGACAAGAAGATCATCCAGCCGTTCGGCGAGTACCTGCCGTATCGCGGGTTCTTCCGGCACTTCTCCTCGTACGCCGACCGCGCGGGCAACTTCGTTCCCGGCGACGGGGACGGCGTCGTCCACGCGAACGGCATCGCGGTGGGCGTCGCGACCTGTTACGAGGTGGCGTTCGACCGGGCGTTCGAGCAGTCGGTCCGCAGCGGCGCGGAACTGCTCGCCGTCCCCACCAACAACGCCACGTTCGGTGACACCGAGATGACCTACCAGCAGCTCGCGATGTCGAAGGTGCGGGCCGTGGAGCACGGGCGCGCCGTCGTCGTGGCCGCGACCAGCGGTGTGAGCGCGATCATCGCCCCCGACGGGTCCACGATGGGGGAAACCCCACTTTTCGTCCCCGCTGCCCTGGTGTCGCAGGTGCCGCTGCGCACCGGTACTACGCTGGCAAGTCGGCTCGGCCCGATTCCGGAGGTTCTCCTCTGCCTCGGGGCCGTCGCTGCCGTCGCGTTCGCCGTGGTGCGACGACGACGAGAAGTTCGCACACCGATTCAAGGCAGTACCGAGAAGGCGCCGGCAGTTGCCGGCAGGGAGGATCCTCATGGCATCGGAGACCGAATCCGGGCAGAGCGGGGCACCGAGCGCACGGACTCTGGTGATCATTCCGACGTATGACGAGCGGGAGAATCTCGGCCTGATCGTGGGGCGCCTGCACGCGGCCCTGCCCACGACGCACGTTCTCGTCGTCGACGACGGCAGCCCCGACGGTACCGGCGACGTCGCGGATGCCCTCGCGTCGAACGACGATGCCGGCCGCATCCACGTGATGCACCGCACGGAGAAGAACGGGCTCGGCGCCGCGTACATCGCGGGTTTCCGCTGGGGCCTCGAGCGCGACTACACCGTCCTCGTCGAGATGGACGCCGACGGCAGCCACGCGCCGGAACAACTGCACCGACTCCTCGATCAGGTCGATGCGGGCGCCGACCTGGTACTCGGATCCCGGTACGTGCCGGGCGGCACGGTGGTGAACTGGCCGAAGCATCGCGAGTGGCTCTCGCGCGGCGGCAACATCTACTCGCGTGTGGCGCTGGGTGTGAAGGTCAAGGACATCACCGGCGGATACCGGGCATACCGCCGGGAGGTGCTCGAGAAGCTCGACCTCGCCGCGGTGGAATCACACGGATACTGCTTCCAGGTGGACCTGGCATGGCGGGCCCTCCAGGAGGGCTTTACCCTCCGCGAGGTTCCCATTACATTCACGGAGCGAGAAATCGGTGAATCCAAGATGAGCGGCGGGATCGTCCGCGAAGCGCTTCTCAAGGTCACGCAGTGGGGGCTGCGCAACCGGATTGCCAAGATCAAGGGTGTGGCGGCCAGATAACACCAGGTACCAACCGCTGCCCCATTCCTTCTCCGGAAGTAGTGGGGCAGCGCTGGGTTAGGTGCATCGAAACGTGACACCCATGGGCAAAGATGCGGTCCGTCCACATTCTGAGACGCCCTGAAACGGTCTGAACCGTACGTCCGATAGGAACCTGAAGCGTACTCCCGGGTAAGGTTCTGTAAATTCCCAGGTTCGCAGGTCACTATCAGTTTCTTGGGTGGCCGGTGGGTGCCATGCCCACCGCCGGAGTGGGAAGAGGACGACAACGTGGTCGAAGCTGTGCCGAGTGGTGACGTGACCGCCGCGAGTCGTATTCCGGACGGTGCATTCCCACTCTCCACCGCTCAGCGGGGGATGTGGTTCGCCCAGCAGCTCGATCCCGACGTGCCCGTCACCATCGCGCAGTGCGTGGAACTGGTGGGTGTCCTCGACGTGGCGTTGCTGTCGGAGTCGTTGATCACCGCCGGCCGGGAACTCGGCTCCGCCTTCCTCCGCCTCGTCGAGGTCGACGGAGTTCCCTATCAGCTGGTCGATCCGACCCTGGACGCGTCGGTCAATTTCGTCGACCTGCAGCACGAGCCCGATCCGAGGGCGGCGGCCAAGGAGTGGATGCGGCAGGAGTACACCACTCCGCTCGATGTGTGCCGCGATCGGCTCGTCACGTCGGCGGTCCTGTGCACCGGGCCGGATCGTCATTACTGGTACAGCCGCGTTCACCACGTCGCGCTCGACGGCATGGGATCGATGACGCTCGTCGACCGGACCACCGAGCTGTACACCGCGGCCGTCGAGGGGCGTGCCGCCGCACCGTCCACGGCGGCCGCACTCACCGACGTCGCCCGGGTCGACGACGACTACCGGATCTCGCCGCGCTACCGCGTCGACCAGGAGTACTGGTCCGCGCGGGTGTCCACGATCGGTGAACCGCACAGCCTCGTCGACCGCTCCGCACCCGCGCGGGCACGAAGCCGGACAACGGGTGGGCAGATCCCCGGCGCCCTCGTCGACCACCTCGAGGCCGCGACGGACCGTCACGACTCGTCGACCGCGTTCGAGGTCATTGCCGCGTTCGCCGCGTACCTGTCCCGGATGACCGGACGTGAAGAGGTCGCGGTCAGCCTGCCCGTCACCGCCCGCACCACTGCGCTGCTCCGCCGCTCCGGCGGCATGGTCTCCAATGTCGTCCCGCTACGTCTGCACGTCCGCCCGGACATGACGAACGCGGAGCTGGTGGCGGCGGTCCGGCTGGAAGTCACCGCGGCGCTCCGCCACCAGCGCTACCCGCACATCGACATCCGGCGGGACGCGGCTACCGAGCTCCAGGGTTTCTACGGCCCCCTGATCAACGTCATGCTGTTCCACGACGAGATCACCCTCGGCAGCATCGTCGGCAAGCTCGAACTGCTGTCCACCGGTCCGATCGCCGACCTCGCGGTCAACGTCTATCACGGGGTCGCCGGCACCAGCCTCAACCTGGACCTCGAGGCCAACCCCGACCTGTACTCCGAAGACACCCTCCGCGCCCATCACACTCGCTTCACCCGGTTCCTCGGCGCGTTCCTCACCTCCGACACCGATGAACCTCGACGGGTCGGCGACCTCGGCATCCTCGACGACGACGAGAGCCGCACCCTCGTTCCCGCTTCCGGCCGCGCCGGATTCGCACCCGTCACTCTGCCCGACCTCCTCGCGGGTGCCGTCCTCGGCAACCCGGGCGGGGAGGCGCTCGTCGCACCCGGGCACGGAACCTCCGCCGACACCCTGAGTTACCGCGCCCTGGACGACACGTCGAACCGGCTGGCGCGGCTACTGATCGACCTCCAGGTCGGCCCGGAGGTCGTGGTGGCGTTGGCGTTGCCGCGGTCGCGGGAGTCGGTGTCGAGTGTGTGGGCGGTGGCGAAGGCGGGGGCGGCGTTCGTTCCGGTCGATCCGAGCTATCCGGCTGACCGCATCGCGTTCATGCTGGAGGATTGTGGTGCGCCGATCGGCATCACCACCGCCGCGTTGCGGGATGGGTTGCCGGAGTGCACGCACTGGATCATCGTGGACAACGACGAGTTTCGGGCGGCCGCGGCGTCGTATCCGCCGGATGCGGTCACGGACGCCGATCGGACGCGGGCGTTGTCGGTCGATCATCCGGCGTATGTGATCTACACCTCGGGGTCGACGGGCCGGCCGAAGGGTGTGGCGGTCACGCACCGGGGTGTGGTGAATCTGGCGGCGGACGAGCGGGACCGTCTGCTGGTGTCGTCGGGTTCGCGGGTGTTGCATTTCGCGTCGCCGAGTTTCGATGCGTCGGTGTTCGAGTTGGTGATGGCGGTGTGTGCGGGTGCGACCCTGGTGGTGGCGCCGACCACGATTTACGGTGGCACCGAGTTGGCCGAACTGATCGCCGAGCAGCGGGTGACGCATGCGTTTTGCACGCCGGCGGCATTGGCGTCGCTCGATCACCGCGGTCTCGATCATCTGAAAACAGTGGTGGTGGCGGGTGATGTGTGTCCGCCGGAGTTGGTGGCGCGGTGGGCGCCGGGCCGGCTCGTGGTCAATGCGTACGGTCCGAGTGAGACCACGATCATGTCGTCCGCTACCGGACCGATGGTGCCCGGGCGGCCGGTCACCATCGGGTCGCCGACCGTGGGTGTCGACCTCGTCGTCCTCGACCACCGGTTGCGTCCGGTCCCGGCCGGGGTGCGCGGCGAACTCTATGTCCTCGGCTCCAGCTTGGCTCGCGGGTATGTGCATCGGGCGGGGTTGACGGCGGAGCGGTTCGTGGCGAACCCGTTCGGCACCGGCGGGCGGATGTACCGCACGGGTGACGTGGTCCGCTGGGTGACCGTCCCGGACGGGCCTCCGGTTCTGGAGTTTCTGGGCCGCAGTGATTTTCAGGTGAAGATCCGGGGGTTCCGGATCGAATTGGGTGAGATCGACGCCGCGCTGGCCGCGCATCCGGTGGTGGAGTTCGCCCACACGGTCGGCTATGAGGACGGGAGCGGGAGCAGTCGCCTGGTCTCGTATGTGCTACCGGCGCCGGGAGCCGTCGTCGAGACCCGGGTGTTGTCGGCGTTCGTCGGGGAGCGTCTTCCCGGGTACATGGTGCCGTCGTCGATCATGGTGTTGGATTCGCTGCCGCTGACCCCGGCGGGCAAACTCGACCGTAACGCCCTGCCCGCACCGGTATTCGCCGCACGCTCGGCCGACATCGTGCGCCCGAGAACGGTCACCGAGGAGATCCTCCTCGGGATCTTCCGCGACGTCCTCGGTCTCCCCGAACTGAGTGCCGACACCAGTTTCTTCGAACTCGGCGGCAACTCGCTGATGGCCACCCAGGTCGTGTCCCGAGTGAATGCCGCCCTCGGTGTGCGGATCGGGGTCCGGGACCTGTTCCAGTCGCCGTCGGTGTCGCACCTGGCGGTCGCGGCGTCGAACGCCGGCCCGCAGGCCGACTCGCGGCCGGCGCTGGAAGCGCGGGAACGCCCCGCCCGCGTGCCCCTCTCCGTTGCGCAGCAACGGATGTGGTTCCTCAACCAGTTCGACACGGCCTCGGCCGCCTACAACCTGCCGATCGCCCTGCGGCTCACCGGCGCTCTCGAGCGGGAAGCTCTGCGAGCGGCGCTCGGCGATGTCCAGGAACGGCACGAGGCGCTGCGCACCGTGTTCCCCGACACCCCTGACGGACCCCACCAGCTGATCATGCCTGCCGTGAGCGTGCTGGCCGACACGGATCCGCTCGACGTCGACGCCCAGTCGCTCACCGCCGCGGTGGCGGCCCTCGGTGGTGCCGGGTTCGACCTCACCGCCGACACACCGCTGCGCGCCGGACTGTTCCGGGAGGCGCCCGACCGGCACGTCCTCGTCCTCGTGGTTCATCACATCGCCGCCGACGGCTGGTCCATGACGCCGCTGGCCGCCGACGTGATGGTCGCATACACGGCGCGCGTCGCCGGTCACGCGCCCACCTGGGTGCCCCTCCCGGTGCAGTACGCCGACTACACCCTCTGGCAGCGTGCACTACTGGGTTCGGAAGACGACGTGGACAGCGTGTCCGCGCGGCAGATCGCCCACTGGCAGTCGGTGCTCGCCGGTGCGTCCCAGATGCTCGAGCTGCCCACCGACAGGCCACGGCCCGCCGAGATGTCGCATCGGGGCGGTCGTGTCGAATTCACGATCCCGGCCGACGTCCACGGGCGTCTCGTCGATCTGGCACAGAGCACCGGCGCCACGCTGTTCATGGTCACCCACGCAGCCCTCGTGGTGTTGTTCCATCGCCTCGGCGCCGGAACGGACATCGTCATCGGCACCCCGGTCGCCGGACGCGGCGAGGAGGCGCTCGACGCCCTGGTGGGTATGTTCGTCAACACCCTGGTGCTTCGCGCGACCGCCGAGCCGGGCGACACGTTCGAGGAGGTTCTCGACCGGGTCCGCGACGCCGACGTTGCCGCGTTCTCCCACGCCGACGTCCCGTTCGAGCGACTCGTGGAGGTGCTCAGCCCCGACCGGTCCGCCGCGCGTCATCCGCTGTTCCAGGTCATGCTCTCGTTCCAGAACACCGCGCCGACCTCCGTAGAACTGCCAGGCCTCGAGGTCGCGGCGGCAGAAATCGATGTCCATGTTGCGAAATTCGACCTCCAGCTGACCGTCACCGAACGGTTCGGTGACGCGGGTACGCCGGGTGGTCTCGCGGCCGGCTTCGATTACGCCACCGATCTGTTCGACGAGTCGACCGTCGCGTCGATGGCCGAGCGATTCGTGAACCTGTTGCGCTCGGTCGCGGCATCCTCCGCGAAGGCGGTTGGTGATCTGCCCCTGCTCCACGCCGCCGAACGCGACCGCGTTCTCGGCACGTGGAACGACACCGGGCACCGCGTGCCTGCGATGTGTCTGCCCGAACTGTTCGACGCGCAGGTTGCCCGCACCCCGGATGCGGTGGCTGTGGTGTTCGGAGACGTCACGCTGTCGTATTCCCAACTCGATCGCCGCGCGAACAGTCTGGCGCGCCATCTCATCGACAGAGGGGTGGGACCCGAATCGCGTGTCGGGCTGGCGATGCGGCGCTCACCGGACCTGCTGGTGGGCATGTACGCGATCGTCAAGGCCGGCGGTGCCTACGTGCCGGTCGATCCCGATCACCCGACGGACCGGATCGGGTATGTGCTCGATTCCGCACAGCCCGTCTGCGTGCTCACGACCTCGGCCGACCGTGGCGCACTTCCCGCGGGTTCGTCATTCGTCGAGATCGATCGGATCGCGCTGGATTCCTGTTCGGGCGAACCCGTCACCGACTCCGACCGACTGGCACCGCTCCGCCCGGACAATCCCGCATACGTCATCTACACCTCGGGCTCCACCGGTCGGCCCAAGGGGGTGTCGGTGCCGCACCGCGGGATCGTCAATCAGCTCCTGTGGATGCAGTCGGAGTACGCGCTCACCGAACGGGACGTGCTGCTGCAGAAGACCGCAACCACTTTCGACGTGTCGCTGTGGGGCTACTTCTGGCCGCTGCACACGGGCGCCACGATGGTGCTGGCGACCCCGGACGGTCACCGCGACCCCGAGTACCTCGCCCGGGTCATCGACGAGCACGGTGTCACGGTCACCGACTTCGTGCCTTCGATGCTCGACGCCTTCGTCGCGTCCGTGCCCACCACCTCGTGCGCCACCCTGCGGCACGTCTTCGTGATCGGCGAGGCGCTGCCCCCCGAGACCGTCACGCGATTCCGGGCACTGTCCGATGCCGGACTGCACAACCTGTACGGGCCCACCGAGGCGGCAGTCTCGGTCACGTACTGGGACACTGCGGCCACGGTCACCGGCACGGTACCGATCGGAGTGCCCGAGTGGAACACCCAGGTCTACGTTCTCGACTCGCGCCTGCACCCGGTTCCCCCCGGCGTTGCCGGTGAGCTCTATCTGGCGGGCGAGCAGCTGGCCCGGGGATACCTCGGCCGCGTCGATCTCACCTCGGACCGGTTCGTGGCCAATCCGTTCACTGCCGGCCTGCGTATGTACCGCACCGGCGACCTCGTGCGATGGACATCGGCGGGCGCACTCGAATACATCGGGCGCACCGACTTCCAGGTCAAGTTCCGAGGCCAGCGCATCGAGCTCGGCGAGATCGAATTCGTCCTGCGGGCACACCCGTCGGTCACCAGCGCTGCCGTGCTGGTCCATTCCGATCCCGGCACCGGCGATCACCTCGTCGCGTACGTCGTGCCCGAGCCGGGACACGACCTCGATGTCACGCGACTTCGAGAATGCACGGCGGCGTCCCTGCCGGCGTACATGATTCCGGCAGCGCTGATGGTCGTCGACGAATTCCCGCTCAATACGAGTGGAAAGCTCGATCGCAAGGCGCTGCCCGCACCCGAATTCGGTGGCTCCGCCACGGAGTACGTGGCCCCGCGCACGTCCGTCGAGGCCAACCTCGCGGAGATCTTCGCCGAGGTTCTCGGTCTCGACCGTATCGGCGTCCGGGACAACTTCTTCGACGTCGGCGGTAACTCGCTCGTCGCCACCCGGGTCACCTCTCGTATTCGGGCCGAGCTGGGTGCGCCGCTCGCCCTGCGTGACCTGTTCGACGCCCCCACCGTCGGAGCGCTCGCCGAGCGTATCGAGGGAACAGTGCCGACGGCACCACGTGCCCCACTGGTCGCCGCCACGCGTGCCGGACGGATTCCGCTGTCCCCGGCGCAACGTCGCATGTGGTTCCTCAACCAGTTCGATACCGCATCCGCGGCCTACAACATGCCGTTCGCCCTGCGCCTGTCCGGCAAGCTCGACGGCGACGGACTGCGTTCGGCGATCCGCGACGTCCTCGGCCGTCACGAGTCCCTGCGTACCCTGTATCCGGACTCGACGGACGGCCCGCATCAGGTGATCGTCGGCGCCGACGAGGTGTCGCTCGATCTCGACGTGCAGCCGACTACCGAGGCCGAGCTGCCGGCACGACTCCTGACGCTCGCCACCGGGGGCTTCGACGTCACGTCCGCGGTGCCATTGCGCACGGCATTGCTGCGACTGTCCGTCGACGAACACGTGCTGGCCGTGGTGGTGCACCACATCTCCGCCGACGGATCGTCGATGGCCCCGCTCGCACGTGACATCCTGCTCGCCTACACGGCGCGTACGGCTGGGCGGGCACCGTCGTGGGCGCCGATGGACGTGCAGTACGCGGACTACAGCTACTGGCAGGCGGAGTTTCTCGGCGACGAGACCGACGGTCGGTCGCAGGCCGCCGAGCAGATCGAATTCTGGTCCGCGGCGCTCGACGGCATCCCCGACCTGCTGGAGCTGCCCGCTGATCGGCCCCGCCCGGCCGTGCCGACGAATTCGGGTGCGACGGTACCGTTCTCGGTCGACGCCGCCACGGCGAAAGCCGTCGCCGACCTCGCGGCCCGCTCCGCTGCCACGCCGTTCATGGTGTGGCACGCCGCGCTGTCGGTTCTGCTCTCACGGCTGTCGAACGCGGTGGACGTCACCGTCGGCACGCCCGTCGCCGGCCGTGCCGAACCCTCCCTGCAGGACCTCGTCGGCATGTTCGTCAACACTCTCACCCTGCGCGCGCGAGTTTCCGGCGACCTGTCATTCGCCGACGTGCTCGCACAGGTGCGGGATTTCGACCTCGCCGCGTTCGCGCACGCCGATCTGCCGTTCGAGCGTCTCGTGGAGGTACTCGAACCCGCCCGGTCCACAGCCCGTCACCCACTGTTCCAGGTGGGTCTGTCATACGAGAACTTCGAAGCGGGAGTGCTGGAACTGCCCAGGCTGACGGTGAGCGCCGTCGAGATGAATCCGGAGATCGCGAAATTCGATCTGAACGTGACGCTCACCGAGATCCGAGACGAGCGCGGCACCGTGTCCGGTCTCACCGGTGCGTTCACGTATGCGGTCGATCTGTTCGACCGTGACACGGTGGAGTCGTTCGCGGACCGTTTCGCGCGGATCGTGGCGGCGGCGCTGGCCGATCCGGGCACGGCGGTGGGGGACCTGCCGGTGCTGGATCAACGGGAACTCGTTCGCGTACTGCGCGAATGGAACGCCACGGACGTGGAGGTGAGCGAGCGGCCCTACCTCGCCCGCTACGACGAGCAGGCGGCACGGACACCTGATGCGGTGGCGGTGGTGTACCGCGACGTGTCTGTGACGTACCGGGAATTCAACTCGCGGGTCAACCGGTTGGCCCGCACACTCATCGCCGAAGGCGCCGGAACCGAAACCACTGTCGCGGTTGCGGCCCGCCGGTCGATCGAGTTTCTGATCGCCCTGCACGCCGTGCTGCGGACTGGCGCGGCGTACGTGCCACTCGACGTCGACCTTCCGGCGGAGCGAGCGGCCCACGTCATCGAGGCAGCCGACCCGGTTCTCGTCCTGACCGCAGTTCGAGGCGAGTTCGAGACAGACTCCGGAGTCCGGGTGCTCTCGATGGACGGTCTCGAACTCGACCGGTTCGACGATGCCCCGGTGACGGACCGCGACAGGCTGAGGCCTCTCGCGGCCGACAACCTCGCCTATGTCATCTTCACCTCGGGTTCGACCGGCCGACCCAAGGGAGTGGCCGTCTCGCACGCCGGTCTCGGAAGCCACTTCGGGTTCCTGGTGTCTCTCGGCGCGCTGGACGAGACCGATCGGGTTGCCGTCAAGACACCACAGTCGTTCGACGCATCGCTCTGGGAATTGTTGTGGCCCCTGGCTGTGGGAGCACGCGTCGTGATCGCGGAACCGGACGGACACAAGGATCCCGACTACCTCGCGGAACTGATCGACACCGAGCAGATCACGGCGATACATTTCGTCCCGTCGATGCTCGCCGTCTTCACCGACGTGATCGTGCCGTCCCGGTTCTCGTCGCTGCGTACCGTGTTCGTCGGCGGCGAGGCACTGTCCGTCACTGTGGCGCGGCGGTTCGCGGCCGTCTCCGACGCTGCCGTCCTCAACGCGTACGGTCCCGCGGAGGTCGCGCCCGCCTCCACCACCTCATGGGTGGACACCTCGAACTCGGGCATCGTCACCGTGGGTACACCGGTGTGGAACACCCGAGCCTACGTGCTGGACCAGCGGCTCCACCCCAGTCCTGCCGGAGTGACCGGCGAGTTGTACCTGGCCGGCACCCAGGTGTCTCGCGGATACGCGGGACGCCCCGACCTCACCGCCGAACGGTTCGTGGCCAACCCCTTCGACGCGCCAGGCACTCGGATGTACCGGACCGGTGACCGTCTTCGCTGGAACAGCCGCGGCGAATTGGAATACCTCGGCCGCAACGATTTCCAGGTGAAGCTGCGCGGACTGCGGATCGAGCTCGGTGAGATCGAGGCGGTACTCGAATCCGCGGACTCCGTTGCCCAGGCGGTCGTGACCGTGTACTCCGGAGCGGCGAGCGAACAATTGGTGGCCTATCTCGTCACACGTACGGGCACGACGGTCGACACAGAGGCACTGACGACGTATGCCGAGAGCCGGCTGCCTGAATACATGATTCCGGACGGGTTCGTCACGCTCGACGCCTTCCCGCTCAACGCGAGCGGCAAACTGGATCGCGCGGCGTTGCCTGCCCCGGCCGTCGGTGACGTCGCGGTCGCTCGAGTGGAGCCACGTACTCCGATGGAGGAAACACTCGCGGCCTTGTTCCGGGAGGCGCTCGGCGTCGACGACCTGGGGGTGAACGACTCGTTCTTCGCTCTCGGCGGCGACAGCATCGTGTCGATCCAGCTGGTGTCGCGAGCCAAGGCCGCGGGGATCGTATTCACCCCACGGGACGTGTTCGAGCGCAAGAGCATTGCCGCGCTCGCCGAAGTGGCTATCGTCGCGTCGGTGGACCCGCTCGCGCTCGCCGAACTGGCGGGTGGCGGCGTGGGGAACGTCGAGCTGACCCCGGTTGTCCGATCGCTGCTCGACCGGTCGGGTCCGGTGGGCCGGTATTCGCAGTCCGTGCTACTCACGCTGCCGACCGGGATCGAGCGATCGGACATCGTCGCGACGGTGCAGGCGGTGCTCGACAGGCACGACGCGCTGCGGTCCCGACTGCTCCGCGACGGTGCCGACGTGCGTCACTCGGTGTTGCCCGCCGGTGCCGTCGACGCCGATCGACTGGTCACGACGGTGCCGGTGGATCCCGACCTCGGCGACGAAGCCTTCGATGCGCTGATCGACCGCGAACTCTCCGCCGCGGCCGACCGGTTCGACTTCGAGACCCCGGTGCTCACGCAGTTCGTCTGGTTGGATCGCGGGGCGACCCGCCCCGGGCGGCTCCTCGTGGTTGCTCATCACCTGGTCGTCGACGGCGTGTCCTGGCGGATCCTCGTGCCGGACCTCGTTGCGGCGGGAGGTGCCGTCGCAGCTGGTCACGCTCCGAACCTGCCGGAGGTCGGCACGTCGTTGCGGCGGTGGTCGCACGGGTTGTCGGAGGCTGCCCGTCAGCCGTCCGCCCTCGCGCAGTTCGACTACTGGCGAAGCGTTGTCGACGCTCCGGACCCGCTCCTCGGCGACAGGGCTCTCGATCCGGTGCGGGACCGGACCTCGACCACGCAGGAGCTGCACGTCGAGCTGTCCACCGAGATCACGGGCACGCTGCTGGCCCGCGTGCCGGAGGCCTTCCGGTGCTCGGTCGGTGATTCGCTGCTTGCCGGCTTCGCGGTGGCCCTCACCGAGTGGCGCCGTGCGCGCGGGGTGCCCGCCGCCTCTGCATACGTCACCCTCGAGGGTCACGGCCGCGAGGAGTCGGTCGTGCCGGGCGCGGATCTGTCTCGAACCGTCGGCTGGTTCACCAGCGTGTATCCGGTTCGACTCGCCCTGGACGGGGTGGACACACAGGACGCACTCGTCGGCGGCGCGTCGGCCGGCGCCGCGATCAAGGCGGTGAAAGAGCAACTTCTGGCGGTCCCCGACCGGGGCGTCGGGTATGGGCTGCTGCGATACCTCAATCCGGCGACGGCCACCGTTCTCGCGAGATTCGACCCGCCCCAGGTCGTCTTCAATTACCTCGGAAAGACCGGGATGGGCGATCTGTCCCCGGAGATGCGTGAGGTCGGCTGGGTGCCGGATCTTGCGTCGTCGCGCGTCTTCTCGGGTGACACCGATCCGGAGATGAGCGCTTCCGCAGTGATCGAGATCAATGTCGGAGTGACGGATACCGATGCCGGACCGCGACTCGGTGCTTCAGTGCGGTTCGCCGGTGAACTGCTCGCAGCCGACGACGTTCGCGAACTCGTCGATCTGTGGCAGCAGGCGCTCGTCTCACAGATCGAGCACGTCGTCGCCGGATCCGGTGGGGGACTGACCCCGTCGGACGTCGGTACGGTGGCGCTCACCCAGTCCCAGATCGAGGTCTGGGAGCGGGCGTACCCGACCCTCGAGGATGTGTGGGCGCTGTCGCCGCTGCAGGCCGGTTTCCACTTCCATTCGCTGTTGGCCGCCGAGCACAGTGTCGATGTCTACCATTCTCAGCTGCGGATGACCATGCTCGGCGACGTGTCGGCGGATCGGATGCGGGCCGCCGCCGCTGCGCTCCTGGAGCGGTATTCCAACCTGCGGGTGGTGTTCGTGCAGGACGGCGACGTCACGGCGCAGATCCCCCTCCGCGGGGTGGAGGTCCCACTGACCGTGGTCGACCTGTCGGGCCGTGAGAGTGATTCCGGGGAAAGGGAACTCGAGGCGCTGGTCGCAGAGAACCGGACCGCCCCGTTCGACCTGTCCGACGCGCCGCTGCTGCGTCTGCTGCTCGTGCGCACGGGTGCAGGGCGGTACGAGTTGGCGATGACCAACCACCACATCCTCCTCGACGGATGGTCCATCCCGCTGATCGTCCAGGACCTGCTGGTGCTCTACGCGACCGCGGGCGATCAGTCCGCGCTCCCGGCGGTGCGGCCGTACCGGGAATACCTCGACTGGCTGGCCCGCCGAGACCCCTCCGCCTCGCGGGCCGCGTGGGCGCACGCGTTGGATGGCCTCGACGAGCCGACACTGCTCGCGCCTGCCCGCACCGGCGGCACCGTGACGGTGGACCCGGAGGAAGTTCCGATCCACTTTTCCGAGGCGGACACCGCCGAGCTGCTGGCGTTCGCCCGACAGCACGGCGTCACGCCGAACACGGTGATCCAGACTGCGTGGGCCCTGCTGCTCAGGCGACTTACCGGACGGGACGACGTCGTATTCGGCGCCACCGTCTCGGGCCGCCCCCCGCACATCCCCGGGATCGAATCGATGGTCGGACTCTTCATCAACACGGTCCCCGTCCGGGTACGAATCGACGCCGACGAGTCGGTGGCCGGGTTGCTGGCACGGGTGCAGGGGCAGCAGGCCGATTTGCTCGATCACCACTATCTCGGCCTGACGGAAATCCAGGCCGAGGCGGGGGTCGGGGTGCTGTTCGACACGCTCACCGTCTTCGAGTCGTACCCCGTGGATCAGGCGGCGCTGCAGGCGCAGACCGACATCGCCGGTATGCGCGTGGACTCGGTCGAGGTGCACAGTGTCACCCACTACCCATTGAGCCTGATGGCCCAGGTCGACGACACCCTGCGGCTCGGGGTGGCCTACCTGCCGGACACCTTCGAGAGCGACGAGGCGAAGCTGATTGCGGCGCGGCTCGATTCGGTCATCCGTGCGTTGATCGCAGAGCCCTCCGCCGCGGTAGCCGAGGTCACCGGATTCATCCCGGGCGAGTACGCGCGGGTGATGCACGACTGGAACGCCACCGACCACCACGTGCCGGAGTCGACGCTGCTGACGTCGTTCGAGGCGCAGGCGGCGCGTACACCCGATGCTGTTGCCGTCGATTTCGACGGTGACGTACTGACGTACGCAGCCCTCGATGCGCGCGCGAACCAGCTTGCCCGGCATCTGATCGCACTGGGTGTGGCCCCCGAAACCCGAGTGGCCGTGGTGATGCGGCGGTCGCTGGAACTGGTCGTCGGAATCTACGCCGTACTCAAGGCCGGTGGTGCATACGTGCCGGTCGATCCCGATCACCCGGCAGAGCGAACGAGTTACGTGCTCGGGTCGGCACAGCCGGTGTGCGTGCTGACCACCTCGGCCGACCGACCGGACCTGCCGAACGGGATCCCCGTGTCGGACCTCGACACTCTCGACCTTTCGGGTGTCTCCGCGGCGCCGTTGACCGACGCCGAACGTATCGAACCGTTGCGGCCTGCACACCCTGCGTACGTCATCTACACGTCCGGCTCCACCGGCAGGCCCAAGGGAGTCGCGGTACCGCATGCGGCCATCGTGAATCAACTGCTCTGGATGCAGTCGGAGTACACACTCACCGATCGGGATGTGTGGTTGCAGAAGACCGCAACCACGTTCGACGTGTCGTTGTGGGGTTACTTCTGGCCCCTGCAGGTGGGTGCCACGATGGTGCTGGCCACTCCGGACGGGCATCGAGAGCCTGCCTATCTGACTCGGGTCATCGACGAGCGTTCGGTGACGGTCACCGATTTCGTGCCGTCCATGCTCGACGTGTTCGTCGCTGCCGCCGCCGTGGGGTCGTGCCGTTCGCTGCGGCATGTGTTCGTCATCGGCGAAGCGCTGCCGCCCGCGACCGTCCTGCGTTTCCGGGAACTCTCCGCGGCCGGACTGCACAACCTGTACGGGCCCACCGAGGCCGCAGTGTCGGTGACGTACTGGAAGACCGGTGAAGCCGACACCACGAACGTGCCGATCGGTGTGCCGGAATGGAACACCCAGGCCTACGTGCTCGATTCCCGGCTGCACCCGGTTCCCGTCGGTGTTCCGGGGGAGCTCTACCTCGGCGGTGCTCAGCTCGCACGCGGATACCTCGGCCGCGTCGATCTCACGTCCGATCGATTCGTCGCGAACCCGTTCGGACGCACGGGTGAGCGCATGTACCGCACCGGCGACCTCGTGCGATGGACGTCGGCGGGAGCGCTCGTCTACATCGGGCGTACCGACTTCCAGGTGAAGTTCCGTGGTCAGCGCATCGAACTCGGCGAGATCGAGACAGTGCTCCGGTCGCACCCGGCGGTCACCGGTGCCGTCGTGTCGGTGTACTCCGACACCACCGTCGGCGATCATCTGGTCGCGTACGTCGTCGGTACATCCGGAGGCGAGCTGGACGGTGTGGAGCTTCGCCGACAGGCTTCGGAATCCCTGCCGTCGTACATGGTGCCGTCCGCGATCACAGTGCTCGACGAGTTCCCGCTGAACACCAGCGGGAAGCTCGATCGCAAGGAGTTGCCCGCCCCTGAATTCCACGTTGCCACCGAGTACATCGCGCCGCGAAGTGAGGCCGAGCGCACGGTCGCGGCAGTGTTCGCGGACGTGCTGGGTTCGGGCCGGGTGGGTGCGCACGACAACTTCTTCGACCTCGGCGGCAACTCGCTCTCCGTCACACGAGTGGCGGCACGGCTCGGTGAGTCGTCGGGCACCGGACTGTCTGTGCGCGATGTGTTCACCGCGCCCACGGTCGCGGAGTTGGCTCTTCGCCTTGCCGAGCCCACGGCCGCAAGAGGCGCGCGCCCGGTGCTGTCCGCGATGCAGCGACCGGCCCGGATACCGCTGTCACCGGCGCAGCAGCGGATGTGGTTCATCAACCAGTTCGACCCGGCCTCGCCCGCGTACAACCTGCCGCTCGCGGTCCGCATGTCCGGTGCTCTCGATGTCGCAGCGCTGTCGCAGGCACTCGACGACGTCGTCGGACGTCACGAGTCGCTTCGTACCGTTTTCCCCGACACGGAGGACGGACCCGCTCAGGTCGTCGTGTCCGCGGCGGATCTCTCGATGCCCCTCGAGGTCGTGGACGTACCGGAGGGCGAACTCGATTCCCGGATGATCGCATTCGCGTCGCGCGGGTTCGACGTGTCCGAGGAATTGCCGGTACGGGCCACGCTGTTCCGTACCGGTCCCGGCGACCATGTCCTGGCGATCACGCTGCATCACATCGCCGCGGACGGTTGGTCGTTCGGACCTCTCGGCGGGGATGTCATGACCGCGTACGCGGCCCGAGCAGAGTCCCGAAGCCCGGAGTGGATTCCGCTCGCGGTCCAATATGCCGACTACAGTCTGTGGCACAGGGCGGTTCTCGGCAGCGAGGACGAGCCGGAGTCCCTCGTCCGACGCCAACTCGAGTACTGGACGCGGACGCTCGACGGTCTCCCGGACGAGCTGAAACTCCCCTTCGACCGCCAACGCCGGACCGAGCAGTCCTACGCCGGGGGATCCGTGGGGTTCACCATCACCCCCGAGATCCACAGCGGCATCGAGCGGTTGGCGCGTGGACACGGAGCCACGGTCTTCATGGTGGCGCACGCCGCCTTCGCGCTCCTGTTGGCCCGCTTGTCCGCGTCGGACGATATCGCCATCGGAGCGCCGATCGCCGGACGTGGTGAACGCGCTCTCGACAACCTGGTCGGAATGTTCGTCAATACGCTCGTGCTCCGCACGCGCATCGAGGGTGCTGAGACGTTCGCGGAGTTGCTGACGCGGGTACGCGACGGCGACATCGGGGCATTCGGCCACGCGGACCTCCCCTTCGAGCGTCTCGTCGACGTTCTCGACCCCGTGCGGACGTCCGCGCATCACCCGCTCATCCAGACTGCGCTGTCGATGCAGCCGACGGCACTCGACGACATCGAACTCCCCGGACTCCGGGTGCGTGTCGAGGACATCGACGCGCGCGTCGCGAAATTCGACCTGCAGCTGACATTGGGCGAGACCATCGACCCCGCGGGCGTTCCGTCGGGTATTCGCGCCGAGTTCACCTACGCCGCAGACTTGTTCGACGACGTTACTGTGCGCAGGTACGCGGTGCAGCTCGTGAGAATCCTCGAAACAGTGATCGCGGACCCCACCACGGTGGTCGGCGACGTGAATCTCCTCGACGACGCCGAGAGGGCCCGCCTGGCACCGGTTCGCGGGGCTCCGAGTCGACCTACTCGACTGCTGCCCGAAGTCCTGGCCGAGTCGGCGGCCGACCCGTCCGCGACTGCGCTCGTCTTCGGCGGCCGTTCGATGACCTACGGAGAACTGGACCGGAGATCCAACCTCTGGGCGCGCGAATTGATCGAGGCCGGAGCCGGCCCCGAGACGTTCGTGGCCGTCGCGCTGGCCCGCTCGATCGAATCGGTGCTCGCCGTCTGGGCCGTTGCCAAGACAGGTGCCGCGTTCGTGCCGGTGGACCCGAGCTACCCGGCCGAACGGATCGCACACATGCTCGGCGATTCGGGAGCCGCGCTCGGCCTCACGACGGTCGAGTTCCGAGGCGGATTGCCCGACTCGACACGGTGGCTCGTGATGGACGATCCCGACCACGCTGCGCTGGTGGAGTCCCATTCCCCGGCGGCGGTGACAGCGGCCGATCGCCTCGGACGGATGCACGCGGACCAACTCGCCTACCTCATCTACACGTCCGGATCCACTGGACTGCCCAAGGGCGTCGCCGTCACACATTCGGGGCTCGCGAACCTCCTGACCGAGCTGGCCGACGAGTACGAACTCACCGCCGACGCCCGTACCCTGCACTTCGCATCACCCAGTTTCGACGCCTCCGTGTTCGAGTATCTGATGGCCTTCTGCAGGGGCGCGACGATGGTGGTCGTTCCCCACTCGGTGTACGGCGGTACGGAGCTCGCCGAACTCCTGGGCGAGCAGAGAGTCACGCACGCCTTCATCACCCCGGCCGCGTTGGCGTCCGTCGACCCCACGGGACTCGATGAACTCGCCGTCATCGTCGTCGGCGGAGAGGCCTGGGGTGCCGACCTCGCCGAGCGTTGGGTACCGGGGCGGGCAGTGTTCAACGGATACGGGCCGACCGAGTCCTCGATGATGGTGACGCAGAGTGGACCGCTGATGCTCGGCGAGCGGATGACCATCGGCGGCCCTGTGCGCGGTGTCGAGGCGTTCGTCCTCGATGCGCGGATGCATCCCGTGCCCCCCGGTGTGCCGGGGGAGCTGTACGTGTCGGGACCAGCGCTTGCCCGCGGCTACCACCAGCGCCTCGGTCTCACCGCGGAGCGTTTCGTCGCGAACCCCCACGGCGCACCCGGCCGGCGGATGTACCGCACCGGCGACCTCGTCCGGTGGGTCGAGTCCCGCACCGGGACGTACGTCATCGAATACGTCGGGCGCAGCGACTTCCAGGTGAAGATTCGTGGATTCCGTGTGGAGCTCGGTGAGATCGACTCCGTGTTCCGAGCGCATTCTGCGGTCGGGTTCGCCGCGACCGTCGCGCACGACACCGAATCCGGCGTCACAGCGCTGGTCACCTATGTCTGTGCTGCGTCGGGGAACGACGTCGACGTCGACGACCTGACCGCATTCGTCGGCGGGGCGTTGCCTGCGCACATGGTCCCCGGTTCGATCATGGTTCTCGACTCGATCCCGCTGACACCGGCGGGCAAGCTCGACCGCCGCGCCCTCCCCGAGCCCGTGTTCGCGAGCCACACCCGATTCACCGCACCCGCAACGGCGGACGAGCTCGCCGTCGCCGCAGCGTTCGCGGATGTGCTGGGCGAATCACGTATCGGTGTGGACGACAACTTCTTCGCTCTCGGTGGCAACTCGTTGTCCGCCACCCAGGTGGTTTCCCGGGTCGGTTCGGCGTTCGGCACCCGTGTCTCCGTCCGCACACTGTTCGACAATCCCACTGTGCGTCAGCTGGTGTCCGCAGTGGCCACGTCGGGGCCGGACGCGTCCTCGGGGCGGCCCGCGCTGACGCGGCGCGAGCGTCCGGGACGGATCCCGTTGTCGCTGGCGCAGCAGCGGATCTGGTTCCTCAACCAGTTCGATCCTTCGTCGTCTGCGTACAACATCCCACTCGCACTGCGGATGTCGGGCCGGATCGACGTCCCGGCCTTGCGTGCTGCGCTCGGTGACGTTCTCGAACGTCACGAGTCGTTGCGGACCGTGTATCCGGGTTCGGCGGACGGTGCGCATCAGGAGGTCCTGCCGGCCGCCGCGGCAGAGTTCGATCTCACACCGATCCGAACCGCGCCGGACCAGCTGATGCTCCGGATCGCCGAGTACGCGGCCGCAGGTTTCGATGTGACCGGGGAGATCCCGTTCCGAATCCACCTGTTCCGGGAGAACCGTTCCGAACATGTGCTGCTGCTCGTCGCGCACCACATCGCTGCAGACGGATGGTCGTTCGGTCCGCTCGCCGCCGACGTGATGGCCGCATACGCATCCCGAGTGGAAGGGCTGGCGCCGTCCTGGGAGCCGCTACCCGTCCAGTACGCCGACTACAGTGTCTGGCAGCGGGAACTGCTCGGCGCCGAGGACGATCCGGACAGTCTGTCCGCCAAGCAGATCGAGCGTTGGCGTGCGGCTCTGGACGGTGCACCCGAGGCAATCGATCTGCCTACGGACCACCCTCGTCCCGCGGTAGCGTCGCACCGCGGCGAACGGGTGGACTTCGTGATCGATGCCGGCACCCACCGGGGGCTTGTCGAGCGCGCCCAGAAGGGCGGCACCACGCTGTTCATGGTCGTTCATGCTGCGTTCGCGACGCTCCTGCACAGACTCAGCGGCAGCACGGACATCGTGATCGGCACACCCGTCGCCGGCCGCGGCGACGAGGGACTCGACCCGCTCGTCGGAATGTTCGTGAACACCCTCGCCTTGCGCACACGGATTCACCCCGGCGAGAGTTTCGGCGCTCTCCTGGAACAGGTGCGCGATGTCGATCTCACGGCGTTCCAGGACACAGAGGTTCCCTTCGACCGGCTCGTCGAGATCCTGCGTCCCACCCGGTCGTCCGATCGGCACCCGCTGTTCCAGGTGATGTTCGCCTTCCAGAACCTGCGACGGGTGACGCTGGAACTGCCGCAGTTGGTGGTGGAGGCCGTCGACTTCGATCCCCACATCGCGAAGTTCGATCTGGATCTGGCGCTCGCCGAAACCGTGGACGACGCCGGACACCACCACGGGATCTCCGGTGCCTTCACGTTCGCATCGGAACTCTTCGAACGCGCCACGGTCGCGGGATTCGCGGACCGATTCCTGCGGATCCTCGAGGCGGTCGCTGCCGCCGACGACATCGCCGTCGGCGATATCGCCATCCTGGGTGCCGCTGAGCAACGGTCCCTCGCACCGGTGTGGGGCGGGCCGCCTCTCGCGAACGCCACTCTGCCCGAGCTGCTCGTCGCGACGGCGGAACGGTATCCGGACTCGACTGCGCTCGTGTTCGACGGTGTGTCGATCGACTACCGCGAGCTGGACCGGCGATCGACGCAGCTGGCACGCGCACTCATCGGGATGGGCGTCGGCCCGGAAACCTACGTCGCAGTGGCCTTGCCGCGCTCCGTCGAATCGGTGCTGTGCGTGTGGGCCGCTGCCAAGACCGGTGCGGCCTATGTTCCGATCGACCCCGCGCATCCGGTGGACCGCATCGCGCACATTCTGCGGGATTCGGGAGTCGTCGTCGGTGTCACCCGCGCCGAGTTCGCCGAACACCTCCCGGGTGTGACCGACTGGCTCGTACTCGACGACCCGGAGGTGCTCCGCGAATTGTCCTCGGCGAGCACGGAGCCGGTCGGGGACGCGGACCGCACAGCCGCTCTGCACGTCGATCATCCCGCCTATCTCATCTACACGTCGGGTTCGACAGGACTGCCCAAGGGAGTGGTGGTCTCCCACCGCGGACTTGCGAATCTCGCCGGCTCGTATACCACCGCGGTGCGGACCACCGCGGAGTCCCGGGTCGCGCACCTCGCGTCCCCGACATTCGACCTGTCCGTCCTCGAACTGCTCCTGGCCCACACTTCCGGGGCCGCGCTGGTGGTCTGTCCGCCCGGTGTGTACGGCGGCACAGAGCTGCACGAGGTGCTGCAGTCCGAGCGCGTCACGCACATGACCATCACGAATGCCGCTCTGGCGTCGGTCGACCCGGAGGGACTGGACGACCTACGCTCGATCGTCGTCGGCGGCGACGCCTGCCCACCGGAGACGGTGGCGCGGTGGGCCGACCGGATCGAACTCGTCAACGGGTACGGTCCCACCGAAGTGACGGTGGGCGCCACATTCAGCTCGGTGCTCGGCCCGGGCAGAGACATCACCATCGGCGGGCCACTGCCCGGCGTCGCCGCCGTGGTTCTCGATTCGAGGCTGCGGCCCGTGCCGGTCGGTGTCGTGGGAGAGCTGTATCTGCTGGGACCGGCTCTGGCACGCGGGTACCACGAGCGTGCCGCGCTCACGGCAGACCGCTTCGTGGCCAGTCCGTTCGAGGCGGCCGGTGCCCGGATGTACCGCACCGGTGACATAGTGCGCTGGCGCGCAGTGCATTCCGGTGTGACCGGCAGCATGACCGACGGCACACTCCCCGGACATGCGATCGAATACCTCGGCCGCTCCGACCATCAGGTCAAGGTTCGTGGCCTTCGTATCGAACTCGGCGAGATCGATGCCGCCCTCAACGCGCATCCCGACGTCGAATTCGCTGCCACCCTGGGCTACGAGTCGCCCTCGGAAACACGACTGGCATCGCACGTGCTCGTCGGTGCGGGCGCCGACCGTGATCCGGCAGCTCTGCTCGCGTTCCTGCGTCAGACATTGCCGGGGTACATGGTTCCGTCGGCGCTGGTGTTCCTGGACACCATCCCGCTGACGCCGAATGGCAAACTCGACCGGGGCGCCCTGCCCGCGCCCGACTTCGGCGCGGCAGCCAAGGAGATCGCGTACCGGGCGCCGCGGAACGCACTGGAGCGGTCGATCGCGGATGCGTTTGCCGAAGTGCTGGGCGGTACGGACATCGGTCTCGACACGGATTTCTTCGAAGCAGGCGGTAACTCGCTCTCCGCGACGCGGGTGACCGCCCGGGTGGGCGCCCTCCTCGACATCCGGGTCACGGTGCGTGACGTCTTCGAAGCCCCGACCGTCCTCGCGCTGGCAGATTCGCTGGCGCCGCGGATGTCCGGGTCCGGCGACGGCATTTCCGCCGGACCGGCCCTGGTGCCGCAGCCGCGTCCCGACCGGATCCCGCTGTCACTCGCACAGCAACGGATGTGGTTCCTCAACCAATTCGACACCTCGTCGGCGACGTACAACCTGCCCGCGGCCGTCCGCCTGACCGGATCGCTCGACCGTGCGGCGCTGACGTCGGCGATCGACGATCTGATCAGCAGGCACGAATCGCTGCGGACCGTCTTCCCCGATACGCGCGGCGGTCCCCACCAGGTGATCCTCGAACCCGGGGAGGTCACCCTCGACGTCGCACCGCTCCGCGTGAGCGAAGCCGCACTGCACGCGGACCTCCAGGAGTTCCTCCTGGCCGGGTTCGACGTCTCCCAGGCCGTGCCACTGCGGGTGAAGGTGTATTCGCTCGGCGACACCGAGCACGTCGTCGCCCTCGTCGTCCACCACATCTCGGCCGACGGCGCGTCGATGGAACCGCTGATCCGGGACCTGATGATCGCCTACGCGAGCCGCGCCGCGGGCCGGGCGCCCGACTGGGCGCCGCTGCCGGTGCAGTACGCCGACTACGCGCTGTGGCAGCGGACGGTGCTCGGCGACGAGTCCGATCCGGCCAGCCTCGCCGCCGCGCAACGGGAGTACTGGACCCGGTCGCTCGCCGGCGTCCCGGACCAGCTGTTCCTGCCGGGTGACCGGGGCAGGCCCGCCGTCCCGTCCCATCACGGTGCGGCAACGCGGTTCACCCTCGACGCCGACACGCACCGGGCCCTGGTCGAGCTCGCCCGGGCGCACGGCGCCAGCCTCTTCATGGTCGCCCACGCCGCCCTCGCCGTGCTGCTGGGTCGCCTCAGCACCACCTCCGACATCACCATCGGTACGGCCGTCGGCGGGCGTGGCCGGGCGGAACTCGACGACCTCATCGGGATGTTCGTCAATACCCTCGCCCTGCGCACGACGGTGGACCCGGGAGCGTCGTTCGTGGCGCTGCTCGAGCAGGCCCGGGACGTCGACCTCGAGGCCTTCGCCCACTCCGACCTGCCGTTCGAGCGGCTGGTCGAAGTCCTGAGCCCCGTCCGCTCCACCTCGCACCATCCGCTGTTCCAGGTGGCGCTCGGCGTGGACGCGGTGTCTGCCGACCGACTCGAACTGGACGGACTGTCCGTGGAACCGGTCGCCGCCCCGGTGAGCATCGCGAAGTTCGACCTGCACTTCACGCTCACCGAGCGGCTGGGCGACGGGGCCGAGGCCGCCGGGATCGACGCTGAAATCGTCTACGCCACGGACATGTTCGATGCATCCACCGCGTCCGAGTACGCGGCACGTCTGCGCCGGATCTTCGAGGCGGTGGTTGCCGACCCGCACCGGCCGATCGGCGACATCCCCGTCCTCGGCGACGAGGAATATGCTGCGCTCACCCCGGTGCGCGGCGCCGACGCCCGGCCGGTGCAGTTGCTGCCCGAGATCCTGGCCGGCGCCGTCGCCGCGGCACCCGAGGGTCCGGCGGTCGTCTTCGGGGGCGAGAGCCTGTCGTACCGGGATCTCGACGAACAGTCGAACCAGTTGGCCCGGTTGCTCGTCGACCGGGGAGTGGGGCCCGAGACCCGGGTCGTGCTGGCGCTGCCGCGGTCGTTCGAATCCGTGGTGGCCGTGTGGGCGGTGGCGAAGTCCGGCGCCGCCTTCGTTCCCGTCGACCCCGGGTATCCCGCCGACCGCGTCCTGCACATGGTGCAGGACTCCGGGGCGATGGTCGGGATCACCGTGTCCGCGAAACAGGGGCTCCTCCCGGACTCGATCCGGTGGATGGTGCTGGACGACCCGGCGCTCGAGGTGCGCTGCACCCACGAATCCCGGCTGCCGCTCACCAACCGCGACCGCATGCGGCCGATCCTGTCCGATCAGGTGGCCTATGTCATCTACACGTCGGGATCCACCGGCCGGCCCAAGGGCGTCGCGGTCACGCACCGCGGCCTGATGAACCTGGTGACCGACGAGCGTGAGCTCCTCGGTGTGACGTCCCGTTCGCGGACACTGCATTTCGCCTCCCCGAGTTTCGACGCGTCCGTCTTCGAGATGCTGATGGCGCTCGCCGCGGGAGCGACGATGGTCATCGCGCCGCCCACCATCTACGGCGGATCGGAACTCGCGGAACTCCTCGCCGCCGAACACGTCACCCACGCGTTCTCCACGCCGGCGGCGCTGGCGTCGGTGGACCATCACGGGCTCGACGACCTGGCCGTGGTTGTGGTCGCGGGTGACGTGTGCCCACCGGAACTGGTCGCCCGCTGGGCGCCCGGGCGACGCATGGTCAACGCATACGGTCCCAGTGAGGCGACGATCATGTCGTCCATCACCGACCCGCTGCGGGCCGGTGAACCGGTCACCATCGGCGGCCCGAGCCGCGGAGTGCGGGCCCTCGTCCTGGACGCGCGGCTGCGTCCGGTGCCGGTGGGTGTGCCGGGCGAACTGTACGTCGGGGGACCGAGCCTCGCCCGCGGCTACCTCGGACGACCGGGTCTGACCGCCGAACGCTTCGTCGCCGATCCGTTCGGGGAGCCCGGCGAACTCATGTACCGCACCGGCGACCTCGTCCGGTGGCGGGAGAACCGGGTGCTCGATTTCGTCGGCCGCACCGACCACCAGGTGAAGATCCGCGGGTTCCGCATCGAACTCGGCGAGATCGACGCCGCGCTCACCGCGCACCCGCAGATCGAGTACGCCACCACGATCGGGTACGAGCACCCGAACGGGGAGACCTCCCTCGTCGCGTACGTGCTGCCGTTCACCGGCGAGGACGTGGACCGGGTCGAGGTCGCGAACTTCGTCGGCCGGACCCTGCCCGCCTACATGGTTCCCGCGTCCGTCACCCTCCTCGACGCCCTGCCGCTCACCCCCGCGGGCAAACTCGACCGGGCCGCGCTGCCCCAGCCGGTCTTCGCGGCGGCGGCGCGGGTCTTCGAGGCGCCGCGGAACCCGATGGAACTGATCGTCGCCGGCATCTTCTCGGACATTCTCGCCTTGCCCGAGATCGGCATCCACGACAGCTTTTTCGACCTCGGCGGCAACTCGCTGCTCGCCACCCAGGTGGTGTCGCGGATCAACGCCGCCGTCGACGTCCACGTCGGCGTGCGCGAGGTGTTCGAATCGCCGACCGTCGCGGCCCTCGCGGCGCGGATCACCGAAACCACCACCCACGGTGTGCGCCGCCCCGCGCTGACGGCGCAGCCCCGGCCCGACCGCATTCCGCTGTCGCCGGCGCAGCGGCGAATGTGGTTCATCAACCAGTTCGACACCGCATCACCCGCCTACAACCTCCCCGTCGCGCTCCGGCTGTCGGGCGAGGTGGACGTGCGCGCCATGCAGATCGCGATCGCCGACCTCGTCGGCCGGCACGAGGCACTGCGTACCGTCTACCCCGATTCCGCCGACGGACCGCACCAGGTGATCGTGCCCGCCGGTGACGCGGTGCCCGACCTCACCCCGGTCCCGGCGCACCCCGACGACATCCTCGAGCGGGTGACGGCGCTCGTGACGACCGGTTTCGACGTGACCGCGGACGTGCCGCTGCGCGCGCGGATGTACCGCGTCGGCGCCGACGACTACGTCCTCGTGATGGTGGCCCACCACATCTCCGGTGACGGCTGGTCGCTCGCCCCGCTGGCCCGCGACGTCATGCTCGCGTACACCGCCCGCGCCGAGGGCCACGTTCCCCGCTGGACACCGCTGCCGGTGCAGTACGCCGATTACAGCCTGTGGCAGCGGGACCTGCTCGGCGACGAGGCCGATCCCGAATCGGTGGCCACCGCCCAGATCGGGTACTGGACCCGCACGCTGGAGGGCCTGCCGGATCGGCTCGCCCTGCCGGCGGATCGTCCCCGGCCCGCGGTCGCCTCCCACCGGGGCGGGCACGTGCCGTTCACCATCGACGCCGGCACCCACCGCGCACTGCTGGCGCTCGCCCGGGACCGGAATGCGTCGCTGTTCATGGTGATGCACACCGCGCTCGCGGTGCTGCTCGCACGACTGAGCAACGAGTCCGACATCGCCATCGGCGCCCCCATCGCCGGCCGCGGCGAGGAATCCCTCGACGAACTCGTCGGCATGTTCGTGAACACCCTGGTCCTGCGCACCCCGATCGACCCCGCGAGTTCGTTCGCGGACAGCCTGAACGTCGCCCGGTCGACCGACCTGAGCGCGTTCGCGCACTCCGACATTCCGTTCGAACGCCTCGTCGACGTGCTGAACCCGGCCCGCTCCCGCTCGCACCACCCGCTGTTCCAGGTGGCGTTCTCGTTCCAGAACCTCGCCGCCACGACCCTCGAGCTGCCGGGCCTGCACGTCGAGGGGCTCGACGTGCCGAACGCGATCTCCAACTTCGATCTGCATCTGACGCTGTCGGAGAAGCATGACGTCGACGGATCCCCGGACGTGATCGAGGCCCAGTTCACCTACGCCGCCGACCTCTTCGACGAATCGACCGTGCGAACGTTCGCGGAACGCTTCGCCCGCATCCTCGCGTCGGTCGTCCGGAATCCGGACATCGCGGTCGGTGCCATCGACCTCCTGGATGGCAGCGAACGGCACTCCGTCCTCGCCGAGTTCAACGACACCACCGTCGATCTGCCGCCGACGACGCTCACCGAACTGTTCTCCGCCCAGGCGGCGCGCACACCCGATGCGGTCGCGGTCTCGTTCGACGGCACCGAACTCACGTACGCGGAGTTCGGCCGCCGAGTCGACGCGCTCGCCCACCGGCTGATCGATCGCGGCGTGGGACCGGAATCCGTGGTGGGACTGGCGATGAACCGGTCGATCGAACTGCTGGTCGGAATGTACGCGGTGCTGCGGGCCGGTGGGGCGTACCTGCCGATCGACCTCACCCATCCTGCCGAGCGCCTCGCCTACGTACTCGACACGGCGCGACCGGTGTGCATCCTCACGACGTCCTCGGACGGGTTCACCGCCGAGCACGTTCCCGTGATCGAGATCGACACCCTCGATCTGACCGGGTGCCCGCACGAGCCGGTGACCGACGCGCACCGGACGGCTCCGCTGCGGCCGGAGAACACGGTGTATCTGATCTTCACATCCGGCTCCACCGGACGACCCAAGGGTGTCGCGGTGTCGCATGCCGCCATCGCGAACCAATTGCGCTGGAAACAACACGAATACCCGCTCGACACGACGGATGCCGTGCTGCAGAAGACACCGGCCACGTTCGACCTGTCGGTGTGGGAACTGTTCTGGCCGCTCACCGCCGGAGCCCGCCTCGTCGTCGCCCGCCCGGACGGTCACCGCGACCCGGCGTACCTGGCGGACCTGATGCGTGAGCAGCGGGTCACGACAGCGCATTTCGTGCCGTCGCTGCTGGAAGCCTTCGTGGCGACCCCGGGCGCGGGGGAGCAGCCCGCCCTGCGCCGGGTGCTGTGCATCGGCGAGGCGCTGCCCGCCGACACCGCGGCCCGCTTCGGCCGCCTGTTCGGCGCGGTCGCGCTGCACAACCTGTACGGGCCCACCGAGGCCGCCGTGTCCGTGACCGCCTGGACCCACACCGCCACCGAGACCGACAGCATTCCGATCGGCGGCCCCGAGTGGAACACACAGGTGTTCGTGCTGGACGCCCGGCTGAATCCGGTTCCCGTCGGGGTCGCGGGCGAACTGTACCTGGCCGGTGAGCAACTGGCCCGCGGGTACGTGGGTCGCACCGACCTGACAGCCGAGCGCTTCGTCGCCAACCCCTTCGGTGCGCCCGGTGCGCGGCTGTACCGCACCGGTGACGTGGTCCGCTGGCGCATCCGGGAGGGACGGGGCGTCCTCGAGTACCTCGAACGCTCCGACTTCCAGGTGAAGGTCCGCGGTTTCCGCATCGAACTCGGCGAGATCGAGGCTGCGCTGGTGGCGAGCACGGGTGTGGGACAGGCCGTCGTGATCGCCCACGAGGATCCGCACACCGGGACCGCCCTGGTCGGGTACGTCGTCGCCGAGGACGGCGTCACTGTCGACCCGGCCGCGGTGCTGGCCGAGGTCGGCAACGCCGTGCCGAGCTACATGGTGCCCGCATCGCTCGTCGTGCTCGCGGCACTGCCGCTGACCACGAACGGCAAACTCGACCGCAAGGCCCTGCCTGCCCCCGACTTCGTCTCGGCGACAGTGGAATACCGTGCCCCCGCGACACCCACCGAGGAGATCGTCGCCGGGGCGTTCGCCGACGTGCTCGGCGTGGAACAGGTCGGGGCGGCCGCGAACTTCTTCGACCTGGGCGGCAACTCCCTCGTCGCCACCCGGGTGGTCGCCCGGCTGTCGGAGGGGCTCGGGCGCCGCGTGGAGATCCGCTCCCTGTTCGAGGCCCCCACGGTCTCCGCCCTTGCGTCGCTGCTGGATTCGCTCGACGCGACCGCAGCCGCGAGACCGGCACTCGCGCCCGCGGTGCGCCCCGAACACATACCGCTCTCGTCGGCGCAGCACCGAATGTGGTTCCTCAACAGGTTCGACCCGGACTCCGCCGTGCACAACATCCCGGTGGCCGTCCGGCTGTCGGGCGCACTGGACGTCGACGCACTGCAGCGCGCGGTCACCGACGTGGTCGGCAGGCACGAGTCGCTGCGCACGGTGTACCCGGACTCGGCCGACGGCCCGCGCCAGGTGATCCTGCCCGTCGGTCGGGTGGGGACCGAGTTGCCGGTCGTCACGACCGAGGAATCGGCGCTACCCGCCCTGATCGTCGACCTCGTGACCACCGGTTTCGACGTCACCACCGAAGTTCCGGTGCGGGTCCGGATCTTCCGGATCTCGGCGAACGAACACGTGCTGGTGTTGGTGGTGCATCACATCTCCGGCGACGGCTGGTCGATGGCGCCGATGGTCCGCGACGTGATGACGGCGTACGCGGCACGGTCGGCGGGCGCCGCGCCGGGCTGGGAGCCGCTGCCGGTGCAGTACGCCGACTACGCACTGTGGCAGCGGGCACTGCTCGGGGACGAGACCGATCCCGACTCGGTGGCCGCACGGCAACTCGCGTTCTGGACGCGCACCCTCACGGGCACGCCCGGTCAGCTGGAACTGCCGACCGACCGGCCGCGTCCCGCGGTCGCGTCGTATCGAGGCGGCACCGTCGACTTCACCGTGCCGTCCGATCTGCACCACGGCCTGCTCGGTGCGGCGCGGGACGCGAACGCCACCCTGTTCATGGTCGTGCACTCGGCGCTGGCGGTGCTGCTGAGCCGCCTCGCGGGTGCGGGTGACATCGCGATCGGCACTCCGGTCGCGGGACGCGGTGAACGCGAACTCGACGACCTGATCGGCATGTTCGTCAACACGCTGGTGCTGCGACAGCAGGTCGACAGCAGCCGGACCTTCGCCGAACTCGTCGCCGATGTCCGGGAGACCGATCTGGCCGCCTTCTCCCATGCGGACGTCCCGTTCGAGCGTCTGGTGGAGGTGATCAACCCCGAGCGTTCCACCGGGCGGCACCCGCTGTTCCAGGTGATGCTCGCGTTCCAGAACCTGGAACAGGCCACCCTGGAACTGGGCGACCTGTCGGTGAGCGGCGCCGACTTCGACGTGGACATCGCCACATTCGATCTGCAACTCACCCTGATGGAGCAGTTCGATTCCGACGGCCGCCCGGACGGGATGGCGGCCCGCCTCACGTATGCCTCCGACCTGTACGACGAGCCGTCCATGCACGTGTTCGGGCAACGGTTCCTGCAGGTGCTGCGGGCGGCCACCGACAGCCCGGGCGCCGCCGTCGGCGACATCGACGTCCTCGGCAGCGGTGAGCGGAAGCAGATCGCCGGCACCAACGCCACGTCGCACGATGTCCTCGCCGGCACCCTGACCTCGCTGTTCGATGCACGAGTCGCCGCGGACCCTGACCTGCTCGCGGTGGTCTTCGACAGGGACGAGCTGACCTACACCGAGTTCGACGCCCGCGTGAACAGGCTGGCGCGCCGCCTGATCGAGCAGGGCGTCGGCCCCGAGGCGGTGGTGGCGGTGGCGATGCGCCGCTCGACCGATCTGCTGGTGTCGATCTATGCGGTGGCGAAGGCCGGCGGCGCCTACCTGCCGGTCGACCCCGACCATCCGGCCGAGCGCACTGCGCATATCGTCGACACCGCGCGGCCGGCATGTGTGCTGGTCAGCGGTGACGGCGCCCGCCCCGGTGGGGGAAGGATCCCCGTCATCGACGTCGCAGCCGAAGACCTGTCCGGCTACGACAGCACACCCGTCACCGACATGGACCGACTGTGGCCGTTGACCGCGGCGAACACGGCGTACGTCATCTTCACGTCCGGTTCGACGGGCCGGCCGAAGGGTGTCGCGGTCAGCCACGGGGCGATCGTGAACCGCCTGCTGTGGATGCAGCACGAATACGGGCTGACCAGCGAGGATGTCGTGGTGCAGAAGACGCCGGTGACGTTCGACGTGTCGGTGTGGGAGCTGTTCTGGCCGCTGCAGGTGGGTGCCACCGTGGTGGTCGCCGCACCCGACGGTCACCGCGATCCGCGGTACCTGACGGGGCTCGTGCAGGAACGTCACGTGACGACCATGCACTTCGTGCCGTCGATGCTGTCGGAATTCACCGCGGAACCTGCTGCGGCGCAGTGTGAGTCGTTGCGGATGGTGTTCTGTTCGGGTGAGGCGTTGACGTCGGAGCAGGTGTCGCGGTTCCGGTCGGTCAGTGGTGCGGATCTACACAACTTGTACGGTCCGACGGAGGCGGCGGTCGACGTCACGTACTGGGAGACGGGTCCGGCGGACACGCACACGGTGCCGATCGGGCGTCCGGTGTGGAACACGCAGTTGCATGTGCTCGATGCCCGCTTGCATCCGGTGCCGAACGGGGTGGCGGGGGAGTTGTATCTGGCGGGGGATCAGCTGGCGCGGGGATATCTGAACCGGGCGGATCTGTCGGCGGAGCGGTTCGTGGCGAACCCGAGCCTGGTGGGCGGGCGGATGTACCGCACGGGTGATCTGGTGCGGCGCCGCACCGACGGTGCGCTGGAGTATCTGGGTCGGACGGATTTCCAGGTGAAGTTGCGCGGCCAGCGGATCGAGTTGGGAGAGATCGAGACCGCGCTCGAGACTCATCCGGCGGTGACGCAGGCCGTCGTGGCGGTGCTCCGCGACGACCGCGGCGAGGAAGCCCTCGTGGCGTATCTGGTGGGACGGAGCGCGGCCGACTGGACCGACGTGCGTGCGCACCTGGCTGCCCGGGTTCCGTCGTACATGATTCCGGCGCACGTGGTGCACCTCGACGGCCTGCCGCTGTCCGTCAACGGCAAACTCGACCGTGGGGCGCTACCCGTGCCGGTCCGTTCCGCAGCCGCCGAGTACCAGGCGCCGCGAACGGCGGCCGAGCGTGCCGTCGTCGCGGTGTTCGAGGACGTGCTCGGCGTCGACCGTGTCGGAGTCGAAGACAGCTTCTTCGACCTCGGCGGCAACTCGCTGATCGCCACCCGGGTCGCGTCCGCGCTCGGCGTCGAGCTCGGAATCGACTTCCCGCTGCAATGGATGTTCACCGACCCGACTCCGCAGTCGCTGGGGCGCCGCATCCAGCGCTGGACACCCGACGGTGCGGGGGACAGCGGTGCGTCGCTCGACGTACTTCTCCCGATCCGCACGAGGGGGGCGGCGGACCCCCTGTTCTGCGTGCACCCGTTCATCGGGCTCGCCTGGAGTTACGCGGGCTTGAGCCGCGAGCTGACCCAGGACCGGCCGATCTACGGCCTGCAGTCGCCGACTCTCACCGAGGACGGTGCGGTTCCGGAGACGATCACCGACTTCGCGGCCCGCTACGTGCGGGAGATCCGGTCCATCCAGCCGCACGGCCCGTACCACCTGCTGGGCTGGTCGCTCGGCGGCGTCATCGCCCACGAGATGGCGGTGCAGTTGCAGGGCGTCGGCGAAGAGGTGCGTCTCCTCGGTCTGCTCGACAGCTACGTCGGACTCGACCGGAGCGTGGAGAACTCCGTGACCACCGCGGACCTTCTCGGCGGTGTCGGCCTCGACCTTCCGGACCCGGGTGTTCTCGACGAACTCGCGCCGGACGGGCAGTTCGACGCCGAGCGGGCCGCGGCGCTGCTGCGCGTCGTCGGCGGCCCGCTGGCGGAGCTGACCGCGCCGCAACTCGACCGGATCTACGCAAATGCACTGCGCGCCCCGGACCTGATCGACGGTCACCGGCCGCGGGAGTTCGACGGAGATCTGGTGTTCTTCACCGCCGCCCTCGACGACGGATTCCACGTCGACCCGGTGACCTGCTGGGGCAACTTCGTGCGCGGGACCATCGCCGAACATCCGGTCGATGCGACGCACTGGACGATGACGACCCCCGACGCGCTCGCCGCGATCGCACCGCATCTCGAGACGTCGCGTCGCCGTCCGAGGCACGCCGCACCCGACACGGGAAGGGACACCGATCCCGACGACAGCGAGAACCGGCCGCATTCGGTGCGCTGACGGACCCCGGGCGGCGCCCGACAGACCGAAAGGTTTGGTTTGGGCCCCGTTGGGGGAATACCACGTCCAGTGGGCGGTTGTAATCAGAATGGGCGGTTGATCACCCGGAATGTCGTGGACGTCCGACCGGGCGAGGGTTCAGGGTGCCGATTTCATACCCCAGGTGTGAGATCTGTACGAAGAGAAGACCAAACCCTTGACTCCGCGGTACCGAATAGTAGATTGAGAGCGGTCATGTGACCTACCTCTCACACGGTACGGAAGCCCGGGAGGTCGGTCATACGTGGTTTCTTCGACTGCGTGTTCGGGGCGTGACGCTCGGTGCTTGGTGTGCTCGGAATGTAACGCGCCCGCGTTCAGCAGATCGGAGTACGTGGATGAGTCCTGGCGAGACGGTGACCACCCCAGTGATCTACGGCGGCCTGCCCCGGATACGGCGAACGCCGCCCCGGCAGAGCCGAGACGGCGTTCGTACGGTTCGGTGGCCTGTGTCAGGCTCCGCGGCGCTTCGCCTTCAGCAGGTCGAGGCGCTCCTTCAGCAGCTCTTCCAGTTCCTCCTTGGAACGACGCTCGAGCAGCATGTCCCAGTGGGTACGCGGCGGCTTGACCTTCTTGGCCTCGGGCGCCGTGCCCTCGACCAGGGTTCCCTCCAGACCGTTGCGGCACAGCCACGTGCCGGGGATCTCGGCTTCGTCGGCGAACGGAATGTCGAAGACCTCACCGTTGTCGCACCGGTACTTGGCCATCCGACGGGGCGCGAGGTCGTGGTCACGGTCGGTCTCGTAGCTCACCGCTCCGAGTCGACTCCCTCGAAGTACGCGATCTGCCATGGTGGTGTCCTCTCCTCGATCGTCTCCGCGCGAGCACGCCTGGACCAGAACCAAGCGTTCACACTCATCTACAACGCCACGGCCTCCCGATTGGTTCCCGCACGCCGCGCAGATGCAACCTCGACATCTTACCGGGCGGGCCGAGGGGCGCCGCGCAGTAAGGTGGTCGACCATGACCGGCGCTTCCCGCAGACCCGATTCCTGTGTGTGGTGCGGGCGGGAAGTGGCCGAGTCGGGGATGGGGCGGCGCCGCCGATACTGCCGCCAGTCCTGCCGGCAGCGAGCCTACGAGCAGCGCAACCAGGTCAAGGGCACGAGCATCCCCGCCGACGCGGTGGTCCTCACCTCGGAGGAAGCGTCCGCCATGGTCGACCGAATCTTCCAGGTTCGATGTGCCGCCGAGGACGTGGCGACAGCCGTTGCCGAAGGTGCGGCGGCCCATGAGGTGGAGTCCCTGTGCGCAGACCTCGTGCAACTCGCACGTGAGGCCGAACGCTTCCGCTGAGCCTCGGATAGAGGCAGCGGAGCGTGGGACGCACTCTGCTCGACCGGTCCGAACGGGACCGCCGTCCCGGATCGACGGCGATTCCGAAACGAACATCACGAATCGACGCACGCCGAGCCCGCACGTACAGCACGATCAGTACAGCGTGGGAGACCGGCGTCGGTTGGTCCGTCTCACGCGCAAGACTTGCGCATCCAAGGTCTTCTACCCGCTGGGGGAACGAGATGACGAGTGTGAATTCGCCGCAGCCGAATAACGGCGCCGAAGATGTGAGCGTTCCCGAAGGGGCCTTCCCGCTCTCCTCGGTGCAACGGAGCATGTGGTTCGCGCAGCAGTTGAGCCCCACGGTTCCCAAGTTCATCGCGCAGTACGTCGAGTTGCGGGGCGACATCGACCTGGACCTGTTGAGCGAAGCGGCGGTGCGGGCCGGACAGGAATTCCAGTCGCCGTTCCTGCGGCTGCTCGACGTCGACGGGGAGCCGTATCAGGCGGTCGATTTCACGATCGATCCGTCGATCGGATATCTCGACTTCCGCGGCGAAGCCGACCCGATGGTGGCGGCGCAGGCGTGGATCGACGTGGACTACGCGACCCCGCTCCGGCTGACCCGGGACCGCCTCGTCCAGATGAACATCCTGCAGGTCGGTGAGCAGCACTACCTGTGGTACACCAGGATTCACCACGTCGCGCTCGACGGGTACAGCGGTATGACCATGGTGAACCGGATCGCGGCGCTGTACACGGCGGCGGTCGAGGGCACCGAAGCGGGACCCAACCGTGCGCTGGATCTGCGCGAGCTATACGAACTGGACCAGAAGTACCGGGCGTCCAGCCGTTTCGAGAACGACCGGAAGTACTGGGCCGAACGCATCGTCGGCATCGAGCACGGGTCGACGCTCGCCACCCACGACGCTCCCGCGGCGGCGCAGAGCCGACTCGAGAGCGCGAAGATCTCGGAGGACGCGCTCGCCTTCCTCGGCGAGTCGGACCAGCGGGTCGGCGCCACGTCGGCGGCCGTTCTGGTCGCCGGGTTCGCGTGCTATCTGTCCCGCATGACCGGCAAGAGGGACGTGCTCATCAACCTGCCCGTGTCGGCGCGCACCACCGCGCCGCTGCAGCGGTCCGGCGGCATGCTCGTCAACGTCGCCCCGCTGCGGATCACGGTCCGCCGCGACGACACCGTGGCCGAGCTCGTGCAGCGGGTGCAGCTCGAACTGATGGGCGCGCTCCGCCACCAGCGGTGCAGTCTCGAGGACATCCGCCGCGACGCCGGACTCGCCGGCACCGCGGAGGGCCTGGCCGGGCCGATGGTGAACGTCATGCTGTTCCACCAGGCGTTCACGCTCGGCTCGGTCACCGGCGAGTACCACATCGTCACTTCGGGTCCGGTCGACGATCTGCTGGTCAACATCTACCAGGGCGGTGAAGGTCAGACCCTGCTCGACTTCCGCGGCAACCCCAACCGGTACGGGTCGGAGGAGCTGCGCGCCCACCACCGCAGGTTCGTCGAGCTGATCGAGGAATTCGTCGCCGCCGATCCGCAGACGCGGACCACGGACATCCACGCCGAGAGCGCCCGACTCGGCGCCCGGTTCCTCGAACGGGAATCCCAGCTCGAGTTCTGGACCCGGGAGCTCGCCGGCCTGCCGGAAGTGACGGCGCTGCCGCTCGACCGGCCGCGCCCCGCCGAGCGGGTCGGAGCCGGCGAGGTCGTCGGGTTCGCCGTCGACGCGGAGGTGCAACGCCGCGCGGCACTGCTGGCGGAGGAGGCGGGAACCGGGATCTTCACCACCCTGCACGCCGCGCTGGCCGTCCTGCTGGGCCGGCTGGGTGACACCGACGACGTCGTGATCGGCACCCCGATCGTCGGGCGCGACCCGAGGGACTCCGACGACCCGGATGCCGGCACCTTCTTCAACAAGGCCGTCCTGCGGTCGCAGGTGGACGGCGCGTCTTCGTTCGCCGACCATCTGAGCCGGGTCCGGGACGCCGACCGGGCTGCATTCGCGCGGGCGGCGCTGCCGTTCGACGAACTCGTCGCCGCCCTCGTCACCGAACCCGACCCGTCGCACGCGCCGCTGTTCCAGGTGATGCTCGAGTTCACCGACGGCGGGCACCCGCACGACTCGTCCGGGAACATCACGGTCAGCCCGATCCAGCGCGAACACCGCGCCCTGGGACTCGATCTCGTGTTCTCCCTCACCGAATCGGAGACGGGCGGCATCAACGGCAGGCTCCGATTCGCCACGGACGTGTGGGACCGCGATAGCGCGGAGGCGCTCGCCGCACGGTTCGTCCGCATCCTGCAGTCGGTGACGGCGGATCCCACCGCCCCGATCGGGGACGTCGACATCCTCGAACAGCCCGAATGCGCGGCACTCACGCCGGTCCGGGACGACCCGCCGGTGGAGACCCGCACGCTTCCCGAACTGCTCCGCCGGGCGGTCGAGGCGGGCGGCGAGGGAGACGCCCTCGCCTTCGAGGGACGCACCCTGACCTACCCGGAACTCGACGCGCAGTCGGACCGTCTCGCCCGCTTGCTGATCGGTCACGGGGTGGGCCCGGGTTCGGTTGTGGCGCTGGCCATTGCCCGCTCGATCGAATCGGTGCTGGCCACCTGGGCGGTCGCGAAATCCGGTGCCGCGTTCGTGCCGGTCGACCCCAACTATCCGGCCGACCGCATCGAGCACATGCTGACCGACTCCGGCGCGGTCGTCGGTCTCACCGTCGCGGCGCACCGGACTTCGCTGCCGGATACCACCCCGTGGCTCGTGATGGACGACACGGCCTTCGGACAGGACCTGGCGAAGCACACGGCGGGTACCGTCACCGACGCCGACCGTCTCCGGCCGCTGCGGACCGAGGATCCGGCATACCTGATCTACACGTCCGGCTCCACCGGCACCCCCAAGGGTGTCGTCGTCACGCATGTCGGTCTCGCGAATTTCGCCGAGGACGAGCGGCAGCGGTTCGACGTCACTGCAGGGTCGCGCACCCTGCATTTCTCGTCGCCCAGTTTCGACGCGTCCATCCTGGAACTGCTTCTCGCAGTGGGCGCCGGCGCCACGATGGTCGTGGCCCCGTCGACCGTGTACGGCGGCACCGAACTCGCGGACCTTTTGCATCGCGAACGGGTGACGCACGCGTTCGTCACCCCGGCGGCACTGGCGTCCGTCGACCCCACCGGGCTCGGCCACATCCGGTGCGTCGTCACCGGCGGTGAGAGCTGTCCTCCTGCGCTGGTGGCGCAGTGGGCACCCGGTCGTGTCATGTTCAACGCGTACGGTCCGACGGAGGCCACCGTCGTGGCGAGCGTCGCCGGGCCGTTGACGGTCGGCGAACCGGTGACGATCGGCCGCCCGTCCCGCGGTTGCGGTCTGCTGGTGCTCGATTCGCGGTTGCACCCCGTCCCGACCGGGGTGCCGGGCGAGCTGTACATCACCGGTGAGGGTGTGGCACGCGGGTACCACAACCGGTCGGTCCCGACGGCGGAACGGTTCGTCGCCGACCCCCACGGGGAGCCCGGCGAGCGGATGTACCGGACCGGCGACCTGGCCCGGTGGAATGCCGCCGGTCAGCTGGAATACCTCGGCCGCACCGACTTCCAGGTGAAGATCCGCGGCTTCCGCATCGAACTCGGTGAGATCGACGCCGTCGTCCGCTCGCATCCGAGCGTGGCGTTCGCGACCACGGTCGGACGGACCGCACCGTCCGGGGACACGGCGCTCGTGACGTACGTGCTGCCGGAGAACGAAGCGCAGATCGCGGTCGGCGACATCCTCGAACACGCGGCGGCCGCACTGCCCGCGCACATGGTGCCCGCCCGGGTGATGGTGCTCCTCGAGGTCCCGTTGACCCCCGCGGGCAAGCTCGACCGGAAGGCGTTGCCGGAGCCTCAGTTCGAGGCCACCTCGACCGTCTACCGGGCACCGGTGACCCCGACCGAGATGCAGATCGCCGAGGTCTTCGCGACGCTCCTGGGAGTCGACCGCGTCGGCGTCGACGACAGCTTCTTCGACCTGGGCGGCGACTCCCTCGTCGCGACCCGCGTCGTGTCCCGGGTCAACACTGCCCTGAGCACGGAAATCGGGGTGCTGGATCTGTTCGAGGCGCCGAGTGTCGCGTTGCTCAGTGCCCGCGTGGACGCCCTCGGCCCCCGGATCTCGGCCCGCCCGGTCCTCGCTCCGCGGGCCGGTTCCGGCCCGGTGCAGGTGTCGCTGGCGCAGCAGCGGATGTGGTTCATCAACCAACTCGACACCGCCTCGCCCGCCTACAACATTCCCGTCGGCATCCGGTTGCGCGGCACGCTGGACGTGGACGCGCTGCGGACGGCCGTCAGTGACGTCCTCACCCGCCACGAGTCGCTCCGGACGGTGTTCCCCAACACCCCCAACGGTCCCATCCAGGTGGTTCTGCCCGTCGCCGAGGTGAGCCCGCGTCTCGACGCGATCGAGGTCGCCGAGAACGAACTCGAATCCCGCCTGATCGACGATGCCGCCACGGGTTTCGACGTCACCGTCGAGCCGCCGATCCGGGCCGAGCTCTACCGGACCGCGACCGACGATCACGTGCTGGTGTTCGTGGTCCACCACATCGCCGCCGACGGCCTGTCGATGACCCCGCTGACCCGGGACGTCATGGTGGCCTACCACGCCCGCGCCGCCGGAGACGCCCCGCAGTGGGCGCCGCTCGAGGTGCAGTACGCCGATTTCGCGGTGTGGCAGCGTGAACTGCTCGGTTCCCCCGACGACCCCACCAGCCTCCTCGCCCGGCAGTTGGCGTTCTGGGCACGCACCCTCGACGGCGCACCGGAGGTCATGGACCTGCCGACCGACCGTCCCCGCCCGGCCCGGCAGTCGATGATCGGCGCGACCGCCGACTTCACGATCCCGGCGCGCATCCACACCGCGCTGCTCGAGATCGCCGGCGCCCACGACGCCAGCCTGTTCATGGTGGTGCACGCGGCGCTCGCGGTGCTGCTGTCCCGGTCGAGCGGATCGTCCGACGTGTCGATCGGCTCCCCGGTCTCCGGCCGCGGCGAACGGCAACTCGACGACGTCGTCGGCATGTTCGTCAACACCGTGGTGCTGCGCACCACCGTCGACCCGGACCGCAGCTTCCCCGAGATCCTCTCACACACACGCTCCGTGGATCTCGAGGCGTTCAGCAACACCGATCTGCCGTACGAGCGGCTCGTCGACGAGCTGAAACCGACTCGCTCCGAGGCGCATTCACCGCTGTTCCAGGTGATGCTGGTGCTGCAGGGGTTCGCGAACACGCGGCTCGAGCTGCCCGGACTCGACGTGGAGGTCGAGGCCCTCGAGACCGGCGCCGCCAAGTTCGATCTCCAGGTCATCCTCACCGAGCACACCGAGGACTCCGGTGCGCCGGGTGCGATCGACGTCCAGTTCTCCTACGCCTCGGAACTGTTCGACCCGCCGACGATGACGGCGCTGGCCGAACGGTTCGTCACCCTGCTGGAGACGATCACCGCCCGGTCGAACGTGAAGATCGGCGACATCGACCTGATCGGTGTCGCCGAGACCCAGCGGATGCTCGAGCAGTGGATCGACACCGACGTCGACGTTCCCGCGTCGGCGACCCTCGTCGACCTGTTCGAGGCGCAGGTGGCGCGGACACCGGACGCCGTGGCCATCGTGTTCGCCGAGGAAGAACTGCTGTACGCGGAATTCGACGCCCGGGCCAACCGGCTGGCACGCGAACTCCTCGCCCGCGGTGTCGGACCCGAATCGCGGGTCGCCGTCGCCCTGCGCCGTTCGCTCGAACTGATGATCGCGATCTACGCGGTGGAGAAGACCGGCGCGGCGTACGTTCCACTCGACCCCGACCACCCGGCTTCGCGGATCGCGTATGTGATCGAGAGCGCCGAACCCGCATGCGTTCTCACCGCCTCCCGAGACCGGTGCGAAGGGGTCGACGGCGCCGACGCCCCCGTGGTCGAGATCGACACCCTCAACCTGTCGCGGCGCGCGAGCACCCCGATCACCGACGCCGAGCGGGGCGGACGAATCCACCCCGATTCGACCGCGTACGTGATCTACACGTCCGGATCGACGGGCAGGCCGAAGGGCGTCGCCGTCAGCCACCGGGCGATCGCGAACCGGTTGCTGTGGATGCAGGACACGTACCGGCTGGATCACACGGACGTCGTGCTGCAGAAGACCCCCGTGACGTTCGACGTGTCGGTGTGGGAACTGTTCTGGCCGCTCGAGGTCGGGGCGCGCCTCGTCGTCGCCGCGCCGGACGGTCACCGCGACCCCACCTACCTGTCGCACATCATCGCCGACCACCAGGTCACCACCATGCACTTCGTGCCGTCGATGCTGGCGGTGTTCACGGCGGGCGCCGAACCCGAACTGTGCGGTTCGCTGCGCCAGGTGTTCTGCAGTGGTGAGGCACTCCC
Organism: Rhodococcus jostii NBRC 16295; assembly: GCF_001894825.1. Lineage (GTDB taxonomy): Bacteria > Actinomycetota > Actinomycetes > Mycobacteriales > Mycobacteriaceae > Rhodococcus_F > Rhodococcus_F jostii. The sequence continues at coordinate 36,790 of NZ_BCWY01000010.1, read as the reverse complement.
GCCCGCCACCGCAGACGCGTTCCGGGAATTCGGTTCCGCGGCACTGCACAACCTGTACGGACCGACGGAGGCGGCGGTCGACGTCACCTACTGGGAGTGCACCGAAGGCGACCGGGCGTCGGTGCCGATCGGCGCTCCCGTGTGGAACACCCAGGTCTACGTCCTCGACTCCCGCCTGCATCCGGTGCCGGTCGGGGTGCACGGAGAGCTGTACCTCGCCGGTGTGCAGCTGGCCCGCGGCTACGTCGGCCGCAGCGATCTGACGTCGGACCGGTTCGTGGCGAACCCGTTCGGTGCGCCGGGGCAGCGGATGTACCGCACCGGTGACGTCGTCCGCTGGCGTGCCGACGGCAACATCGAGTACATCGGCCGCCGCGACTTCCAGGTCAAGCTCCGCGGCCAGCGCATCGAACTCGGCGAGGTCGAGGCGGCGGTGCTGGCGCACCCGTCGGTGGCGCAGGCCGTGGTGACGGTGCATCGCAGCGAGGCCACCGGCGAGAGCCTCGTCGGGTACGTGATCCCCGTGGCTGGGGCCGACATCGACACCGCCGTCGTGCGCGACGCGGCGGCGGAGGCGCTGCCCGCGTACATGGTGCCGACCCGCATCATCGTGCTCGACCGGTTCCCGCTCGGGGCCACCGGCAAGCTGGACCGGGGCGCTCTGCCCGAGCCCGAGTTCCTCAGCCCGTCCGCCGAATTCGTGACGCCGCGCAACCCGATCGAGGAGATTCTCGCGTCCATCTTCGCGGATCTGCTCGACGCACCCCGAATCGGCGTGTACGACAGCTTCTTCGACCTCGGCGGCAACTCGCTGGTGGCCACCCGGCTGGTGGCGCGGGTCAATGCAGCGTTGGGCAGCCGAATCGGTGTCCGCGAGATCTTCGACGCCCCGACCGTCGCCACGCTCGCCGCCCGGATCGAGTCCGAGGCCGTCCACAACGCCGAACGCCCGCCGCTGGTCGCCGGGGTGCGCCCCGACCGTCTGCCGGTGTCGCTGGCGCAGAAGCGCATGTGGTTCATCAACCAGTTCGACCTCGATTCCCCGGCCTACAACATCGCGCTCGCGGTGCGGTTGACCGGAGACCTCGACGAGGACGCGATGCAGGACGCCGTCGCCGACGTGATGGACCGGCACGAGTCGCTGCGCACCCGGTTCCCGATGGTGGAGGGCGAACCGCTCCAGGTAATTCTGCCGACCGAGGACGTGGTGCCGGACCTGTCGCCGATCGACACGACGGAAGCAGAACTGCCCGAACATATCTCGCTTCTCGCGGGCGCAGGGTTCGACGTCACCGTGTCGGTGCCGGTGCGCGCCGCCCTGTTCCGCACCGATCCCGGCGAGCACGTGCTCGTCATCGTCGTGCACCACATCAGCGCGGACGGTTTCTCCATGGCCCCGCTGGCCCGGGACGTGATGACCGCCTACGCGGCCCGCACCGGGGGACAGGCACCGGACTGGACGGCCCTGCCCGTGCAGTACGCCGACTTCGCCCTGTGGCAGCACCGGGTGCTCGGCAACGCCGACGACCCCGACAGCCTGCTCGCCGCCCAACTCGACTACTGGACGCACACCCTCGCCGGGCTTCCGGAACTGCTGGCGCTGCCGACGGACCACCCCCGCCCGACGCAGCAGTCGATGCGCGGAGGCATCCACTCGTTCACCATCGACCCGCAGATCCACAGCCGGTTGATCACGACGGCCCGCGAACACAATTCGAGCGTGTTCATGGCCGTGCACGCCGCGCTGGCCGTGCTGCTGGCCCGGTTGGGCGACACCGACGACGTCGCAGTGGGCACGCCCATCGCCGGCCGCGGTGACGCCGCCCTCGACGACATGGTCGGCATGTTCGTCAACACCCTGGTGCTGCGCACCCCGGTGGAACCGGCCGGCACGTTCACCGAACTGCTGTCCACGGTCCGCGACACCGACCTGAACGCCTTCCACCACGCGGATCTGCCGTTCGAGCGGTTGGTAGACGCGATCTCACCAGAGCGTGCGACCTCGCATTCGCCGCTGTTCCAGGTGGTGCTCGAGTTCCGCAACAACGAGCGGCCGCGGCTGGAGCTGCCCGGACTGACCGTCACAGGTCTCGACCTGGCCACGGACATCTCCAACTTCGACCTGCAGCTCACCCTCACCGAGGAATTCGGGGTGTCGGGGGAGCCGGCGGGGATCTCCGCGGCCTTCACCTACGCGTCGAGTCTGTTCGACGCGCCCACGATCGCCGGTTTCGCGGACTACCTGCAACGGATCTTCGACGCGGTGACGTCCGAGCCGGGGATGGCGGTCGGCGACATCGACCTGATGGTGGCGTCCGAACGCGCGGCCCTCACCCCGGTGATGGACGGGCCGGACGCCGAACCGCGGACCCTGCCCGAACTGCTCGCGGCCGCGGCGTCCGTCGATCCCAAGGCGGCGGCCCTGTCGTACGAGGGCCGGGAAATGACCTACCGGGAACTCGACGAGCGGTCGAACCGTCTCGCAAGGCTGCTGATCGGGCGCGGAATCGGCCCCGAGTCGGTGGTCGCGCTGGCCATGGCACGCTCGCCCGAATCGGTGCTGTCGCTGTGGGCGGTGGCCAAGACCGGTGCCGCGTTCGTCCCCGTCGACCCCAACTATCCGACCGACCGCATCGTCCACATGCTCAGCGACTCCGGTGCCGCCCTCGCGCTCACCGTCGCCGAATTCCGTCCCACGCTTCCGGAATGCACCTCCTACGTGGTGGTCGACGCACCCGGATTCGACAACGAGGTGAGCGCACACTCCGCCGCCGTCGTCACCGACGCCGACCGGACACACCCGCTCGCGCTGGAGAACCCGGCCTACCTGATCTACACGTCCGGGTCCACCGGCACACCGAAGGGCGTCGTCGTCACCCACCGCGGGCTGGCGAACTTCGCCACCGACGAACGCGTGCGGTTCGGCGTCACCCCGCGGTCGCGCACCCTGCACTTCTCGTCGCCGAGTTTCGACGCGTCGATCCTCGAACTGCTGCTCGCGGTCGGATCCGGGGCGACCATGGTGATCGCCCCGGCGTCCGTCATCGGTGGCACCGAACTCGCTGACGTGCTGCGCGAGGGCCGGGTGACGCACGCGTTCATCACCCCGGCCGCGATGGCGTCCGTCGATCCCGCGGGCCTCGACCTGCTCGAGTGCGTCGCCACCGGCGGCGACGTGTGCCCACCGGAGCTGGTGGCGCAGTGGGTGACCGGCGGCAGGCGGATGTTCAACGCCTACGGCCCTACCGAGGCGACCGTGGTGTCGAGCGTGACGGGACCGATGCTGCCCGGTGAGGGAGTCACCATCGGCCGCCCTCCGATGGGAACCGGGGAGATGGTGCTCGATTCACGCCTGCACCCGGTGCCCAACGGGGTGACCGGCGAACTGTACGTCACCGGTTCAGGCCTGGCCCGCGGCTACAAGGACCGCGCCGGCACCACCGCGGAACGGTTCGTCGCCAACCCGTACGGCGGCCTCGGCGCCCGCATGTACCGGACCGGCGACCTGGCCCGGTGGAACGGCGCCGGTCAGCTGGAGTACCTGGGCCGCAGCGACTTCCAGGTCAAGATCCGCGGTTTCCGCATCGAGCTCGGCGAGATCGAGACGGCCCTCACCCGGTACCCGGGCGTCGCCCGGTCGGTGGTGTCGGCGCATCAGGGCAGCACCGGCGCCAACCGCCTCGTCGGCTACCTCGTCCCCACGGCGGGTGCCGAACTGGACCCGGAGGCCGTCCTCGACTTCGTCGGCGGATTCCTCGCCCCGTACATGGTGCCGTCCGCGCTGATCGTCCTCGACGAACTGCCGCTGACCCCGGCGGGCAAGCTGGACCGCCGCGCGCTGCCCGAGCCCGACTTCGGGGCCCGGGTGTCGACGGGCCGCGCGCCGGTCTCGGAGATGGAAGCGGTGCTGGCCGGACTGTTCGCCGAGGTCCTCGGACTCGAATCCGCCGGTGTGGAGGATTCGTTCTTCGCGCTCGGCGGCGACAGCATCATGTCGATCCAGCTGGTGGCCCGCGCGAAGGCCGCGGGTGTGGTGCTCACCCCGCGGGACGTGTTCGAGGCCAAGACCGTTGCCGGTCTCGCCGCGGTCGCGTCCTGGGTGGGCGCCGCCGACATCGTGGTGCTCGACGAACTGCCCGGCGGCGGGGTCGGCGACATGCCGACCACGCCGATCACGAAGTGGCTGCTCGAGCGCGGCGGCGAGTTCAACCGGATGTCGCAGTCGGCGCTGCTGACGGCACCGCCGAACCTCCGTGAACTCGAACCCCTGATCGGCACGTTCCAGGCCGTCCTCGACCGGCACGACATGCTGCGCGCGCAGTTGATGGTGTCCGCGGAGGAATCGCACCTCGCGGTCCGGCCCATCGGTTCGGTGGAGGCACAGGACCTGATCCGCCGGGTCGCAGTGTCCGCGGCCCCGGGAACCCCCGCGTTCGCGGCTGCCGTCATCGCGGACCTCGACGCCGCGCTGGACCGGCTCGATCCCGCCGCCGGCGTGATGGTGCAGGTGGTCTGGTTCGACGCCGGGGAGGCCGGCGGCCGCCTGCTGGTGGTGGCGCACCACCTCGTCGTCGACGGTGTGTCGTGGCGCATCCTCGTGCCCGACCTCGCGACCGCGTGGGCGCAGATCTCCGCGGGTCAGGAGCCGGTCCTCGAACAGGTCGGCACCTCCATGCGCCGGTGGGCGCACGGACTGGTCGACGAGGCGACGAACCGGGCAGGCGAACTCGACCTGTGGCAACGCATCCTCGACTGCGAAGACCCGCTGGTCGGCAGTCGCCCGCTCGACCCCGACGTCGACGTCAACGCCACGGTCGGACGCGTCACCGTGCAACTCCCCGCCGAGGTGAGCGAGGCTGTCCTCACCGCCCTGCCGGAGGCGATTCACGGCAGCGTGAACGACGGACTGCTCACCGCGCTGGCGATGGCGGTCACCCAGTGGCGGCGCACCCGCGGCCACACCCTGCACGGCAGGCCCGTCGACGGGACGCTGGTCAGCCTAGAGGGCCACGGCCGCGAAGACCAGGTCGTGCCCGGCGCCGATCTGGGCCGCACGGTCGGCTGGTTCACGGCCATGTTCCCGGTGCGTCTCGACCTGTCGGGCATCGACCTCGACGACGCCTTCGACGGCGGCAAGGGCGCCGGCTCCGCGATCAAGGCGATCAAGGAACAGTTGCTCGCGATCCCGGACCACGGCATGGGTTACGGCATGCTGCGCTACCTCAATGCCGACACCGCACCACTGCTCGCGGCCCGCTCCCTGCCGCAGATCAGCTTCAACTACCTCGGACGCTTCGCCGCCGACCTGTCGGAGGCGGCGACCCGGGCGGGGTGGACGCCGACCGGTGAAGTCGACATGGACCGCGCGCAGGACCTCGACACCCCGGTGACCTCGGCCATCGACGTCAACGCCGTCACCACCGAGGTGGAGGACCGGCCCCAGCTCCGCGCCACGTGGGCCTATGCGGCCGGTGTTCTCACCGTCGTCGAGGTGCGCGAACTCGCCGAACTGTGGGTGCAGGCGCTGACCGCGCTCACGACGTACGCGGCCCGCCCCGACGCCGGCGGTGTGACCCCGTCCGACCTCGAACTGGTGACCCTGGACCAGGACGCCATCGACCGCATCGAGTCGCGCTTCCCGGCGCTGGCCGACATCTGGTCGCTGTCGCCGCTGCAGTCGGGACTGCTCTTCCATGCACTGCTGGCCGACCAGTCGATCGACTCGTACACCGTGCAGATGACGCTCGAACTGAGCGGGGCCGTGGCGTCGCGACTGCGGGTGGCCGGGCAGGCGCTGCTCGACCGGCACGCGAACCTGCGGGCGTCGTTCGTCTACGACGAGGGCGGCACCCCCGTCCAGGCGATCCACCGGTACGCGGAACTGCCGTGGACGGAGATCGACCTGTCGGGTCTGGGCGAGGAGGCTCGCGAAGCCGAGATCGCGCGGCTCGTCGATGCCGACCGGCGCCGCGGATTCGACATGGCCACTCCGCCGCTGCTGCGATTCATGCTGATCCAGCTCGGTGGGGACGCACAGCGCCTGATCGTCACCAATCACCACATCCTGCTCGACGGCTGGTCGATGCCGCTGCTCATCCGCGACCTCCTGACCCTATACGCCACGGAGGGTGATGCCTCGGCGTTGCCGCGGGTGCACCCGTACCGCGACTACCTCACCTGGATGTCGCATCGCAGCACCGAAGACTCTCTGGGTGTGTGGCAGCGTGCCCTCGCCGGGGTGGAGGAGCCGACGCTCCTCGCGCCGGCCGACGCGTCCGTCCAGAGCGACACACAGTCGAGTGAACTGATCGTCGAACTCGATGTGGACCGCACCGATCAGCTCAGTGTGCTCGCACGCGAGCACGGGCTGACCCTCAGCACCCTGATCCGCACCGCGTGGGGAATCGTGCTGGGCGGCTTGGTCGGTCGCTCCGACGTGGTGTTCGGTGGGACGGTGTCGGGTCGGCCCCCGCAGATCGCGGGCATCGAGTCGATGGTGGGTCTGTTCATCAACACGCTGCCGGTGCGGGTGACCCTCGACCCCCGGGAAACGTTGGGGGAGTTGCTCGAACGGGTGCAGGGTGAGCAGGCTGCGTTGCTCGATCACCATTACGTGGGAATGACCGACATCCAGTCGGTGGCAGGTGCCGGCGCCGGGTTCGACACGTTGACCGTCTTCGAGTCCTACCCTGTCGATCGGGAAGGGCTGACCGAGCAGACCGACATCGCCGGCATGCACGTCCTCGACGTGAACGACAGTGCCAACGCCGCCCACTACCCGCTCGCGCTGATCGCGTCCGCGCACGAGAATCTGCAGCTGAAGCTCGAATTCATCGAGGAGCTGTTCGACCGCGAGAGTGTCGAGCGGATCGGCGACCGGATGATCCGCGCGCTGATCGCGCTCGCTGAACACCCCGGGATGAGACTCGCGCAGCTGCGCCTGCTCACCGACGAAGAGGAAGCAGAACTGGTTCCGGCCCGCGGCCGGCCCGGCCACTCGGTGCGGACACTGCCGCAGATGTTCACCGAGACCGCCGCCGCGGCGGGCGACGCCACGGCGCTCGTGTTCGGCGACCGCCGGATGTCCTACCGGGAACTCGACGAACGTTCCAACCAGCTTGCGCGCCTGCTCATCGACCGCGGCGTCGGCCCGGAAGACATCGTGGCCCTGGGTATTTCCCGGTCCATCGAATCGGTCCTCGCCGTCTGGTCGATCACCAAGACGGGCGCGGCGTTCGTTCCCGTCGACCCGAACTACCCGCGTGACCGGGTCGAGCACATGATCACGGATTCGGGCTGCACGTTCGGTCTCCGCCTGGAGGCCGGTCGCGGTCGGCTCCCCGACGCGATCACCTGGCTCACACTCGACGAGGCCGAGACCGACGCCGCCACGCAGACGATGCCGACCGGCACCGTCACCGACGACGAACGCGTCGCACCCCTGCGCTTCGCGCATCCGGCCTACGTGATCTACACGTCCGGCTCCACCGGCAAGCCGAAGGGTGTGGTGGTCAGCCACCGCGGTCTCGACAACTTCGCCGAGGAGCAGCGCACCCGCTACGCGACGGATTCGTCGTCACGGGCCCTGCACTTCTCGTCGCCGAGCTTCGACGCTTCGGTCCTCGAGTATCTGCTGGTGTTCGCCGTGGGCGCGACGATGGTGATCGTGCCGCCGTCCGTGTACGGCGGCGAGGAACTCGCGGACCTGATCCGGTCCGAGGGTGTCACCCACGGGTTCGTCACCCCCGCTGCGCTGGCGTCCGTGGACCCCGAGGGCCTCGACGTCTTCCAGAACGTGGTCGCGGGCGGCGAGGCCGTCCCTCCGGAACTGGTGACCCGCTGGGCACCGGGCCGCACGATGTACAACGGCTACGGGCCCACCGAGACCACCATCATGAGCAACCTCAGCGACCACCTCGTGGCGGGGGAGACGGTCACCATCGGTGCCCCCGTCCGGGGCGTCTCCGAGGTGATTCTCGACGGCCGGCTGCAGCCGGTCTCCGTCGGGGTCGCCGGCGAGCTCTACATCTCCGGTGAGGGTCTGGCCCGCGGCTACCACGCGCGCCTCGGCCTGACCAGTGAGCGCTTCGTCGCCAACCCGTACGGCGATCCGGGCGACCGGATGTACCGCACCGGCGACCTCGCCCGGTGGCGGCCCGACCACACGGTGGAGTACCTGGGCCGCACCGACTTCCAGGTGAAGATCCGCGGCTTCCGCATCGAACTCGGCGACATCGACAGCGCACTCGCCGGGCACCCGGCCGTCGCATTCGCCGTCACACTCGGGCGGCCCGGTCCCGCCGGCGACACCGTCCTGGTGTCCTACGTGCTGCCGGAGGCGGGCTCGGCGCTCGAACCGCCGGAACTCAAGGAGTGGGCGGGCACCCTGCTGCCCGCGCACATGGTGCCGTCGAGCATCATGATCCTCGACGAGATCCCGCTCACCCCGGTCGGCAAGCTCGATCGGGCGGCACTGCCCGAACCGCAGTTCCTCCCCACGTCGGACGACTTCCGGCCGCCGTCGACGGTGCTCGAACACACCATCGCCGACGTCATCACCACGGTCCTCGGCATCGAACGAGTCGGCATCGACGACAACTTCTTCGACATCGGCGGAAACTCGCTCATCGCCACCCGTGTCGCCGCGCGCCTGAGCGCGGAACTGGACACCGACATCGGCGTCCGCACCCTGTTCGAGGCTCCCACGATCCACGGCCTCGCCCGGCTGATCGAGTCGACGGCATTCGCCCCGGCCCAGGACGGCGCCCACGTCCGGCTCCCGCTCGGTCCGATGCCGCGGCCCGGCCACGTGCCGGTGTCGCTGGCGCAGAAGCGGATGTGGTTCCTCAACCAGTTCGACACGTCCTCGGCGGCCTACAACATCCCCCTGGCCGTGCGGCTGACCGGACACCTTGACGTCGAGTCGCTGCGCGCGGCGGTGACGGATGTCTTCGTCCGCCACGAATCGTTGCGGACCGTGTTCCCGTCCCACGACGGCGAACCGACCCAGGTGGTGCTCTCACCCGGGCAGTGGACGCCGAACCTCGAGATCGCCGAGGTGTCCGAAAACGAACTGCGGGAGCACATCGCCGGTCTCGCGACCGCCGGTTTCGACGTGACGGCCGACGTGCCGATGCGGTCCGCGCTGTTCGCGCTCGCCCCCGACGATCACGTGCTGGTCATCGTGGTGCACCACATCTGCGCCGACGGGTTCTCGCTCACCCCGCTCGCCCGGGACGTCATGACCGCGTACGCCGCCCGCATCGCGGGCAGCGCCCCGCAGTGGAACCCGCTGTCGGTGCAGTACGCCGACTACACGCTCTGGCAGCTCGAACAGCTGGGCAGCGAGAGCGACAGCGAATCGCTGATCTCCCAGCAGCTCCGGTACTGGACGGATCAGCTGGCGGATCTGCCCGAACTGCTGCAGCTGCCGGCCGACCGGGCGCGGCCCGTCCAGCAGTCGTTCCGCGGCGCGCAGGTCGACTTCACGGTTCCCGCCGACGTGCACCGGGCACTGGCGGCGTTGGCGCGCAAGCACAACTCCACCATGTTCATGGCCGTACACGCAGCCCTGTCGGTGCTGCTGTCGGCGCTGTCGTCCACCGAGGACATCGCCGTCGGCACCCCGATCGCCGGCCGCGGTGACGCCGCCCTCGACGACATGGTCGGCATGTTCGTCAACACCCTCGTGCTGCGGAGCGTCGTGGATCCCGCGGAGGGTTTCGGCGCCCTGATCGATCAGGTGCGGGCCACCGACCTCGCCGCGTTCCACCATTCGGATCTGCCGTTCGAGCGGCTCGTCGACGTCCTCGCACCGGAGCGTTCCACCGCGCACTCGCCGCTGTTCCAGGCGCTGCTCGAGTTCCGGAACAACGAGACTCCGCGGCTCGAGCTTCCGGAACTCACGGCGGCCGCCGTCGATTTCGACCTCGAGGTCGCCAAGTTCGACCTGCAGCTCAGCGTCGAGGAAGGATTCGACGCGGACGGGGTGGCGTCGGGTATCACCGCCTCGTTCATCTTCGCCACCGATCTGTTCGACGCCGGCACCGTCCGCACGTTCGCCGACCGGTTCCTGCGGATCCTCGGCGCGGTCACCACCGACCCGCAAGCTCCGGTCGGTGACATCGTGATCACCGATGCCGCCGAGCGGTCGGCGATGGCAACCGAATGGAACACTGCCGGTGTCGACGCCGGAACCGACACCCTCGCGGACCGGTTCGCGCAGAGTGTCGCCCGGTTCCCGGACGACACCGCGGTGACGTCGGAGGACGTGGCACTGACGTACGCCGAACTCGACGCCCGGTCGAACCGGCTGGCCCGCCTGCTCATCTCCCAGGGAGTGGGCCCGGAAACGCTGGTGGCCGTGGCACTCCCACGCACCTGCGACCTGATCATCGCCCTGCTCGCGGTGATCAAGTCCGGCGGCGGCTACCTGCCCGTCGACATCACCTACCCGGCGGACCGGCTGGCGTTCGTGTTCGAGGACGCGGCACCGAACTGCGTCATCACCACCACCGGGGACGTCTCCGCGCTGCCCGATTCGGAGACACCGGCGGTGCTCCTCGACGATCCGGAGACCACCGCGGACCTCGCGCAGCAGTCGCCGGCGCCGATCACCGACGCGGACCGGGTGGCCCCGCTCGACGCGTCGTCGGTGGCCTACGTCATCTACACCTCCGGCTCGACGGGCCGCCCCAAGGGCGTGGTCGTCTCGCACCGGAACGTGCTGACGCTGTTCGCGAACACCCAGCCGCTCTACGGGTTCGACGAGAACGACGTGTGGACGATGTTCCACTCGTATGCGTTCGACTTCTCCGTGTGGGAACTGTGGGGACCGCTGCTGTACGGCGGGCGACTCGTCGTCGTCGACTTCTACACGGCGCGGTCGCCGGAGATGTTCCACGAACTGCTCCGCAACGAGCAGGTCACCGTTCTCAACCAGACCCCGACGGCGTTCTACCAACTCGCCGAGACCGACCGCATCGTCTCGGAGATCGACGTGAACGCCGCGGCACTGGCGTTGCGGTACGTGATCTTCGGCGGTGAGGCGCTCGACCTCGGTCAGCTCGGCCGCTGGTACTCACGGCACGACGACTCCGCCCCGACCCTGGTGAACATGTACGGCATCACCGAGACCACGGTCCACGTCAGCTACCTGGCGCTCGACCGCGAATTCGCGGAGTCCGCGTCGGCCAGTGTGATCGGCCGCGGAATCGCCGGCCTGCACGTGCACGTCCTGGACCGCCGCCTGCACCCGGTGCCCCCGGGAACGATCGGGGAGATGTACGTCTCGGGTGCCCAGGTGACCCGCGGCTATCTGGGCCGGGCCGCCCTCAGCTCCACGCGATTCGTGGCCGACCCGCTCCGCCCCGGCGTACGGATGTACCGCACGGGTGACCTCGCCCGGTGGAACACCGAAGGTCAGCTGGAGTACCTGGGCCGCAGCGACTTCCAGGTGAAGATCCGCGGCTTCCGTATCGAACTCGGCGAGATCGAATCCGCGCTGCTCCGGTACCGCGGCATCGCCCAGGCCGTCGTCCTCACCCGCGACGACGGGCACGGCGGACATCGGCTGATCGGTTATGTGGTCCCGGAATCCGGCGCCACCGTCGAGGTGTCCTCGGCGCTCGAATTCGTCGGCACCCAGCTGACCTCGTACATGGTGCCCGCGACCCTCGTGGTGCTCGACGCCCTGCCGCTGACGAGCAACGGCAAACTCGACCGCCGCGCGCTGCCGGAGCCCGACTTCGGGGCCCGGGTCTCGGCGGGCCGCGCCCCGGCGACGGAGATGGAAACCGTCCTCGCCGGACTGTTCGCGGAGGTCCTCGGACTCGACTCGGTGGGTGTGGAGGATTCGTTCTTCGCGCTCGGCGGCGACAGCATCATGTCGATCCAGTTGGTGGCCCGCGCGAAGGCCGCGGGTGTGGTGCTCACCCCGCGGGACGTGTTCGAGGCCAAGACCGTCGCCTCCCTCGCCGAGGCCGCATCGTGGGCGGGTGCCGCCGACGTGGTGGTGCTCGAAGAATTGCCGGGCGGCGGGATCGGCGAGATGCCGGTCACCCCGATCACCGCGTGGCTGCTCGAACGCGGCGGCGACTTCCGCCGCTACACGCAGACCGCGCTGCTCTCCCTGCCCGCGGCGGCCGACGAGACACTGCTGAAGCGCACGATCGCGGCCGTCGTCGATCGCCACGACATGCTGCGGGCGCGTCTGCTCGGTGCCGCACCGCAGTGGCGGATCGAGGTGCAGGCATCGGGAGCGGTCGACGTGGACGACGTGCTGCACCGTGTCGAGGTTCCGTCGGTGGTGGGGGCCGCGTTCGCGGAGATCGCCACGCGCGAACTCGATGCGGCCGCAGGAAGACTGGACCCCGAGGCCGGGGTGATGGTGCAGATGGTGTGGTTCGACGCCGGCGCCGAGGGCGGCCGGCTGCTGGTCGTGGCCCATCACCTGGTGGTCGACGGTGTGTCGTGGCGGATCCTGGTCCCCGACCTGGCGACCGCCTGGGCGCAGGTCTCCGCCGGTCAGGAACCGGCACTCGAGCCGGTCGGCACGTCGATGCGGCGCTGGTCGCACGGACTCGTCGACGCGACCCGCGCACGGGGTAACGAGATCGAACTGTGGCGGCGAGTGCTCGAGGCCGACGACCCGCTCATCGGATCGCGTCCCCTCGACGCCGAGATCGACGTGGCGGGCACGGTCGAGAAGGTCACCGTGGAGGTGCCCGCCGACGTCACCGAGGCGCTGCTGACCCGGGTTCCCGAGGCGTTCCACGGCGGCGTCAACGACGGCCTGCTCACCGCGCTGGCCCTGGCGCTGGCGCAGTGGCGGCGCGGCCACGGAAACTTCACCCGCGAGTCGCTGGTCAGCCTCGAGGGTCACGGCCGCGAGGACCAGGTGCTGCCGGGCGCCGATCTGGGCCGCACCGTCGGCTGGTTCACGGCCATGTTCCCGGTACGCCTGGACCTGTCCGGCGTCGACCTCGACGACGCGTTCGCCGGTGGTGCGGCCGCCGGTGCCGCGATCAAGGCGATCAAGGAACAACTGCTCGCCATCCCCGATCACGGCATCGGCTACGGCATGCTCCGCTATTTGGACCCCGACAGTGCCGATCAGCTGCGGGCGCTGGCGAAACCGCAGGTCACGTTCAATTACCTGGGCCGGCTGGGCGGCGCGACGTCCACCGACGTCCACGGTCACGCCTGGGTTCCGGTGACGGACACCAAACTCGACGACATCCCCGCGTCCGACATCCCGGTGGCGTCGGCGCTCGACATCAACGCCGTCACCGGCACCGGAGTCGACGGCAACCGGTTGCGGGCCACGTGGGCGTTCCCGACCGGGGTCCTCACCGAGTCCGAGGTGCGCACGCTCGCCGAGCTGTGGGTGCAGGCGCTCACCGCGCTGACCACCCACGTCGCTCGGCCCGACGCCGGCGGCGTCACCCCGTCCGACCTGGACCTGGTCACCCTCGACCAGGACGCGATCGACCGGCTGGAGGCCCGATTCCCGGCGCTGACGGACATCTGGTCGCTGTCCCCGCTGCAGTCGGGGCTGCTGTTCCATGCCCAGTTCTCCGACGCGTCCGTCGACCCGTACCTGGTGCAGCTGGCGCTGAAACTGCGCGGCGCCGTGAACCCGGACCGGTTCCGCCGGGCCGGGCAGGCGCTGCTGGACCGGCACCCGAACCTGCGGGCCGCCTTCGTCCACGACAGTGCGGGCGCCTCCGCCCAGATCATCCAGCAGCACGTCGAACTGCGGTGGTCGGAGTTCGACCTCTCCGGCCTCGACGCCGAATCGACCGCCCGCGAGTACGACAGCATCATGGCGCGGGACCGGTCCGTGAAGTTCGACATGGCGAACGCGCCGCTGCTGCGTCTCGCCCTGGTCCGGCTCACCGAACAGGACTACCGGCTGATCCTGACCAACCATCACATCCTGCTCGACGGCTGGTCGACTCCGCTGGTCATCCGCGACCTGCTGACGCTCTACGCGATCGATGCCGACGGCAGCCTGCTGCCCCGGGTGCACTCCTACCGCGACTACCTGTCGTGGATGAAGCGCCACGACACCACCGACTCCCTCGAGGCTTGGCGCACCGCGCTCGACGGCGTCGAGGAGCCGACCCTGCTGGCCCCGCTGGAGCGGGGCGAGGCGCACTCCGCCGTCGCGGAGGAAACCTCCTTCACCCTGTCCGAGGAACAGACCACCCGGCTGCGGGACCTGACCCGGGAACGTGGTCTCACCCTCAACACCGTCGTCCAGGCGGCGTGGGGAATCGTGCTGGGCGGCTTGGTCGGTCGCTCCGACGTGGTCTTCGGTGGAACGGTGTCGGGCCGGCCCCCGCAGATCGCGGGGATCGAGTCGATGGTGGGTCTGTTCATCAACACCCTGCCGGTGCGGGTGACCCTCGACCCGTGGGAGACGCTGGGCGAGTTGCTCGAGCGGGTACAGGGCGAGCAGGCCACGTTGCTCGATCACCACTACGTCGGCCTGACCGACATCCAGTCGGCGGTCGGCGGCGGCGCCGCCTTCGACACGCTGACCGTCTTCGAGTCGTACCCGGTGGACGAGGCGGGGCTGACGGAACAGACCGACATCGCCGGCATGTTCGTCACCGGCATCGACGGCAAGGACTCCGCGCACTACCCTCTCGCCGTCGTTGCGTCCGGTGACGCCCGGCTGAACTTCAAGTTCGAATACCTCCCCGAGGTCCTCGAGGTGAGCGCGGTCGACGAGATCGCGGATCGGCTGCAGCGGGTGCTCGACGCCCTCGCCGACCGGCCCGAGATTCCGCTGGCACACATGCAACTGCTCACCGAGGCCGAACTCGCCGAGTTCGCTCCGGTGCGCGGCCGCCCCGGGTTCTCCGTCCGCACACTGCCGCAGATCTTCGAGGACGCCGCCGCGCTGGATCCGAACCGTACGGCACTGACGTTCGAGGGCCGCAACGTCTCCTACCGGGAACTCAACGAGCGGTCCAACCAGCTCGCCCGGGTCCTCATCTCCCGGGGCGCCGGCCCGGAGACGTTCGTGGCGCTCGGCATTCCCCGGTCGATCGAGTCGGTCCTCGCGGTGTGGGCCGTGGCCAAGACGGGCGCCGCGTTCGTTCCCGTGGATCCGAACTACCCGATGGACCGCATCGAGCACATGCTCACCGACTCGGGTGCCACCATCGGACTGACGATGGCCGCGTACGAGAAGGCGCTGCCCGACTCGGTGCCGTGGCTGCAGCTCGACTCTCCCAAGTTCGAGAAGGCGTGCCAGGCGAAACCGGCTCTGCCGGTGGCTGATTCGGATCGCCGTTCGCCGATAAGCCTCGACAACGCGGCCTACATCGTCTACACGTCGGGTTCGACGGGCAAGCCGAAGGGCGTCGTGGTCACCCACGAGGGCCTCGACAACTTCGCCGAAGACCAGCGGCAGCGGTTCGCGGCCGCGCAGACGTCCCGGACCCTGCACTTCTCGACGCCCAGCTTCGACGGGTCGGTGTTCGAGTACCTGCAGGCGTTCGGGGTCGGCGCCACGATGGTGATCGCGCCGCCCACCGTGTACGGCGGCGCGGAACTGGCCGAACTGATCCGTTCGGAACACGTCACCCACGCCTTCGTGACCACCGCTGCGCTGTCCACCGTCGACCCGGAGGGCCTCGACGAGTTCCAGCACGTCGTGTTCGGCGGCGAGGCCTGCCCACCGGAGCTGGTGACCCGCTGGGCACCCGGCCGGCAACTGTCCAACGCGTACGGTCCCACCGAGACCACGGTGATGGCCAACATCAGCGACCCGATGACGGTCGGCGACCCCATCACCCTCGGCGGCCCGATCCGCGGAGTCGGCGAACTCGTGCTCGATACACGACTCCAGCCGGTACCCGTCGGTGTTCCCGGCGAGCTGTACATCACCGGCGCAGGTCTGGCCCGCGGTTACCATCGCCGTCCTGAGCTGAGCAGTCAGCGGTTCGTCGCCAACCCGTTCGGGGAGGCGGGGGAGCGGATGTACCGCACCGGCGACATCGTCCGGTGGCGCGCCGATCACACCGTCGAGTACGTGGGCCGCAGCGACTTCCAGGTGAAGATCCGCGGGTTCCGCATCGAACTCGGCGAGATCGACAACGAGATCGCCACGTTCCCCGGGGTCAGCTTCGCTGCGACCCTCGGTGTTCCCGGACCGTCCGGCGATACGGTGCTGGCGACCTACCTGCTGCCCAACACGGCCGGTGGCGTCGACCCCGCAGAGCTGACCGCGTACCTGTCGACCCGGCTCCCCGCGCACATGGTGCCCACGAGCATCATGTTCCTCGACGAGATCCCGTTGACCCCGGTGGGCAAACTGGACCGGTCTGCGCTGCCCGCGCCCGAGTTCCACGTCAGCACCACCGAGTTCCAGCCGCCGACCAACGAACTCGAACGCAAGATCGTCGAGATCTTCGCGGACGTCCTCGGGATCGAACGGATCGGCATCGACGACAACTTCTTCGATCTCGGCGGAAACTCACTGGTCGCCACCCGCGTCACGGCACGGTTGCGGGACGCGCTCGACACCGACATCGGTGTGCGCGCCCTGTTCGAGGCCCCCGACGTGCGGTCGCTGGCCGAACGCGTCGGCGACAGCGTCAGCGGCGGCGCCCGCCCCGCGCTCGCACCGGTCGAACGCCCCGACCGGATCCCACTGTCGCTGGCGCAGAAGCGGATGTGGTTCCTCAACCAGTTCGACACGTCCTCACCCGCCTACAACATTCCGTTGGCTGTCCGGCTGACCGGAACGCTGGACGAGGCCGCCCTGCGGCTGGCCATGGCCGACGTCCTCGAACGCCACGAAACGCTGCGCACCGTCTTCCCGACGGTCGACAACGAACCGACCCAGCGGATCCTGGCCGCCGCCGACGCGCAACCGGACGTCGACACCGTCCCGGCGTCGGCGGACGACCTGCCGCGGCACATCATGGAACTGGTGTCGCGCGGATTCGACGTCAGCACCGACGTCCCGGTCCGGGCGGCCCTGTTCCGGATCGCACCCGACCAGCACGTGCTGACGATCGTGGTGCACCACATCAGCGCGGACGGGTTCTCCCTGGCGCCGCTCGCCCGCGACGTGATGGTGGCCTACACGTCCCGGCTCGGCGGCGACGGCCCGCAGTGGGAGCCGCTGGACGTCCAGTACGCGGACTACACGCTGTGGCAGCACGCCGGTCTCGGCTCGGAGAACGACCCCGAGTCGATGATCAACCGGCAGTTGCGGTTCTGGTCGGAGACGCTGGCCGGGTTGCCGGACGTCATCCAGTTGCCGACCGACCGGCCCCGCCCGATCCAGCAGACGTTCGAGGGCGATCGGGTCGAGTTCGCGATCGACGCCGACCTCCACCAGAGGCTGACGGCGCTGGCCCGGTCCAACAACGCCACCATGTTCATGGCCGTCCATGCCGCGCTGGCCGTGCTGCTCGCGCGGCTCGGCAGCACCGACGACGTGGTCATCGGCACCCCCGTCGCCGGGCGCGGTGAAGCCGCACTCGACGACATGGTCGGGATGTTCGTCAACACACTGGTCCTGCGGAACCGGATCGATCCGGCCATGACGTTCACCGAACTGGTACAGCGGATCCGGGAAACCGACCTGGCCGCGTTCCAGCACTCGGACCTGCCGTTCGAGCGGCTCGTCGAGGAGCTCAACCCGACCCGGTCCACGTCGTACTCACCGCTGTTCCAGGTGGCCCTCGAATTCCAGAACAACGAGAACCCGACGCTGGAACTGCCGGACCTGCGGGTCGAGAACGTGGACCTCGAAACCAAGGTGGTGAAGGAAGATCTCGAGGTGATCCTGGCCGAGCGGTTCGACGAGGACGGCGCGCCCGCGGGCGTCGCCGGCGGACTCGACTTCGCGGTCTCCCTCTTCGACCCCGACACGGCACGCTCGATCGCGGACCGCTTCGTCCGGATCCTCGCGGCCGTCACCGCCGACCCGAACCGGCCGATCGGCACCCTTCCGCTGCTCGACGACGCGGAGATCGAGGAGATGGTCCCCGCCCGCGGCAAGCCCGACGTGCGCCCCGAGGTGTGGCCGGACCTGCTGACGGCGGCCGCCGCCCTCGACCCCGACTCGGTGGCCCTGTCGTTCGAGGACCGGCAGGTCACCTACCGCGAACTCGACGAGTGGTCCAACCGGCTGGCACGGGTCCTGTGCGCGCAGGGCGTCGGTCCGGAAACGTTCGTGGCCATAGGAATGCCGCGGTCCATCGAGGAAGTGGTGTCGATCTGGTCGGTGGCCAAGTCAGGCGCCGCGTTCGTGCCCGTCGACCCCACCTACCCGCGGGACCGCATCGACTACATGCTCACCGACTGCCGGGCCTCAGTCGGTCTGACCGTCGCCGATCGCCGCGACAACCTGCCCGACACGGTGCCGTGGCTGGTGCTCGACGACGACGCGTTCGCCGAGCAGGTCGCCGGAGTGTCCTCGGCTCCGGTCACCGACGCCGACCGCACCACCCCGCTCCACCTCGCGCATCCGGCGTACCTGATCTACACGTCCGGATCTACCGGAAAACCGAAGGGTGTCATCGTCACCCACCGCGGTATGGCCAACCTCACCGCGGAGGAGCACGAACGGTTCCAGGTCACGCACGACTCCCGGGTCTCGCACCTCGCGTCCCCGAGCTTCGATGCGTCGATCTTCGAGCTGATGATGGCGTTCGGCGCGTCGGCCCGGGTCGTGATCGTGCCGCCCACCGTCTTCGGCGGCGCCGAGTTGGCGGACCTGTTCCGCCGCAACGCCGTCACGCACGCGTTCATCACGCCCACCGCGCTGTCGTCGATCGAGGATGTGGGGCTCGAATCGCTCCGGGTGCTCGCGGTGGCCGGCGAGGCCTGCCCGCCGGAACTGGTGGAGATCTGGGGCAAGCACCGCAACATGCACAACGGGTACGGGCCCACCGAGACGACCATCCAGGCGAGCGTCAGCGCGCCGATGCGTCCGGGTGGGGTCGTGAACATCGGCGCACCCGCGCTGGGGTTCGGTTCGCTGGTCCTCGACGAGCGTCTGCAGCCCGTCCCGGCCGGTGTGCCCGGCGAGCTGTACATCACCGGACCGGGACTGGCACGCGGGTACCACAATCGGTCGGCCCTCACATCGGAACGGTTCGTCGCCTGCCCGTACGGGGAGCCCGGCCGCCGCATGTACCGCACCGGGGACGTCGTGCGCTGGCGCGGCGACCACACCATCGAGTACATCGGCCGCACCGACTTCCAGGTGAAGGTCCGCGGGTTCCGCATCGAGCTCGGTGAGATCGACGCCGTCCTCGCCCGCCACCCCGCGGTCGCGTTCGCTGCCACCATCGGACACACCGGGCCGTCCGGCGACACGCTCCTCGCGTCGTACGTGCGGGCAGCCGACGGGCACGATCTCGAGCCGGCGGAGTTGCGTACCCACGCGTCGGACCGCCTGCCCGCCCACATGGTGCCGTCCGCGGTGGTGATCCTCGATCAGATCCCGATGACCCCGGTCGGCAAACTCGACCGCAAGGCGTTGCCGGCGCCCGAGTTCGGCACCACCGGTGCCGCGTTCCGGGCTCCGACGACGGCGACCGAACGGATCATCGTCGAGGCCTTCGCCGAGGTGCTCGGGGTCGACCGGGTCGGCACCGCCGACAGCTTCTTCGACCTCGGCGGCAATTCGATCGTCGCCACCCGGGTGATCACCGTGCTGCAGGACCGGCTCGGACGGCAGATTCCGTTGCAGTCGATGTTCCTGGACCCGACGCCCGCGGGGCTGGCTCTGCGGGTGGAGGCGGAGGACCAGGCCGGGTCGCCGGTCGACGAGGCGCTCGGCACGGTCATCCCCCTGCGTCCGACGGGAGAGAAGCCGCCGCTGTTCTGCATCCATCCCGGGATCGGCCTGTCGTGGGGGTACGCGGGACTGCTGCAGCACCTCTCGCAGGACCGTCCGGCGTTCGGCCTGCAGTTGCCGATCATCAGCGGCGGCCCGACGTTCGACTCGATCGAGCAGCTCGCGCACCAGTACGTGCTGGAGATGCGCAAGGTGCAGAGCCACGGGCCGTACCACCTGCTGGGCTGGTCGCTCGGCGGCGTCATCGCGCACGCCATGGCCGTCGAGCTGCGGCGGGAGGGCGAGACCGTGGCGACGCTGGCCGTCATGGACAGCTACGTGACGAACGGGGCCGACCAGGGCCCCGACACCCTCACGGTGTCCGAGTTGCTCCACGGTCTGGGACTCGACCTGGAGTCCTCCGGCGAGGAACTCACCTACGAGCGGGCCGTGGAGTTGCTGGACGACGCGTTCGGGCAGAAGACCGGACTGACCCCGAAGCACCTCGAGCGGATCAGTGCCGGATTCACGAACTCCTCGCGGATCATGAACAACTTCCGGCCCCAGGTGTTCGACGGCGATCTGCTGTTCTTCACCGCGGCCGGATCGGCGTCCGCGGACGAGCATTCGCCCGAGGAATGGCGGAGTTCCGTCACCGGAGACATCCGGGAAGTCAAGATCGAATGCGAACACAACCAGATGATCGAACCCGAGGTCCTGGCCGTGGTGGGGCCGGTTCTGGAGGATTATCTGCGGACGCACTGACCCCCCTTTGGTTGCGGAGGGCCCGCCTTGCATTTCATTGCCGTAACGGGCGGGCCCGAATCCCGATATCTCCTGCGAACTCGGTAACAATCGATCTACGCAACCTAGGAGGCGGCATGAAGCGCTCTCGGATCACGAGCCTCTCCGCGAGTGCCATATGTGCCGCATTATTCGCCTGTACCGCGGTCGCGAACGCGGGTGTCGCGGCCGCCGCCCCGATCTATCCGGCGTCCGAGACCGAACCGTTCTACATCCAGCCGCAGAATCTGAGCGCCGTCGCGGACGGCGAGCCGATCGCGACCCGTCCGATGCCTCCGCTGCTCGCCTTCCCCGACACCGATGTGTGGCAGGTGAAATACCGCACCACCAATTCGGAGGACCACCCGATCTCGTCGGTGACCACGGTGCTGGTACCCCGCAACCGGGTCGCGAACGGTCCGCTGCTGTCCTATCAGCACATCATCAACGCACTCGGACCGCGGTGCGCACCGTCGCGGACCCTGTATTCGAACGACCCCGACCTCCAGATCAAGGAGGCGCCCGCACTGAACCTCGCACTGCAGAAGGGCTGGACGGTCGCGCTGCCCGACCACCTCGGCCCGAACAGCGCTTACGGCGCCGCGAGACTCGGGGGAACCATCACCCTCGACGGCATCCGCGCCGTCCAGCGGGTACCGGAACTGAACGTGGCGGAGAGCCCCGTCGCGCTGGCCGGGTACTCCGGCGGTGGGATGGCGTCGGCCTGGGCCGCGGCCCTCGCGCCGACGTACGCGCCGGAACTGAACATCGTCGGTGTCGCCGAGGGCGGGGTGCCGATGAACATCGGCAAGATGGCCAACGGTCTCGGAATGCAACCGCACCCCGCGTTCGGTCTCGCGATGGCGGCGGCGCTCGGCCTCGAACGCGAATACCCGGACCGGCTTCCGATCAGCGAGCAGCTCAACGACCGCGGCCTGGAGATGCGTAACGAAATGGCCAACGCGTGCACCAACGGCATCCTCGCCGCCGGCGCCGGCCACAGTGCGACGGAGGTCGCGAAGACCACCGACCTCATGAGCAGCCCGCAGGCCTGGGAGGTGCTGAACGAGAACAGCGTCGAGCTGTATCCGGGCGTGCCGACGGCACCGATCTTCGAATGGCACAGCCCGACAGACGTCCTCATCCCGGTCGATTCGATCGAGGCGACCATCGCCCGGTACTGCGCGGCCGGCGCGAAGGTGCAGTCCGACCTCTTCCCGAGTCCCGATCACCTGACGACCGCCGTGCTGGGACTGCCGACCGCCCTGGACTATCTCGACGCCCGGTTCCGGGGCGATCCGGCGCCGTCCAACTGCTGATCGGTGCGCCGCCGGATTGTGTTCTGCCCGTACACAGTCCGAAAGTTGAGCGTTTGAGCAGATCTACCAGGGGGTATTCCGACTACATGCACCCCAGCACACGCACCGCAGTCGTGACGGGATCGGACTCGCCGATGGGCCGGGCCGTTGCACTGGCCCTCGCGGACGACGGCTTCGACGTCGGCCTCGCCTACGCCGCGGACCGGGACAGCGCCGAATCCACTGCCGCCGACGTCCGGACCAGATCGGTCCGCGCGGCCGTGCAGCGCATGGATCTGGCGGACCTGCCCGACTCCGCCGCCGCCGTCGACGAGTTCGCCCGCGAACTGGGTGGAATCGGTGTTCTCGTCAGCTGCCCCGGGAGTACTGCCGTCGAGTGCATCCAACGCGCCGTGCGCTACATGATCGCGAGCGGTGGGGGCGGCCGGATCGTCAACATCACCACCGCGTCCTCCGGACTCGGCGGGCTCACCGGTCTGCTCGCCGCCGAGTTGGCGCGGTATTCGATCACCGTCAACTCGGTCGTGGTACCCGCAGCCGAACCGGACTTCGCATGTCCCGGCCGCGACGATGGGGAAGTCGCCGCCGTCGCGTCGTACCTGACCGCGCCGGCCGGAATGTTCGTCACCGGAGCCGCCTACGTGGTCGACGGCGCCAGGATCGCCATGATCCCGCACAGCCTGACCGAGACCGGCACCCGGCGGCCGCCCCACCGCGCGAACCGCATCCGCTCCTACACCGGTCGCTGGGCACCCACCCGCTGGACACGGTGACCCGTCCCGGACCCTCGAGACTTGCGACCCTCGAGACCTGCGACACCGAAACTCGCGGACCCGCAGCCGAAAGCGTCGTTCCCGCCGCGCACCGGGAGTACCGTGTGCGCAGGGGGTCATGAGTCGAGAGTGACGGTGTGATGCCGCCGGCAGTCAAGGGCACCGTGGGTAACCTGCCCCACGAATTGACGAGTTTCGTCGGCCGTCGCCGTGAGGTGACCGAGGCGCGACGCCTGCTGTCCGTGGCGCGTCTGGTGACACTCGCCGGGATCGGCGGTGTGGGGAAGACACGGCTGGCGTTGCGGGTGGCGGCCGACGCAAGTCGCGCATTCGACGACGGCGTGTGGCTGGTCGAGCTGGGGGAGTTGGACGACGACACGGCCATCGTCGACGCCGTGTCGGCGGCACTGCGACTTCGCGAGCAGCGCACCGGGAATCCGGAGGTGCTGTTGACCGAGTACCTTGCCTCCCGGCAACTGCTGTTGGTGCTCGACAACTGCGAGCACGTGGTCGCCGCGGCCGCCGCGTTGTCGGAGACGTTGTTGCGGAGTTGCCCCGAGTTGCGGATCCTCACGACGAGCCGCGAACCGTTGGGCATCGGCGGCGAGGCGGTACTGAGGGTGCCGCCGTTGACGGTGCCGGAACCGGACCGGACGTCACTGCAGGGCTTGCCGCAGTACGAGGCGGTGACGCTGTTCGTCGAGCGGGCGGCCACCGCGGTACCCGAGTTCGAACTCACCGAGGACAACCATGTGGCCGTCGCCCGGATCTGCCGGCAGCTGGACGGATTGCCGTTGGCGATCGAGTTGGCGGCGGTGCGGCTGCGGGTGATGTCCGCCGAACAGATCCTCCACCGGTTGACCGACCGCTACCGGTTGCTGACGGTCGGGTCGCGCGGGGCGCCGAGCCGGCAGCAGACCCTGCGCTTGTGCGTCGACTGGAGTCACGAGCTGTGCACCGACGAGGAACGGGAGCTGTGGGCGAGGCTGTCGGTGTTCGCGGGCGGCTTCGAACTGGACGCGGTAGAGGGAATCTGCGCCGGCGACCTGCCGGTGGAGAACGTCCTCGACGTGGTGGCGTCCTTGATCGACAAGTCGATCCTGATCCGGGAGGAGTCGGGGCCGGCGGTGCGGTACCACCTGCTCGAGACGGTGCGGGACTACGGCCGCGAGAAGCTGCAGGAGACCGGCGAGTATGTGACGCTGCGACGACGGCATCGCGACTGGTACGAGCAGTTGGTCGTGCAGTGCGAAGCCGAGTGGATCGGACCCCGGCAGGTGATGTGGATCAACCGGCTCGATGCGGAGAAGCTGAACGTGCGCGCAGCGCTCCACTTCTGTCTGATCGAGCCCGGGGAGGCCGGGTCGGGGCTGCGGATCGCCGCAGCGCTGTACCCGTACTGGCGTGCGCGGGGGTTGCTCCGGGAAGGGCGCCGCTGGCTCGGCCAGCTCCTGGGCAGGCACGAGGGCGGCGCGACCCGGGAGCGAATCGAGGCACTGTACGTCGACAGCGTGCTCGCCGGGATGCACGGCGACCGCGAGGCCGCGAAGGCGCTGGTCGACGAGGGCGCCGTACTCGCGGATCGACACGGTGACACGCTGATGCGTGCCCTGGTGATCCATGCAGCCGGGTGCTGCGCCATGTTCGCCGGGGACCTTCCGCGCGCGCGGGTGTGCTTCGAAGAGGCGCTCGCCGAGTTTCGCGACAAGGGAAACCTGCTCCAATTGACGTGGGGGCTGCTCGGGTTGGCACTGGTCAGCGGCATGCAGGGCGACGGGGCCGTGGCGAAGATGTGCGGATCCGAGATCTTCGCGCTCACCGAGGCCCACGGCGAGTCCGTCTACCGCGGCTGGTCGCTGTGGGCAGCGGGTATGGCGGCGTGGCAACGCGGGCACCTCGCACTCGCCGACGACTACGTGAAGCAGGGACTGCGGCTGTCCCACCTGGTCGACGACCAGATCAGCGCCTGCGGCGCACTCGAGGTGCTGGCCTGGATCGCCGTCGGCTCCGACCGGCCGCAGCACGCCGCCGAACTGATGGGCGCCGCGGAGGCGCTCGCGCAAGCCGTCGGCAACCCGAGCACCGTCTACCCCAACCTGCTCGTCCACCACGCGGAATGCGAGCAGCAGGCGCGCGCCGTGATCGGGGACCGCGCGTTCGACACCGCGTTCGACCACGGCATGCACACGTCCTTCGACGACGCCGTCGCGTACGCGCTCGACGAGCGGCGTCCCGACACGGTGGCGGCCTCGAACGGCACGACGAACCTGACCCGACGCGAATGGCAGGTCGCCGAACTCGTCGCCGACGGGTTGACCAACAAGGCGATCGCCGCCCGTCTGGTGATCTCGCAGCGCACCGCGCAGGGGCACGTCGAGCACATTCTCGCGAAACTGGGCTTCAACTCGCGCACCCAGATCGCGGCATGGATCGTCGAACACGCGCAGGACCCGCACCCCTGACCGGGCACCTGCCCGGGCGAAACAGGTATGTCCCCGGGTCGTTCAGCCGCTGTACTTCTGCGCTGCGAGCGGGATGCTCATACGCGTCCCCCCATCCGGCTCCAGACCGAGGCCCCCGATGTCCACTGAACCCCGAATCCACCGAAAGCCCGACCCCCGAATGGGGTCCCCGGTCGCCGCGGAGGTGGGGTCGTGACCGCGGGCGGCGTCACCCGCCTGCAGGAACTCGCCCAAAAATGTGAGTTGATGATCCAACGGTGCCTGAACTGCACGACACTGCTCGCCCCACTGATGGCGACGTGTTCCTCGTGCCAGGGTTCGGAACTCGAGCGGGTCCCGTCCTGCGGCATCGGGTCGATCGTGTCGTCGAAGGTGGTGCACCGCGAAGCGACCGGCATCGACCGGGGCCTCGTGCCCTGCACGATCGCGATCGTCGAACTCGACGAGGGCCCGTGGGTGTACACCTGGATCGACGGAGAGGTCCCGGCGCCCTCCGACTGCCCGGTTCGCGTGGAGTTCCGGCCGGCGTCGACGGCGGAGCAGTTGCCCGTGTTCTCGGTCCGCGCAGCCCGGCAGCGGTGAGTCTCGTGGAAACCCAGACCGCGGACGAACCGGAGGAAGCGTTCGGCACCGAATGGCTGCGTCTTGCGCTGCGTCGGTGCGATCTGCTCGAGCAGATGCACTCCGTCAGCTCGGATGCGCGGTGGATGATCAGCTTCGCGATCCAATGGGCGCCGTTCGGTGGGGCCGGCGCAGCGGAACTGCTCGAGCGATTCGGCGTCAACCGGAGGCGATTCATGGAACTCGTCCTCGACGGACTCGCGCCGAAGGCCACCGACGTCCAGAAGCTCCGGGCGATGAAGAGTTATCTGCGCACCTCCCTCGCGGAGGCGTGGGACGTGCACTAGCACAGATCAGTCGGGCAGCAGATCGTCCAGGTGGATCGGCACCTTCCGGACCCGGATCCCGGTGGCGTGACGAACGGCGTTCGTCACCGCGGCCGCGGCCCCGACGATCCCGATCTCACCGGCGCCCTTCGACCCCATGGCGTTGGCGTGCTCGTCGACGTCGTCGAGGCACACCGCGTCCAGGTAGCGGATGTCGGCGTGAGTGCTGACGTGATAGGAGGCGAGATCCTGGGTCACGACGTGGCCGAACCGGGGGTCGTTCACACTGCTCTCGTGCAGCGCCATCGACACGCCCATCGTCATGCCGCCGAGGAGCTGCGACCGCACCGTGCGGGCGTTGATCACCCGCCCGATCGCGAACACCCCGAGCATGCGTTCGACGCGGATCTCGCAGGAATCACGGTGGACGTGGGCCTCCACGAAGTGGGCGCCGAACGAATGCAGCGCGAAGTTCTCGGCGTCGGGGTTCTCGGGTGTTCCGGCACTCGCCTCTGCTCCCGACTGCGGGGACGTGCCGTGCTCGTCCCGGAACGCGCGGGCGGCCGCGACGATCGCGCTGCCCCACGAACTGGTTCCGGTGGAGCCGCCCGCGACCGTCGCCGACGGATAGTCGGTGTCCCCGATGTGCAGGTCGATGGCGTCGAGGGGGCTCCTCAGTGCGTCGGCGGCGATCTGCGTCAGTGCGGTCCACGCGCCGGTTCCGATGTCGACCGATCCGATCTGCACGGTGTACCTGCCGTCGGATCGGTACACGATGCGCGCGACGGATCCCGGCATGGTGCCGGCGGGATACGTCGAGGAGGCGACCCCCATCCCCACCAGCCAGTCCGAGTCCGACCGTGCCGCCGCGGTCGCGTCCCGGGCCCCCCACCCGAAGCGCCGGGCACCCTCGCGCAGGCAGTCGGCGAGCCGTCGCCCCGACCAGGGTCTCCCCGTGCTCGGGTCGACGGCCGGTTCGTTGCGGATCCGGAGTTCGATCGGGTCGAGTCCGCAGGCCCCGGCGAGTTCGTCCATCGCCACCTCGGCCGCGAACATGCCCGGTGTCTCACCGGGGGCGCGCATCCAGGACGGAGCGGGCACGTCCAGGGCCGCGAGGCGGTGGGTGGTGTAACGGGTGGGGCTGGAGTACATCATCCGCGACGGGACGGCCGCCTGTTCCGCGAACTCCTTGATCTTCGCGGACTGTGTGATCACCTCGTGGGACAGCGCGGTGAGCCGGCCGTCGGTGTCGGCGCCGAGCCGGATGTGCTGCACGGTCGGGGCGCGATACGCGGAGAGGGCGAACATCTGCTGCCGGGTGAGTGCGAACTTCACCGGCCGTCCTCCCGCTCTCTGCGCGGCCATCACGGCGAGCACGTTGTGCGCGTGCGGCAGCCCTTTCGAGCCGAACCCACCGCCCACGTACGGGGCGATCACCCGTACCTGCTCGATTTCGAGTCCGAACAGCGGTGCCAGCGTGCCACGGACGGAATGGACACCCTGCGTCGAATCGTGCAGTGTCAGTACCGGTCCGGCGCCGCCCGGTGTCCACCGTGCGACGGTGGCGTGCGGTTCCATCGGATTGTTGTGTTCCATCGCGGTCGAATAGATCTCATCGACCGTGACCGCGGCAGCGGCGAGTGCGGCGTCGACGTCGCCGTCCTCGGTGTCGGTCGGGAAGCCGGCATTGACCTCCTCGGGGGCATACAGATCGTCTCTGCCGGAACGGAACTCGGCGTCGTGGAGGAGTTCCTCGTAGTCCACGCGCACGAGGCCGGCGCCGTGGCGGGCGACTTCCGGTGACTCCGCGACCACCGCGCCCAGGAACTGACCACGGAAGTGGACTTCGGGGTCCTGCAGGATGGCGAGCTCTGCGTCCGAGGTGTCGCTGAGGCGGGGCGCATCGAACACCGTGAGGACCGCGACGACCCCGTCCAGCGCCTCCGCGTCCGCCGTGTGCATGGCCGTGACGCGACCCCGTCCGATCGTCGACAGCACCGGGTACAGATACGTCGGATCGTCCACCGGATGCTCGAACGCGTACAACGCCGTTCCGGTGACCTTGTCGTGGGCGTCGACGCGTTCGGTGGGGGTTCCGATCACCTTCGGTTCGACGAGGGTCATCGGGGCGCCTCCTCGGCGAGTGAACGGAGTACCGACACGAGCACCCGCCGGGTCAGGGCAACCTTGAACTCGTTGCCCGGGAGAGGCTGGGCCGCCGCAAGTTCGGCCGCCGCGGCCTCGGCGAACGTGTCGTCGGTCGGCGCCGCGCCGACGAGCACCTCCTCGGCGCGGGCTGCGCGCCAGGGCCGGTGCGCGACACCGCCGAGTGCGATCCGCGCGGAGCTGATCGACCCGTCCGTGACCGTCAGTTCGGCGGCCACGGATATCACCGCGAAGGCGAATGAGGCGCGGTCGCGCACCTTGCGGTAGGCCGACCGGTTCCCGGCCGGCGGCGGGGGAAGTTCCACGGCGGTCACGAGATCACCGTGCGCGAGGACGGTGTCGAGGTCGGGCCGGTCGCCGGGGAGCCGGTAGAACTCGCTCAGCGGGATGCGCCGCTCACCGCTGGTGTCGCGGACGACCACCACACCGTCGAGGGCCGTCATCGCGACCGCCATGTCGGACGGATGCACCGCGACGCAGTGTTCGGAGGCGCCGAGGATGGCGTGGTAACGGACGTAACCGCCGATTGCGGAACAACCGGTGCCGGGTTCCCGTTTGTTGCACGGCGTCGTGACGTCCTGGAAGTACACGCACCGCGTGCGTTGCAGCAGATTTCCCGCGGTGGTCGCGAGGTTGCGCAGCTGCCCCGACGCACCGGAGAGGAGCGCCCGGGACAGCATCGGATAGCGGGCGCGGACCACGTCGTGCGCGGCGAGGTCGCTGTTGCGGACCGCGGCCCCGATCCGGAGCCCTCCGCCGGGAAGGTCGTCGACGTCGCCGAGGGGGAGTCGGCTCACGTCGACGAGAAGACGCGGCTCGGCAACCCCGAGCTTCATGTGGTCGACGAGGTTGGTGCCGCCGGCGAGGAAGGATGCCCGCGGATCACCCGTGACTGTGGCCACGGCGCCGTCGACGTCGGTGGCCCGCTCGTAGTCGAAGGGAATCACGCCTCCGCCGCCTGCCTGATGGCCGCGAGGATGTTCGGGTAGGCGCCGCACCGGCACAGGTTGCCGCTCATCCGTTCCCGTATCTCGTCGTCGGTCAGCTCCGGTGGCGCGCCGAGATTCTCGGTGACGGCACTCGGGTGCAGTGACACGAATTCGTCGAGCATCCCGATCGCCGAACAGATCTGGCCAGGGGTGCAGTAGCCGCACTGCAGCCCGTCCTGCTCGACGAATGCTTGCTGAACGGAATGCAGCACCTCACCGTCGGCCAGTCCGTGCGCGGTGGTGATGCGCTCACCGTCGTGGGCGACGGCGAACGTGAGGCAGGACGTGGCCCGCCTGCCGTCGAGGAGCACCGTGCAGGAGCCGCACTGGCCGTGGTCGCACCCCTTTTTCGGCGCTGTCACCCCGAGGTGGTCACGGAGCGCGTCGAGCAGGGTCGTGCGGGTGTCCACTTCCAGGGTCCGTTCCTCACCGTCGACGGTGAGGACGATCTTCCGGTACCGAGGACCGGTACGACTGTCCGGGACATTCATGCGGGGAGGTTACCCACGTCCGGAGACCACGAATCAGGGCAGCGCCGCCACAGTTGCGGTGCGTCAGCCGTCAGCCGTCAGTCGTCAGTCGGCAGAAAGCGCCGGATCGCACGGATCGTGACGGCCGGGCGTGCCTGGTGCCACACCTCGCGATCGGCGTGGGACCAGGCATACGTCGGGTTGCCGTCGCATATGCAGTCGAGGAGTTGTGGCTCGCCGAGTTCTCCCGCCGACCATTCGTAGAGCTGTTGCAGCCGCGGCCCGATGAGACCGTAGTCGAGCATCTCACCGATGTTGTGCTCGGCGGCGACGTAGGCCGCGACGTCGTCTCCGAGGGGGTATCGGTCGGGGAGGACCCGCGAGAGGGAGAGGAAGATCCCGGTCATCGACAGGCGAGGATCGCCGAGGAGGGGGCCGAGCGCGGCGAGCCGGCCGAGCGCCAGTCGTGGCGCGGCGACCAGCGCGTGGGCGTAGAGCACGCGGAGCAGCACGACATTGAGGAAGAAGCGCTCGGGTCGGCTCTCGGCGTCGGCAAGGTCGCGATGGTCCAGGTAGGCGGCGGCGATGCTCGCATTGTGAGCCCGATACCACGTGCGTGCGGTGGGATCGGCGACGAAGCACATCCACAGTTCGATGGTGTGCGAGGAGGGCGTCCCGCCTCTTCCGCCGCTCCGCGCGACGGCCTCGCAGCCGTCGCGCAACAGCCGTTCGTTGACCGCGCGCCACCACGGACTACCGGGCGGCGCAGCCGCGAGCGGCGCCAGCACACCTCGGCCGAGTTGCCAGCGCATGAACGACAACGCCGACCGGCGGAACGGCAAATGCCGGGGTGCACTGCCGACGGGACCGTGATAGGTACGGGCGCTCAGCTCGAGGCGGGCCGCGGGATCGTCACGCACGGCGTGGACCTGACCGAGTGCCCACTCGGCGGCAGAACTTCGAGAGCTCACGCTCCCATTATCGGACCTGGGCACAGCCGATTCGCAGGATATGAGACCCGGCAGAGACCTCGATATGATGCACATCGAGGTCCGTCCGAGTACTGCACGACTGATCCGAGCATGCACGATGACGCAAAAGTGGTCACGGTCGTCGATGGGAGCGCCGTCGCGGCGCGCCGCGGCGTCCCCGTGGGCTCTCGATGCGGGTTCGCGGCGGATGCCTGCGCGTGTGATATCGCTCCTGGTG
Source organism: Rhodococcus jostii NBRC 16295 (assembly GCF_001894825.1). Taxonomy (GTDB): domain Bacteria; phylum Actinomycetota; class Actinomycetes; order Mycobacteriales; family Mycobacteriaceae; genus Rhodococcus_F; species Rhodococcus_F jostii. The sequence goes on along the minus strand of NZ_BCWY01000010.1, from coordinate 5,916 downwards.
CGTCCGACCACGCCTCCGTTGTGGCTCGGGGTGGTGGTCGCGGCGACCGTGATCGCCGTGGAAACCGTTGTGGTGCACCAGCTCGACAAGGTCGCACCGCACAACGCATTCGGAGCGGTGTTCCTGCTCGGAGTTCTGGTGGTTTCGGCTCGGTGGGGATTCGCGCTGTCGGTGATGACGACAGTGGTGAGCGCACTCGTCTACGTCTACTTTCACCTTCAGGTGGAGGGAACCCTGCTACCCACCAAAGCCGGCGACTGGGTGGCCGTCGTGGTCTTTCTTCCCGTCGCGCTGGTGGCCAACCTCATGGCCGGCCAGGCCAGATTGCGAACCGCCGAGGCCGTTCTGCGCCGCCGGGAGGCCGAGGCGAGCCGGGACGAACTTGCGATCCTCGCCGAACACCAGGCCGCACTGCGCCGGGTGGCGACACTGGCGGCGCGCGGGGCGAGCCCTCCGGAGGTGTTCACGGCGGTGGCCGAAGAGTTGGCGCTCTGGCTGCACGTGGTCAACGCCGTGCTGCTTCGCTACGAGGGGGACGGCACGGGGACGTTGGTCGCCGTGCGTTACGAGTCGGGGATAACGCGGATGCCCGTCACCGGTGACAGGATTCCGACGGCAGGCGACGACGTCGGGGCGATCGTCTCCCGCACCGGCCGTACCGCCAGGATCGACAACCACGCACAGGTCGGTGGGGCAATCGCCACGCGCATTCGTGCCGAGGGGTTCGGATCGATCGTGGGAGTTCCGATCGTCGTGGACACAGGGGTGTGGGGCGCGGCGATCGTCGGCTCGCGGCGCACGGAGCCGCTGCCGGCGGACACGGAGGCGCGACTCGGTGACTTCGCCGATCTGGTCGCGACCGCGATCGCGAATGCTGCGACCCGCGCCGAATTGATCGCGTCGCGCGCGAGGATTGTCGCGGCGGCCGACGAGGCCCGTCGTCGACTGGAGCGCGATCTGCACGACGGGGCCCAGCAGCGGCTGGTGTCGCTGGGCCTCGAGGTGCGGTTGGCAGAGGCATCGGTGCCGGTCGACTGGGGAGACGTGAAGGAGCAGCTGTCCGCGATTGCATCGGGGTTTGCCGGCGTGTCGGAGGATCTGCGTGAACTCTCGCACGGGATCCATCCGGCCATCCTGTCGAAGGGAGGGCTGGGGTCGGCGGTCCGGACGCTGGCTCGACGCTCGGCAGTGCCCGTGACTGTCGATGCGGGTGTCGAGCGCCGCTTCCCGGAATCGGTCGAGGTCGCCGCCTATTACGTGGTGGCCGAGGCGCTCACCAATGCCGCCAAGCACGCTCGGGCGTCCGAGGTGAGCGTGTCCATGGGCGTGGAGGCGGACACACTCCATCTCGTGATCCGAGACGACGGCGTCGGGGGTGCGTCGTCCGGTGCGGGCTCCGGGCTCGTCGGGCTGCAGGACCGCGTCGAGGCACTCGGCGGCCACATGCGGATCACGAGTCCGCTGGGTCAGGGGACCACGCTGGACATCGCCATTCCGGTCGCCGGTGAGTGAGTGACCGAAGGGAACGTGCCGCGGCATCTTCCTGCTAGCGGGAATGTTTTCCGGGGAGTACCAGGTCGACCATGGAAGTCATGGTGCCGCAACCCGGTCATCCACGATGCTTGATCGTCGATGACAGCCCAACCTTTCTGGATGCCGCTCGGAGATTGCTCGAGCAGCAGGGAGTCGTGGTCGTCGACACGGTGTCGAACACCGCCGACGCGATACGGACGGTCGCGGAGTTGCAGCCCGACGTCATCCTGGTGGACGTCGAACTCGGCCCGGAGAGCGGATTCGAACTCGCGGAGCGACTCGACGACGAGGCGCACCCACCAGCGGTGATCCTGATTTCCACACACGCAGAGCAGGACCTGACCGAACTGATCTCGGTGAGCCCCGCCGTCGGGTTCGTGTCGAAGACCGAGCTGTCGGCCGGTGCAATCCGGGAACTGCTGCGCGATCGTGACGGAAACGAAGGCGATCACGCGGCCGCGGTCAGCGAGCCTCGAGGAAGGTGACGACTGCGAGAACTCGTCGGTGATCGTCACCGGTCTCCGGGAGGTGCAACTTGGTGAGGATGCTGCGTACATGCTTCTCGACGGTCCCCTCGGTGACCCACAGCCGGCGGGCGATGCCGGCGTTGGAACGTCCTTCCGCCATGAGGCCGAGAACCTCCCGCTCCCGCACGCTGAGCGCGGCGAGCGGGTCGTTGCGCCGGCGGGCCGAGACCAACTCCTGAACCAGCGCCGGGTCGACGACGGAGGCTCCCGCGGCGATGCGCTGGAGGGTGTCGAGGAAATCGTCCACGTCGGTGATGCGGCTCTTGAGCAGGTAACCGATTCCCCGGCCGCTGGCCAGAAGCTCCATCGCGTGCTCGACATCGGCGTGCGCCGACAGGACCAGGATGCCGATCTCCGGGAACGCGTCGCGGATCGCGCGGGCGGCGTCGAGCCCCTCAGTGGTGTGTGTCGGTGGCATCCGGATATCGACCACCACCAGGTCGGGCGCGCGTTCCGCGACCAGTTCGAGGAGTGTGGTTGCGTCGCCGGTCTGTTCCAGGACATCGAAGCCGGAGCGTATGAGCAGGCTCGCGACGCCCTCGCGCAGCAGGACATCGTCCTCGGCCAGTATCACCCGCACCCGCGGCGTCACCGGGACGCTCTCGGAACGCCCCCGCTCACCGAAACCGGCCATCGTCGACCCCGAGTTTCCCCGTCCGTGGAACGCCGATCACCGTCGATGTGATCGACTTCGAGAGTACTTCATCGCCGCCCTGCGGCGGGGTCTCGCAGACACCGCACCGCCATCGGATTGCAGCTACCTGGAAGGCCGAGAGTGAGGCTGGCGGTACCCGAAAGGTCGTGCTGGCGGTGGCGACGCCGGGCCCCGTTTGCGTGACGATTGACATCAATGGTCGTTCGATCATCAACCCGCCACACGCCACGCACAAGTAGGCGCAACACAGAAATTGAAGGTGAGAACAATGAACAGGATCGCAATCCGAGCGGCGGTTGCCGCGGCCACGATCGCACCCCTGCTCGCCCTCGGAGCCGGAACGGCCTCCGCAGCAACGGCTCTCGATGGGGTTGCCACACCCGCCGCCCGAATCGTCCCGGATGAGGGGCCATCGACGGATGTGCCGCATTCGGATGTTCCCTGGGGCTGGCCGGGGTGGACGGGGCCTTTCGGACCCGGACGACCGGAGGTGAGCCCATTTCCCGGGGGCTTCGGCGGTTTCGGTGGTTTCGGCCACTTCGGTGGCCACGGCGCGTTCTAGACGCGGACATCGGAGACCGCGCCACAGACCCGTTCGAGCGCGCGTACGTCGGCATCCAGTTTCCTGAACAACCAGTAGACGGCGACGAACGCGAGCCCGGACGCCGCGCACAACCCCAGGACCGAATCGCGCACGAGCGGAAGCTCCGCTGGTTCGAGGGCGGTGAATCCGGCGAGCACCCCCACCAGCGGCACCGACGCCGTCACCGCGAGATAGATCGTGGTCCTTCGACGCAGCGCACGAAGAACGGCGGAATCGTGAGCCGTCGTACGGCCGTGACGCAGATAGATGGGATAGACACAGCGAACGACGTAGAACGTCGAGAGGAAGAACGTGTACGCAACGGAGATGGTGCCCGCCACCAGAACGGTCGTTCCCGCGTGGACCATCAGCCGGGCCGGAAGGTCGGTGAACCAGCGCAGCAGCATCACCCCCGCCACGGTCGCACAGACCGCGAACACGAAAGTGTTCAGCGCGCACAGGTCGCCCCAGAACAGGGTCCGCGATCGCACCCGCGCGAGGGCGTCCTCGTCGTAGCGCCTGCCCCTGCGCAACCCCCGAGGAACCGCGAGAAGGTCACGCGACATGTATGCGTAGATGACGATGGCCAGCGGCCAGGCGACGAGGTTGAACACGATGGTGCTCGTGTAGAGCCGCGAATAGGTGGCATCGGACAGGCGCACGTCGAGCAGCGACTGGAGGTGCACGGCCAGGTAGATCGTGGCCAGGCCGATGCCGACGAGCGAAGACGACCACAGGACGGGGGTGGGTAACCGCGACAGTCGTGCCCGCCAGCTCTTCGGGGGCGGATAGACCAGGTCGCGGGCCCTCTCCTCGAGGCACAGGTCGAGTTGCTGGGCCAACTCCGAACCGCACGGGTAGCGGTCTTCGCGGTCGGGCGACAGACACTTCAGCAGCACACGGCGCAGCGCCATCGGGCAGTCGGGTGGAAGCTCCGTCAGAAACTTCGGCTCGACGGGCCTGCGCCGCAGTTCGAGCATGCGGGCCAGTGAGGTCTCCGACTCGCCCGCGCACGTTTCGTCCGCGAACGGTCGGTGTCCGGTGAGCAACTCCCACAGCATGACGCCGAGGGCGAAGATGTCGCTTCGAGTGTCGAGGTCGGCGGCGGTCGCCGGCAGGTCCGGATGGCAGGCCTCGAGTTGCTCGGGCGACATGTACGCCAGAGACCCGCCGAAGTACGCCAGGGGGCTGGTGCCCTTGATGCGTTTGCTGGAGCTGACGTTGAAGTCGGCGAGCTTCGGAATTCCCTCGGCGCTGAGCAGCACGTTCGCCGGTTTGATGTCTCGGTGCAGCACCCCGCGCTCGGAGGCGTGCTGAAGAGCGTCCGCGAGCCGGCGGCCCAGCCAGGCGACGGTCTCCGGCCACGTCAGTTCTGCGGTCCGTGTTCGAACCGCAGATTCGGCGGGCCGCACCTCGCCCTTGTCGGCCAGGACCCCGTCGACGGCATCGAGCAGCAGTTGCCCACTGCGGTGTTCCGCGGGCGTCGCGCGCAGCAAGTGCACCACGTCGAGCAGTGTTCCGCCCGGTAGGTACTGCATGTAGAGCAGTTTCAGCTCGCCGTCGGCGATGAGTCGCTGGTCGAAGATGCGCACGATGTAGTCGTGGTCCAACTGGGCGAGGGTCTGCGGCTCGATGCCGTGGTTGTGGGAAATCTTGACCGCGACCAGCCGCTGCATCGATTGCTGCCGGGCGAGATACACCTGGGCGAAGGCGCCCGCCCCGATTTTCATCAGAAGGTCGAAGTCGTCGACGTGGTCGCCGACGTCGATGGCGTCGAGAACGACCTGGGCCTCAGGACGAGCAATCAGGGTGCTGCGGTAGTCGCTCGTGAATTCCGGGAGTTCGGGTGCACCGGCCATGGTGGCGACCTCGGTCGCCGGGGCGGCCGCATCGGCCGTGTGCGGACTGCGGCGCAGGGCGTGGAATTCCTCGTAGACCAGGTCGGCGGGAAGCGGCCCCTCTTGCAGCTCGGCAAATTCCGCGTGGTACTCGGTCAGTCGTTTGGGGAAGTGATAGTGAAGCCAACGGTATTCGAGGTCGATCTTGATCAATTCGATCAGGATCGAACGTCGCTCGGCCGGTTCGCGGGGCAAGTACGCCGACAGGTCAGGTGGTAACCCGGACCCCCAGGCGGTGGAAAACCGTGCGACGACGGTGGCCAGCGCTGTGCGGGTTCGTTCGGCTGAATCGACCAGATCGGTCGGCTCGTGCATCGGTCGCTCGGAGTGCAGCCCCGGGCGATCACACGGTGGCTACGCGCGATGCGGCCCTGGATCGTTGTTGCCCCACGTTGTGTCCTTTCCGCCAAATCTCCCTGTCCAGGGTATCGCGCCGATACAGCGCCGCGGCCACCCCGTGCGAGGCAGGATGGACCGGGAGGTTGGCAATGCTGACACAACCGGGAAACCGCTCCGAGGCCCGTCGCCGAGCACGATCGTGAGGGTGACCGGATGAGCAACACGACATCTGTTGTGGGCCGACGGGTGCTGGGGCTTGTGTTCTTCCTGGTCCTCGCGCTGTTCCTGGCTCTCACCGTCGGCCTGTTCGACAAGACGTTCACCAAGGTTGTCAAGGTCGACCTGATCACCGATACCGCAGGAAATGCTCTGCCGCCCAAT
>NZ_BCWY01000009.1 GCF_001894825.1 Rhodococcus jostii NBRC 16295 | reverse complement strand
ACGAGTCTCTGGACTCCTTAACCACGCACGGGCGCTATGCGCGTTTGAGGATGGACCCGAGGTCGGCGGCCGGGGACAGGGTGCCGTACTCGTGGGTGCGGTCGGGGCCGAGGCGGGCGTCGACGAATGCGTCCGCGACCGAAGCCGGGGAGAACCGAACCAGCAGCGACGCCTGCAGCGCGAGGGCCATCGACTCGACGACGGTCCGGGCGCGCAACTGGGCGGCGGCGGGGTCGAGTCCGGCGAGGTCACCGAGTCGGCGGCGGACCCGGTCGAGGTGCGCGTCCAACACGGCGTTGCTGCCGCGCGCCAGGTTCACCTCGGCGTCGAAGGCCGCGACGCTGTCGGGTTCGCGGGTCATCGCGCGCAGCACGTCGAGGGCGATGACGTTGCCCGACCCTTCCCACACGGCCATGACGGGCTGCTCGCGGTAGCGGCGGGCGAGGGGGAAGTCCTCGGTGTAGCCGTTGCCGCCCAGGCATTCCAGCGCCTCGTACGCGTGGTGCGGGCCGCGCTTGCAGATCCAGTACTTCGCGACCGCGGTCGCCAGCCTGCGGAAGCTGCGTTCCTGCTCACTCGCGTCGTCGTCGTGAGCGCGGGCGAGGCGCAGGGCGGTGACCGTCGCCGCCTCGGACTCGAGCGCGAGGTCGGCGAGCACCGACGTCATGGCAGGCTGATCGGCCAGCACGGCACCGAACGCCGAACGGTGCCGGGCGTGCCATACCGCCTCGGCCACCGACTGCCGCATGCCCGCGGCGCTGCCGAGCACGCAGTCGAGGCGGGTGCGCGCCACCATTTCGATGATCGTCCGGACCCCGCGTCCGGGTTCGCCGACCATGACGCCGACGGTGCCGTCGAGTTCGATCTCCGAAGACGCGTTGGACTTGTTGCCGAGCTTGTTCTTGAGCCGCTGGATGCGGAAGACGTTCCGGGTGCCGTCAGGCAGAATCCGGGGCAGCAGGAAGCACGACAGGCCTTCGCCGCCTTCCCCTTCCGCCTGCGCGAGGACGAGGAACGCGTCCGACATCGGCGCGGAGCAGAACCACTTGTGACCGGTGAGCAGGTAGTCGGCGCCGGGACCGCCGCGGCCGGCGGGTTTCGCGACGGTGGTGTTGGCGCGGACGTCGGAGCCGCCCTGCTTCTCCGTCATCGACATGCCGAAGATCGCGGACGCCTTGCCGGGCGCATCGAGTTCAGGGGTGTAGCTGCGGGACAGGGCACGCGGCTTCCAGATCGCGGCGACGTCGGGTTGCACATCGAGGGAGGGGATGACGGCGTTGGTCATCGAGATCGGGCAGGAGTGTCCGGGTTCGATCTGCGCGAACATCATGAAGGCCGCGGCGCGCGCGACATTCGCGCCCGGCTTCGGGTCGGCCCACGCCGACGTGTGCGCGCCGTGAGCTACGGCCGCGGAGATGATCCGGTGATAGGCGGGGTGGTATTCGACCTCGTCGATCCGGTTGCCCCAGCGATCGAACGTCTTCAGCTCGGGGATCACGGTGTTGGCGAGTTCCGCGTCGTGCTGGAACTGCGCGCTGCCGACGAGTGCACCGATGTCGGTGAGTTCCGGAGTGGCCCAGTCGGCGTCGTGACGCGACACCGCCTCGGACAGCACCGTGTCGAGGGTGAACTCGTTGACGTCGGTGCGGGGCACCGACTGGTTGAGCACGGTGTGCGTCCGGTGCGGAGCGGGGTGGGTGACGTTCGTGTCGGAAAAGGTAGTCATGGCACTGTCTTTCGTGAGTCAGCTCGCGGAGCGGATCAGATGCTTCTGGATCTTGCCGGTGGGGGTGCGGGGCAGCACGGTGGCGAACACGTAGTCGCGGGGAATCTTGTAGCGCGCCAGCCTGTCCGACAGATAGCCGCGGAGGTCGTCGGCCCCCAGGAGGTCGGGTTCGCGCCACACGACGTGCGCGACGACGGTTTCGCCCCACTCAGGGTGTGGGCGTCCGACGACCGCGACATCTACGACGCCGGGATGGCCGGAGATGGCGTCCTCCACTTCCTTGGAATAGACGTTCTCGCCGCCGGTGATGATCATGTCTTTCGCGCGGTCGACGATGAAGAGGTAGCCGTCGTCGTCCTTGCGTGCGAGATCGCCTGTGCGGTACCAGCCGCCGTCGGCGAACACGGCCGCGGTGGCGTCCGGGTCGTCGAGGTAGCCCTGCATCACGGTCTCGGTGCGCAACCAGATCTCGCCGATCTCCCCGGCCGGCACCTCGCCACCGTCGCTCGCGGCCAGGCGCATGTCCACGCCGGCCAGCGCGACCCGGCCGATCGATCCTGCTTTCGCAAGCTGCTCCTCCGGGTAGAGGACGGCTCCGACGGGACCGGTCTCCGTCATCCCGTACACCTGGTAGAAGTGGGTGGTCCGGTACGACTCGACGAGCCGGCGCGCCACGTCCGCGCCGATCGGCCCGCCGCCGTACAGCCAGGCCCGGACGCTCGACAGGTCGTAGTCGGCGAAGTTCGGCACGGCATTCAGTGCCGTGGTGTAGATGACCGGCGGTCCGAAGCACAGTGTGATGCGTTGTTGCTGAACCGCTTCCAGGAAGTGGACGGGATGGTACTCGCGGACGAGTACGACGGTGCCGCCCATGTAGAGCGTTGCCATCAGCCAATTGTTCAGCGGGGACGCATGCCAGATCGGGACGGCCATCAGCAGCCGCTCGTCGCGGGTGATCGACAATCCGAGGGCCGCCGTGGTCGCCACGAGCACGACGTTGCGGTGACTGTGCACGCAACCCTTCGGCGCGCCGGTGGTGCCGGACGTGTAAAGAATCTCGGCCGGGTCGTTCTCGCCGACTTCGATGCCGTCGATCGGGTCGACGTCGGCGATCGCGTCGTCGAAGAAGGTGTACCCCTCCGCGGCGGTGTCGGTCGACAGCAGCTGCACCAGCGTTTCCAGCCGTTCGATCACGGGCGCGAGTTCGCCGTCGAAGACGCACGCCTTCACCTGCGCGTGCCGCAGGATGTAGTCGACCTCGGGGGCCTGCATCTTGTGGTTGACGGGCACCACCACCGCGCCGATGCGCCAGGCGCCGAGCATCGCGTAGACGAAGCCCGGGGTGTTGAAGCACATGACGGCGACGCGGTCCCCGTGCCCGACCCCCAGCCGGCGCAGCAGGGCGGCGGCGCGGCGGCTGCCGTCCTGCACGGAACCATACGTATGGTCGCGACCCTGGAAATGGAGGAAGGCCTTGCCGGGGGTCTTGCGGACGTTGCTGTCGAATACGCGAACGATGTTCATCGCGCTCCTTGGAGAGGGGTTCAGTCGATGGAGGTGTTGAGGACGGTCTCGGGGATCTGCAGATTCGCGAAGATGACGGCGACGGCCTCCTCGAGTGAGTAGCCGAAGCTCTCGCCGGTGGCGGTCTTCTGGATCACCAGTCCGAAGATCGCCGACCAGAACGCCTTCGCCTCGACGTCGATGCCGGCGCGCAGTTTCCAGCCGGTGCGCATCAGTGTGCGGATGAGCGCGTCCTCGCCCGAGGAATGCAGAGTGCGGAGGGTGTCGGTGATGAGGTCGCGGAGTTCGCCGCGGCGGCCGGTCATGAGCATCGCTTCCACGAACAGTTCGACGCTGGGCGCTCCGGGGCCGAGGAGAGAGCCGACGAGTTTCTCCGTGTAGTCGCCGACGGTCTCGGCGGTCGCGGCGTCGTCCTCGGCACGCTTGCCGGCGCGCAGCACGGCGGCGCACGCGACTTCGACGAAGAGCCGTTCCTTGGAACCGTAGTAGTAGGTCACCTGGTTGGGGTGGGCCCCAGCGGCCGCGCAGATCTGCGTGATCGCGACGCCTTCGCCGTGTTCGAGGAACAGTTCGGTGGCGGCGGTGAACAGGGCGTCGCGGGTCTGACGACCGGACTCCCGGGTTGCGCGCGCTGCTCGGCCCGTCTGCGACACCATGACCGCCCTTCTACTTGTTTGTACGGCAAACAATAACTCGACTTTGTTTGTATGACAAACAAGGAGAGTGACGGGCGTCGCGCCGGACCTCCTCCGACCCCGGAAATACCGACTGCCAGGGTTACGCTGCTCACCATGTTTTCTTCCGTCGGAGCGAAGATCCGTGTGGTGGTGGCGCTACTGCTCACCGCCCTGCTGGCGCTGACCCTGTCGTCGTGTTCGAGTGACAGCAGTACGTCGGGATCGGCGTCGCAGGATCTGTGTTCGCCACCCGGCGTGGGGGCGGCCACCGCTGCCCCGACCAACCTCGCAGCCTCGGGCGCCGCGGCCGAGGACAAATACACCACCCCCGGTGTCACCCCCCTCGACCAGATCGACGCGTCCAAGCTGAACCTCATCACCCCGGGCGTGCTGACCGTCGGCACGCTGTCCGACGCGCCGCCGAGCATCTGTGTGAACTCGGAGAACCAGTTCACCGGTTACGACAACGAACTGCTGAGGGCCGTCGCCGACAAGCTGGGCCTGCGCGTCGACTTCGTCGGCACCGAGTTCGCCGGCCTGCTCGCCCAGGTCGCGGGGCGCCGCTTCGACGTCGGATCCTCGTCCATCACCACCACCGACGAGCGCCGTAACACCGTCGGGTTCACCAACGGCTACGACTTCGGCTACTTCTCCCTCGTCGTCCCCAACGGCGGACCGATCCAGGGCTTCGACGATCTGACCGCGTCCACCCGCATCGGCGTCGTCCAGGGCACCGTCCAGGACGACTACGTCGTGAACACGCTGAAGCTGAACCCGGTGAAATTCCCCGACTACGCGACCGCGTACGCCAACCTGAAGTCCGGGCAGATCGACGCCTGGGTGGCGCCGTCGCAGCAGGCCGAGGGTGCCATTGCGCCGGGCGATCCCACGTCGATCGTCGAGAACACCTTCAGTGTCAACAACTTCGTGGGCTGGGCCGTCAACAAGGAAAATCAGCCGCTCATCGACGCCCTCAACTCCGGGCTCGACGCCGTCATCGCCGACGGCACCTGGGCGCAGCTGTACTCCGACTGGGTGCCCCGCGAACTGCCCGAGGGCTGGAAGCCCGGCAGCAAGGCGGCGCCGGCGCCCGACCTGCCGGACTTCGCCGCACTCGCCGCCCAGAACGCGGACACGACACCCGAAACCCCGGTCGCGGAACCCAAATCGACGCTCCAACAGCTGAAGGACACGTTCTTCAACTGGGACCTCTACACGCGGGCGTTCCCCGACCTTCTGAAGACCGGTCTGCCGAACACGTTGATCCTGGCGCTGGCGTCGGGCATCGTCGGCACCGTCCTCGGCATGCTGCTCGCGATGGCAGGCATCTCCCGCACCCGCTGGCTCCGCTGGCCCGCCCGCGTCTACACGGACGTGTTCCGCGGTTTGCCCGCCGTCGTCATCATTCTCATCGTCGGACTCGGCGCCGGACCCATCGTCAAGGGGCTCACCGGCAACAACCCGTACTGGCTCGGTGCGGCCGCGCTGTCACTGCTCGCGTCGGCGTACATCGGTGAAATCTTCCGATCCGGCATCCAGAGCGTCGAACCCGGACAGCTCGAGGCGTCCCGGGCGCTCGGCTTCAGCTACCGGAAGTCGATGACGCTCGTCGTCGTCCCGCAGGGTGTGCGACGGGTGCTGCCCGCGCTGATGAACCAGTTCATCTCCCTGATCAAGGACTCGTCGCTGATCTACTTCCTCGGCCTGCTCGTCAGCCAGCGGGAATTGTTCGCCGTCGGCCGCGACCTCAACGCCCAGACCGGCAACCTGTCGCCGCTCGTCGCCGCCGGCCTGTTCTACCTGGCGCTCACGATTCCGCTGACGCACCTCGTCAACTACATCGACAACCGTCTGCGCACCGGGCGCGCCGACACGTCCGGCACGCTCGACCCGGTGGAACAGTCCATCGTCGTGGAAAGGGGATAAGGCGATGGCCGTCTCTCTCACTGGCACCGACCTGCATCTCGCGTTCGGCACCAACAAGGTGCTCCGCGGCGTCGACCTCCACGTCGACGCCGGCGACACCGTCACCGTGATCGGACCGTCCGGCTCCGGAAAGTCCACGCTGCTGCGCGTCCTCAACCGGCTGCACGAACCTGATCAGGGCGACGTCCTCCTCGACGGAAAGTCGGTGCTGAAGGACAACCCCGACAAGCTGCGGCAGCGCATCGGCATGGTGTTCCAGCACTTCAACCTGTTCCCGCACAAGACCGTCGTCGACAACATCGCCCTCGGGCCCCGCAAGCTCAAGGGGATGTCCAAGGACGAGGCGCGGTCGCTGGCGCTCGAGCAACTCGAACTCGTCGGGCTCGCCAACAAGGCCGACTCGCGTCCCGGCAACCTGTCCGGCGGGCAGCAGCAGCGCGTCGCGATCGCGCGGGCCCTGGCGATGAAGCCCGAGGTCATGTTCTTCGACGAGGCAACCTCGGCACTCGACCCCGAACTGGTGAAGGGCGTCCTCGCCCTGATGGCCGACCTCGCCAAGGGCGGCATGACGATGGTCGTCGTCACCCACGAGATGGGCTTCGCCCGCGAGGTGTCCGACACCGTGCTGTTCATGGACCACGGTGCCGTCGTCGAGACCGGCAAACCGGATCAGCTGTTCGACAAGCCCGAGACCGAACGCCTGCAGCAGTTCCTGTCGCAGGTGCTGTAGGCCGCTGCGCGGCTCGTGCGTGGTTAGGGAGTCCAGAGACTCCTCAACCACGCACGGGCGCGAAGCGCCTACCGCGTCATCGCCCGGATCCGCCTGGCCGCGACGGAGATCAGCGCCAACGTGGGTTCGGTGGCGACCTCCGACTCGATCTCGGTGAGCAGTGCACGCGCGCGGGCGAGGCGGGCGGCGTTGTGCTGCTCCCATTGGTCGACCTTGTCGGATGCGTCGTCGCCGGGTTCGCTCACCGACAGCGCGTCGAGGGTGATCGCGCGCAGCGAGCTGTACAGATCGTCCCGCAGCGCGAGGCGCGCGAGGGCGTGCCACCGGTCCAGCCGGGGCAGGGCCGTGACCGCGGTGAGCGCGGTGTTGATGTGCAGGTGCGCGGACAGCGCGAAGTACAACTCCGCGACGTCCTCGGCGCGGTGCTGTGAGATCTCCGCGATGTCCACGATGTCGAGGAGGCAGTACGTGTGCAGGAGATCCGCCACGTCGGCGGCGATCCCGGGCTCCGCACCCCGTGACGTCAGGGCCTCGGTTCGACCCTCGACCGCGGTGATCTCGTCACCCTGCAACCATTCCCGCACACGCGGACCGAGTTCGCGGACGACCGGCCGGTAACGGGCGATGGTGGCCTCGAGAGGCAGCGGTTGCGGGCGGTGCGTGGTCAGCCACCGCGACGCCCGGTCGATCAGCCGCTGGGTCTGCACCGTCAGCGCGTTCGTCCCGGAGGCCGGCGTCGTGTCGGCGGCCGCCCGGATCCGTTCGAAAGTCGCTCCGAGGTCGAAGATCTCGGTGACCGCCGTGAAGGCGTTCACCGCCTCCGCGGAGTCGGCGCCGGTCTCCTCGCGCAGGCGGAAGGCGAACGTCATCCCCGCCCGGTCGACCATGTCGTTGACGACCGACGTGGTGACGATCTCCCGGCGCAGCGGGTGCACGGCGACCGTGTGCGCGTATTCGCGGCCGAGGCGCGGCGGGAAGTAGTCGTGCAGCCGGCCGGCGTACACCCGGTTGTCGGGCAGGGTGGTGCCCGACACCTCACTCTTGATGAACCGCTTGACCTGCGCGGTGAGCTGCGCCAGTTCCGGGCTCGTCAGCCCCTTCTGCTCGCGTTCGAGTGCACCGAACTGAGCGGACGTCGGGAGCACGTCGATCGCGCGGTCCACGTGCCCGCGGCGTTCCAGGTCGTCGACCATGCGGGAGTGGAAGCTGACGAGCGTGCCTGCCTGCGCCCGGTTCAGGCTCATCATCTCGTTCTGACTGCGGTTGTCGGCGAGGACGAGCCTGCTGACGTCGTCGGTCATGTCGGACAGCAGTTCTCGACGGTCCTGCGCGGCGAGGGAGTTGTCCGCGGTGGCGCCCGCGAGGGCGATCTTGATGTTGACCTCGTGGTCGGAGCAGTCGACCCCGGCCGAATTGTCGAGCGCGTCGGTGTTGACGCGACCTCCGTTGCGCGCGTATTCGATCCGGCCGAGCTGGGTCAGTCCGAGGTTGCCGCCCTCGCCGACCACCCGGACGCGCAGCGCGGGCGCGTCGAGCCGGACGGCGTCGTTCGACTTGTCGCCGACGTCCGCGTGACTCTCCGAGGTCGCCTTCACGTACGTGCCGACGCCGCCGTTCCACAGCAGGTCCGCGGGAGCACCGAGGACGGCACGGACGAGTTCGACGGTGGTCAGTGCCCGATCGGTCTCGATGCCCAGCGCGCGCCGGGCCTGCGGGGTGAGGCGAACCGACTTCGCCGACCGGTCGACGATCATGGCGCCCTCGCTCAGGACCGCGCCGTCGTAGTCCTTCCAACTGGACCTGCCGAGCGCGAACAGCCGTGCGCGCTCGTCCCACGACCTCTGCGGGTCGGGATCGGGGTCGATGAAGACGTGCCGATGGTCGAACGCCGCGATCAGCCGGATGTGCGGGCTGAGCAGCATCCCGTTGCCGAAGACGTCGCCGCTCATGTCGCCGATGCCGACGACGGTGAAGTCGTCGGTGCGGGTGTCGACGCCCATCTCCCGGAAGTGCTGCAGGACGCTTTCCCACGCGCCGCGGGCGGTGATGCCCATCGCCTTGTGGTCGTAGCCGACGGACCCACCGGACGCGAATCCGTCGCCGAGCCAGTACCCCCGCTCGAGCGCGATCGCGTTGGCGACATCCGAGAACGCCGCCGTCCCCTTGTCGGCGGCGACCACGAGGTAGGTGTCGTCTCCGTCGCGCCGGACGATGCCCTCCGGCGCCATCACCTGCCGGGTGGTGATGTCGAGGTTGTCCGTCATGTCGAGCAGGCTCGAGATGAACTCGCGGTAGCAGGAGATTCCCGCGGCCAGCATCGCCTCCCGGTCGGTGGCGGCATCACCGGACGGGGTGGGCGGGTTCTTGACGACGAAACCGCCCTTCGCTCCCGCGGGCACGATGACGGCGTTCTTGACGGCCTGCGCCTTGACGAGTCCGAGGATCTCGGTGCGGAAGTCGTCGCGCCGATCCGACCATCGGATGCCGCCGCGGGCGACGTCGTCGAATCGCAGGTGCACGCCCTCCATCCGGGGCGAGTACACGTATGCCTCGTATTTCGGCCTCGGCAGCGGCAATTCGTCGATCGACGAGGAATCGAACTTGAATGCGAGCGCTGTCGTGGGACGGTCGCCGGCGAAGTACGTGGTCCGGGTGGTGGCGCGGATCAGGGAGAGCAGTGCCCGCAGGATCCGGTCGGCGTCGATTCCGGCGACGGCGTCGATCGCGGCGAAGATGCGGCCCTCGAGGGCGTCCTCCGCGGCGGTGTCGCGTTCGACGCCCGGGTCGAGTCGGAGCGCGTGGAATTCGACGAGGAGTTGCGTGATCGCAGTGTTGCTCAGCAGCACTCGTTCGACGTTGCTGCGGCTGTACGGGAGTCCGGCCTGACGCAGGTACGCCGCGTACGCGCGGAGGATGGTCACCTGACGCCACCCGAGCCCGGCGTGCAGGACGAGAGTGTTGAACCCGTCGACCTCGGTCTCACCCGTCCACGCCGCGCGGAACGCGTCCGCGATCCGGCGGTCTCGAGTGACGCCGTGGCCGTCCGTCACGGCGACCAGGTCGACGGTCAGGTCGTAGATCCAGGCACGATGCCCGTCCGGGCGGGTCAGCGCCGCCGGACGTTCGTCGAGGGCGTTGACGCCCAGGCTGGACAGGATCGGCAGAACCTCGTTGAGCGGTGCGGGTTTTCCGACGGCGTAGATCTTGAGGTTCTCGTACGGCGCGGACGCCTCGGTGGTGGTGAACGTCAGCGCCACACTGTCGACGTCGAGTCGTTCCACCTCGACGATGTCGCGGATCGCCTGTGCCGGATCGGTTTCGGTGGCATAGCTGATCGGCAGCGCGGACGCATAGTGGCGTGCGACCGCGGTGCCCTGGCGGTGCGGTTCTGTGAGCAGCGTGTTGCGCCACAGCTCGTGGGACCAGGGGGTGTCGAGTTCCGTGCCGATGGTGTTCATGACGATGGGGTGATCTCCTGTAGTGGGATCGGACCGAAGCCGATCACGCAGTGATGAAGCGAATCAGTTGACCTGGTCGGGCCTGGGCGATCCGGTCGATGTCCTCGTCCGCGACGACGCCGATGACGGGGTAGCCACCGGAGATGGGATGGTCCGGGAGGAACACGACGGGCTGCCCGCTCGGCGGAACCTGGATGGAACCGAGCGCGACACCCTCGGTGGGGAGTTCGGCCTCGGACGTCCGCACCAGCGCGGGCGCGTCGCCGTGCCGGTTCAGGCGGGCGCCGATGCGGTCGGTGTCCGGGGAGACGGCCCACGCACCCGTGGTCAGCGCGCCCGGGTTGGTGAACCAGTCTTCGCGGGGGCCTGCGATGACGCGGACCGACAGCGGTCCCGGGTCCAACGCGGGCAGCGGCGCGACGTCGACGTTCGGGAAGTTCTTCGTCCCCGTGCCGACGGGCAGAACGTCGTCGGGTTTCAACGCTTCCGGGCCGATCCCGGAGAGAGTGTCGCTGCTGCGGGAGCCGAGTACCGCCGGAACCGCGACGCCGCCGCGGATGCCCACGTAGCAGCGCAGGCCGACCTGCGCGTACTGCAACCGCAGCGTCTGCCCCGGGTGCATCACGATGACGCTCGCGTGGCCCATCGGGATTCCGTCGAGCAGCGCCGGCGCGGGCGCACCCGTGACGGCAACGGTGGTCACCGCACGCGCGCGCAGGGCGAGGCCGCCCATCAGCACCTCGATGCAGGCACTGCCCTCGTCGTTGCCGACGAGACGATTCGCCAACTTCGCGGACCCGCGGTCGGCGGCGCCGGACACGCCCACTCCCGAACTCAGGTAGCCGGGGCGGCCGAGATCCTGGATCAGGCTGAGCGGTCCCGTTTCGAGTACTTCGAGTTCACTCACAGTGTTTCCTCGTCGACGAATCGGACGCGACGTCCCGGCTGCAGCAGCGCCGGGGGCTCCGCGTCGAGGTTCCACATCGGGGAGTCCGTGGTTCCGATGATCTGCCATCCGCCGGGCGACGATCGCGGATACACCGCGCCGTAGCCGCCGGCGAGGGCCACCGACCCGGCGGGCACCACGGTGCGGGACTGGGCGCGGCGGGGAACGGTGAGCCGGTCGTCGCCGCAGCTGAGGTAGGCGAAACCCGGTGCGAATCCGATGAAGACGCAACGCCAGGTTGCCGACGTGTGGGCGGCGATCACGTCCTCGCGGGTGATCCGCAGATGGCCGGCGACGTCGGCGAGATCCGCGCCGTCGTAGCGGACCGGGATCGTGACCGGGTCGGAGTCGGATGCGCCGGTGGGATCGGATTCCGCGAGATCGACGGTCATCGTCCGCAACGCGCGGCGCACCTCGTCGAGGTCGGTCCGCGGTGTCGTCGTGACGAGCACCGTGCGCGCGGCGGGAAGGACGTCCTCCACACCGGGGACCGGTGTGCGGCGGAGCCGTTCGGTCAGCGACACGACCAGTGGTTCCGACTCGAGTTCGACGAGCAGGGCCCGGTCGCCCGCGGGGAGGATCCGGGTGGCGGCGCTGGGGGTGGTCATGTGAACGACCCGAGGGTGACGTCGGCGCTCTCCAGGGCGTGCCGGACCCGACGGGCCGTGCGCACCGACCCGGGGGTGTCACCGTGCACGCAGATGCTGTGCACCGCGACCGCGACCTGCTCCCCGTCGATCGCCTCCACCGTTCCGGTGGACGCCATCCGCACGGCCTGCGCGGCGGCCAGTTCGGGATCGTCGATGACGGCGCCCGGAACCGAACGCGACGTCAAAGTGCCTGCGGCGGTGTAGCGGCGGTCGGCGAACCCTTCGGCCACGAACTCGATGCCGTGGGTCTCCGCGGCCCGCTGCAGCTGCGAGCCGGGTGGGCCCACGAGTGCGAGCGGTTCGGTGAACTCGTCGATGGCCGACGCGACCGCATCGGCCCGCTCGTAGTCGAGCGCGGCGGAATTGTAGAGCGCACCATGCGGTTTGACGTACGTCACCGAAGATCCGGCAGCGCGGGCGAACACGGCGAGCGCGCCGATCTGGTAGAGCGTCTCGTCGCGCAGATCCGCCGGCGCCACCCCGAGTTCACGGCGTCCGAATCCGGCCAGGTCCCGGAATCCCACGTGCGCACCGATCGCGACCCCGCGTGCGGCGGCGTTCTCACAGGCCCGGCGGATGATCATCGGATCCCCCGCGTGAAACCCGCACGCGATGTTGGCGCTGGTGACGATGTCGAGGAGGGCCTCGTCGTCGGCCAGGCGCCACTGCCCGAAGCCCTCGCCGAGGTCGCAGTTCAGATCAATGCGCATCGGGGACCTCCAGGACGTACTCGCTGTCCGGGGTGTCGGTGATCAGCATGTACCCGGGTGCGTGGGTGATCGCGAACGGCAACCGCGACGCCATCACCGCTGCCTGCGGGGTGACCCCACACGCCCAGAACATCGGCACGTCGCCCGGCGCGAACGTCACCGGATCGCCGAAGTCCGGGGCCGCGAGATCGGCGATGCCGAGTTCCGCGGGATCACCGATGTGCACGGGCCCGCCGTGAACGGCCGGCATCCGCGCGGAGATCGCCGCCGCGAGGGCCACCTGGTGTTCGGGAACGGGCCGCATCGACACGACCATCGGTCCGCTCACCCGGCCTGCGGGCCTGCAGTCGCGGTTGGTGACGTACATCGGGACGTTGCTGCCCTGCTCGACGTGCCGGAGCGGTACGCCGGCAGCGGCCACCGGGTGCTCGAACGTGAAACTGCACCCGATGTGGAAGGCCACGAGGTCGTCGCGCCACAGCGCTGACACGTCCGCGGTCTCGTCGGCGAGTTCCCCGTCCTTCCACACGCGGTACAGCGGCAGGTCGGTGGTGATGTCGACGCCTTGTGCGAGCGTCGTCGTGCGGGACCCCACGTCGCCGACGTCGAGGACGGGGCACGGCTTCGGGTTCCGCTGCGTGAACAGCAGGACGTCGTAGGCCCAGTCCTCCGGGACGGCGATGAGATTCGTCTGCGCGAATCCGGGCGCCAGACCGGCGGTCGGGGTGATGCGTCCCGATCGGAATGCGGAGCGGAGGTCGGTCGGTGAGTCAGTCAAGTTGGATCCCGCGGGTCTCGGGGAGGAAGAACAGGGCGATCACCGCGATGGCGTACCCGAGGGCACCGAAGATCATCGCGCCGCCGATACCCAGCTGGGTGGCCGCCAGGAAGCCCACGACCGCGGGGAACACGGCGCCGACCGCGCGACCGAAGTTGTACGTGAAGCCCTGGCCGGTGCCGCGGGCGTGCGTCGGGTACAGCTCGGACAGGAACGATCCGAAGCCGCTGAAGATCGCCGACGTGCAGAAGCCGAGGGGGAAGCCCAGGATGAGGATCAACGTGTTCGCGCCCTCCGGCACCTGGGTGTACCCCACCATGAAGACGGCCGACAGCGCCGCGAACAACTGCATGGTCCGCTTGCGTCCCAGCTTGTCGGTGAGGATGCCGCCGCTGACATAACCGAGGAACGCGCCAGAGATCAGGATCGCCAGGTAGCCGCCGGTGCCGACGACGTCGAGTCCGCGCGAGTTCTTGAGGAATGTCGGCAGCCAGGACGCCAGCGTGTAGTAGCCGCCCTGCACACCGGTGGCGAGCAGCGACGCGAACACGGTGGTGCGGATCAGCGGGCCGCGGAAGATGGCTGCGAACGAACCCGTTTCCTTGCCCGCGGACTCACGACGCGCCGTGACGACCTCGGGGTCCTTCAGATTCCGGCGGACCCAGATGATGAGGAACGCGGGCAGAACACCGGTGAAGAACAGCACTCGCCAGGCGACGTCGGGATCGAACAGCTGGAAGACGATCGTGTAGACGATCACTGCGAGAGCCCAGCCGACCGCCCACGCGCTCTGGACGAACGCCACGGCCCGGCCCCGGTACTCGGCCCGGGCGTACTCGGCCACGAGAATCGCACCCGCCGCCCACTCGCCGCCGAAGCCGAGGCCCTGGAAGGCGCGGAAGACGAGCAGCGTCTCGAAGTTCTGCGCGAAGCCGCACAGCACCGTGAAGATCGTGTACGTCGCGACGGTGACCTGCAGTGTCCGGACCCGGCCGATCTTGTCGACGAGGACACCCGCGAGGGCGCCGCCGAGCGCGGACACCACCAGCGTCACCGTCGTCAGCAAACCCGCCTGACCTGTGGTGAGGCCGAAGTAGGCGGCGATCGCCGCGAGGCCGAGCGGGAGGACCTGGAAGTCGTAGGAGTCGAGCCCGTACCCGCCGAACGCGCCGACGAAGGCTCTTTTTCCCTTCGGCCCGAGGGTGCGGAACCAGTCGAAGGGGCGCGCCTGCGCGACCTCGGTCTGTGTATCTGTGGTCATGGCACCTCGCCTGAAGAAGGGATGTAACCGCCCTCACGTTACAAATCGTTCAACGATCCTGCAATACCCTGAGGGGATCGTTATCCTGGAAGAAATCGCGAAAAGGCGCTGACAACTATGCTTGCGGTCGAGATCGAAACCTGAGGAGTGGACTTGACCAGCTCGAATGCCCTTCGCGGCGATGCGCATTCCCGCCTGGCCGCTCACCGCGGCCTGCTCGAACGCACCAGCAGGACCACGCGGGTGGCGGGCATCCTGCGCGACGCGATCATCGACGGAACGTTCCGACCTGGGGCGCGACTCTCCGAACCCGACATCTGCGCCGCCCTCGACGTCTCCCGCAACACCGTCCGCGAGGCCTTCCAGATCCTGATCGAAGACCGCCTGGTCGCGCACGAACTCAACCGCGGCGTCTTCGTCCGCGTGCCCACCGCCGAAGACATCACCGAGCTCTACATCTGCCGACGCGTCGTCGAATGCGCCGGCGTCAACGGATTCGACCCCGAGACCGGCGACCTGTCGGGGGTGGCCGAGGCCCTCGCCCTGGCCGACGAGCGGCACGCCGTCGAGGACTGGACCGGCGTCGGGACCGCCGACATCCACTTCCACAGCGCCCTCGCGAGCCTCAACAACAGCAACCGCATCGACGAACTGATGCGCAGCGTGTGGAATGAGGCGCGGCTCGTCTTCCACGTCATGGACGACGCCCACCGATTCCACGGGCCGTACCTCACCCGCAACCACGAGATCTACGACGCCCTGGCCGCCGGCAACACCGAAGCCGCAGGTCAGCTGCTCAAGACCTACCTCGAAGACGCCGAGGCGCAGATCCTGGGGGCGTACCGCCCCGCGAGTGGTTGACGAGTCCAGAGACTCCTTAACCACGCACGGGCGCGAAGCGCCCGTAGAAGCCCTCGATGTGGTCCCGCACGAGGCCGGCCGCCTCGGCGCCGCGCCCGGCGCGGAGGGCGCCGACGATGCCGCGGTGCTCGCAGCGCAGGCCGGTCGCGACCGCCGGCCAGTCGTCGAGGAGCGGAACGGCCTCCATGACGTAGCCGTGAATGGAATCGCGGAGCGAGGCCATCATCGCCTCGACGAGGACGTTGCCCGCGAGGCCGGCCATCGCGACGTGCAGGTCGGCGTCGAGCCGGTGAAACGCCTCGGGGGACAGCTCCTCGTCGTCCATGGCGTCGAGCAGCGCGTCGATGGCCGAGAAGTCGAGGTCGCGGGACTGTTCGGCGGCTTCCTGCACCGCCCACGACTCGAGCAGCGTGCGCGTCTGGACGACGTCGCGGATCGGCAGGGTGCGCGTCGCCATGTGCAGTCGCAGGGCCGCGCCGATGGATGCGGCGGGGTCGGCGGCCACGATCGCACCGGCGTCCGGACCGGACCCGACCGCCGTGCGCACGATGCCCATCGCCTCGAGCACGCGAATGGCCTCGCGGACGGACGAGCGACCGACCCCCAGTTCCTCCGCGAGCGCCCGCTCGGCGGGCAACCGGCCGCCGACGGTGAGTTTGCCGGCCGCCAGATCCTGCTCGATGCGGTGCAGGACGACCTCGTGTGTGCGCACGATCGAAGTTTACCTGGTGTGGTCTGACCACAGTGCGCTACTGTGGTCAGACCACAGCCCAGCCCGGTTGGAGTACCGATGAGAATCGCCCTGTTCGCCACGTGCCTGGCGGATGCCCTGTTCCCCGAATCCGCCACCTCCACGGTCCGCCTCCTCGAGCGGCTCGGCCACGAGGTCGTGTTCCCGCCCAAGCAGACGTGCTGCGGGCAGATGCACGTCAACACCGGCTACCAGGCCGAGGCGCTGCCGCTCGTGCGTCACCACGTGGACGCGTTCGAGAGCGGACCGTCCTGGGACGTCGCCGTCGCCCCATCCGGGTCGTGCGTCGGATCCGTCCGGCACCAGCACGCGATGGTCGCCCGCCGGTACGGGGACGAATCGCTCGCGACGCGCGCCGAGGAGGTCGCGTCGCGGACGTACGAGCTGTCCGAACTGCTCGTCGACGTCCTCGGTGTCACCGACGTCGGCGCCTACTACCCGCACCGGGTGACGTACCACCCGACGTGCCACTCGCTGCGGATGCTGCGCGTCGCGGACAAACCGCTGCAACTGCTGCGTGCGGTGCGCGGGATGACCCTGATCGAACTGCCCGCCGCCGAATCCTGTTGCGGTTTCGGCGGAACGTTCGCGCTGAAGAACTCCGAGACCTCCACCGCGATGCTCGCCGACAAGATGGGCAACGTCCTGAGCACCGGCGCCGAGGTGTGCAGCGCCGGCGACTCGTCCTGCCTGATGCACATCGGCGGCGGACTGTCCCGGCTGCGCAGCGGGGTCCGCACCGTCCACCTCGCCGAAATCCTGGCGAGCACCGAGAAGATCGGGAGCAACGCATGACCACGTTCCTCGGCTCACCCACCTTCCATGCGGGCACCGGAAATATCCGGGGCACCGAATCCTTCCCCGAGGCCGCGCGGAAGTCCCTCGCCGACACCCAGCTGCGCGCCAACCTCGGCGCGGCCACCACCACCATCCGCAACAAGCGCATCGCCGCGGTCGCCGAGGTCGACGACTGGGAGGAACTGCGGCGGGCCGGCAGCGCCCTGAAGGCGGACGTGATGGCGCGGCTCCCCGAACTGCTCGCGCAGTTCGAGGAGAACGTCACCGCCCGCGGCGGCACCGTCCACTGGGCTCGCGACTCGGAGGAGGCGAACCGGATCGTCACCGACCTCGTCCGGGCCACCGGCTCCGACGAGGTCGTGAAGGTCAAGTCGATGGCCACGCAGGAGACGGGCCTCAACGAGCACCTCGAGGAGAACGGGATCGCGGCGATCGAGACCGACCTCGCCGAACTCATCGTCCAACTCGGCGAGGACAAACCGAGCCACATCCTCGTGCCCGCCATTCACCGCAACCGGGCCGAGATCCGGGAGATCTTCCTGAAGGCGATGCCGGGCATCGACCCGGACATCACCGACGACCCCCGGGCGCTGGCGATGGCCGCCCGGGCACACCTTCGGCGAAAGTTCCTGTCCGCCAAGGTCGCGATCAGCGGCGCGAACTTCGGGGTCGCGGAGACCGGGACCCTGGCGGTGGTGGAGTCGGAGGGCAACGGGCGGATGTGCCTGACGCTGCCGGACACGCTCATCACGCTGATGGGCATCGAGAAACTGGTGCCCACCTTCACCGACCTGGAGGTGTTCATGCAGCTGCTGCCGCGGTCGTCCACTGCCGAGCGGATGAACCCGTACACGTCCATGTGGACGGGGGTGCACCCCGGCGACGGGCCGCAGAACTTCCACGTGATCCTCCTCGACAACGGTCGCACCAACGTGCTCGCCGACGAGGTCGGGCGTTCCGCGCTGCACTGCATCCGCTGCAGCGCGTGCCTGAACGTGTGCCCCGTCTACGAGCGGGCGGGCGGGCACGCGTACGGGTCCGTCTATCCCGGTCCGATCGGCGCGATCCTCAGCCCGCAACTCACCGGGACCACCGGTCACGACGACCCGAACGCGTCGCTGCCCTTCGCGTCGACACTGTGCGGCGCCTGCTTCGACGCCTGCCCGGTACGCATCGACATCCCCAGCATCCTGGTGCACCTGCGGGCGGAACAGGTCGACTCCGAGCGGCACGGACTGCCGGGCGGCCAGGACCTCGCCATGAAGGCCGCGGGCTTCGTGATGGGGTCCGAGAAGCGGTTCGCCGCCGCGGAGACGGCGTCCAAGATCGGCCGGGTGCTGGCCGGGAAGAAGGGACGCATCACGTCGCTGCCGTACCCCGGATCGAAGTGGACCGCGAGCCGCGACCTGCCCTCCCCGCCGAAGGAAACGTTCCGACAATGGTGGGCCCGCACTCACGAGGACACGACACGATGACCGCACGCGAAGAGATACTGTCCCGGATCCGGTCGGCGCTCGCCGAAGCGCCTGCCCCCGAACCGGTTCCCCGCGACTACCACCGTGATGCCGTGTCCGGGCCCGGGGACGCCGAGCTGTTCGCCCACACCGTCGACGACTACCGCGCGCAGGTCTTCCATGCCGACGAGAGCACGGTCTCGAAGATCGTCACCGGGTTGATCGCGGAGGGGGCGCGGGCCGTCGTCCCGCCGGACCTGCCGGAGTCGTGGCGGCCCCGGCGTGACGTCGTCGTCGACGGTGCACCCGCCGAACTGTCCACACTCGAACTCGACGCGCTCGACGTCGTGGTCACCGGCTGCACCCTCGGGATCGCCGCCACCGGGACCATCGTGCTCGACGGCGGCGCCGGTCAGGGCCGGCGGGCGCTGACCCTGGTCCCGGATCACCACATTTGCATCGTGCGCACCGATCAGATCGTCGACACCGTGCCGCAGGCCTTCCAGACCCTCGACGCGACCAAGCCGCTGACATTCATCAGTGGTCCCAGCGCCACCAGCGACATCGAACTCAACCGTGTGGAGGGCGTCCACGGTCCACGGACGCTGGACGTCGTCATCGTGCGCTGACGCGCCGGTGCGTGGGGGGCGAGTGCAGAGACTCGTCAACCACTCACGGGGCGCGGAGCGCCCTCGCGGCGAGATCGGCGGTGGCGCGGACGATCTGCGCGCCGCCGAACATCACGTCGTCGTTGTGCCCGGCCCCGGCCAGCACGACGGTGTCGACGTCGCCGAGCGCCGCATCGGCCACGCGCGCACTCTGGCCGGGTGGGACGACGATGTCGGCCGTGCCGTAGACCACGGTGGTGGGCACGTCGATGCGGGTGACGAACTCCGCGACCGGAAAGCGGTCACGCAGCAGCAACCGAACCGGCAGGAACGGGTAGTGGTGCCGGCCGACGGAGGCGAGGTCGACGAACGGCGACCGCAGCAACAGGCCCGCCGGTGGATGCTCGGTGGCGAGTTCGGTGACCACGCCGGTTCCGAGACTTTCCCCGAAGTAGAGCAGCCGCTCCGGCGGCACCCGACGCTCGTCGACGAGGTGCCGGCGGGCCGCGCGGACATCGAGCGCCAGCCCGTCCTCGCTGGGGTGACCGGGGTTGCCGCCGTACCCGCGGTAGTCGAAGAGCAGCGTGGCGAATCCCGCGGCGGCGAGGTCCGACGCCAGCACCGCCCGGTCGGCCCTGTTGCCGGCGTTCCCGGCCGCCACGAGGACGGTCATGTGAAGGTCACTGCCCGCGGGTGGCACGTACCAGGCGCCGAGTTCGAGGCCGTCCGACGTGGTCAGCGTGACGTCCTCGGCCCCGGCGATCAGCTGGTCCGCAGGCGGCACCGGGGCGGTGTCGGGGAAGTAGATCAGTCGTCGCTGCAGCACCCACCCGGCGGCGATCAGCAGGGCCACGACCGCAACCGCAACCAGCACGACGCGGATCATCGCCGGATCGGCGCGCCGGTCCACTCCAACAACTCGGCCACGGGCAGGGTGTTGATCACATCCGACGGTTCGACGCCGCGTTCGGCGGCCCGCTCGCAGGCGTAGCCCTGCCAGGCGAGCTGACCGGTGGTGTGCGCGTCGGTGTCGATGGAGAAGAGGCAGCCGCTGTTCAGGGCCAGATCGATCAGACGACCCGGCGGGTCCCGCCGCTCGGGGCGGGAGTTGATCTCCACCGCGGTGCCGTACTCGCGGCACGCCTCGAAGACCCGTTCCGCATCGAACTTCGACTCCGGCCGCGGCCCCCGGGTGCCCTCGACCAGCCGGCCGGTGCAATGCCCCAGGACGTCGACGTGCGGAGACTTGACGGCCTGCAGCATCCGCTTGGTCGTCGTCGCGCGGTCGGTGTCCAGATGCGTGTGCACGCTGGCCACCACGATGTCCAGGTCGGCGAGCAGGTCGTCGTCCTGATCGAGGGACCCGTCGTCGAGGATGTCGACCTCGATCCCGGTGAGCACCCGGAACGGCGCGAGCTCGACGTTCAGTTCCGCGACCACGTTCAGCTGGGTGAGCAGCTGCTCCGAGGACAGCCCGTTGGCGACCGTCAGCCGTGGCGAGTGGTCGGTGATCGCGCAGTATTCGTGCCCCAGCGCGGCGGCCCGGTACATCATCTCCCTGATCTCGCACCGGCCGTCGGACCAGTCCGAATGGGTGTGCAGATCGCCGCGGAGGGCCTCGAGCAGTTCCGTTCCGCCGAGCCCGATCGGCTCCGCGGACCCGCGCAGATACAGCAGATACAGCGGCACCGATCCGGCGCACTCACGGATGATCGCGGCGGGCTCGGACCCGATGTCGGGCAGTGCCATCCAGCCGGCCTCCTCGAGGTCGGCGAGCTGCTCGGGGGTCGAGTAGGCGATCACGTCGGCGGCCCGCCGGAAGGCGGCGATCCTCGGGGCCTCGTCGCGCGAGCGTTCGAGCCAGAACGCAATTTCCCGCAGCGCTTCGACGGGGTCCATCTATCCATGGTGCACGGCTACGGGGCTGCTGGCTAGACGCAATTCCTCACGACTTAGGGTCGCCTCGTTGTCCGCACGTTCACACACACGTTCCCTTTCCCTCGCTTGTAACTCCTACGGTGCCGGAGTTGTCCACTTCGAATCGGGAGCCACGGTGAGTTTGAAACCCCTCGCACTGTTCGTCAACCACGACGGCGTGTCTTCGCGCGCATCCGTCACTTGCCAGTACAAGTGCGGAAACGCGTGCTCCCACGACGTGCCCAACACGTCGCAGGGCGAGTACTTCCGTGACATCGCCCGCACCGCCCTGTCCCGGCGCGGCATGCTCCGCGGAACGGGGATGGCCGTCCTCGCCGTCGGCGCCGGCAGCACGCTGGTGGCCTGCTCGGACGACTCCGGAAGCGGAAGCGGTTCCGCCACCGGCGGTTCGGACGGGGCAGCACCCGCGGGAACGAGCTTCGACGCCGTCGCCCCCAACACCGAGGACGCCGTCGTCGTCCCCGACGGCTACGAGCAGGCAGTCGTGATCCGCTGGGGCGACCCCGTGCTGCCCGGGGCTCCCGCCTTCGACTTCGACAACCAGACCGCCCAGGCCCAGGCGCAGCAGTTCGGGTTCAACAACGACTTCGCCGGACTCCTGCCGGTCGACGGCCAACCGAACACCTTCCTGCTGGTGGTCAACCACGAGTACACCACCGAGCCGTTCATGTTCACGGGTTACGACGCGGAGAACCCGTCACCCGAACAGTTCCAGACCGCGCTCGCCGCGCACGGGCTGTCCGTGGTGCAGGTGAAGGGCGAATCCGCCTCGGGTGCGCTCACTCCCGACTTCGGACCGTACAACCGGCGGATCACGGCGACGACGGAGTTCGTCGTCACCGGCCCCGCCGCGGGCAGCGACTTCCTGAAGACGTCCGCCGACCCGACCGGCACCACGGTGCTCGGCACCCTCAACAACTGCTCGGGTGGCGTGACCCCGTGGGGAACGGTGCTGTCGGGGGAGGAGAACTTCAACCAGTACTTCGCGAACGCCGAACTGGCCACCGATCCCGCGGTAGCCGCCCGGCTGAAGCGGTACGGCGTGGAAGGTGCTGCATCCGAACGCAAGTGGGAGCGGTTCGACAGGCGGTTCGACCTCGCCCAGGAGCCGAACGAGGTCAACCGCTTCGGGTACGTCGTCGAGGTCAACCCGTGGGACGCGACGTCCGCACCCGTCAAGCACACCGCGCTGGGCCGGTTCAAGCACGAGGCCGCCACCATCCACGTCACCGACGACGGCACCGTCGTGGCGTACAGCGGCGACGACGAGCGCTTCGACTACATGTACAAGTTCGTCTCCAGCCGCAGGATGATGGACGGCAACAGCCAGGCCGCCGTCCGCAACAACATGACGCTGCTCGACGCGGGCACCCTGTACGTCGCGAAGTTCAGCGGCAACTCCCCGGACGAGATCGACGGGTCGGGGACGCTGCCGTCCAGCGGCACGTTCGACGGCACCGGTGAGTGGATTCCGCTGCTGCGAACCGGCGAGGACGGCCGGGGCGAGTCACTCGTCGACGGCATGAGCGCCGAAGAGGTGGCGGTGTTCACCCGGCAGGCCGGCGACAAGGTGGGCGCCACCAAGATGGACCGCCCCGAGGACTTCGAGCCCAGCCCGACGACCGGCAAGGTGTACGTGGCGCTGACCAACAACACCAAGCGCGGCGTCGACGGCGCGGCGGCGGCCGACGAGGCCAACCCGCGGAACAACAACAAGAACGGTCAGGTCCTCGAACTCACCGACGACCACGCCGGCACCGCGTTCACGTGGAACCTGCTGCTCGTGTGCGGCGACCCCACGGAGGCCGACACCTACTTCGGCGGTTTCGACAAGGAGAGCGTCAGCCCGATCTCCTGCCCCGACAACCTGGCGTTCGACCCGCACGGCAACCTGTGGATCTCCACCGACGGCAACGCGCTGAAGTCGAACGACGGCCTGTTCAGCGTGGTCCTCGAGGGTGCGAACCGCGGCGAGACCAAGCAGTTCCTGACCGTGCCCAAGGGCGCCGAGACGTGCGGTCCGATCGTCGGTGAGGAGCGGGTCACGGTGTGTGTGCAGCACCCGGGCGAACTGGACGACGCGAGCGCCGACAACCCGGCGTCGCACTGGCCCGACGGCGGCGACACGCAGCCGCGTCCCGCCGTCGTGGCGGTGTGGAAGTCGGGCGGGCGGATCGGCGTCTGAGCACGTGAGTGGCAATGTGTGCCCCGGCACGCATTGCCACTCACGTGGCAGGGGCGGGCGGGCGGCCCAGCAGCGACTCGAACAGGGCGTTGCCCGCGAGGAACCCGAACCGGTCGTAGAAGTCGAACATCGCGGCGAGGCGGGCGCGACCGTCGTCCGTCAGGTCCCGACCGTGCCGCGACATCCACTCGTCGACGGACACCTGCTTCACCGACACCGGACTGCCGTCCCGGTCGCACAGATCCCGGACGCTGAGGGCTTCCGGACCGCCCAGCTCGTAGGTGGCGCCGTGGTGGATGTCGGGGCCCTCCGACAGCACACGCGCCGCCACCTCCGCGACGTCCGCGAGCCGGACGAACGAGAACGTCGCGTCCGGACTGTAGGGCAGTTCGACGGTGGTGAGCGAGCCGTCCAGCACCGCTCCGAAGTTCTCCGCGTACGCGCACGGCTGGAGGACGGTCCACCGCAGTCCGCCGCCGAGCGTCCGGAGCTCGTCCTCACAACGCGCCTTGTCGACGTGGTGGGGCATGAGCGGGGTGTACGGCCACGCGACGGAGTGGTAGACGACGTGCTCGACCCCCACCGAAGCGGCCGCGTCCAGGGTGTTCCGCAGCAGCGCCGGTTCGTCGGGGTGGACGTTGGGGGCGATGAAGTACACGCCCCGGCATCCTGACAGCGCCTCGGTCAGCCCCGCGCCCGTGACGAGGTCGACGGCGTGATCGCCGGAACGCCGGGCGGTGTGCACCACCCGGCGTACGTCGGCGAGCCCCTCGAGCGCCGCCACGACGGCGGCTCCGGTCTTTCCCGCAGCGCCGATGACGGCGATCTCGGCGCCGCGGGGGAGTGACTCGGTCATCGAATCACCGGTCGATGAAGTCGTACTCGGCGAACTTCGCACCGCCGGAGAGACGTTCGTAGCCGGGACCGCGGTCGAAGAACGGTTCGTCCAGTCCCCGCTCGGCGCGCATCTGCTCACGCAGGGTCTCGGTGGCGTCGACGTCCGCGACCGGCTCCTCCGACGACACTGCCAGCACGACACCGTAGTCGAGACGTGCACCCTCGGTGGACACCTTGCCCCACAGCACGTCCCGGACGACGTCCTCCACCGGACGGTCGAGGGGGTCGCCCCAGCCGCCGCCACCGGTCGTACGGATCCGCACCACCTCGCCGGCCTTGATCGGTTCGGCGTCGGTCAGCGCATCGAACTCGCGCTCGTTCGGGCCGTCCGGGTCGAGGACCACGGAGAAGGGACGTCCGGCCTTGCCGCCCTTGACTCCCCAGCAGGAGAGGATCGAGCGGTCGGCGATGGACATGAAGTTCGCATCCTTGAGCATCCGGATGTGCTTCTCGTAGCCGAGGCCGCCGCGGTAGCGTCCGGCGCCGCCGGAATCCTTCGCCAGTCCGAGCTTCTCGACGATGAACGGGAACCGGCTCTCGGTGAACTCGGTCGGCAGGTTCCGCGAGTCGGGGACGACGTGGATGGTGTCTTCGCCGTCTGCGTAGTGCCGGCCGCCCGAGCCGCCGCCGAGCACCTCTCGCATCAGGTACGAATGCCCGTCGAAGTCCTCGCCGTACACGCCGGTGTAGCGGATGGTCTCCTGGTCGGCGGGCATGTTCCCGTCGACGGCCTTCGCGACGACGCCGGCGAGCACACCGAGCAGACGCAGGATCACGAACGTCCGGGCGTTGGTGGGCGCCGGGAAGATCGGGGTGATCAGCGTGCCCTTTTCCGGGAACTTCATCTCGATCAGCGGCACCACGCCCTCGTTGACGTCGAGCTCCGCCATCCGCTCAGGACTGTCGGCGAGGTTGCGCAGGATCGGTGCGAGCCACTTGATGAGGAAGTTGCCGTCGGCGTAGTCACCGCAGTGGTTGATGGGACCCTTGGCCTGCGGGCCGGTGCCGTTGAAGTCGAGGATGAGGCGTTCGCCGCCCTCGTCCTCCGGTCCGGTCTTGGTGAGCGTGATCCGCTGCGTGTGCAGCATGGGCTCGTCGACGCCGTCGTGTTCGGCGTAGTCCTCCCACGTGTACTCGCCCTTCGGGATCTTGCTCAGGATCTCCCGCCGGTACGTCTCGGTGGTCGCGTCCATCATCGCGTCGAAGCACGCCTCGACGGTGTCGCAGCCGTACCGCTCGAACAGTTCGGTGAGGCGACGGGCGCCCATCAGGCACGCCGAGCATTCGGCGTCGAGGTCGGCGGCCAGCGCGTCGGGCATCCGCGAGTTGCGGGTCATGATGCGCAGCGCCGCCTCGTTGGGCACACCCTGATCCCACAGCTTGATCGGCGGGACCATCAGGCCCTCCTCGTACACGGTGGTCGCGCCCGAGGGCATCGATCCCGGGCAGCAGCCGCCGATGTCGTCGTGGTGGCCGAACGCCTGCACGAACGCGACGACGGACGGTTCCTCCTCGCCCGGCCTGGTCGCGAACACCGGGACGGTGACGCAGAGGTCGGGGAGGTGGCCGATGCCGCCTTCGGACAGGTAGACGTCGTTGTGGAAGTAGACGTCACCGGGCTTCATGGTGTCGAGCGGGAAGTCCCGGGCCACCGGGTGCACGAGCGCCGAATACGAACGGCCCGTGAGCTTCCGGAGGTTGCGGTCGTGGATGCCGGCGCGGAAGTCGTGGGCGTCGCGGATCATCGGTGAGCGGGAGGTCCGCGAGATGGACGTCTCGACCTCCATCTCGACGCTGGCGAGGTAGCCGGCGACGATCTCCACCAGCACGGGGTCGGGCGTCGTTCCGTCGACCGGTGTCAGCCGGTAGGGCTTGACCGCCTGCACTGCAACGGGTTCGGTGGTGACGGTCATCGGTTCGCTCCGTTCGAGTCGGCGATCTTGGTGATGCGGATGTTTCCGAAGGTGTCGATCCGCGCCTGGAAACCGGGGTGCACGGGGATGGTGGAGCTGAATTCCTCGATCACCGCGGGACCTTCGAGGACGTCGCCCGCGCCGAGCCGGGCCCGGTCGTAGACCTGGGTGGTGACCCACTCGTCGAAGTAAGCCGGACGGGTGCCGGTCACCGCGGATTCGGCTCCGATTCCGGCCGCGATCTCGTTGAGCGTCGGGCGCTTGATGGGGCCGATGCCGCTGACCCTCAGGTTCACCCACTCGACGTGCTGGTGCGGGTCGCCGCGGAAGTCGTAGCCGTACAGCTCCTGGTGCGCCTGGTGGAACCGTTCCGCGGCCTCGTCCATCAGCTCCTGCGTGACGGGACCGTCACCGATCGCCACCCGGACCTCGAACGCCTGGCCGAGGTAGCGGAGGTCGGCGGAGCGCGCGTACTTGCGCTCCGACTCCCCGAAGCCTTCGTCGGCGAGTGCGCGTTCCGCCTCGGCGGCGAGCGCGTCCAGCCCCGACTGCAGTTCCTCGATCTCCAGCCGGTCGTGCCTGCAGACGTGGGTCTGCACGTAGTCGTTGCGGACGTCGACGGTGAGCAGCCCGAAGGCGGACACGTTGCCGGGGTTCAGCGGGACGAGGACGTCCTTGAGCCCGAGGATGTCGACGAGCCGGCAGGCGAGCAGCGAACCCGAACCACCGAACGTCACCAGGGTGAAGTCACGGACGTCGAGACCGCGCTTGACCGTGATCTGGCGCAGCGCGTTGGCCTGGTTCCAGGCCGACACCTCGAGGATGCCGGTGGCGCAGGCCTCGAAGTCGAGCTTCAGCTGGTGGGCGAGCTGCTCGACGCCCTTGCGGGCAAGTTCGGTGTCGAGGGGGATCTCGCCGCCGAGCAGGTGGGGTGGGATGCGGCCGAGCAGCACGTGGGCGTCGGTGATCGTCGGTTCGCTGCCGCCCTTGCCGTAGCAGAGCGGGCCGGGGTCGGCGCCCGCCGACTGCGGTCCGACGCGCAGCGTGCCCTCGGGGGTCTGCCAGGCGATGGAGCCGCCCCCGGCGCCGACGGTGACCACGTCGATCATCGGGATCTTCGACGGGTACGCCCCCACCCGGCCCTCGGTGGTGAGCGCGGGCTCACCGCGAACCACGACGGTGACGTCGGTCGACGTTCCGCCGCCGTCGCAGGTGAGGACCTGCTCGACACCCGCGACGCTCGCGATGAGAGCCGCGCCGAGCGCCCCGGCCGCCGGGCCGGACAGCACCGTCGTGATCGGCTGGTGCACGACCTCCTTCGCGGAGAGCACGCCGCCGTTCGACTTCATCACGTAGAACGGGATGTCGCGGGCCTCGCCCTCGTCGGAGGAGAACTCGCGCAACCGGTTCGCGATGTTGTTGACGTAGTTGCGGATGTTCGGCTTCACGGCCGCGTCGACCAGGGTGGTGATGGACCGCTCGTATTCGCGGTACTCGCGCAGCACCTGGCTGGAGATGCTCACCGTGGCCTCGGGGTATTCCTCGAGCAGAAGATCCCGGACGCGGTTCTCGTGGCTGGGGTTGGCGTACGAGTGCATGAGGCACACGCCGATGGTGCGGATGCCGCGGTCGGCGAAGAAGCGGGCGGCCATGCGGACGTCGTCCTCGACGAGGGGGCGGATCTCGCTGCCGTCGAACGCGAGCCGGCCGCCGATGGTGCGGACGCGGTCGGCAGGGACGATGCGGTCGGGCTTGACCCAGAAGTACGAGTTGCCGTAGCCGTCGGGGACGGACTGCCGGGCGATCTCGAGGACGTGCTCGTACCCCTCGGTGGTGATGAACCCGAGGTTCTCGACCTTGCCTTCGAGGAGTTTGTTGGTGGCGACGGTGGTGCCGTGGCTGACGGCGCCGATCGCGTCGCCGGTCTCGCCGAGCTTGGCGAGCACCTTCTCGATTCCGGTGAGGAATCCCTGCGCCGGGTCGGCAGGCGTCGAGGGTGTCTTGGTGGTGACGACGGCTCCGGACTCCTCGTCCACAGCCACGACGTCGGTGAATGTTCCGCCGGTGTCGATACCGACCCGAATCTTTCTGGATTCCACGATTCCTCCTGGGCTCGTCTCTGTAAGGCAATTGCACCGCGTCCGCCGCCCGGTTTCTTTGTCACATATCGCCGAACTCACCGGTCCTCGTTCGGCGGTGCCCGCGACCCTCGCGCCCCGGACAGACGACAGCACCCCGAACCGGACGGTTCGGGGTGCTGTGTCGGGTGTGCGCGTGTTACTTCGGGCAGGTGCTCCGCACCAGGATGCCGCCGACGAGAACTCCGGCGAGCGCGATGCCCGCACCGAGTGCCGCCGACGCGAGAACGGTTGTCGTCGAGGCCCCCTCGAGCGACCGCACCGCGGTGGCGGCTGCCGCGGGAGCCGGGGCAGCCGCGACACCGGCGATCGCCGGGACCTCGCCCGCCGCGGCGGCGACCTCGGCCGGTGGGATGCCGTTGGCGATCACGCCGTCGATGCCCTTGAAGAACACCCCGGCCATCTTCTTCGCGACACCGGTGATCATCCGCTGCCCGACGCCGCCGACCATGCCGCCGACGACGGCGTCCGCGTCGTAGCTGAGCAGGGTGCCGCCGTCGCGTTCCTCGAGCCGCACCGTCACGTCGGCCTTCACGGTGCCGGGAGCGCCGGCCCCCGACGCCGTCATCACGAACGACTGGGGCCGATTCTGCTGCGACAGAATCACTTCACCGTCATAGGTGCCTTTGATGGACGCGACGCCCGCGGTGATGGACAACTTGTAATGGTTGTCGCTGAGCTGTTCGAGGGACTGCACCCCCGGGATGGTCGCCGCGAGGACCCGTCCGTCCTGCAGGTTGTCGTACACGGCCTCCGGTGGGGCCGTCAGTAGGGCGGTGCCGGCGATTCTCATTCGTTCTCCTTGCTCTGTGACGACGCGTGCGCGAGGCGAAGCTCGAACAACTCGGAAGGGGATATCGGCATGGACGTGATCGGGAAGCCTTCCGCGTCCTCGATCGCTGCCGCGATGACGGCGGACGTCGGAATGACGCCCGCCTCGCCGGCGCCCTTCATCCCGAGGGGATTGAGGCCGGACGGGGTGACGGTGTGGTCCATCTCGAGCGAGTCGGGCATCTCGGTGACGAACGGCATCAGGAAATCCATGTACGACGCGTTGAGCATCTGGCCGTGCTCGTCGTAGACGATCCTCTCGTACAGCGCGCCGCCGACACCCTGCGCGACGGCGCCCATGACCTGGCCTTCGACGATCCGCGGGTTGATGACGTTGCCGCAGTCGTGGATCACGGCATACCGGCGCACGTGGATTTCGGCCGTCACCGGATCGGTTTCGACGATCGCCGCGTGTACACCGGACGCGAACGTCGACGTCGGCGGCGAGTAGTACCCGGTGGCCTCGAGCCCGGGCTGTTCACCCTCCTGGACCGGCGGAATCGTCATGTCCGCATCGGCTTTCGCGAAACCGGTGGCCTGCCGTGACGCGTCGTCGAACGCGTAGCGCAGCGGGTTGGACAGGACGGCGACCACACCCAGCGAGATGGACGTGCCCTCGGCGCCGGGCAGCGTGCCGATCTTGCACACGTGCCCCCCGCGCAGTTCCAGTTCGGCGGGGTCGAGGTTCAGCGCCTCACCGGCGATCGTCCGGGCCTTCTCCGCCACCATCTGCGCGGCCACATGGAACGCCGAACCGGACATCACGGCGCCGCGGGACGCGAACGTGCCTACCGCGTAACCGAATCGGCGGGTGTCGCCGGTGACGATCTCCACGTCGGTGACCGGCACGCCGAGGTCGTCGGCGACGATCTGCGCGAACGCCGTCTGGTGGCCCTGCCCCTGGGTGGTCAGACCCGTTGCAGCCTTTACCTTTCCGGACGTCTCGACGAGGACGTGGGCGCCCTCGTACGGTCCCGGTCCGGTGCCCTCCACGTAGGCGCCGATCCCGATGCCCACGGCCCGGCCCTCGGCCTTCGCCTGCTTCTTGTACTCGGCGAACCCGTCCCAGTCGATGAGTTTCTTCAGCTTGTCGATACCTGCCTGGTAGTCGCCGGTGTCGTAGATCAGCGGGCGGCCGTCCTGGAACGTGAGGTGGAAGTCGTACGGCATCTCCTCGGGACGGATGAAGTTGTGCTCGCGGACCTCGATGACGTCCTTATCGAGGTACTTCGCGATCGCGTCCATCGCGCGTTCCATCGCGAACACGGCCTGCGGGCGGCCGGCGCCGCGGTAGGGCGTGACGATGACGGTGTTCGTGTACAGCGAGTACGCGTCCACCCGGAACGATTTCGGCTTGTACGGTCCGAGCACCTGCGTCGACGTGTTGAGCATGACGATGATGCCGTACGGCAGGTACGCGCCGTTGTCGTGCCAGAACGTGAAGTCGAACGCGAGGAGGGTGCCGTCGTCGTCGAATCCGACCGTCACCTCCTGGATCTGGCCGCGCTCGTGCGCGCTGGACACGAAGTGCTCGCGCCGGTCCTCGACCCACTTGACCTCGCTCGAGATACCCGCCGTCCCGAGTTGCCGCGCCGCCCAGGTGACCATGACCTCTTCCGGCCACGGGTGGACGATCTTGACACCGAAGCCGCCACCGACGTCGGGTGCGATGCAGTGGACCTTGTTGTGCGCCATCTTCAGTCGCGCGGCGATGGCCGCGCGCGCCGACGTCGACGTCTGCGTCGAGGTCCAGAACGTGAGCGCCTGCTCGTCGGTGTCCCAGCGCGCGTAGACGCCCTTGCCCTCCATCGGCATCGACGCCGACCGCTCGATCTCGAGGTTCAGAGTGAGCCGGTGCGGCGCCTTCGCCAGTTCGGCGTCCACGTCGCCGAAGCCGTGCTGCAGGTGCGCCGCCACGTTGTCGGGGACGTCGGGGTGCACGGCGTTGTCTGCCTGCCGCGCCACGTCGATGCCCACGACCGGCGGGAGCATCTCGTACGTGACGTCGATCTTCGCGCACGCGTCCTCGGCGATGTACCGGTTGTCGGCCACCACCATCGCGATCGCCTCACCGACGTGATTCACTTCGTCCTTGGCGAGCGGATACCCGTTGCGCGGGGCGGTGATCGCCGGATGCGGGATGAGGAGGGGCAGATTCTCGGCCATCTCCGGGGAGTCGTCCGCGAGGTCGTCGTACGTGTAGATCGCGTGCACGCCGGGCATATCCAGCGCCGCATCGACGTCGATGCCGGTGATGTGGGCGTGCGCGTGCGGCGACCGGACGAAGGCGGCGATGAGCGCGTTGTGCCCGAGGTCGTCGAGGTACCGGCCGTTGCCGGAGAGGAGTCGCGCATCCTCCGTGCGGGGAATCGGCTTGCCGAACAGCTTCTCGGATTCTACGGTCCCCGAACCGCTTTCCTTCGTGCGCGCCGGATCCGTGCGGGGTTTCGTGACGCTCATGCTCGCCCTGCCCTTCCGCCGACGGGGTTGGTGGTGCCCCGGACCTTCGGATCGAGAGAGGCGCGTGCCGTCTCGTCGTCCTTGCCGAGCGGGAATTCGCCCGAACGCTCGCGCTTGATCTCCGCGGCGCGCAGCACGGCCGCCCGGATGTTCTGGTAGCCGGTGCACCGGCAGAGGTTGCCGGCGATCGCGTCGGTGGCCTCCTCGCGGGTGGGCGAATCATTCTCCTCGAGGAACGCCGCGATGGTGGTGACGAAACCGGGAGTGCAGAAACCGCACTGCAGGCCGTGACAGTCGATGAACGCCTGCTGCACCGGATGCAGGGTGCCGTCGGGTTCGACGAGTCCCTCGACCGTGGTGACCTCCCGGCCCTCGAGGCTCGCCGCGAGGACGAGGCAGGAGCGCACCGGCTTGCCGTCGAGCAGGACGGTGCAGGCGCCGCAGACTCCGTGCTCGCAGCCCACGTGTGTTCCGGTCTGGCGCAGATGGTGCCGGATCGCGTCGGACGCGAGGGTCCGCGACGACAACAGCACCGTCTGCGTCACCGCGTTGAGTGTGAACGTCACCGCGACGTGCTGCTCGCCGGTGTCCTCCTGCAGTTCGGCGAGTTGCTCGTCGATGCTGCTCGTTGCCTTTGCCATGGTCACCTTCCTCCCGCCGACACGTGCACGGAGGCACCGTCGAGCACTGCATCCTGCGCGGCCGCGAACCCGACCCGGGCGGTCAGCGCCGCCACCAGCTGCGACCGGTACCGCGCCGTGGCGTGGATGTCGGGCTCGGTGTCGATCCGCTCCCGCGCGAACTCGGACAGATTCCGCCACAACGGGTCCCGGTCGTCCGTCGCGGACGCACCCCGCAGCACGTCCGTATAGTCGACGACCTCACCGAGCTCGCCGGCCGACACGTACGTCATCCGGGCCTCCGAAACCGCACCGCGTTCGACCCGCACCTGCGCCGCGACCCCGACGAGTGCGTAGTCGCCGTGCCTGCGGGCGATCTCGTCGATCGCTGTCCCGACACCGGGTTCGGCGGCCGGGACGGTGACGCTCGTGGCGATCTCGTCCGCCTCGAGCGTCGTCTCGAGCGGCCCGGCGAACAGGTCGGTCGAGCGGATCTCCCGGACCCCTCGCACCGAACGCACGGTGACCGAGCCGCCGAGCAGCGCCAGCACGGCCGGCATCTCGGCGGACGGGTCGGCGTGGACGATCGAGCCGACCGTCGTACCACGGTTGCGGATGGTCGGGTGCGCGACGAGACGCAGTCCGCGGCCGATCAGCGGCTGCACCTGGGCGGCGCCGCGGTCGGCTTCGAGCACCGAATGGGTGGTCAGGGCGTCGAACGTGACACCGAGTTCGCGTGACGACGACACCGCGTCCAGCCGGGGGATCGATCCGATGTCGACGAGGTGCGCCGGCGCGGCCAGCCTCATCGAGAGCAACGGGATCAGCGACTGCCCGCCCGCGAGAACTTTTCCCTCATGAGCCACGTCCGCGAGGATCTGACAGGCCTCGTCGATCGACCGAGGTCGGTGATAAGTCAGTGGCGACGGTTTCATTCCTCAGATCCTGCCCGTATCGTACGCTCGACGTTTCGTGAACTAGTGACAAAACTCACGTGCTGACGCTGGCAGATCACGTGAGCTGGCCTACCCGGTCCGGCACGGTTCCGTCGCCCGCGGTCGGCTTCGGGTGGTGACGGCCGGTGCCGGCGTCGTCGGCATCCTTCGGGGCGATGACGCGGCACAGGTGGTACATCCCGATCACCACGATCGTGCCGAGCGCGATGCCGCTCAGGGAGAAGGTGTCGTTGAACTTCAGCTCCGTGTCACCGATCGCGATGATCAGGCCTGCGGCGATGGGCATCAGGTTGAGCGGATTGCCGAAGTCGACGCCGTTCTCCTTCCAGATCTTCGCGCCGAGCAGGCCGATGATCCCGTAGAGCACCACCGTGATTCCGCCGAGCACACCGCCGGGGGTCGCGGAGATGACGGCACCGAACTTGGGGGAGAGGCCCAGCAGCATCGCGATCACACCGGCCGCGGCATACGCGGCGGTCGAGTACACCTTGGTCGCGGCCATGACGCCGATGTTCTCCGCGTACGTCGTCGTGGGGGATCCTCCGACGCTGGTCGCGATGGTGGTGGCCAGGCCGTCGCCGATCAGGGCGCGTCCCATCATCGGGTCGAGGTCGGTCTTGGTGATCTCGGCGACGGCCTTGACGTGTCCGGCGTTCTCCGCGATCAGGGCGATCACACCGGGCAGTACCAGGACGATGAACGTGAGACTGAACGACGGCGCGTGGATGCCCACGATGCCGTTCGCCTCGTCGGAGAACGGCGGCAGCCCGATCCACGACGCCGAGGAGACGCCGTCCCAGTTGACGCGGAAGTGTTCGGTGACTGCGCCGGCGACCGGGTCGTACGACGTGATCATGCCGGTCGTCAGGTCGAGCACCCACGACAGCACGTATCCGAAGAGCAGTGTCAGGAAGATCGCGACCCGCCCGAGGAATCCGCGCAGCGCGACGCTCGCCACCACCAGCACGACCATCACCGTCAACGCGACCCACTGGTCCTGGGGCCAGTACGTTCCGGCCACCACCGGGGCCAGGTTGAACCCGATCAGCATGACGACGGCACCGGTGACCACCGGCGGGAGGATCTTGAACACCACCCCGCCGCCGAGGAAGTGGATCAGCACGCCGATGCCGGCGAGCACGAGGCCGGATACCAGGATCGCCCCCGTCACCTGCGCCGACGTGCCGCCCTGGGCGCGGATGGCGGCGATGCCGCCGACGAATGCGGCCGACGTCCCCAGGTAGCTGGGAATCCGGCCCTTGACGACCAGGAGGAAGAACAGGGTGCAGAATCCCGACATCATCACGGCCAGTTGAGGATTGAGACCCATGATGATCGGGAAGACGAACGTGGCCCCGAACATCGAGACCACGTGCTGCCCGCCGAGTCCGATCGTGCGACCCCAGCTCAGCCGTTCGCTCGGGGCGACGACCTCCCCGGGCGCGATGGTCTTGCCATCTCCGTGCAGTGTCCAGATAGGCATAGGAGGACCTTTCAGACAGGTGACGGTGCTGGAGTGCCGGCGGCCAGCTTCGATGATGTGCCGCATGTCACAGTTGCACCTCGATAGGAGGGAAACGTTATTACAGCGTCAGCCACCCGGCGTGAGAAGAATCTGCCAGCGCGTGCCCGGCGAAATTGGCAACTTTAGGAATTGATGCCGCGCATCGCCATGATCTTGAGGGCGAGAGACAGATCGAGGCGCAGTTCGGGGTGATCGGTGAACGACCCGAGCATCTTCTCCAGCTTCACCACCCGGTACCGCAGGGTGTTGTAGTGAAAGTGCAATTGACGTGCGGTTTCGGCGATGTTGATGTTGGTGGCGAGCAGCACCTCCAGGGTGCGCCGCATGTCCTGCGCCTCGGATGTGTCCGCCGTCAGCTCACGCAGGGTCTCCTGCGCGAACGACTCGAGTTCGCGGTCGTCGTCGACGAGGCTCAGCAGCCGGTAGACGCCGAGGTCGTCGAAATGTGTCACCGCCCAGGCGCCGGTGATCTGCCGCCCCACCTTCAGCGCGGTCCGGGCCTGACCGTAGAGGGCGGGGATGCCGTCGACCGAGTCCGTCGGCCGGGACACGCCCACCCCGAATGCCCGGCGACCACCGCCGCCGGCGCCGCGCACGGTGGCGACGAGTTCGTGGACGAGGTTCATCGTGTCGGTGCCGACACCCATGAGGATCACCGTCTCCGTCGCCAGCGCGGTGACGGCGGCGCCGGTGTCGCGGCCCGCGACGGCACTCGTGAATGCCCGCGCCTGCCGTTCGACGAGCGGCATCCGGGGCATCGACGGTTCGTCCTCACCGACCGGATCGGGTTCGATCACCACGACGACCACCGGACGATCGAGATCCCAGCCGAACGTCTTGGCGTGCGCGACGACGTGCGCGTGCTCGCCGCCGCGGCCGAGCAGCAGGTCGCGGATGAAATTGGCGCGGTGCTTCTCCTCGACCGAGGAGACCACCAGTTCGCGGGCGACCACCAGGGCGCACACCGCCGCCGCCTGCTCGACGAGGTACAGATCCTCGCTGCGCAGTCGACGTCCGGTGCTGAACTGCACCAGCCGCCCGTGATCGATGCCGTTGGCCGAAATCGCCGACACCGCGATGGACTCGTCGCCCAGCCGGTGCAGACCGAGACCGCCCTCGGTGGAATCGGTGCGGACCCGCCCGGTGGAGTCGAGCGCCGCACTCGATGCCAGCCGAGTCAGCTCGGACTCGTCGCCGGCGCGGCACAACTGACGTCCGTCGGGAGTCGTGATCAGCACGGCTCCGCCCCATTCGCGGGCGACGGCGACGGAGAGTTCGGCAAACCCGCCGCCGGCCATCACGACGTCGACGAGCACTCTGCGCAACCGGTCTGCCTCGAACACGGCGTCGACCTGCCGGGCCGACAACTCCGCGAGGCCGCCGGACAGGGGGTGATCCTTCGCGTACAGATCGGAAACCACGACGACGGGAAACCCGAGTTCGTCGGCCGCATCGGACATCTCGGCCGGAAGCGCGGCGGTGTCGTCGTCGAGCCGGACCGCGAGCCCGGCGACGCCCCGCCTGTCGAGACGAGTGAGAAACGCGTCGATCGGCTCGACCAGCCGGCCGAGCACCGAGGTCGTGGTGATCAGCAGCTGCCCGCTCCGGAGCCACGGCCCGATGTCCGGCACCGCCATCACGGCGACGCTCGACACCTCGCGGGAGGTGCCGGTGTCGCCGGCCACCAGCGTCGGCGAGACGAGGAGATCGGCCCCCAGCACCTCGGTGAACGACTGCGCTGGAAGGTCGAGACCAGGCCCGGTGTCGGTGTCGGCGGCTGCGCGGAACCCGGGAGCGGAACTACCGGCATCCCTCGTCGTCACTGCAACACCCTGCTCACCTGATCCGACACTCGCCCCGGACGGCGCGAAAGTGTGACCATAAGTCCCCACCCGAATAGCCGTCAAACAATGACCACGTCAGACAATGATCACAGGGTGCACTCGGCCGGCCTGCCGGTGCCGGCGGGCGCATCGCGGTGAATCGGACCGGTCAGCTGCTGGAGTTCGAGCCCCGACGTGCCCCGGGTCGTTTTCATCATCTCGGCCAGGATCGACACCGCCGTCTCCTCGGGGGTGCGGGCGCCCAGGTCGAGGCCGATCGGTGAATGCAGCCGCGCCAATTCCTCGGCGGTCGTTCCCTGGTCCCGCAGCAGCGCGACCCGGCGTTCGTGGGTGGCCCGGCTGCCCATCGCGCCGATGTACGCCGCGTCCGACCGCAGGGCGAGCAACAGCAGCGGGATATCGAATTTCTCGTCGTGGGTGAGGACGGCGAGGACGGTCCGGCGGTCGACCGGTGCGGTCTCGAGGAACCGGTGCGGCCACATCACGACGACGTCGTCGGCGTCCGGAAAGCGGGCGCGGGTCGCGAAGACTGCGCGGGCGTCGATCACGGTGACGTGGTAGCCGGCGAACGCCCCCAGCGTGCACATGGCCGCGGCGAAGTCGATGGCCCCGAAGATGTACATCCGCGGTGGCGGCGCGAAGATCTCGACCATGCACACCATCTCGGACTGCAGCTGATAGACGACCGACTCACCGGCGTCGAGGCGACGGCGGACGCTCTCCACATCGGTTTCGGGCAGGTCGAGTTCGCCGACTGGTCCGCCTTCGGCGATCACGCAGCGCCGGGTCCGGACGCCGTCGCCCGTCTCCGTCACCACCGCAATCGACTCACCCCCGCGGATGCGGCCCGCCACCTGCGCGAAGTCCGGAAAGTCCGTCGGCCCGATGCGCTGCACGAACACCTCGATGGTGCCGCCGCACGTCAACCCGACACCGATGGCATCGTCGTCCGCCACACAGAACACTTCGGTGCGGCTGCGTCCGTCGGCGAGCACGTCCCGCGCCGTCTCGTACAGCGCGCTCTCGACGCATCCACCGGACACGCTTCCGAGCACCTCACCGGACTCCGACACCGCCATCGCCGCGCCCGGGGCCCGTGGGGACGACTTCCAGGTACGCACCACCGTGGCGAGGGCGAAGTTCTCGCCACGGTGGAACCACGATTCCAGGCCCGTCAGGATGTCGCGCATCGTCTCGTCCTCCTCGGGTTTTCGGTAACTCACGCTAACCGGCGGCGACCGGCCGTC
Organism: Rhodococcus jostii NBRC 16295; assembly: GCF_001894825.1. Lineage (GTDB taxonomy): Bacteria > Actinomycetota > Actinomycetes > Mycobacteriales > Mycobacteriaceae > Rhodococcus_F > Rhodococcus_F jostii. The sequence goes on along the minus strand of NZ_BCWY01000009.1, from coordinate 64,264 downwards.
GCGGCACACAATGCGCCGAAATCCCCAGCGGCCGCTTGTGCATTGTCGCCATCGCCATCGATCGGCGAGTCCGCAATTCTCGGACGGTCCCCTTCCTTCACAGAGAACCGAGGATCCACCATGAATCAGTTGCTCAGCGGGATCCGGGTCCTCGACCTCTCGCGGGCCCTCGCCGGACCGCTGTGCACGGCGCTGCTGTCCGACTTCGGCGCCGACGTCATCAAGGTCGAGACCCGTTCCGGTGGCGACAGTTCCCGGCAGTGGCCGCCGTTCGACGGCAGCGACAGCCTCTACTTCGCCTCCGTCAACCGCGGCAAGCGCTCGGTGGCGCTCGACATGCGCAGCGAGCAGGGCCGGACACTGCTGCGCCGCATGGCCGTTGACGTCGATGTCATCGTGGAGAACTTCCGTCCCGGCGTGCTCTCCGACATGGGACTCGACCAGGAATCGCTCGCCGAGGACAATCCGGGCGTGATCGTCATGAGCGTCAGCGGTTTCGGCCCCACCGGCCCGGAACAGTTCTCGCCCGGGCTCGATCAGGTGGCGCAAGGCATGTCGGGACTGATGTCGGTGACCGGAGCCGGCGACAACACGCCGATGCGCGTCGGCATCCCGATCATCGACACCGTATCCGGTATCTATGCGGCACTGGGCATCACGGCCGCGCTCGTGGCCCGCGGACGCGACGGCGCCGGCCATCACGTGCAGACATCCCTGCTCGAATCGGCGCTGTCGATCATGTCGTTCCAGGCGCAGGACTACCTGAGCACCGGACGCGTCGCGGAACCGAACGGAAACACGCACCCCACGATCACCCCGTACGGCACGTTCGACACCGCCGATTTCCCCATCATCATCGCCACCGGCTCGGACCGGCACTGGGTGTCGCTGTGCGACGTTCTCGGGGATCCCGACCTCGCCGTCCGGCCCGAATACCGCACCGGCCAGTCACGACTCGCGCACCGCGACCGGCTCACCAAGGAACTTCTCGAACTGCTGTCCGCGCGCCCGGCGGCCGACTGGGTGCGGCTCATTCGCGCCGCGGGCATTCCGTGCGGTCCCGTCCACACGATCGATCAGGCGTTCGCCGACCCGCAAGTGCAGGCACTGAAGATGGTGCAACCCGTGACCACCCCGGACGGCGGTGAGGTGCCGCTGGTGCGGGGTCCGTTCTGGGTGGACGAGGAAACCCTGCCGATCCGGAATGCGCCGCCCATGGTGCTGGGGCAGGACACGGCCGAGGTGCTGGGCGAATTCGGGTTGAGCGAAGAAGACATCCAGGGTCTCCGGCGGGACCGGGTGATCTGACACCGCGTCGGCCGTGGTCGCTCACAACCGGGCGGCCACGGCCAGCGCGACGTGCTCGCACCACGGCCGCGCGACGATCTGCACGCCGATCGGCAACCCGGACTTCGTGTTTCCCACCGGAACGACGACCGACGGCAGACCCGTCACACTGATCGCGCGGCAACTCGCCAGCGCCTGAGCCCACGTCAGCGAGTGCCCGTCGACATCGAACACGTCCTCGCCCAGCGGCGGCGCCGGAATGGAGGCGACCGGCAGCACGAGAACGTCGCCCATCTCCCCGAGCAGCCGATGCACCAGTTCCGACCGCTGCGCCCACAGTCGCTCGACGAGACGCCGGTCCACGTCCCGCACATCGGCGAGCATGGTGGCGATGTTCGTCCCGAAGTCGGTGCCGAGTTCCTTGATGTCGGTGTGGGTTTCGACCGAACGCAGCGTGCCGAACAGTGCGTTCCCCTCCGCCAGCGCCCCGCCCTCGTACGGGCGGGCACCGAGCCTTCCCACGACACCGGCAACGGCCGCGGCGATCTCCCCGCCTACGGGCACGGTGCCCTCACCGGGCGCCCACGTGATGTCGAGGCGTGAGAGGTCCACCGACTCCGGATCCGTCCACGGGCACCGGGGGGACGAGAGCACCCGCAGCACCAGCGCCGCGTCCTGCAGGGTTCGCGCCATCGGGCCGATCGTCTGCAGCGTGCCGTGCATGGTCGCGGGATTGGTCAGCAGATGGTCGCCCGACGGGACGCCGGGATACTGTCCGTCGGGGTCCACCCGGCCGATCGTCGGGCGCACCGAGCGCAGCCCCGTGCAGTGGGCGGGCCAGCGCACCGATCCGCCGAAGTCGGTGCCGAGACCGACCACACTCATCCCGGACGCGATCGCCGCCGCCTCGCCGCCGCTCGACCCCCCGGGTGAGCGGAGAACACCGTCGGGTCGGAGGGGGTTCACCGTGTACCCGAAGAGGTCGTTGTGCGTCAGGCCGCTCGCCCCGAACTCGGGGGTGTTCGTCTTCCCGACGAGAACCGCGCCTGCCGCCCTCATCGCGGCCACCGCGGGAGCGTCGACCCGCGGCACGTTGCGCTCGAGCACGCGTGATCCCGCCGTCGTCCGAACACCCGCGGTCGCGATCAGGTCCTTCACCGTGAACGGGACCCCGGCCAGCGGACCGACGTCCTCACCCCGGCCGATCCGGCTGTCGAGGTCGTCGGCGGCCCGGATCGCCTGGTCCTCGGCGACGGTGACGACGGCGTTCAGCTCCGGGTTCCGGGCCTTGATGTGCGCGAGATGCTCGTCCAGAACCTGACTCGCCGAGACCTCGCGGCTCCTCACCGCCCGGGCGATCGCGTGCGCGTCCACGCCGACCCAGCTGCCGTCGTTACCCCACACATATCCTCCTCGGCTCGTGCCCGGGGTCGACGCTAAAGGTCCCCGAACCCGCCGCACACGGCCAGTCTGCACAGGAATGAGTGCCCCGAGCTGTGAAGAGTTGATACTTCGCCGCGTGCCGGGCTCTGGGAGGATCGGGTGATGCTCTCGCCGTGGGTCCGCCTTGCCGCCGCGATGTTCGCGGTCAGCTGGGGTGCCAACCAGTTCGCCCCGATGCAGCTCGTCTACCGCGAGCATCTCGGTCTCGGAAGCGGCTCGTTCACCGCGATGCTGGCGTCGTACGTCGTCGGGTTGATCCCGGCCCTGCTGTACTTCGGGCGCGTGTCCGACCGGTTCGGCCGGCGAGCGGTGATCCTGCCCATGATCCCCGTCGGCATCGTCTCGTCGCTCGTGCTCATCGCCGGCGCCGCCGTCCCCGACCTGCTCTACCTGGGGCGGGTGCTGGCCGGACTCGCCTCCGGCATGGCGTTCGGCGCCGGTACCGCCTGGATGAAGGAACTCAGCTCCGCCGCGCCTGCCGGGGCGGGTGCGCGCCGCGCCGCCGTGTCGTTGTCCGCGGGATTCGGGTGCGGAGCCCTGTTCGCCGGGGTGATCGCGCAGTGGCTCCCCGTCCCCGAACTGCTCCCCTACCTGGTGCACATCGTGTTGATGGTCGGCGCCCTGGCGCTGGTGTGGTCGGTACCCGATGCGCGGGACCGTGTCACCAGCGGCACCGCGAAACCCCTGTCGGCGCTGTCGACCCCGCAGTTCCGGTGGGGCATCGCGCCGTGGACGCCATGGGTGTTCGGCGTCGCGACGGTATCGTTCGCGACCCTCCCGCCGCTGGTGTCCGAGTCACTGCGCTCCACGTCGGTGGCGTTCACCGGACTCGTGGCGGCACTGACCCTGCTCACCGGCGCCGTGATTCAGCCGTGGGCCACACGGTGGTCGCAGCGGGGTGACGCCGCCGGGATCCGGGTCGGCGTCACCCTCGGCGTGCTGGGGTTCGGCGCCGCGACCGTGGTCGCGTACACGGACGGCGCGCTGTCCGTCGCCGCGATCGTCGTCGCAGCCTTCCTCCTCGGGTCCTGCTACGGCATCCTGCTGGGTTCGGGGCTCGCGTCCATCGAAAAGCTGGCTCCGGCAGACGAACTCGCGCAGACAGTGGCCGTGTTCTACTGCCTGATCTACATCGGCTTCGCCGTCCCGTTCGTCATCTCCGTCCTCGCACCACACCTCGGATTCGCCACCTGCTTCGTCGGGGCGGCGCTGCTCATGCTGGTGTCCGTGGCGGTCGGACGGAAGGCGAAGGATCGGCACCTCACCCGCACGTGACCGACCCACAGCAGGGCACCCCGCGAGTGCCGAACTCGCGGGGTGCCGTGGTGTGAACGATCAGGCGACGTCGAACCGGTCGAGGTTCATGACCTTGACCCACGTGGAGACGAAGTCCTGCACGAACTTCGCCTTCGCGTCGTCGGTGGCATAGACCTCGGCCAGGGCACGCAACTGCGAGTTGGACCCGAAGACCAGGTCGACGGCGGTGGCGGTCCACTTGGAATCGCCGGTGACCCGGTCACGACCCTCGTACACGTTCTCCGCCGACTCGGACCCCTTCCACACCGTGCCCATGTCGAGGAGGTTCACGAAGAAGTCGTTGGTCAACGTCTCGGGCCGGTCGGTGAAGACGCCGTGCCCGGTCTGGCCGAAGTTGGCGTTCAGGGCACGCAGGCCGCCGACGAGCACCGTCATCTCCGGTGCGGTCAGGTTCAGCATGTAAGCCCGTTCGACCAGAAGGGCCTCCGCAGGCAACTTCTCTCCGGCGCGGAGGTAGTTGCGGAACCCGTCGGCCCTCGGCTCGAGTACGGCGAACGACTCCACGTCCGTCTGCTCCTGCGAGGCGTCCGTGCGTCCCGGCGTGAACGGGACCGTGACGTCGTGCCCGGCGCTCTTCGCCGCCTTCTCGACGGCCGCCGTTCCGGCAAGGACGATCAGGTCGGCGAGCGAGACCTTCGTTCCGCCGGACTGCGACGAGTTGAAGTCCTGCTGGATCTGTTCGAGGGTCTGCAGGACCTTCGACAGCTCGGCCGGGTTGTTGATCTCCCAATCCTTCTGCGGCTCGAGCCGGATGCGTGCTCCGTTGGCGCCGCCGCGCATGTCGGTGCTGCGGAAGGTGGCTGCCGACGCCCAGGCGGTGGACACCAGCTGGGAGATGGACAGGCCCGAGTCGAGGATCTTGCCCTTCAGTGCAGCGATCTCGTTGTCACCGATCAGCTGGTGATCGACTGCCGGAACCGGGTCCTGCCACAGCTGTGCCTCGGGAACCCACGGACCGAGATACCGTGTGGCGGGGCCCATGTCGCGGTGCAGCAGCTTGTACCACGCCTTGGCGAACTCCTCGGCGAACTCCTCCGGGTGATCGAGCCAGCGCCGGGTGATCTTCTCGTAGGCCGGGTCGATGCGCAACGAGAGGTCCGTGGTCAGCATCGTGGGAGCACGCCCCGCCGACGAATCGAACGGGTCAGGAATCGTGCCCGCTCCTGCGCCGTCCTTCGCGGTCCACTGCCAGGCACCGGCAGGGCTCTTGGTGAGCTCCCACTCGTAGCCGTACAGGACCTCCAGGAAGCTGTTGTCCCACTTCGTCGGTGTGGGGGTCCACACGACCTCGAGACCACTGGTGATCGCGTCCTTGCCCACACCGGTGCCGTAGGCGCTCTTCCAGCCCAGGCCCTGCTGCTCGATCGGGGCGCCTTCCGGTTCCGGACCGACCAGGTCGGCGTCGCCTGCGCCGTGGGTCTTGCCGAAGGTGTGGCCCCCGGCGATCAGCGCGGCGGTCTCCACGTCGTTCATCGCCATGCGGGCGAACGTCTCCCGGATGTCGCGGGCGGCTGCCAGCGGATCCGGCTGGCCGTTGGGGCCCTCCGGGTTCACGTAGATGAGGCCCATCTGCACGGCGCCGAGCGGACCCGAGAGTTCGCGGTCGCCGCTGTAGCGCTCGTCGCCGAGCCACGTGTCCTCAGGACCCCAGTACATCTCCTCGGGCTCCCAGATGTCCTCACGGCCGAATCCGAATCCAAAGGTCTTGAATCCCATCGACTCCAGGGCGCAGTTGCCGGCGAAGACGAGGAGGTCGGCCCAGGAGATCTGCTTGCCGTACTTCTGCTTCACCGGCCAGAGCAGCCGGCGGGCCTTGTCGAGGCTCGCGTTGTCGGGCCAGCTGTTGAGGGGCGCGAAACGCTGGGCTCCCTGACCGCCACCGCCGCGACCGTCCGCGATGCGGTAGGTGCCCGCGGCGTGCCAGCTCATCCGGATGAAGAGGCCGCCGTAGTGGCCGTAGTCGGCGGGCCACCAGTCCTGCGAGGTGGTCATCAGATCGATGACGTCGCGCTTGAGCGCCTCGACGTCGAGTGTGGCGAACTCCTCGGCGTAGTCGAAGTGTTCGCCCATCGGGTTCGACTTGGACGTGTGGGCGTGCAACACCGACAGCTCCGGCTGGTTCGGCCACCAGTCGCGGTTCGTCCTCGGGCGGTGCGCCGCCGGAGTGGGAGACGGGATTGCGGGGTTTTCACTTTCACTGGTGCTCCGAGTGTTTCCCTCGTGAGCGACCGGGCAGCTATCGGACACAACATTCCTTCCGGGAGAGACCAATTTGGGCTGTGGTCATGGATTCGATCGGGAAGTCTGGGATGTCGAGCAGTCGGGGCACAGGCCCCAGTAGACGACCTCGGCCTCGTCGACGAGGAAGCCGCTGTCGTCGGACGGTGTCAGGCAGGGCGCCTCGCCGACGGCGCAGTCGACGTCTGCAATGGCCCCGCAGGACCGGCAGATGACGTGGTGGTGGTTGTCGCCGACCCGCGACTCGTAGCGGGCAACGGAGCCGGGTGGCTGGATCCGCCGCACCAACCCGGCGGCGGTCACGGCGTGCAGCACGTCGTACACGGCCTGCCGGGACACCCCGTCCAGGACCGTGCGTACTGCTCCGAAAATCGTCTCCGTATCGGCGTGCGGACGTGTGTGCACCGCCTCCAGCACCGCGACCCGGGGGCGGGTCACGCGAAGTTCAGCACCACGCAGCTGCTCTGCGTAATCCGGCATCGACGGCACTCACACACTATGACTTACTTTTCTGGACTGAACCCAGACTTTGCGAAAATTAATGTCGCAGCCCCAGCTTATTCGCCTGGAGTGGCCGCCGGGAGGCAGGATTCGGCCCGAATTTCGGCGCCGTCGGCGGGTTCAGCTGCCGAACGGGGACGCGCTGTTGGAGTACCGCGCAAAGTCGCCCTGCGCCCCGCTGTAGACGTTGAGGTCGACGTCGCCGTTGACTCCGGGGATGCGACCGGTGCTGGTGTATTGCCAGAACGTCCAGTTGCTCCAGCCGCCGGGCAGCGGCCCGGGCACGTTCTGACCGTTGTAGTCGGCGATCCACAGCGGGTAGCCGGCGAACTCGTTCGTGTTCGCCATCGCCGTCCGCCAGAAGTTCGGATACGTGTAGATGATCGGCTGACGGCCGGTGAGCGATTGGACCGTGTTCAGGTAGCGGTGCGTCCAGTCGATCAGGGCGGCGGGCGGCAATCCGTTGGACACTTCCATGTCGAGGACGGGCGGCATGTCGCCGGGACCGTTGATGCCCAGCACCACCGTCGAGAAGAAGGCGGCCTGCGCCTCGGGCGACTGCGTCGGGTCGGCGTAGTGGTACGCGCCGCGGGCGACCCCGGCCACGCGCATGGCGAGGCAGTCCTGCACGAAGAACGGGTTGACGTAGCTGAGCCCCTCGGTGGCCTTGACCATCGAGAAGTCGTGGCCGGCGTTGCGGACGGCGAACCAGTCGATCGGCGACCCGCCCGGGTGCTGCCACGAGGCCACGTCCGGACCTCGGACGGGTTCGGCGGCCGCAGTCCCCGGCAACGCGGCGGCGAGCGCCCCCGCGAGCAGTAGTGGTGCGATCTTGGAGAACCTTCGGACCTTCACCCCGGTAGCCATGCGCCCGAGGGTAGTGCCTTCTCAGCGTCCGCACGCGCCAACGGAAATCACTTCGTCACGAACGCCGCCTGTCGGAGCGCCTCGCCGCGTGCGGCCCGTCCCGGCGCCGTCGATGCGTTGATCGCGAGGACCGACAGCAACTCGTACGCGACGTGCGCGGCCGCGATTCCGGTGATCTCGGCGTGGTCGTATGCGGGCGCGACCTCCACGATGTCGGCGCCGACCACGTTGAGGCCGACGAGTCCGCGCAGCGTGTTCAGCAACTCGCGGGACGTCATGCCGCCGGCCTCCGGTGTGCCGGTGCCCGGGGCGTGCGCCGGGTCGAGGACGTCGATGTCCACGGACACGTAGACGGGACCGCCGTCGAGCCGTCGGCGCATCCGTTCGACGATGCTCGCGACGCCGTCCACCTCGTAGTCGTCGGAGCGGATCACCTGGAAGCCGAGGACGGCGTCGTCCTCGAGGTCCTTCTTGCTGTACAGCGGGCCACGGATGCCGATGTGCTGCGAACGCTCGAGGTCGATCAGTCCCTCCTCGCTGGCCCGCCGGAACGGGGTGCCGTGCGTGTAGGGGGCGCCGAAGTAGGTGTCCCACGTGTCGAGGTGGGCGTCGAAATGCAGGACGGCGATCGGACCGTGGTCGCGGGCGAGCGAGCGCAGGATCGGGAGGGCGATGGTGTGGTCGCCGCCGAGCGTCAGTACGGTCGACCCGTCCTTGCGGAGGTCGGTGACGGCGCCGTCGACGGTGGCCAGCGCTTCCTGGATGTCGAACGGGTTGACGCCGATGTCGCCGAAGTCGGCGACCTGCTGCGCCGCGAAGGGGTGCACGTCGAGTGCCGGGTTGTACGGACGCAGGAGCTTCGACGATGCGCGGATGTGGCCCGGGCCGAACCGGGCGCCGGGGCGGTAGCTCACACCGGAGTCGAACGGGACACCCATCACCGTGACGTCGGCGCGGGACACCTCGTCGAGGCGGGGGAGGCGGGCGAACGTGCTGGGCTCGGCGTAGCGCGGGATGCGGGTCGCGTCGACGGGGCCTTGGATGCGGGTCGCGTCGATGGGGCCTTGGATGCGGGTCGCGTCGACGGGGTTCTGGATGCGGGTCGCGTCGATGGGGCCTTGGATGCGGGTCGCGTCGTGGGCCCTGGTGTCGTCTGTACTCATCGGAATCCTTCGGTGTGTGCCGGAGACGTGGCGTCGTCGTATCGTTTCCTTGGAACGCACTCTTGTCAACACCTGTTTCCTATACGAGACACAACGAAGGATCGATGCATGGCGAACGAGCTCGCAACCGAAGGTGCGTCGGGCGTCGACGCACCCAGGATCGGCCCCCGACTCAAGGCCGCCCGGCAGGCACAGCGCCTCACCCTCGACGAACTGGCCGCGGGCTGCGGCATCACCAAGGGCTACCTGTCGAAGATCGAACGGGACCACGCGAGCGCGTCCGTGGCCACGCTGGTGCGGATCTGCGCGGCCCTGAACATTCCCGTCGGGTCGCTGTTCGAGAACTCCGCCGCAGGTGAGGTGGTGCGCGCCGACGCGTATCCGCCGATCAGCTTCGGTGGCGAGCACATGTCCGAGTTCCTGCTCACCCCGTTCGGCGAGCGTCGCATCCAGTCGCTCCTGAGCAGGATCGAACCCGGCGGCGGCAGCGGCTCCGAGACGTACGAACTGCCTGTCGACGTCGCATTCGTCTATGTCGTCTCGGGCCGGATCGGCATTTCGTTCAACGGGCCGGGAGCCGGCGAGGACGTGTCGCTCGCGACCGGGGACGCGTTCACCTTCTCCCCGCAGCTGCCGCACAGCTTCCGCGCACTCGGCGACGACGCCGCGACCGTGCTGTGGATTCTGGCCCCGGCACTCCCGGACGACGTTCGCCCCACCTCCCGCTAGGAAACCACCAAGCGGTTTAGGAAACATGTGTTGACAGTCACGGCCTCCGCGGTCATTGTTGTCCACGTCACTCCACCGCTCAGGAGATAAAAGTTGGACATCACCAAGATTTCTCCGCGCCCGCTGGGAATGGCCGGCGCCCTGCGCGCCCGCAAATCGGTCGAAGCGATCGTGGCGCGCAACGACCAGGAACCCGGTCACGGACTCAAACGGTCCATGGGCCTGGTGCACCTCACCGCGCTGAGCATCGGCGCATCATTGGGGACGGGCATCTTCGTCATCCTCGGCGAGGCCACACCCAAGGCCGGACCCGCCGTGGTCCTGGCGTTCGTGCTCGCCGCGTTCACCGCGCTGTTCTCCGCCCTCTCCTACGCGGAACTCGCCGGCAGCATCCCCGTGTCCGGCAGCTCCTACTCGTACACCTACGCGACCATGGGCGAACTGTTCGCCTGGATCTGCGGATGGTGCCTGATGCTCGAGTACGGAGTCTCGGTGGCGGCCGTCGCCGTCGGCTGGGGTGAATACATCAACGAACTGCTGCAGGGCATGTTCGGCATCGCGCTTCCCACCGCGATCAGCGAGTCGCCGGGAGCGGGCGGCGTCGTCAACGTCCCGGCCATCGTCATCGTGCTGGTCGCGGTGGCACTGCTGACCCGCGGTGCATCCGAGAGCGCCGTGGTGAACACCGTCATGGTCGCGCTGAAGATCCTGGTACTCGTCTTCTTCTGCGCGGTCGCGTTCACCGCCTTCCGGGCCGGAAACTTCGCGCCGTTCATGCCCCTGGGCGCGGCAGGCGTGACCGCCGCCGCCTCGCAGGTGTTCTTCGCCTACATCGGCTTCGACGCCGCCTCGACCGCGGGCGACGAGGCGAAGAACGCGAAGCGCGACCTTCCCCGGGCCATCATCCTCTCGCTCCTGATCGTCACGATCCTCTACTGCCTGGTCGCGATCGCGGCCGTCGGCGCGATGCCGTGGCAGGACATCGCGGGCGAGGGCGCGGCACTCGCGACCATCATGAACGCCGCCACCACCAGCACGTGGCCCGCCGTCCTCCTGTCCGCGGGCGCCGTCATCGCCATCGCGAGCGTCGTCCTCGCCGTGTTGTACGGGCAGACCCGGATCCTGTACGCGATGTCCCTCGACGGCCTCGTTCCGCGGGTCTTCTCCCGCGTCAACCCGCGCACCCGGGTGCCCGTCGTCAACATCGTCGTCGTCGGCGGCGTCGTGTCCGCCCTCGCGGGATTCGTCCCGCTGGGCGAGCTGGCCGACGCGACGAGCATCGGCTCGCTGTTCGCGTTCATGCTCGTCAACGTCGCCGTCATCATCCTGCGCCGGCGGCACCCCGACCTGCACCGCAGCTTCCGCACCCCACTGTTCCCGCTGATGCCGGTCCTCGGCGTCGTGTTCTGCGCGCTGCTGCTGTTCGGCCTGGGCGTGTCGACGTGGGTGGCGTTCGCGCTGTGGATGGTGGTCGGGCTCGCGATTTACTTCGCCTACGGCGTCCGCAAGTCCGAACTCCGCAACAGCCCTGAGAGGGTGACGGCACCATGAGAGCAGCACTGTTCCAAGGACCCGAACTGTCCTTCGACGTCGCGGCGAACCTCGCCGCCATCGCCTCCGCCGCGCAGACCGCGGCGGCAGCCGGGGCGTCCATCCTCGTATGCCCGGAGATGGCGGCCACCGGCTACAACATCGGATCCCTGATCGCGGAGCGGGCCGAACCCGCCGACGGACCGATCGCGGCGAGGATCGCGGAGATCGCCCACGACTCCGGAATCGCCGTCGTCTACGGGTACCCGGAGGCGGACGACGGCGTCGTCTACAACAGCGTGCGCGTCGTCGACCCCTCCGGGACATTGCCGGCGAACTACCGCAAGACGCACCTGTTCGGTGATCTCGACCGCACGCACTTCGCCGCGGGCAACGAACTCGTGGTGCAGTTCGACCACAAGGGAATCCGCTGCGGAATCCTGATCTGCTACGACGTCGAATTCCCGGAAGCCGTTCGCGCACACGCCGACCGCGGCACCCAGTGGCTGATCGTCCCCACCGGTCTGATGAGCCCGTACGAGTTCATCGCGGAGAGCGTCGTCCCGACGCGCGCGTACGAGAGCCAGCTGTTCGTGACGTACGTGAACCGGTGCGGCACCGAAGCCGACCTCGACTACTGCGGATCCAGTTGCGCGATCGCGCCGGACGGCACCGAACTCGCCCGCGCCGGCCGCCACGAAGAGCTGGCGATCGTCGACCTCGACCTCGACGTCCTCCACCGATCCCGCCGCGAGAACACCCACCTCGACGATCGACGCGTCGACCTCTACCCCTTCCTGCAGGAGAAGACTTCATGACGATCCCCGTCACCCCGGACAGCACCGCCGCGGACACCCACGTCCCGCCGCTGACGATGTTCGGGCCCGACTTCCCGTTCGCCTACGACGACTACGTCACTCACCGCTCCGGCCTCGGCGCGGTGCCCGCCGACCGGCACGGCACCGAGGTGGCGGTGATCGGCGGCGGACTGTCCGGGATGGTCACCGCGCACGAGCTGATGAAGCTGGGCCTCAAACCGGTTGTGTACGAGGCCGATCAAATCGGCGGCCGGATGCGGTCCCAGCCGTTCGACGGGCATCCCGAGGTGGTCGCGGAGATGGGGGCGATGCGGTTCCCACCGTCGTCGACCACCCTGTTCCACTACCTCGACGCGATGGGGCTGCGGACCGAGGCGTTTCCCAACCCGCTCGCCGACGCCACCCCCAGCACCGTCATCGACCTCAAGGGCGAAAGCTACTACGCGCAGCACCTCGACGATCTGCCGCCCGTGTTCCGCGAGGTGTCGGACGCCTGGCAGCGCACGCTCGAGGATCACGCCGAACTGATCCCGCTCCAACAGGCGATCCGCGACCGGGACACCGCCGAACTCAAGCGGATCTGGAACGACCTCGTGGTCCGTCTCGACGATCAGACGTTCTACGGATTCCTCGCCGGATCCAAGCACTTCGCGTCGTTCCGGCACCGGGAAGTGTTCGGGCAGGTCGGTTTCGGAACCGGCGGCTGGGACACCGATTTCCCCAACTCGATCCTCGAGATCCTGCGCGTGGTGATCACCGCCGCCGACGACCACCACCGCGGCATCGTCGGCGGGTCGCAGCAACTGCCACTGCGGCTGTGGACGGACACCCCGACGGGGATGGCGCACTGGCCGGACGGCACGTCGGTGCGCGCCCTGAACGGCGGGTCCACCCGGCCGCGGGTCACCGAGGTCCGCCGCACCGCGCCGCACCGGTTCACCGTCACCGACGCGTCCGGGGAGATCCGCACCTACCCGGCCGCCGTGTTCACCGCGCAGAGTTGGATGCTGCTCAACAACATTCACTGCGATGACGACCTGTTCCCGATCGACCACTGGACCGCCATCGAACGCACCCACTACATGGGGTCGACCAAGGTGTTCGCCCTCGTCGACCGCCCGTTCTGGAAGGACAAGGACCCGGTCACCGGCCGCGACCTGGTCAGCATGACTCTGACGGACCGGATGAGCCGCGGCACCTACCTCCTCGACCACGGCGACGACAAACCCGGCCTGATCTGCCTGTCCTACACGTGGTCCGACGATTCCCTCAAGTTGCTGCCGCTCGACGCGACCGAGCGAATGAACCTCATGATCAAGTCGCTCGAGGAGATCTACCCGGGCGTCGACTTCCGCAGCCACGTCATCTCGACGCCGGTGACATTGTCGTGGGAGACCGAACGCGATTTCATGGGTGCGTTCAAAGCCAACCTCCCCGGCCACTACCGGTACCAGGAGCGGCTGTTCAGCCACTTCGTGCAGGACGACCTCGACCCCCGGCACCGCGGAATCTTCCTCGCCGGCGACGACATCTCCTGGACCGCGGGCTGGGCCGAGGGCGCCGTGCAGACCGCACTCAACGCCGTCTGGGGCGTGATGCACCACCTCGGCGGCGCCGCACCCGTCGACAATCCCGGCCCCGGCGACCGGTACGCCGACCTCGGCCCGATCCGGTTGTGCGACTAGCGCCCGTGAGTACTTATTAACGTCCCGCGGTTAATAAGTACTCACGGAGGCGTCAGCCCAGCCAGTCCAGGACTGCGGCCGCGGTCCACGACTGCTGCATGCTGCCGAGGGGCTGACCGGTGAACGGTTCGTAGTATTCGGCGAAGCTGCCGTCGCTGGCCTGCCGCAGGCCCTCGGACCGGAGCAGGTGCGCGCGTTCGGCCCACCCGCGGCGGGCGAAGGCCCAGGAGAACAGCCACGTCATCACCGGCCACACCGGGCCGCGCCAGTACTCGCGCGGGCGGAAGTCGCCCGACACCGGCGACGTCGACGGCGGCAGGGCGTACCGGAGGTCGGGGTGGCCGCAGAATTTCGGTCCCTCGAACGTGCGGACGAGGGCGCGTTCGGCGTCGCGGCTCAGCCCTCCGCACAGGAGGGGGGAGAACATGGCGAGGGTTTCTGTGGCGATCCACCGGCCGCTGCGCAGATCGAAATCGCGGGCCGCCCCGGACCGTTCGTCGGTGGTGGTAAGGACGCCCTGCCGGAACCGGGCCGCCCACCCGTGCAGTTCCCGGACATCCGAGTTCGGCATGGAGTGCTCTTCGCCGATGGTCGCGAGCACCTCGCAGGCCATCGAGAACACGGCGCTGACGAACACGTCCTCGACGGCGAAGCTCATGGCGGTGGCAAGTTCCGCGTCGTCGTAGCGGACGGTCTTCATTTCCTCGAGCAGCCACAGGTAGCGGTCGTATTCGCCGTTGGACGGCCGCTGTCCCGTGTCGGTGACGTGGGACAGGTCCTCGCGCAGATACGTGGGCATCGCACCGGCCACGACGTTGGCGTACGAGTGGTCCCACCGCGGCGAGTTGTCCATGCCCGACTCCCAGCCGTGGTACAGCGCGATCCGGCCGTTGCCGTCGAGGTCGCGGGCGTTGGCCAGCCAGCGGTGCCAGCGGACGAGGTCGGGCCAGCGGCGGTCGAGGAATTCCTCGGCGACGGCCCGGGTGCTGCGTCCGTGCCTGCGGGAGTGGTCGAGGATGCGTTGCACGGCGATGGCGTGCACGGGCGGTTGGGTGATCCCCGACGTCTGCGTTCCGCTGGGCGCGTGGGCGGCGAGGGTCCCGCACTCCCACCGGCCGGGTCCGGGGAAGTACCCGTCCACCCCGTTCGCGAACACGATGTGGGGGATCATCCCGTTCTTCCACTGCGCCGACAGCAGGGTGTCGAGTTCGACGACGGCCCGCTCCACGCTGAGGGGTGCCAATCCGACCGCGACGAACGCGGCGTCCCAGCTCCACATGTGCGGGTACAGGCGCGGCGCGGCGCTCGTCATGGTGCCGAGGTCGTTGCCGCGAAGCAGGTACGCGGCACGTGCCGCGAGCTGTGTCGGGGTGAATCCGCGGTCCGCCATTGCACCATTCTGCTGCCGGTCGACCCACATCGCTCGTCGGGCGGGGTTCAGCCCGCGAATCCGCACAGCGTCAGCGTCGGGCGCGAGTTGCGCAGCGGCGGCAGTTCCGACAGCGCGCGGAGCGTGGTCGAACCCCACAGGCCGCGCCCGAGCGGCAACATCACCTCCCGGGTGAACGCGATGTCCGGCACCCGGGCGGGCAGTTCCGCCGCCTCACCGGCGGACAGGTGGAACGGCATCGGCGGGACGGTGTAGCCGCCGCGAATCCTCATTCCCTTCTGCGTTTTCCGGCTGAACCATTTCGGTACCGAATCGAACACCATCCGGCCGCCGGGGAAGCGCCGCGCGCAGTCGCCGATCAGGGACAGCGACGCGTCGGCGGGCAGGTACATCAGCAGTCCCTCGGCCGACACGAACACACCGCGGTCGGTGTCGACGTGGTCCATCCAGGAGCGGTCCAGTGCCGACTGCGCGAGCGTGGTGACGTTCGGCTCGTCCGGCAACAGTTGCTTCCGGAGCGCGATCACCTGGGGCAGGTCGATCGACACCCACCGGACGTCGGGATCGGCGATCCGCCAGTAGCCGGTCTGCAATCCCTCCCCGAGTGCGACGACGGTGCCGCCGGGGCGGTCGGCGAGGAACGCCCGGATCTGCTCGTCGAAGGCCCGCGCGCGGAGGGCGTGGGACTGACTCGGTTTCCCGAACTGCTCGTACGGATAGTCGAGCGTCTCGTAGAGCGTCACGGCGAGCGGGTCGGCCAACGTGCCGTCGGGACGGGACGCCTCGACCGCACGGTTGCGGAGGGTCCACATCATCGTCGCGGACACACCGGTCAGGGTGGTCGCGTCCACCCGGTTCCGACCGTCGTCAGCCATGCGGCACCGGGTCGGGGTTCTCGAGCTTGGAGTGTTTCCGTGAGTAGAAGAAGTACACGATCAGGCCGAGGATCAGCCACACCCCGAACCGCAGCCACGTCTCCCACGGCAACGACAGGATGAGCCAGCCGGAGAACACGACGCCGATGATCGGGACCACCGGCATGAAAGGAAGTGTGAAGGAGCGGGGGACGTCCGGGCGGGTGCGCCGGAGCACCGCAACTGCGATGCACACGACGATGAACGCCGACAGGATTCCGATGTTGGTGAGTTCCGCGACGGTGTTGATGGGGAGGAATCCGGCCAGCAGCGCCGACCCGACGCCCACGATCCACGTGACCCGGGTCGGCACCTTGCGCACGGGGTGCGTCTTCGCGAACCATTCCGGGAGCAGGCCGTCCCGGCTCATCGCGTACCACACGCGGGTCACCCCGAGCATGAACGTGAGGACGACGGTGATGATGCCGACGATCGCCCCGACCGCGATGATGTTGGCGACGCCGGGCATGCCCACCGATTCGAACGCGGTCGAGAAACCGCTCTCGGGGCTGATCTCGGTGTACTTCTGCATCCCGGTCAGCACGAGGGTGACCAGCACGTACAGCGTCATCGCGATGCCCAGCGAGTACAGGATCGCCTTCGGCAGGTGCTTGGTGGCGTCCTTCGATTCCTCCGCGGCCGTGCTCATGGCGTCGTAGCCGAACACGGCGAAGAACACGGTGGCCGCGCCGGTGAACACGGCGGCGGTGCCGAACGGGAAGTAGGGCGTGTAGTTGGCGCTGTCGATGTGGAAGACGCCGAGCACGATGATGAGGACGACCAGCGCGACCTTGATCGCCACCGCGATCGTCTCGAATCGGCCGACGCTGCGGATTCCGCGGGACAGCACCCACGCGGTGCCGAGGCAGAACAGGGCCGCGAAGACGTCGAACACGTGCCCGTCGCCGGTGCCCAGCGCGCCCATCATCCAGTCGGGCAGGCTGATGCCGATCTGGTCGAGCAGGAACCGGAAGTACCCGGACACGCCGATCGCGACGACGGCGGCCACCGCGATGTATTCGAGCAGCAGGTCCCAGCCGATGAACCAGCCCACGATCTCGCCGAGTGCCACGTAGCCGTAGGTGTAGGCGGAGCCGGCCCTGGGGATCATTCCGGCGAACTCGGCGTAACACAGTGCGGCGGCGGCACTGGCGATGCCGGCGATCAGGAAGGAGATCAGGACGGCCGGGCCGGTGACGGAGTGCGCGACCGAACCGGCGAGCGAGAAGACGCCGGCACCGATGATGCCGCCGACGCCGATCGCGGTGAGCTGCCACAGGCCGAGCGATTTGGTCAGCCGTTCGTCGGCGGGAGTGTCGTCCTCGACCTCGGTGAGGGGTTTGCGGCGCAGCAATTGGGTGCGCAACTTGTCCATCGACATTGCCGGGCTCCGTTTCCCAGTGGGGTGAGATGCGGTACCTCACTCAATCACTTTTCCGGGCGTGTGTGTGAGGGCACGCGGGACGCGGCACACGCTTGCGGAAATACGGTAGGGGGGTATGGTAGTTCTCAGATACGGCATCGATATCCCGAAGAGAGGCAGAACTGTGAGCACCTCGAGCGTCACCGTGACCGGCATGACCTGCGACCACTGCGTGTCCTCGGTTACCGAGGAGATCAGCGCCCTCCCCGGCGTCACCTCCGTGGACGTCGACCTGGCCACCGGCAAGGTCGTCATCGACAGCACCACCGACCTCGATCCGAGTGCCGTCGCGGGTGCGGTCGAGGAAGCCGGATATTCCGTCGCCGGCTGAGCCGGCATCTCCAGCACAGCCGGCTGAGCCGGCATCTCCAGCACAGCCGGCTGAGCCGGCATCTCCAGCACAGCCGGCTGAGCCGGCCACTCCACCACAGGAGCCCGTCATGAACGCAACCGGCAAGTTCGCCGGATTCACCGTCGGCCTCGTCGTGATCTTCGGCGCCGCGCTCGCGCTCGGGTCGGTCGCCGGCCCGGATGTCGCCGAGCCCGCCGCGCACATTGCGGAGGACGACGGACACGGCACGGCGAGCCATGACACGGCAAGCCATGACGCCGTCGCGGACGCGACCCCGGGCGGACTGACGCCCACCGCCGACGGCTACACCCTCGAACTCGCATCCGACCAGGTCACCGCCGGTCCCGCGGTCCCGCTGCAGTTCCGGATCACGGACCCGACGGGGGTACCCGTTACCGACTACACCGTGGAGCACGAGAAACTGCTGCACCTGATCGTCGTGCGCCGGGATCTCGCCGGATTCCAGCACGTTCATCCGACGCTCGACGCGACCGGCACCTGGAGCGTTCCCCTCGACGTCGGGCGCGGCGGCGACTACCGGGTGTTCGCGGACTTCACCCCGGCCGGCGACGAGGCACTCACGCTGGGCACGGACCTCCGCGTCGCGGGCACCTACGACCCGCAGGAACTTCCCGCTGCCACACCGACCGCCACCGTGGACGGCTACACCGTCGCTCTCGACGGCATGCTCCGACCGGGCGAGACGTCGAACGTGACGCTGTCGGTGAGCCGCGACGGACAGCCCGTGACCGATCTGCAGCCGTACCTCGGCGCATACGGTCACCTGGTGGCGCTGCGCACCACCGACCTCGGATACCTGCACGTGCACCCGGACGGGCATCCCGGCGACGGCGTCACCGCGGCGGGTCCGGGGATCGACTTCGCCGTCACCGCACCCAGCGCCGGCGACTACCGGCTGTTCCTGGACTTCCAGCACGCCGGCGCCGTCCACACCGCCGAGTTCACCGTGACCGCCGCACCGGAGGAGAAGTGATGACCCGCTCCACCGACATCGCGGCACCGCCCGACTCCCAAATCGAACTGGCCATCGGCGGCATGACCTGCGCGTCGTGCGCCAACCGCATCGAGCGCAAGCTGAACAAACTCGACGGCGTCACCGCGACCGTCAACTATGCGACGGAGAAGGCCCGCGTCCACTACGACGCCGCCGACGTGTCGCCGGAGGATCTGGTCGCCACGGTGGAGCAGGCCGGGTACACGGCGCGGCTGCCCGAGGTGAAGCCCCCGACGCCGGAGGACGAGGATCCGGCGGCGGAACTGCGGCAGCGGCTGCTGGTGTCGGCGGTGCTGACGGTGCCGGTCATCGCGATGGCGATGATCCCGGCGCTGCAGTTCACCAACTGGCAGTGGCTCTCGCTGACCGTCGCCGCCCCCGTCGTCGTGTGGGGTGCGTGGCCGTTCCACAAGGCCGCCTGGACGAACCTGCGGCACGGCACGGCGACGATGGACACCCTGGTGTCGATGGGCACGCTCGCCGCGTTCGGCTGGTCGCTGTATGCGCTGTTCTGGGGCACCGCCGGCATGCCGGGGATGACGCACCCGTTCGAGCTCACCATCGCGCGCGTCGACGGGACCGGCAACATCTACCTCGAGGCCGCCGCCGGCGTCACCACGTTCATCCTGGCCGGCCGCTACTTCGAGGCCCGCGCCAAACGGCGGGCGGGGGCGGCGCTGCGGGCACTGCTCGAACTGGGCGCGAAGGAAGTGTCGGTGCTGCGTGACGGCACCGAACAGCTGATCGGCATCGACCGGCTCGAGGTCGGCGACCTCTTCGTGGTCCGTCCCGGTGAGAAGATCGCCACCGACGGCGTCGTCGTCGAAGGCTCGTCGGCGGTGGACGCGTCGATGCTGACCGGTGAATCCGTGCCCGTCGAGGTGTCACCGGACTCCGAGGTGGCCGGTGCCACCGTCAACGTCGGTGGCCGAATCGTGGTTCGCGCCAGCCGGATCGGATCGGACACCCAGCTCGCGCAGATGGCGTGGATGGTCGAGGACGCGCAGACCGGCAAGGCCGAGGTGCAACGACTGGCCGATCGGATCTCCGGGATCTTCGTCCCGATCGTGATCGCGCTGTCGGTCGCGACCCTCGGATTCTGGATCGGCACCGGCGGTTCGATTGCCGCCGCGTTCACGGCCGCCGTCGCCGTCCTCATCATCGCGTGCCCGTGCGCGCTCGGACTCGCCACCCCGACCGCCCTCATGGTGGGCACCGGACGCGGGGCGCAGCTGGGCATCCTGATCAAGGGACCCGAGGTTCTGGAATCGACGCGGCGAGTCGACACGGTGGTGGTCGACAAGACCGGCACCGTCACCACCGGCACGATGTCGCTGCACGCGGTGGTCGCCGCGGACGGGCAGGACGAGGAGCAGGTTCTCCGGTTCGCCGGCGCGCTCGAGGACGCGTCCGAGCACCCCATCGCACGAGCGATCACCCGCGGCGCGAGGGAACGGTTGACGACTCTCCCGGAAGTCGACCAGTTCACCAACGTCGCCGGGCTCGGCGTCCAGGGCATGATCGACGGCCACGCGGTGGTCATCGGCCGCGCGAAGCTGCTCCGCGACTGGTCGCTGCACCTCACCCCCGAGTTGCAGCGCGCGGTCGACGCGGCCGAGTCGGAGGGCAGAACGGCAGTCGGGATCGGTTGGGACGGCCAGTCGCGCGGCGTGCTCGTGGTTGCCGATACCGTCAAACCGACGTCCCGCGAGGCGGTGTCGCAGTTCCGCGAACTCGGTCTCACCCCGATCATGCTCACCGGCGACAACAGGTCCGCGGCCCGGGCCATCGCCGACCAGGTCGGTATCGACGAGGTCATCGCGGAGCTACTGCCCCAGGACAAGGTCGACGCGATCAAGCGTCTGCAGGCCGAGGGCAAGGTGGTCGCGATGGTCGGCGACGGGGTCAACGACGCCGCCGCGCTCGCGCAGGCCGACCTCGGTCTCGCCATGGGGACCGGCACGGACGTGGCCATCGAGGCCAGCGACCTCACGCTGGTGCGCGGCGACCTCCGGGCCGCGGCCGACGCGATCCGCCTGTCTCGCACGACGTTGAGCACGATCAAGGGAAACCTGTTCTGGGCCTTCGCCTACAACGTCGCGGCGTTGCCGTTGGCGGCGGCAGGTCTGCTCAACCCCATGCTGGCCGGTGCCGCCATGGCATTCTCTTCGGTGTTCGTCGTGAGCAACAGCCTGCGACTGCGCCGCTTCCAGCCCCTGACCACTCCCACCCGAGGGGAACAATCATGACCGAGCAACCGAACACCGACCACGACCACGCAGCCGGTCACGGGTACATCAGCGCCAAGGACGACTACCTCAAGCGCCTGCGCCGCATCGAGGGTCAGGCGCGGGGCCTCCAGCGGATGGTCGAGGACGAGAAGTACTGCATCGACATCCTCACCCAGGTCTCCGCGATGACGAAGGCGCTGCAGGCCGTGGCACTGGGTCTGCTCGAAGACCACATCAGCCACTGCGTCGTCGACGCCGCCGTCGCGGGCGGAACCGAGGCGGACGCGAAGATCAAGGAAGCCACCGACGCCATCGCACGACTGGTGCGTTCCTGAAACCAGACCCCGAGAGCAGCTTCCGAGGGAGCAGGCATGTCTCACGATCACCAGCAGCAGGAAGTGGAACAGGTCCGGCACACCGGACACGACAGTCACGACGCACACAGCGGCCACACCGATCGGCACGCCGGTCACGGGGCGCACGGTGAGGTGTTCCGCCAGAAGTTCTGGGTAAGCCTGGCGCTGTCGGTGCCGGTGGTGGTGTTCAGCCACATGTTCGCCGACCTCCTCGGCTACCCCGTCCCCGACTTTCCCGGGGCGTCCTGGATTCCGCCGGTGGTCGGTACCGTGATCTTCTTCTACGGCGGCGCGCCGTTCCTCACCGGCGCGTGGAGCGAACTGAAGTCGCGGCAGCCGGGCATGATGCTGCTGATCGGCATGGCGATCACGGTCGCGTTCCTCGCGTCGTGGGTCACCACGCTGGAGATCGGCGGGTTCGACCTCGACTTCTGGTGGGAACTGGCGCTTCTCATCGTGATCATGCTGCTCGGTCACTGGCTGGAGATGCGGGCGCTGGGGTCGGCGTCCGGCGCCCTCGACGCGCTCGCCGCGCTGCTGCCGGACACCGCCGACAAGGTCACCGACGACGGCGTCACCGAGGTGCCCGTCTCCGAACTCGCCACGGGCGACCGGGTACTCGTCCGGGCCGGCGGCCGCATCCCCGCCGACGGCACCGTCGAGGACGGCCGCGCGGAGGTCGACGAGTCGATGATCACCGGCGAATCCACTCCCGTCCCACGGTCGGTCGGTGACACCGTCGTCGCGGGCACCGTCGCCACGGACAGCGCACTGCGAATCCAGGTGGGCGCGGTGGGGGAGGACACCGCCCTCGCCGGCATCCGGCGACTGGTCGCGGACGCGCAGTCGTCCTCGTCCCGTGCCCAGGCCCTCGCCGACCGCGC
Organism: Rhodococcus jostii NBRC 16295; assembly: GCF_001894825.1. Classification (GTDB taxonomy): domain Bacteria; phylum Actinomycetota; class Actinomycetes; order Mycobacteriales; family Mycobacteriaceae; genus Rhodococcus_F; species Rhodococcus_F jostii. The sequence continues at coordinate 42,121 of NZ_BCWY01000009.1, read as the reverse complement.
CGCGGCGTTCCTGTTCTACTTCGCCTCGATCGCAGGACTTCTCACGTTCGTCGTGTGGTCGCTGCTCGGCAACGTGGACGAGGCCGTCGTCCGGACCGTGACGGTTCTGGTGATCGCCTGCCCGCACGCCCTCGGCCTGGCGATACCCCTCGTGATCGCCATTTCCACCGAGCGCGCCGCGAAGGCGGGGGTGCTGGTGAAGGACCGGCTGGCGCTCGAACGTATGCGGAACGTCGACGTCGTCCTGTTCGACAAGACCGGCACCCTCACCCAGGGCCGGCACGCGGTCAGGGGTGTCGTCGCCACCGCCGGTGTCGGCGAGACCGAACTGCTGGCCCTCGCCGCGGCGGTGGAGGCCGACAGCGAGCACCCGGTCGCGCGGGCCATCGTCGCCGAAGCGGCCGCGAAGGTGCCCGCGGACGAACGACGCACCGCCACCGACTTCCGGTCGCTGCCCGGCCGCGGGGTGCGCGCGAGGGTCGACGGCGAGGAGGTCGCGGTCGGTGGGCCCGCAATGCTGGCCGAGGTCGGAGTGGCTGTCCCCGAAGACATCACGGCCACCACTAGTGCCTGGATCGACCGCGGCGCCTCCGTCCTCCACGTCGTCCGCGACGGCAAGGTGCTCGGTGCGGTGGCGCTCGAGGACGCCGTACGCGAGGAGTCCCGCCAGGCGATCGACGCGCTGCACGCCCGCGGCGTGAAGGTCGCGATGATCACCGGCGACGCCCGCCAGGTCGCCGACGCCGTCGCCGCCGATCTCGGGATCGACGAGGCGTTCGCCGACGTGCTGCCGGAGAACAAGGACGCCGAAGTGGCTGCGCTGCAACAGCGCGGCCATCGGGTGGCGATGGTCGGCGACGGCGTCAACGACGCGCCCGCACTCGCCCGCGCGGACGTCGGCGTCGCCATCGGGGCGGGCACGGACGTCGCCATCGAATCGGCCGGTGTCGTCCTCGCCGCCGACGACCCCCGCGCGGTGCTGTCGATCATCGACCTGTCGCAGGCCAGCTACCGCAAGATGTGGCAGAACCTGGTGTGGGCCACCGGCTACAACATCATTGCGGTGCCGCTTGCCGCCGGTGTCCTCGCATTCGCCGGGGTCGCGATCTCCCCGGCCGTCGCGGCGATCCTGATGTCGATCTCCACCATCGTCGTCGCACTCAACGCCCAGCTGCTGCGAAGACTGGATCTGGATCCCGCACGGCTGAGCCGGAACTGACCGCGGGCTGCGTCGGCCTTGCTGGCGCCCTCGCGAACGCGAACGCCCGCCCGTGCCGAACAGCGCCGGGAGTCGAGTACAGGTCGGGGGCGGATCTGTTGTCGCTCGACATCATGCTCCCTGGTGCGCGGTGATCCGGCCGTCGTCGATCGCCTTCCGTAGCGCGGCGTGGTTCGTTCTGGTCGGCGTAGGTTTCGGCGAATGCGGTCAGCGCTTTGTCGAAATCGTCGTCCGAATCGAGGTAGCCGGCGATGGCGAACCGGTCGCCTGCGCGGGCATGTGCGTACGCGAGTGCCCGGGCGCACAGCCGGCCGTAGAGGGCCGTGGTGTCGGGATTCATGGCTTCGATGACGGCGGATCCTTTGCCGTCGCGCAGTTGGCAAATGTAGAAGTCCCGCACCACGCCGTCGGTGTCGGGACCCTGCTGCCAGCCGAGGAGGATGTCGCCGGCCGCCTGCATCAGCGGTTGCCCGGTCACGACGCGTTCGCCCTGGTTCGTGAAGGCCGGGCCGTCCAGGTATCCGGCGAGGACCGACGGTTGCGCCTCCTTGGCCTGCAGGAACAGCGGGTCGCCATCCGGGCCGCGGAGCAGGATGATCCAGGCCCGGGTGCCGACACTGCCCACCCCTACGACTTTCCGTGCCGTTACAGGTACTCGAATCGATCGAACAGGACACGTCGGGCGGCTGCAGAGTGTCACGGTCGTCGCGCAGTCGCCGGATCAGCTCCCAGTCGACCTGTTCGGCTTCGGTTTCGCTGAAGATCTCCTCGATCGGCACGATCAGCGGTGGCGTGCTCACGATCCGCGGCTGCCCGTCCACCAGAGTGGTGAGTTTGGACAGCGCCTTCAGGCTGTCGCGCCCCGGATTTGTCGAGCGTCTTCCGCACGCGTTTCCGGGTCGAGGAGTCCAGGACGTCGCGGTACTCGTCCAACTGGGCGGCGGCATCGATGTGGGAGTACAGGCCGCGAGCTCGCCGCGCTCGGCCTGGTAGGTCATGGTTTCGCGGTATTCGGCCGCGCAGGCACGGGTGGTTTTCGGAATTCACTGTCGCCGAAGTCCGGGGTTGACAGCCGCGATGGAGGGTGGTTATCTAGGTCACAGATCGTCTGGTAGATCGATCTATCACATTCTTACGAAGCCGGATCGACTCCACATCTCGGGAGCTCCGGCTCAGCACAGCGAGGCGGCCGAAGGTCGTGCTCGGAAGGTAGGAGCACTTCATGAGGATCCGGCTGATCGCCGCCTTGGGCGTCATTACGGCCCTGGTCCTGGGCCTGTCCGCGTGCGGGCTGTCCTCGGGACCGAACTCGGTGGCCCTGACCATCTACACCTCGCGGCCGAAGGTCATCGCCCAGCAGGTCGTCGACGCCTTCGAGGCCGCCCATCCGGAGTACAAGGGGCGGGTGCAGATGCTCACACTCGGTGCCAGCGAAGTCCTGCAGCGTGTCCGCGCCGAGAAGAACCGCCCGCAGGCGGACATCTGGTGGGGCGGAACCTCCCAGCAGTTCGGGCAGGGCGTCGACGCCGATCTACTCACCCCTCCGCCGGCTGAGGTGATCGACCGGGTCCCCGAGCAGTACCGCGGGGCGGACAATCTGTGGCTCGGTGAGATGCGGATGGCCGAGGTCATCTTCTACAACAACACGATGCTCACCCCCGAGCAGGCACCGAAAGACTGGGGTGACCTGGTCGAACCCGACATGCAGGGAAAGATCTTGCTCCGCGACGTCGCCGCGTCCGGCACGATGCGCAGCATCTTCTCGGCCCTGATCGGCCGCGCCGCGGCCGAGACCGGCGCACCCGATGCCGGCTACGACTTCCTGCGAGCGCTGGACCGCAACACCAAGGACTATCCGGCCAACCCGAGCGATCTTTACCTGCGCATCCAACGGCAGGAGGCCCCGGTCAGCATCTGGAATCTGCAGGACATCCTCGTCCAGCGCAGCAAGGGCGCTCCGTTCACTCCGGTCATGCCCGCCTCGGGCGCCCCCGTTTTGCTCGATGGGGTCGGCAAGATCAAGGACGGACCGCACGGGGAGACCGCCGACACCTTCCTGAACTTCCTCCTCCAACCGACCACTCAGCAGATGTTGGCGGACAAGTCCTTTCAACTTCCGACCGTGCCGCTCGAGCAGCCTCCGTCCTGGCTGGCCGAGGTCGGACTCGACGAGATGCCGGTCGACTGGCACACGATCAACGAATTCGAAGCCGGATGGATGGACTACTGGGTCCAGAACATCAAGAACCGCAGCTGAACTCGACCCCGTACCCACCTCTTTTCACTGGAGCATTCGCCGTGATACCGATCAAACTCGACGACATTCACAAGAACTACGGCACGACCACGACCATCCAGATGGACACCACCATCGCCGCCGGTGAGCTGTTCACCCTCCTGGGCCCCTCCGGCTGTGGGAAGTCGACGCTGCTGCGGATCATCGCCGGCTTCGTTCCCCCGACCAGCGGCCGGGTGCTTTTCGGGGACAAGGACGTCACCACCATGCCGCCGAACAAGCGGGACACCGGCATGGTGTTCCAGAACTATGCGCTGTTTCCGCACATGAGCGTCGCCGAGAACGTCGCGTACGGTCTCAAGGCCCGCAAGATCGACAAGACGGGCCGCGGTCGGCGTATCACCGACGCCCTCGCGCAGGTCGGTCTCGCCGGCTACGAGGACCGCCGCATCGAGCAACTCTCCGGGGGGCAGCAGCAACGCGTCGCCCTGGCCCGCGCGGTCGTGATCTCGCCGTCGGTGCTGCTGCTGGACGAGCCCTTGTCGAACCTGGACGCCAAGCTGCGGGAGGAGACCCGCACCCAGATCCGCCGCGTGCAGACCGAAGCGGGCATTACCTCGATCTACGTCACCCATGATCAGGCCGAGGCGATGGCGATGAGTGACCGGATCGCGGTCCTCGACGCCGGCCGGGTCCACCAGATCGCCTCCCCGCAGACGATTTACCACCGCCCCGCAACGGAATTCGTTGCCCGCTTCATCGGCCGAAGCAACGTCTCCGCAGTGGTGGTGCTCGCGGTCGATGCCGACTCCGCACGGGTGGGCCTCGCGGACGGGACCGAATTGACCGCGCCGTTGCCGGACTTCGGGCCCGTCACCGCCGGTGACCGGCTGGCGGTGTCCCTGCGCCCGGAAAACCTCGACTTCGTCGCCCCCGAGCACGGACTGTTCAAGGGCCACATCACCGAGGTCGAATTCACCGGCGCCACCAGCACCTACACGGTGGCCTCCGGCGACCGGACCCTGCATGTCACCATCGCGGACCGCGTGGACCGACCCCAGGTCGGCGACAACGTCTGCGTCGGCGTGACCTCCGGGCAGCCCTGGCTGGTGCAGTCATGAGCACCCCGGCCGCGATCGATCAACCTCCGTTGCCCCACACCGCCGCCGCTTCCGCACCGCCTCGTCCACCCCGCAGGTCACTGCGGTCGAGGCTGCCCGGGAGTTCCTCGGACCGGTTCGTCTACGTCCTCGCCGCCCCGGTGCTGGCGATCCTGGCGTTCTTCGTCGTCATCCCGATGGCCTACACCGCGATCACCAGCACCGGCGGTGACGGTGCCGCCGACAACTACGGCACCTTCCTCTCCGGCGCGTCCGGCACCGCGCTGATGCTGTCGGTCGGGATCTCCGTCGCGTCGGTGCTCGGGTGCGGCCTGGTCGGGTCGGCGCTGGCGATCCTGCTCAACCGCTTCGACTTTCCCGGTCGCCGGGTCCTCGAGACGGTGGCGATCCTGCCGATGGCACTGCCACCGCTGATCGGTGCCGTCTCGTTCGTGCTCCTCTACAGCGAGACCGGGATCGTCCCCCGGGCACTGTCCCAGTGGTTCGGTGTCGACCCCGCGACGGTGTCGGTCAGCGGCGTCGGCGGCGTGTTGCTCGTGCACGTGTTCACCATGTACCCGTTCTTCTACCTCCCCGTCGCCGCCGGGCTTGCCGGGATGGACTCCTCACTCGAGTCCGCCGCCTACAACCTGGGCGCGAGCCGGTGGCGGGTATGGCGGACGGTGCTGCTGCCGATGCTCACCCCCGCCCTGGTCTCCGGTGCCCTGTTGACGTTCATGATCTCGATGGCCTCGTTCACCGCCCCGCAGCTCTACAACGTGCAAACCCTGACGATGCAGATCGTCTCGACCAAGACCGTCGGCAACCAGGAACTCGCGGCCGCGCAGGCCACCGTCCTGGCGATGGTGTCGATCTTGTTCCTGATCGGCATGAAGTGGTACCAGGGCCGGCGCACCCACCGCAGCCTCTCGAAGGGGATCCAGCGTGACCGCACCGTCAGTACAGGACCGATCCGGATCGTCGCCGGGATCGGGACCGCGGTCCTGACCGTGCTGCTGATGGCACCGGTGCTGACCATCGTCCTGGTCTCGTTCTCGGTCGACAGCTCCTGGACCACCCAGGTCATCCCGCCGACCTACACCCTCGGCAACTACACCACCCTGTTCACCGACCCGGCCAGCCTGCTGCCGATCTCGGTGAGTGTGCAGATGAGCTTCCTCGCCACGATCGGCGCCATCACCATCGGTGCCTGCGCCTCCTACGTCGTCGCCCGCTGGCGCGGGCCCGGCCGCAACACCGTCGACATCATGGTCATGCTGCCCTGGGCACTGCCCGGAACGGTCATCGGCGTCAACCTCGTCAACGCCTTCAACGAACCCCAGCCCAGCAACCTCGGGTTGTCCCTGGTCGGAACCCTCTGGATCCTGCCGATCGCCTACTTCGTCCGCTTCGTGCCGCTGGTGTTCCGGTCCACGAACGCCGCCCTCGACACCATCGACCCCTCTCTCGAGGAGGCCGCCCGCAACCTCGGCGCCGGCCCACTGTCCGTGTTGCGCACCGTCACCATCCCGCTGGTGTCGAAGGGCATCCTTGCCGGAGCCCTGCTCGCCTTCGTCGACGGCGTCGGGGAATACGTGGCCTCGGTGGTCATCTACCCGGCCAGTTACCCGCCGCTGTCGGTGGAGATCTACAACCGCATCTACTCCTCCGAATTCGGCACCGCCGCCGCCTACGGCACGCTGCAGATCGCCCTCATCCTGGCCGTGCTCATCATCAACAGCCGACTGCAGGGCGACCGGCGCGGCCGCCGCGGCAAAGCCGCCGCCGTCGCCGCCACCGCGGTCCCCACCACCTGAACGAGAAGGCGACACCCGCTCATGAAGAAACGCTTCACCTCCGCGCGAGTGCCCGGCACCGGCATGGAGCAACTGTTTTCCACACCCGCACGCTGGCAGGCCTGGCTCGACGTCGAGGCCGCCCTCGCGAGGGCCCAGGCCGACCTCGGGCTCATCCCGGCCGACGCCGGGAAGGCGATCAGCCGGGCCTGCGATCTCGACCGACTGGACTCAGACCGGATCAACGCCGAGATCGACCGGACCAGCCACCCCCTGATGCCCCTGATCGTCGAACTGGCCCGAGCGGCCGGCGACGACGGCGGTTGGGTGCACTGGGGAGCCACCACCCAGAACATCACCCAAACCGGGGATGTCCTGCTGCTGCGGCGCGCCCACACGATCATCTGCGGCCAGATCACCGACATCCTCACCGTGCTCGCCGATCTCACCGAACGCGGGGCGGAGATGATCATGGCCGGCCGCACCCACGGCCAGCACGCCGTCCCCATCACCTTCGGATTCAAGACCGCCGGGTGGATCGACGAATACGTCCGGCACCTCGACCGTCTCGATCAGATCAGTCCCCGCCTGTTCGTCGCCCTCCTCGGCGGCGCCGCCGGCACCTCCGCCTCCCTCGGTGAGGATCCCGGCACCCTGCAACGGGCCGTGGCCACCGACCTGGGCCTGACTCCGATGGCGGTGCCGTCCCGCAGCATCAGCGACCACTTCGCGGAGTTCGTCACCGTCCTCGGCCTGATCGCCACGACCAGCGGCAAAATCGCCCGCGAAATCTACCAACTCATGAAGACCGAATATCACGAGGTCGAAGAACCCGTCCCCGCCGGAACGGTCGGCAGTTCGACCATGCCCCACAAACGCAATCCGCAACTGTGCCAGGACATCATCGGGATGACCGCCGAGATCAGGGCGCTCGTGCCGCTCGCCCTCGAATCGGCAATCAGCGAACATGACGCGGACAACGCCCCCTCCGCCCTCTTCGACGTCGAGCAACACGCGTGCGAGTTGACCGCGGACACGCTGGCCCGCATCCACCTGATCGTGGCCAACTTGCAACTCGACCCCCGACGGATGCGCAGCAACCTCGACCTGTCCGGCGGCATGATCGCCTCCGAGGCCATCATGCTGCGCCTCGGCGAAACCATCGGCCGACAACTCGCACACGAAGTCGTCTACGACGCAGCGCAGACCGCGAGCACCACCGCGACCTCGTTCACCGATGCCCTCGCCGTCGATCCCCGCATGACCTCCCAACTCGACACCGACACCATCAAGAATCTCCTGCAGCCCGACTCCCACCTAGGATTAGCTCCCGCGATCGCTCACCACCAAGCGATCCGCGCCCGTGAGATCGTGGTTTCACGCCGCGAGAATTGACCGGAGGTAGTACCGATGCCCGCGACCGACGACCGCACCAAACCGGCGACACTGCTCGACGTCGCCGAGCGCGCCGGCGTGTCGCGGGCCACCGCCTCCCTGGTCCTGCGCGGAACCGGGCGGGTCTCCCAACCCACCCGCGACCGCGTCTTCCAGGCGATGACCGACCTCGGCTACATCTACAACCGCGGCGCCGCGTCACTACGCACCCGGGAAAACAACGTCATCGGGGTACTGGTCACCACCGTCACCAACCCGTTCTTCGCCGAAGTCATCATCGGCCTCGAAGAACGCCTGGGCGAACTCGGCTACGTCTGCCTGATCGCCAACACCCTCAACGACACCACCCGACAAGACCAACTGATCACCTTCCTCCAGGAAACCAGCGTCGCCGGCGTCGTCATGGTGCCCGCCTTCGGCACCGAACCCGCCGCCATCGACACCCTCACCGCCCGCGACCGGCCCCTGCTCTTCCTCACCCGCCGCATCGGCGACACCGGCAACCTCTACATCGGTACCGACGACATCACCGGCGGCCGCCTCGCCACCGACCACCTGATCTGGCACGGCTGCAACACCATCACCTACCTCGGCGGCCGGGAAGACGCCATCGCCCGGCACGACCGCATCCACGGTGTCCGCGAATCCGCCGCAAACCACGGCTACAACCCGGACTCGTTGTCCTTCATCGCCTCGCCCACCAACGCCCGAGGTGGACTCGCCGCCGCTCGCGAACTCCTGCAATCCGGTACACCGATCGACGGCATCATCTGCCACAGCGACACCGTGGCCCTCGGCGCCTACCGCGCCTTCCACGACGCCGGACTCGCCGACACCGTCAAGGTTGTCAGCTTCGACAATGTCGACAACGCCGAACTCATCGAACCACCCCTGACCACCCTGTCCTCGAACCCCCGACAACTCGGCCGCACCGCCGCCCAACAGATCTACGACGAACTCAACAACGAAGAAGGCACCGACACCACACTCATCGAACCCGAACTGATCATCCGGCGCTCCTGCGGATGCCCACTCCCCCCGGCCCATGGCGAACCCCTAGACGACCGGTAGCAGCTGGAAAATGGTGAACAGCCGCGGCTCGGGGATCGTCGAAATCCATCGTCCCGACCATCAGGTCGATGCGTTGCGTCGGCCCGGGGTGGCCGCGGAGAACATCCACGTCGACCACGCCGGAGGGACGAAAGCGTCACGGCCCGAACTCGATCTGGTGCTGAAGCGATTGCGTGGAGGCGACGTTCTGGTGATCACTCGGTTGGATCGGCTCGGGCGGTCAGTGCGTGCACTTGATCACGCTTGGCGCCGATCTTCCTGAGCGCGGCATCGGACTGAAGGTGCTCGAGCAGGGGATCGACACTGCCACTGCCGAGGGCCGCGCGATGTTCGGGATGCGCGGCCCGGGGCAAGGGCGGTACCGGCACGCTGTCGGTCAACGGCGACAAGGTCGGCCAAGGCCGTATCGACAAGACCGTGCCGGTGTACTTCTCCACCGACGACACCTTCGACGTCGGCGAGGACTGGGGCCCCATCTCGCCCACCTACGACCCCCCCGTTCACCTTCACCGGCACCCTGAAGGAGGCCACCGTCCACACCGAGTCACCCTGACAATCACAACGATTCACCGCGGACCACCCACTCGATCCACGGAAACCTCCGCGCGAACAGCTGCTCCGAAGACTGGATCTGGATCCCGCACGGCTGAGGCGGAACTGACCGGTGTCGCGGGGCTGCCGGAACCGTTCAGTCTTCGCAACGCCGACACCAGCCCGTCGACCGTGTCGGTGACCGCTGCGATGTAGGCGTCGGGGCGGATGACCCATACTTCACCGGGCTTCGCACCCAGCGCGGCGGTGAGGACTCCGATGCTGTCGATTTCCGACAGCCGGACGAGGCGGATCGGCGTGTGCACGGCGTCGAGGGCGGCGGCGCGGATGTCGTCGACGCTCACATCGTCGCCGACGAGGAGAAGGATTCCGCGGCGGGCGATCTCGCGGAGGCGGGTACCGCCACCGCCGCGCAGCGTTACCGGGGTGTCGGGTACGAGGATTCCCGGCGCGGCGGCCGGAGTGCAGCCACGGTCGGGACGCCCGCTGAACGGCCGTCCCGGATCGTATGTGGTCAAGGATGATTCGATGTACCAGAACGGCTCGGCGAGGCGACCGCTGTCGACCTGTGCCCGGGCCTGCGAGTCGGTGACCGCCGCGGTGAGCACCTCGCGTCGATGCCGGTGCTGGTCCTCGGACTGCGGGACGAGGAAGTCCATCGTCGCCGTGGTGACCGCGATGTTCTCGACGGCCGCCGCGTGCCGCTCGGTGTGGTAAGTCTCGAGCAACGACTCGTCGGCCCAGCCGCGGAGGACGAACGCGAGCTTCCACGCCGCGTTCTCGGCGTCGGCGACACCGGAATTCAGGCCGCGCGCCCCGAACGGCGACACGATGTGCGCGGCGTCCCCGGCTAGCAGCACCCGGTCGACACGCATCCGGTCGGCGACCCGGGAGTGGAAGCGGTACACCGATTTCCACACGATGCGGTAGTCGGTGTCGCCGATGATCTTCCGGATCCGCGCGTCCAGCGCGCCCGACCGCTCCTCGGCCGCGAGGTCGTAGTCGCCGGGCACCTGCCAGTCGATGCGGAACGTCGAGTCCGGGCACGGGTGGATGAGCACCTGCCTGCCCGGGTTCCACTCCGGGTCGAAGTAGAAGCGGCGTTCGTCGGCCCAGCCGGGGATGTCGGCGGCGATGTCGCAGATGAGGAACTTGTCGTCGAACGAGCGGCCGTCGAACGTGACACCGAGCTGCTGTCGGAGCGCGCTGCCCCGCGACCCCACCGCGACCACGGCGTAGTCGGATGCGATCACGCGGGCACCGGAGTCGGTGCGGCAGGTGATGGTCACGCCGGACTCATCCTGGTCCACCGACGTGACCTCGTGTCCCCAGCGCACGTCGATCAGCGACGAGCGCGCGATCTGCTCGTCGAGCAGTTCCTCGGTGCGGGCCTGCGAGATGTTGACGAACGGCGGGAACGACGAGATGCCGCGGTCGACGAACGTCTGCGCGAACAGTTCGTGGTCGCGGTGGAACGTGCGGGCGCATCCCCACGTCACGCCCTCGTCGGCCAGTTGCCGGCCGACGCCGATCGCGTCCCACACCTCGAGGACGTCCCGCTGCTGGCAGATGGCCTTCGATCCGATCGGGTCGCGTTCGGCACGGCCGTCGAGCAACGTGACCGGTATGCCCCAGCGGGCCAGCAGCAACGCCGTCGTCTGCCCCACCGGGCCGTTGCCCACGACGGTGACCGTGCCGCCGCGGGTGTGTCGTCTTCCCATGATCCTCGCCTTGTCAGTATGAAACGGTGACGGACGTCAGCCCCGTGAAACGGTGACGGATGTCAGCCCTGCAGCTGGTCCCAGACCTCGCGGTCACGTTCGGCGGTCCAGATGACGGGCCGTTCGATACCCGACAGTTCGTCCCATACGCGGGAGACGTCGAACGGGAGGCAGTGTTCGAAGATCGGCCAGTGCCCATACTGCTCGTTGAGTGCGGCGTGGGTGGCCTCGAACGCCTCCTTCAGGGTGCCGCCGCGCTGCTGCACCGCCCCGACCTCGGCCAGCATGACCTCGATGAAGTGGCGGGTCTGCTCGATGGCGGCGTCGACGGCCTCGCGACCGTGGGAGACGGCGCCGCGTCCGCCGATCAGGACCTCGGCGCCGAGCGCCTTGATCCGGTCGAGGGTGCCGGTGGACCAGTCGCGGTGGAAGGCGTCGCCGGTGTAGAGCGCGGCCTGCGCCTCGACGAGGTCGCCGGCGAAGAGGATCTTCTGCTTCGGCAGCCACGCGGTGATATCGCCTTCGGTATGACCGCGGCCGAAGTGCTGGAGCACCAGGTCGCCGCGGCCGCCGCCGAGGTCGATGGTGAGTTTGTCGGCGAATGTCAGGGTGGGCCAGGTGAGCCCGGGCACGGAGTCGGCCGCCTTGGCGAGGCGCGGCATGCGTCCGAATTCGCTTGCCCAGTCTTCCTTTCCACGCTCCTCGATGAGGGCGCGGGTGGTCTCGTGCGACACGATGGTCTCCGCGTCGAACGCGGACGCACCGAGCACGCGGACGGCATGGTAGTGCGACAGCACCAGGTAGCGGACGGGCTTGTCGGTGTGCTCGCGCAGCTTGCGCAGCCAGTCCTGGGCGGCCACCGGGGTGGCGAGCGCCTCGAAGCAGACGACGAAGTCTTCGCCCTCGATGGCGCCGATGTTGGGATCCCCCTCGGCGGTGAGGGCGTACACGCCGTCGGCGAGCACTTCGAGGGTCTGCTCCTTCTCACCGAGGTCGGCCGACGAAGCGAAGCTTGTGGGGCTCATGCGATCCACCTAACTAATCAAAGGTTTGATTGATGGTGGTCACAGTAACCCGGATCACAAAATAATGAAAGCCTTGATCAAAATTTGTTCGCCGGGAGCCCGGCCGCCCTGGGTCCCCACCGAACGAACGGGACGCTCGTTCGATCTGACGCAACGAGCGTCCCGTTCGTTGCGGGGTCAGTACGGCGCCCGGGTCGGCAGCCGGCACATCTATAACGTTGCGCGTTATTAACGCAGCGCGTTATAGTTGTCGGGTGATCGAATCGTTCGGCGACAAAGAGACCGAGCGGGTCTTTCATCGGCAGTTTTCGAGCATGCTTCCGCAGGACATTCAGCGGGCCGCGCGCCGGCGCCTCCTGTTGATCGACGCGGCCACCGACGTCAACGACCTGCGGGTGCCCCCGGGCAATCGCCTGGAGAAGCTCTCCGGTGACCGGTTGGGGCAGTACAGCGTTCGGATCAATGATCAGTACCGCATCTGTTTCAACTGGCGCGCCACAGCCGCGTACGACGTGGAAATCACCGACTATCACTAACCACCCGAGGGGAGCCGACGCTCCATCCGACCACAGAACCGACAAAGGAACACCGATAATGACTGCAGACCTGAGCCCCATTCACCCCGGTGAGATCCTCCGTGAGGATTTCCTCGAGCCGTTCGGGATCACACAGAACCGTCTCGCCACGATCATCGGTGTTCCGCCGCGACGGATCAACGAGATCGTGCTCGGAAAGAGGTCGATCACCGCAGACACCGCTCTACGGCTGGGGAAGGCATTCGGCAACAGTGCACAGTTCTGGCTCAATATCCAGGCCAGCTACGAGCTCGCCATTGCGGCCGACAAGCTGGGCGACACCCTCGCCAAGATCCCGCGTCTGTCGGCTTCGAGGTAGGCACGACGCCGAACGAACGGGACGCTCATTCGATCTGACGCAACGAGCGTCCCGTTCGTCGCGGCCGGGGCGCGGCGGGGTGGGTGCGATATCACCCCACCAACAGCACGCCGACCAGCGCGATCGATGCCACCCAGAGCGTGGAGATGGTGGCGAGGACGAAGGGGCGGGCGCCGACCTTCTTGATGGTGGAGACGTGGACGCCGGCGCCGAGGGCGAACATGGCGGCGGTGAGGAGAGCGGTCTGCACGATCTTCGCGTCGGCGAGGAGGCCGGCGGGCAGTACGCCGATGGACCGCAGGCCGACGCAGGCGAGGAAGGCGAGGACGAACAGCGGGATCAGCGGGGGACGCTTCACGTCGGCGTCGGTGCCGGCGAGGGAGCGCTGCCGCACGCTGAGGACGGCCATGACCGGCGCGAGCATGAGCACGCGGGCGAGTTTCACCACGGCGGCCACACCCAGGGCGGCGCCGCCGATCGCGCCACCTGCGGCGACGACCTGCGCGACCTCGTGGATCGATCCGCCTGCCCACAGGCCGGCGTCGGTGTCCGACAGCCCCAGCGCCCGCGCCAGCAGGGGGATCGCCGGGATCATGAGGGTGCCGAAGATGACGACGAGCGCGACCGCGGTGATCACCTCTTCCTCGTCGGCGTCCACGACACCGTCCACCGCCGCGACGGCGGCCGCACCGCAGATCGAGAAGCCGCAGGCGATGAGCAGCCGTTGCGTCCAGCTGAGGCCGAGAAGCTTGCCCGCGAACATCGTGCCCACGATCCCGAGACAGACGATCGCGACCACGACGACGATGACGCCCCAGCCGAGTCCGAGAATGTCGCTCAGCATCAACTGGAGTCCGAGGAGGGCGATGCCCACCCGGAGAAGTTTCTTGGCTGAGAATTGCAGTCCGGGACGAAGGCGCTCGGGCAGGTGCGCGACGTTCGACAGGACGGCGCCGAGCACGATGGCTATCAGCAGCGGGCTGACCGTCGGCAGCAGCCGGCCGACGCCCATCGCGAGGGCGGTGGCGACGGCGCACAGCGCGAGGCCCGGAAGGAGAGTGGCCGTGGCGGTCTGCAGTCGCGGCAGCGTTCCCGTGCTCTCGACTCGCTGTTCCTCGGACTTCGATTCGCTCAGTTGACTACTCATGTGTACACGGTCCGCCAGTCCGGCACTCCGCGGTAGCCGTCATCTCGACATGAACACATATCATTCTGATATGTCTTGCGCCGGGGTCATATACTCGACGTATGTCCCGCAGATGGCCCGAGTTCCCCGTTCTGGAGTTACTCGTCGGCGTCGACGACCACGGAAGCCTCAGCGCTGCCGCCAGACTCGTCGGAATGGCGCAGCCGAATGCGAGTCGCGCCATCAAACAACTCGAGCGCCAGTTCGGCATGACACTGTTGCAGCGCAGCCCGACGGGCTCGATACTGACGCCGCAGGGGACCGTCATCGCGCACTGGGCGCGCCGGGTGCTGTCCGATACCCGCCGGATGCTCGACGTGGCCGAGGGCCTGCGTGCGGAACGCGCCGCCGAGTTGACGGTGGGTGCCAGCATGACGGTGGCGGAACACCTGATGCCGGGGTGGCTGGGGCAATTCCGCCGGTTGCACTCCGACGTCACCATCCATCTGCAGGTGCACAATTCGACTCAGGTGTTCGAACGGATCAACAGCAGAATCTGCGATGTCGGGTTCGTCGAATCGCCGACGGTGCCACGCCCGCTCAAGAGTCTCACTGTTGCACGCGACCGATTGGTCGTCGTCGTTCACCCCACCCATCCGTGGGCGCGGCGGCGCAAGGCCCTGTCCATCACCGAGTTGGCCATGACTCCACTCCTGGCCCGGGAGCCGGGATCCGGCACCCGGACCACCCTCGACGTGGCGTTGCAGGAATACGACCGGGCGGCACCGCTTCTCGAACTCGGGTCCGCCGCCGCGATTCGCACCAGCGTGCTGGCCGGAGTCGGTCCCGCCGTGATGAGCACCCTCGCCGTGGCGGAGCAGGTCGCCTCCGGTGAGCTGAAGGTGATCGACGTCGACGGACTCGAACTCGACAGAGTCCTGCGGGCCGTGTGGCGCGGCGCGCGTCAGCTCGACGGTCCCGCAGGCGAACTGGTGCGGCTGGTCCGCCGGGTCGGCGCCGAGAACTGAGCGACGCTCATCCCAGAAGGCAGGTCGCCGCTCCGGCAGCGATCACCAGCACGATGACCGCGGAGCGAAACACGCCCGGCGGAAGACGGCGGGCGATCGCCAGTCCGGTGACGTTGCCGATCAGCGCGGCCGCGACGAAGACCGGGAGCCGCGGCCAGAACATCGACTCCGTGATCTCGTCACGGAACCACAGGATGGAGAGCGCCATGATGTTGGCGACGATGAAATAGCCTGCGAGGTCGGCGATGAACGCCAGCGGAGGCAAGCGCGCTCGCATCAGCAACAGGACCGGCGGCGGTCCGTTGAGGGACGTCGTCGTTCCGAGGTAGCCACCCACGGAACCGGTGAGGACGTGCGCGGTCGTCGACGGTGTCCGGGTGGTGTCCGAACGGGTCGGGAGGGCCATCGCCAGCCCGCACAGCATCACCACGATTCCCGCTGCCGGTTTCAGATACTGCTCCGGCAGCAGACCGAGGGTGACCGCACCCAGCCAGGCGCCGGGCAGGCTGCCCCCGCCCAGCAGTGCCACCCGTCCCCAGCTGATGTGTTCTCGCAACTGATAAGCCGCGCCGATCCGCGTGATCAACCCGGCCATCAGATTGACGAATACCACTTCGGGAACGTCGAATCCGATGATCAGCATCACCGGTGTCGCGATCAGTGCGGTCCCGAACCCGGTGGCGCCGCCGATGACCGACGCGATGCCGATGCACAGGGCACCCACGAGGAGCATGGTCATCGCGACTCCGTTCTCGATCCGGTGGCACGGTGTGTGCCGGTCCGACGCTCAGGTGGCGAGGGATTGCACTGCACTCACCAGGGCCATCAATTCGATGTCGCTGGTGGTGCACCCGCGGGAGAGGTCGTTCCACGGCGCGGCCAAGCCTTGCAGGATCGGCCCCAAGGCTATTGCACCGCCGAGTCGTTGGGCAATTTTGTATCCGATGTTGCCGGCATCGAGATTCGGGAACACCAGCACGTTCGCCCGGCCGGCGACCCGCGAGTCGGGCGCCTTGGACGCACCGATCTCGGCGACGAGCGCGGCATCGAACTGCAGATCTCCGTCGACATGCAGTTGCGGATCCCGGACGCGTACCAGTTCCGCGGCCTCGCGGACCTTCTCCACGCGCGGATGACGGGCGCTGCCCTGGGTGCTGAACGACAGCATCGCCACGATGGGTGTCTGCTCGGTGAGATGGAAGTGGGTGGCGCCCGCCGCCAGCGCGATGTCGACCAGTTCGTCGACCGTGGGGTCGGGCACGACGGCACAGTCGGAGAACGTCAACTGCCGACCGTCCGGCAGCAACATCAGGAACGAACTCGACAGGATGCTCGACCCGGGGGCGAGCCCCACGATGCGTAGTCCGGCCCGCAGCACGTCGGACGTCGGCCTGCCCGCACCGGCGACACCGGCATCGACCACTCCGGCACGCAGCGCCGCCGCGGCGAGGCACACCGGGTCGGACAGCGCCGACTCGATCCGGTCGGGGTAACGGGCGAACCCGGCTTCGACGGCTCCGCGGATCGCGGGGTCTGCGGCGGCATCGGCGATGTCGAGAACGAGCTCCTCGGCCAGAGGGATACCCGTAACCTCGGCGATGCGCCGGATGACGTCCCGCCGCCCGAACAGTCGCGGCGAGACGACACATTTGTGGTGCAGGGAGTGGGCGGCGCGGATCGCGCGTTCGTCTTCGCCGTCCGCGAGACCGACGATGCGGTTCTGCCCGCGCAGAGCAGCGACCCAGTGATCGATCAGCGATGAATCACTCTGTCGTGCAGTGCCGGTAGGTGGTACAGCGGTGACGCCCGGGGCCATGGCCTCGCTCTCCCGTCGATACGAAGAGGGGTGGCGGCCGTCGATGGTCGACGACCGCCACCCGCTGGAATGAGGGAACTCGTTCCCTACGGCTGGATTGCCTTCTCGATGTCGGTGAGCATGCTGTCGATTCCGTGGAGCAGTTCCGAGAGCACCTCGTCGTCGGCGACGAGTGGCGGCGAGATCATCAGCATCGTGGCGCCGCGATCGTCGCCGCGGAGGATCACCTTGGTGCGGGCGAACGCTTCCGGCAGCACCTTGCGCAGGACGGTCAGCGACTCCTGCTCGGTGAACTCGCGGCCGCTGTCGCTGTCGGCCATCAGCTCGATCGCGTAGAAGAACCCGGTTCCGCGCACGTCCTTGACGCAGCGGTGCGCACCCATCAGCGAGTCGAGTGCGGTCCGTAACTTCGGGCCGCGAGCGGCGACGTTGCCCAGCACGTTCTCGTCCCGCATCGCGGTGATGTTCGCGACCGCCACCGCGGTCGACACCGGGTGCCCGCCCCACGTCGCGCCGTGGGTGAACACGCCGCCCTTGGGTGAATCGTAGAGCTCACGGACCAGCTGTTCACGCACGATGAGACCACCGAGCGGAGCGTATCCGGACGTGGAGCCCTTCGCGAACGTGATCATGTCCGGCACCACGCCGGTGAGACCGTGCCCGAACCAGTGCCCGAGGCGGCCGAACGAGCAGATCACCTCGTCGGAGACCAGGAGGATCCCGTGCTTGTCGCACAGCGCGCGCAGCGCGGGCCAGTACCCGTCCGGCGGGACGAGGGCGCCGCGGCCGTTCTGCACCGGCTCGGCGAAGACGGCGGCGATGGTCTCGGCGCCCTCCTCCTCGATGACGGCCTCGATGGCGGCGATGCAGTCGAGCTGGTCGGCCGGGCCGCAGTCACCGATGAATCCGAGGGTGTTGGGTACCGAGCGGACACCCGGCAGCAGCGGGCCGAACGGGTCTTTGATCTTGGGCAGCTGTGTCACCGAGAGGGCGCCGAGAGTGGTTCCGTGATAGGCCATCTCGCGGCTGATGATCTTGGTTCGCTGGGGGTTACCCTGGCTGCGGTGGTACTGCCGGGCGAACTTGACCGCGGTCTCCACGGCCTCGGATCCCGAGTTGACGAAGAACGTCGTCCCGAGGTCACCGGGCGCCAGGTCGGCGATGAGCGCGGAGGCCTCGATCGCGGGAATGTGGGCACTGCCCCAGTTCGAGGCATACGCCAACGTGCCGATCTGCTCGCTCGCCGCCCGGGCGATGTCGTCGCGGCCGTGACCGATGTTCACGCAGAACAGACCTGCCAGACCGTCGAGGAAACGGTCCCCCTCGGTGTCGATCAGGTAGCTGCCCTCGCCGCGAACGAACACCGGAAAGTCGCTTTCCCAGGTGTCCTTGCGGGTGAAATGAGGTCCGAGGTGCCGGCGGGCTCGTGCTCGCAATTCGGTAACGTCCACGACCATCTCCTTCGTTGTCGAATGGCTGTGACCCACAACATACCGACGAGGCAGACCGCAGGTCAGGGCCAGAAGAGCGGTATTCGATGGGTCCAGACTGGTCCCCGCAGACGGCGCCCAACTGGTCCTTCTGGTCCCATGCCAGAGTGATCCAGACTTCGGTATCGCTCGGGCACCACGACTTGTGGTCGGAGCGGCGAACAGCCCCAGCTAACGGAGGTCTCAGATGAGGATCGGTATCCCCAAGGAAGTCAAGAACCACGAGTACCGGGTGGCGGCCACTCCCGCCGGCGTGCACGAACTGGTTGCCCACGGACACGACGTGTTCGTCGAACGCGGTGCGGGGGAAGGCTCCTCGATCGGCGACGACGCCTACGGTGCCGCCGGCGCGAAGATCCTCGACACGGCCGATGCGGTCTGGCAGAGCGCGGAACTGGTCCTCAAGGTCAAGGAGCCCATCGCGGAGGAATACCACCGGATGCGTTCGGACCTCACGCTGTTCACCTACCTGCACCTCGCCGCGGGCGAGGAGTGCACCCGAGCCCTGCTTTCCGCCGGAACCAATTCGGTTGCGTACGAGACCGTTCAGCTTCCCGACGGTTCGCTGCCCCTGCTGTTCCCGATGAGCGAGGTCGCCGGCCGGCTCGCGCCCCTGGTCGGTGCGCAGGCACTGATGCGACCGGAGGGTGGCCGCGGCGTACTGATCGGCGGCGTGTCCGGTGTGTCCCCGGCGCGCGTCGTCGTGATCGGTGCCGGCGTATCGGGCATGAACGCCGTCGCCGTCGCCGCCGGCACGTGGGCCGACGTCGTCCTTTTCGACAAGAACGTCGACAAGCTGCGCGCCGCCGACCGCATGTACCAGGGCCGGATCCGCACCCTCGCCGCCAACTCCTACTCGATCGAGCAGGAGGTCATGCAGGCCGACCTCGTCATCGGCGCCGTGCTCGTCCCCGGTGCGAAGGCACCGAAGATCATCTCGAACTCGCTGGTCTCGCGGATGAAGCCGGGCAGCGTCCTCGTCGACATCGCGATCGACCAGGGTGGTTGCTTCGAGGATTCGCGTCCCACCACCCACGCGGAGCCCACGTTCAAGGTCCACGACTCGGTGTTCTACTGCGTGGCGAACATGCCGGGAGCGGTGCCCCACACCTCCACGTACGCACTCACCAACGTGACCTTGCCGTACACCCTGCAGATCGCCGAGAAGGGCCTGGCCCGGGCGGCGCGGGAGAACGCTGCGCTGCGCGCCGGAGTCAGCACGGTCGCCGGCCGCCTGACGAACGACGCCGTCGGCGCCGCTCTGGGAATCGAGTCGGTCAACGTCGACGAAGCGCTCGACCTCGTTTGATTTCACCGCCGGCCCGGCATACTGAGGAGTGCTCGTACGAGAACTTCTCGGCGTGCCGGGTCGGCCTTCGTCGGGCCACTCCGCGATCTACAGGAGGCGATGCGTGCCGAGAACACTGATCGAGATCGACCGCAATTCCGCCGAACCGCTGTATCGCCAGGTTCGGCGGGCGATCGAACACGGCATCGCCAACGGACTGTTCGATCCCCGGCATCGTCTGCCGAGTTCGCGCGAACTCGCGGTCGATCTCGCGATCTCCCGGAACACGATCAACCTGGCCTATCAGGAACTGATCGCCGAGGGACTCGTTCAGAGCCACCAACGCTCCGGCATGTTCGTGAATCCCGACATGATCGAGACGCTGGCCTCCGATGCCCGCGCCACCATCCCGCGCATCGACTGGTCGTCCCGCATCCGGCGCTACCCCGACGCCGACGTCCCCCACATCGAGAAGAACGTCGACTGGCACAGCTACCCGTACCCGTTCCTGGCCGGGCAGATCGACATCCGCAGCTTCCCGGCCCGCGCCTGGGTCCGGTGTCTGCGCGACGCGCTGTACCAACCCCACGCCTACGCCAGTCTCCAGGACAGCGTCGGGGCGGACGACCCGATGCTGATCGACATGATCCGCCAGCACCTGCTGCCGTCGCGCGGCATCGAGGCGAGCGCCGACGAAGTGCTCGTCACCGTCGGCTCCCAGCAGGGCCTGGACCTCGTCGGCCGAGTTCTGCTCGGACCTGAGCATCGGGTCGCCATCGAGAACCCCGGCTACCTCGACGCGCGACACATCTTCCTGCGCACGGGCGCCCAGGTGTACGGCATCGACGTCGACGCGCACGGCCTCCGCCCGCCGGAGACTCTGCGCGGCACCGACCTGATGTATCTGACACCGAGCCATCACCATCCGACCAACGTGACGCTCGGCATCGACCGGCGTCAACGCCTGCTGCAACTCGCCGCCGAATCCGGCACCGTGATCGTCGAGGACGACTACGACAGCGAGTTCCGCTACCACGGCAGCCCCAGCCCAGCGCTCAAGGCGCTCGACTCCAGCGGCGACGCCGTGTATCTCGGTACGTTCTCGAAATTCCTGGCCCCCGGCCTGCGCCTCGGCTACCTCGTCGGTCCCGCGGATCTGGTGCGTGAACTGCGCAAAGCCCGCCGGTACATGCTGCGGCACCCACCCGGTCACCAGCAGCGGGCCCTGGCGATGCTCATCGACAGCGGGGAGTACCACCGGGCGCTGCGCCACCACCGCACCCAGATGAAACACAAGTGGGAACGCCTGTGCACGGCCGTGGACAAGTACCTGCCGTGGTCGCAGGAACCGTACCCGCCCGGCGGGGTGAGCCTCTGGATGACCGGGCCCGACGAACTCGACTGCCGCGCCGTCGTCCGCGAGGCGGAACAGCGCGGCGTCCTCGTCGAGCGCGGCGACATCTTCTACACCCAGCCGGTACCGCCCCGCAACCACTTTCGCATCGGCTACGGGGCGATCCCACTGCGCTCCATCGAAGAGGGGATTGCCCTCCTCGGTCAGGCCTGCGCGGCGAGTATGCGGCGCTAACCAGACCAGTTCCGCTGCGGCCGAATCACTCCGGCGTGTGCACCGACTCCCCGTCGACCATGACCATTGCGGGACGGGGCATTTCGGCGGTGCCGTCCGCGAGATCTCCGACGCTGCCGCCGAGCGCGACCAAGTCCGCGCGACGGCCGGCCATCAGGGTGCCGACACGGTTCTCGTCGTGCACGAGATACGCGCTGTCGACAGTCATTGCGCGGACCGCACGGTCCACCCTGATCCGCTGGCCGGCGCCCAGAACCGCACCGTCCCTCGTCATCCTGGTGACCGCTGTCCTGATGGTCGCGAGCGGATCCATCGGGGTGATCGGGCAGTCCGAATGCAGTCCGAATCGCAGTCCCAACTCGTCGGCGCAGGCGAGGGGATCCATCTCGGCCGCTCGTCGGGCACCGAGGAAGCGGTCGCGGTGCCGATCGCCCCAGTAGAAGATGTGGTTGACGAAGAAACTCACGCCGAGTTCGGCCTCGCGGATCGCCTCGAGGTCGCTCGGTGCGCTCACCTGGCAGTGTTCGATGCGATGCCGTCCCACCCGTTTGTCGGTGGTCTGAGCCCTGCTCAGTGCGGTGATCGCGGCTCCGACCGCCGCGTCGCCGTTGGCGTGCACTGCGACCTGTCCTCCTGCGCGGTGTACCCGCAGAACCATGTCGTCGAGTTGCTCCTGGGGGTACAGCAGGTCGCCGTGATGGCTGGGATCGCACGCGTAGGGCGTGCGCAGTGCCGCGGACAACCCCTGGATCGAACCGTCTGCCCAGAACTTCGCGCCGGCCAGCCGGAAGTGGGCTCCGTTCGTGGGTGCGTGCTCGAAGGCGACCGTTCCGTCGTCGAGGGCGTCGAGCGCGAGGTCGCCGCGCAGGAACCCGACGACGTGCACCGGCAACTCACCCGATGCGTCCAATGCGCGGTAGGCGGTCAGCTCCTGTGCGCCTGCGGAGAGACCGATGCCGAGATCGTGGATGGTGGTGATGCCCCGCGAACGCGCCAACTGCAGGCTGCGCAGCAGAGCGCTGTTCACCTCCTGCTCGGTGAGGGCGGGGACCGCTGCGGTGAGTCGCGACACCGCGTCGATCTCCCACGCCATCCCGGTCAGGCGACCGTCCTCCCCGCGAGGAAAGAGCGGGTCGTCCACCGCCACCGTGGATTCGTCGATACCCGCGGCGGCGAGCGCGGCGGTGTTGGCAACAGCGAAGTGTCCGCAGATGTGGAGGACGATCACCGGTCGGTCGGTGCTGACCGCGTCGAGGTCCGTCCTGGTCGGATGCCTCCCCTCGGCGATCTGGGTGTCGTCGTAACCCCACCCCCGGATCCATCCGCTGCCGGAGGCCGATGCCCGCAGGGCCTGTTGAATGTCCGCGATCGACCGGCACGGTGGTGTTCGGCAGTCCGCCCAGCCGTCGGTCAGGCCGGCATACGTGGGGTGGATGTGCGACTCGACGAGTCCCGGGATCACCGTGGCACCGGGCAGGTCGAGACGACGGGCACCGATACCGGCGCATTCCGCCATCTCCTCCCTGGTGCCTGTGGCGACGACGCCGGCGCCCTCGATGACCAGCGCTTCCACGATCGGAGACGAGGGGTTCTGGGTGTGGATCGAATCGGCGGTGAGCAACGTTCTGGTCATCAGGCACCCACTTCACTGTGTGCGGCCGTCGGTGCGACGGCAGGGACGGGCGTTCTACCGTCGGCGCGGAGGCCACGGACGGGATCGGTCGGCGGCCAGAACAACCGGGTCGATGCGACGAAGAGGATATTGAGGACCAACGCGGCCGCGCCGATGTTCACGCCGAGACCGGTGAGCCACTCGGACACGGGACCGTGCTTGTCGAGATAGAGCCACAGCACCACGACGTCGCCGAGCACCACGCCCATTCCGAGAGCAGACGGGCGTAGCTTCCACCCGAAGATCATGGTCGCGAAGACCACAGCCGCCTGGGTGACGCCGTAGTACGCGGTGTTGACCAGGGTCAGCAGCAGCTGCGGTGTTGCGAGCGTGAGCAGGAGCGAGATCGCGAGGTACGCCACGACGACTCCTCGCACCCAGATCCGTTGGCGAGATTCCGGGATACCGGTGATGATGTTGCGCGAGACGATCGCGCCGATCCCGAGCGCCGCCCCGCACAGCACCACGATCGCGCAGAGGGCCGCGCCGCCTGCGACGACACCGGTCAGCCAGTCGGGCAACAGTTGTCGCGACAACTGCAGGAGCACCTGGTCGGATTCTGTGCCCTCGAGTTTGGTGGGCAGCAGCGTGATCGCCCCGAAGGCGGCAGCGACGAGGAACGGGTACATGAGCATGTACAGCGGGTTGAACTTGGCGACCCGCTTGATCGTGGCCTCGGACTTCGCCGCGAGCACCGCCTGCACGATGATCGGGAAGATGAAGAACCCGACCGACTGGAACACGATCGTCGTCAGCACGAACGTCAGTGACGACCCGGTGACCGTGGAGTGTGAAGCCGAGCCGCCATCACTGGCTGCCGCCGCGGCGAACAACTTCTCGGTACCACCGGTCTCGACCACTGCCGCCAGTCCGATCAAGACGGCACCGAGCAACAGGGCGGTGTCCTTCACGTAGGACACGAACGCGGGTGCTCGCACACCGGACAACATGAGGAACAGCAGAGCGAGGGCGGCACCTGCGAATACCGCAACGGTGGGGTCGATGGCGATTCCGAGGCCGGTCAGTGCGATCTGCAGACCGGCGAGCTGAAGCTGGCCCCACGGGATGAGGAACACGACCGAGGCGATGGCGATCGTCAGTTCCAACCCACGCGACCGGAAGTGACGTCCCGCCACATCGGGCAGGGTCATGGCGCCGTATCGCTTGCCTGCACGCCAGAGGTACGGCGCGAAGAAGTATCCGATCGGGTAGGCCAGCAGGATGTACCCGATGAACCAGACGCCATAGCTGGCCCCGTGCGCATAGACGCCGCCGGGGAATCCGATCAGGGTGCCGATGCTGTACGCCTCGCCCGCTCCCAGGATGAAGACCAGCAGGGGACCGAACGACCGGCCGCCCACCAAGTAGTCCGAGATCTCCTTCTTGCTGCCGCGCCGCGACAACACACCGGCTCCGAGGGCGAGGACGAGCACGAGGGTGAAGAAGGCCGCGGTCATGACTGGTCTCCCGTCCCGGCGGTCGTGATCGCCGCTTCAGCGGCCTCGGCTGCTTCGAAATCCTTACGATCGAAGAACTTCCACGCGAGATGCAAGCACAGCGACGTGAGCGGCATCCACAGGAAGAGCCACGCGAACAGGATGGGAACTCCGAAGACCGTGGCCGTGGATCCGGACAGTGCGACGATGCCGCCCAGCACCCCGGCGAACGGGACTCCGATCGCGAGCAAGGCGCTTTTTGCCTCGTTTGACATGACTTCTGGGCTCCTAATCTGACGGTTGCCACCGGTGTGGTGAGTGGGTCCGGTGTCGGTCGACATGCGCTCTGCAATTAGTGTGGTCCGCATCACTCCCCTCGGGCCATGGGCGAATCCCGGAAAACACCGCGGCGGTTCGTGAAATTCACGGGAGTGCGGAATGCGAGGTGAGGGTGCCTGAATCCGTGGGCGGAGACACGATCCAGCGGTTGTGCCGTCAGGTCTCCGACGAGATCGAGTCGGTCACCGACCGGGCGGTGCACCAGATCCGCACCGAGCTGCAGTCGTACGCCGCCGTTCCGATCGACGAACAGCGCGGGTACATCAGCCGGCAGCTGACGGCGACGTTGCAGGCCGTGAGCGAGAACGAACCCTTCGCCGAAGACGTCCTCGAGCGGTCCCGCCAACTGGGCCGGCGCCGGGCCATGCAGGGTCTGCCGCTGTCCGATGTCATCGAGACGTACCACATCGCGTCCCGCGAATTGTGGAACACGATGGTGTCCCGAGCCGAGGAGCCGACCAGCGAACTGCTGCACGCGGGCGGCGTGATGTGGGACCTCGTCCACACCGCCACCAGCGCGGTCGCCGTCGGACACACCGACGCGACCCGCAGCGAACAGGCTATCCGCGCGGGGGTCCGGTACCGGTTCTTCGAGGCCCTCGCGAGGGATGCAGACGGCGACCACCGCGATGCCCGGGCACTCGCGGAAGCACTGGGCTTCGATCCCCAACTCGAGTTCCACGCGGTATGCCTCACCGCGGAGGAGTGGTCGGAAGCCCAGCTCGAGCGACTCCAGCGCACCCTCGACACGATTCCCGGCACCACTCAATGCAGCCGGCACGGCACCGTCATCATCGCGCTGAGCCAGCGCGCACCCGTCGATCACATCGTCCGCGAGATACAGCGCGATCACCCGGGCACCACGGTAGGAGTCGGATTGGACCGCCCCGGCCTGACCGGGGCGGCGATGAGCATCACGGATGCGCGCAGGGTGCTGCAACTGGCCTCACCGAGCGGCGAGGTAGTTCGTTTCGCCGACGAGTGGGTGGCCGCCACACTCTCGGACCATCGGGCCGAGCTCACCACACTGCTGGAGCCGGGGGTCGCCGTCGCCTCGGAGCATCCACACCTCGTCGAGGCGGTGTCGGCGTTCGCGCGCAACGGGTTCTCCATCAGCGCGGCGGGCAGGGACATCCACCTGCACGCGAACTCGATCACCTACCGGCTCGATCGTTGGCAACAGCTGACCGGCTGGGACCCGCGGACCCTCGACGGCCTGCAGCGGTCGATCCTGAGTCTCGAGCTGTTTCATCGCGATTCACGCAGTGCGGGCTCCCCACCGCGGGGTGACCAGCCGCCCTCCCCACTCGACACGTCACCTCCATTTGTTTCGCCGACAGGTGCGCGCCACCACGGTTCGCAAGCACCCGAGGAGTAGGCCGAGCCGGCTGAAGGATCAATGGCTACGCCAGAGGGCCTGCGGGCATCGGGCATGTTCGCTTCAGATGTAGCATGTTACCTGAGTAACATGCTACACGTTACTCGATCGAACGCGACTAGAGTGACGACGTGGTCGATTCTCCGCTCACTCTCCAGCCGATTGCTCGCACGGCCGAATCACTCACCGAGAAAGTGATCACCGGGGTGCTCGACGCCGTGCGCAGCGGACAAATGGTCCCGGGGATCCTGTACTCGGTCTATCAGGTCGCCGACGAGTTCGGAGTGTCCCGCAGCCCGGTCCGCGAGGGTTTGCTCCGGCTCGCCGATTCTGGACTGGTGCGGTTCGAACGCAATCGCGGATTCCGAATAATCCTTCCCCAACCTCATGAGATCGCAGAGATCTTCGCGGTCCGGCTCGCGCTGGAACTACCCGCCGTGCGCCGTGTCGCGCGTGAGTCGTCTCCAGCCCTGAACGAGCAACTCCAGCGTCAGCTGGACGATATGGAGCGCAGTGCCGCGGCCGGAAACGATGCGTTGTTCTCGAAACAGGACGAGCGACTGCACGATCTGATCCTCGCTGCCGCCGGCAACTCGCGCTCGCGCTCGATCATCAGCAACCTTCGGGAGACAACGCGACTGCTGGGCGCATCGACAGCCGACCGCTCACGCACACTCGAGGACATCAACGCCGAGCACCGCCCAGTTGTCGAGGCGATCCTCGAGGCGGATTCGTCTGCGGCCGAGAGCGCATTACGGCGACACATCCTTCACACCGGAACGCTCCTGGTAGAACAGGCGGCGGCCGATCAGGGCGCCGGCCAGGACTGCAACGAGATCTGGGTATCGGTCATCGACTGAGTCGGTAACATCGGCTCACCGGCAGGCATGACAAGGATGGGGTCGCGCAGTGAGCGAAGAACTGCCTGCGGGCACACAGTCCGTCGGCCGAGCGCTGGCCGTGCTCAAGTTGCTCGCATCGTCGTCCGACGAGCTGACCGGCAGTGCGATCGCGGCAGAACTCCGATTGTCGTCCGGCACGGCCAACAGACTTATCCGAGCGCTGATCGCAGAGGGTCTCGTAGCGAGGAATTCGATATCCGACAGCTACTACCTCGGCAGCGGAACGGTGCTCCTCGGCCAGGCCGCACAACGCGGATTCGGCATGGACAAGGCCTTACCCATCCTGGAGCAGGTCAATGCCGAGACCCAGGAATCGGTGAACCTGTCGATCCGGGAAGGGTCGGAGTCGGTAGTGATGATGCGGGTGCAATCGACGCTCCCGCTGCGATTCGAACAGCACACAGGCGCTCGGTTCCCCCTGTACACGACGGCATCGGGCAAGGCCATCCTCGCGTTCTCTCCGCATGCCGAAACGTACGTCAAGACGCTTCCGGTCAAGCTCGCCAAGGTCACGCCGTACAGCCTGAGCACTCCCCGCGAGCTCTCCGAGCAACTGCGAGAGATCCGTACCCGGGGGTACAGCATCGACGAGCAGGAGAACGTAGAGGGAGTGCGTTGCGTGGGCGCCCCGATCCTGGATGCGAACGGAACCGCGCAGGCTGCACTGGTGATCCAGGTGCCCACTGTTCGCATGCCGAACGCCAGGGTTCGAACACTCGGAGAACGCATTCTTCAGGCAGCCAAGGAAGTATCACAGTTCATCCCGGTCAACCGGGCGATGTCTCACTGACCCGACGCCCTTCCGCGGGTCATCAGCCGGGTCTTGTGCAACCCCTGCCTCGCCGTAGTTCTGTGGCGGCCCAATCCGTTCCGCCTCTGGATCCATCAAATTCTTCGTGTGAGGCACTTCACATATCAGTGATCATGGCCTATCGTCACTTCACAGTGTGGGGAATGCCCCTACATGGTGACAGCGGAGGAGTCTCAACGATGTATCGATCGAACGAGAACGAGAGCGTCTTCACCTGGGCAGCACCGCCACTGAAGTTCGGCATCGGAGCACTGGACGAGCTGGGCGCCGAGCTATCGGCACAGGCTCTGGAATCGTGCTTGGTCATTACCGATCCGGGTGTTCGAAACACTGGGATACCCGACCGGATCCGCGAACAATTGGTCGCAGTGGGCATCAAATCGGATGTATTCGATGGCGTCGCAGTCGAGCCGACGGATGAGAGCATCAACGAGGCCGTCTCCTACGCCTCGGAACGGGAGTGGGACTGCTTCATCGCAGTCGGCGGAGGTTCCGCCATCGACACGGCCAAGGCCGTCAACCTCCTCACCACACACCCCGGAGAATTGCTCGACTTCGTGACCCCGCCGATCGGCGGAGGTAGGGCGCCGTGGCTTCCGCTGAAGCCCCTGATCGCCGTGCCGACCACCGCCGGCACCGGATCGGAATCGACGACGATCTGCGTCATCGATTTCCTCGGCCTGCACTTGAAAGCCGGTGTCAGCCACCCGAAGTTGCGACCGACGCTCGCCGTTGTAGATCCCCTGACCACCGTCTCTCTTCCCTCGCAGGTCACGGCCGCGAGCGGGATGGACGTGCTGTCTCACGCACTCGAGAGCTACACCAGCGTCCGGTTCGACGCCAAGCCTGCACCGGAAGACCCGATGAAGCGCCCCGCCTTCTGTGGTTCCAACCCGATCAGTGACGTCTGGTGCGAGCAGGCCCTCTCTCTGGTGGGGAAGTACCTGCGGCGCGCCGTAATGAACGGGCGAGACCTCGAAGCCAGGTACCAGATGGCGCTTGCGTCGACCTCCGCCGGAACAGGGTTCGGGAACGCGGGCACCCATCTGCCGCATGCCAATGCCTACCCGGTCGCCGGCGCGGTCGAGAACTATCAGGCCGAGGGCTACCCCCCAATGCCCATGGTGCCGCACGGACAGGCCGTATCCGCCACTGCCGCTGCGGTTTTCCGATGGACGTACCCGAGCGATCCCAGTCGGCACCTGCGCGCGGCCGAACTTCTCTCCGGCCAGACCTTCACGACGACCGATGGAGCGGACGCGCTCGCGCATGTCTTGAGCGAACTGATGACGGACATCGAAATGCCCTCCGGGTTGCGCAGTTTCGGCTACTCCGAAGAGCACCTCGACACACTGGTCGATGGAACGATGAAGCAGACACGTCAGCTGGCCGTCGTGCCCCGTCCGGTAACCAGGGATGCCCTCACACACATATTCCGGGAGTCGTTGTGAGCACTTCCCGAGACACCGAGCAGGAACCCTCGAAGTCCGAGATCCGCACCGTCGTGGCCTCGAGTATCGTCGGAACGACAGTCGAGTGGTACGACTTCTTCCTCTACGGCATCGCCGCCGGGCTGGTATTCGACAAACTCTTCTTCCCGGGGTCGGATCCGGTCGTCGGCACACTGCTTGCGTTTGCCACGTTCGCGATCGGATTCATGGCCCGGCCGTTCGGCGGTCTCGTCTTCGGGCACATCGGCGACCGCGTCGGCCGGAAGAAGACCCTGGTGGCAACCATGATGATCATGGGTGTGGCGACCTGCCTGATCGGGCTGGTCCCCAGTTACGCCACGATCGGTATCGCGGCACCGATTTTGCTGGTGGTACTTCGCCTCGCGCAAGGTATCGCAATCGGCGGTGAATGGGGCGGGGCGGTCCTGATGGCCGTCGAGTACGCTCCCAGCGGCAAGCGCGGTTTCTACGGAAGCCTGCCGCAAATCGGCCTCGCGATCGGCCTGATGTTGGGTACCGGTGTATTCGCGGTACTCAACCTGGCAATGTCGGAGGCTGCATTTCTCGCCTGGGGATGGCGGATCGCCTTCATGCTGAGCGCGATCCTGGTGGCGGTCGGCCTCTTCATCCGCCTCAAGGTCATGGAGACTCCAGCCTTCCGCAAGCTCGAAACGGTAGAGGAGAAGGCTACTGTGCCTGCTCTGGAACTGATCAAGAGCCCGCAGTCGCGGCGAAACATGTTGCTGGGAATGGGCAGTCGATGGGCCGAGGGCGTGGCCTTCAATACGTGGGCGGTTTTTGTCATTGCGTACGGCACCGGCACGCTGCACCTCAGCCGACAGACCCTGCTGCTGGCGGTGATGGCCGCGGCGGCGACTATGGTCGTATTCATCCCGATCTTCGGAAGGGTGGCAGACCGTTTCGACCGCAGACACGTATTCGCGGCGGGAATCGTGATCCTCACGGCTGCGGCTTATCCCGCCTTCGTCCTTGTCGGTACCGGAAATACAGCGGTCATCGTCGTCACGATCGTATTGGTCCTCGGGGTCCTCTATCCGATCGTCTACGCCCCCGAGTCGTCGCTGTTTGCGGAACTGTTCCCCACCCGAGTCCGCTACAGCGGTATCTCCGTCGTCTACCAGCTTTCGGGAATCGTGGCATCCGGGCTGACACCGCTCGTGCTCGCTTCCCTCCTCAGTTCGGCAACCGGTGGACTTTCACTGATAATGGGATACACCGTGGCGGTAGGGGTTGTCAGTACCGTGTGCACACTCGCCATCCGCCGTCGGGACATCTACACCGAGGGCACGGACGCACAATCACACCCTGACGATGCGGCAATGTCGCGGATAGCCTCGACCTGACGCACGGCCGCCGTGGCCCCGACTCGGGTTCGACCGAGGGCGGGGCCACAGCGCTGCGATCGACCACACCCGATCAGCGCAACGCCACCTGCACCAGCACGGCGATGCCGAGGACTCCGAGTAGCCAGAGGACGCGTTGACGAACGCGGTCGGCGGTGGTGCGGGCGAACATCCATTTGCCGGCGGCTGCGCCTGCCAGGCAGAGGGGGATGAACAGCGCGGTCTGGGCGAGGACCGGTGTGGTGAGCAATCCGCCGGCGGCGGATCCTGCGACGCCGAATGCGTCGATGCCGAGGAAGAACACCACCAGCGAGGCGCGGCCGGCGACCACGTGTGAGGACGCCGAGAAGTACATCAGGATCACCGGTGGGCCACCCAATGCGAAGCCGCCGTTGAGAAGTCCCGAAACGACGCCGGTCGCGGTGGTGCTGCCGGGGCCCGGGAGGGAGGCGCGGTCGGGCACGACTGCCATAGCCACCGCTGCGGCGACGATGGAGAGTCCGAGCAGGATGCGGACGAGGTCACCGGACAGCTGGGTGAGCAGCCACATTCCGACGGGCATCCCGATGAGGGTGCCGGCGAACAGCCACCGCAGCGACTGCCAGTGCACCTGACGCCACACCTGGGGCAGCATCGCCGCACTGGAGACGACTTCGAGGATGAACACCGTCGGGATCACGGCGGTCGGCGGGAGCAGCACCACCAGTCCCGCCACCCACACCATCGAGCCGCCGAATCCGCCGAATCCGCGGACCACGCCGCCGGCCACGATGATGAGCAGCGCGAGAGCGATCGCGGGCATCGAGAGACCCCACACTGTTG
This sequence comes from Rhodococcus jostii NBRC 16295, assembly GCF_001894825.1. Classification (GTDB taxonomy): domain Bacteria; phylum Actinomycetota; class Actinomycetes; order Mycobacteriales; family Mycobacteriaceae; genus Rhodococcus_F; species Rhodococcus_F jostii. The sequence continues at coordinate 10,601 of NZ_BCWY01000009.1, read as the reverse complement.
ATGCCACGAATCGCCACCGTTCACTTCCACTTCGTCATTACCTTCGACAACGAATTGTGGGAGGTCCGGGCCGGCAGGACCAGATCCAGTCCGCGACGGATCGTCGGTACCAGGACGCACGAAGGTGGCCCCCGGCGCTGGCTGCGCCGGGGACCACCTCACGGGTGTGGGACTACACGGTGTGGGACTACACGTAGTCCTTGTACTTGTCGAGCAGGCGCACCGGCTTCGACAGCGCGTCGCGGCGGAAGGGGTCGCCCAGTTCCCGGGTGCACATGATCTCGATGACCGTCGTCTTGCCCTCGTTCATCTGCGCGGCGACCGCGCGCTGCAGCGCCGGGCCGACCTCTTCGAGTTTGTCGACGACGATGCCCTCGGCACCCATCGCCTGCGCGATGCCGGCGAAGGATTCGCTCTCGAGCTCACCCGCGACGAAGCGGCGGTTGTAGAAGTCGACCTGGTTCTTCTTCTCCGCACCCCACTGACGGTTGTGGAACACGACTGCGGTGACGGGGATGTCGTGGCGGACCGCGGTCATGACCTCACCGAGGCTCATTCCCCAGGCGCCGTCGCCGGCGTACGCGATCGCCGGCCGTTCCGGCGCCGCCGCCTTCGCGCCGATGACGGTGGGCAGTGCGTAGCCGCAGTTGCCGAAGCTCATCGGGGCGAGGAAGCTGCGCGGCTTCTCGAACCGCAGGTAGCTGTTGGCGACCGAGTTGATGTTGCCGATGTCCGTGGACACCATCACGTCCTCCGGCATCGCCTTCTCCAGCTCACGCAGCACCTGGCGCGGGTGCAGCCAGTTGCCGTCCTCGCCTTCCTGTTCGGCGATCATGTCGAGGCTGAACGGATCGCGCTCGTGGGTCCACTCGTCGAGTTCCTTCTCCCACGCGGCCTTCTCGGCGTCGATCTTCTTGCTGCGCTCCTCGCGGTTGGTGTCGCACGCGAGTGCCTTGCCCTCGAGCCGCTCGGTGAGCGCCACTGCGGCGGCCTTCGCGTCGCCGCAGATCCCGACGGACACCTTCTTGACCAGGCCGAGCATCTTGTGGTCGGCATCGATCTGGATGATCTTGGCGTTCTTGGGCCAGTAGTCCATGCCGTGCTGCGGCAGCGTGCCGAAGGGGCCGAGGCGGGTGCCGAGCGCGAGCACGACGTCGGCCTGGCTGATCAGCTTCATCGCGGCCTTCGACCCCTGGTAGCCCAGCGGGCCGGTCCACAGCGGGTGGCTCGCGGGGAAGGAGTCGTTGTGGAGGTAGCTGTTGACGACGGGCGCACCGAGACGCTCCGCGAGTGCCTTGCACTCCTCGACGCCGTCGGCCATGACCACGCCGCCACCGGAGACGATCACCGGGAATTCGGCCTGGGCCAGCAGTTCCGCTGCCTCGTTCAGGCTCGTCTCGCCGCCGGGACCGCGGTCGAGCCGGGTGGGCTTCGGGATCTCGGTCTCGATCTCACCGTAGAAGAAGTCGCGGGGGATGTTGAGCTGCGTGGGGCCCATCTCCGACATCGCGCGGTCGAAACAGCGGCCGGTGAACTCGGCCATGCGCTTCGGGTTGTTGACGTGGCCCTGGTACTTGGTGAACTCCTGGAACATCGGGAGCTGGTTGGCTTCCTGGAAGCCACCCAGACCGGTTCCCATGGTGCCGGCCTCGGGGGTGACGATGACGACGGGGCTGTGCGCCCAGAATGCGGCGGCGATGGCCGTGACGCAGTTGCTGATGCCCGGACCGTTCTGGCCGATCACCATGCCGTGCCGCCCGCTGACCCGGGCGTATCCGTCGGCCATGTGTCCCGCGCCCTGCTCGTGGACGACCGGGACGAGTCGGATTCCGGCGGGAGCGAAGATGTCCATCGCATCCATGAACGCGGACCCCATGATGCCGAACATGTCCGTCACGCCGTTGGCAACCATCGTCTCGACGAACGCCTCTGACGGTGTCATCTTCTGTACACCGGTAACCGCGGTGCGATCGGCACCGTTCTTCTTCTTGCTCATGTGTGATCCTCCTTCAGGGGCGCGCCGGAAACGGCAGAGAATGTCAAAAATCGGAACGTTTCGTTCGTGATTTTGTGATGTGCAGTGACTGTAGGCCACGTCACACGCTCCGTCAATGAATGTTCCTAAAACTGGAACGGGATGTATGATTTTTCGATACACGACGCGTAAGCGCCGCCATTCCGTCCGAGGAGGAACCGTGGGTGAGATTCACCGGATCAGCGAGTCGAACGGGCACCCGACCACGGAGCTGCCCGGAGACACCCCGACGCTGCGCCTGTTCGCGCTGCTCGAGATGATCGCGTCCAAGGACCAGCTGTTCACCTTGCAGGGGCTCGTCGAGGAGACGGGCATGGCCAAGCCGACCCTGCACCGCATGCTCCAGCAGCTCGAAGGAGCCGGACTCCTCACTCGACAGAACAACGGCCGGCACTACGGCACCGGGGTCCGCCTGCGCCGCTTCGCCGAGAACCTTCTGCTCAACGACACGCACCACGGCGCCCGGCACGCGATCCTCCGAAACCTCGTCGCGGAACTCGGCGAGAGTTGCAACGTGACCACCCTGTCGGGCAGCGAAGTGGTATACCTCGATCGCGTGGAAACGCCGGAGCCCCTGCGGTTTACGCTTCACGCGGGATCGCGGGTTCCCGCGCACTGCTCGGCGAGTGGCAAGATGATCCTGTCGCAACTCAGCCCGGCGCAGCGCGGGCGGCTGCTCGGTCGGATGCCGCTCGAGCGATACACCACCAAGACGGTCACCGACGTCGAGCTCATCGAAGCCGAACTCAAGCAGGTGCGCCGGGACGGCTACGCGATCGACGACGAGGAGTTCCTGCCCGGCCTGGTGTGCGCGGCGGTGCTCGTCCCGTGCGCCACAGGCAATTCCAATCTCTGCATCGCAGTCCAGGCCCCGGTCATGCGACTCACCCCCGACAAGGCGCTCAAGCTCCTTCCGGCACTGCGGCGCGCAGCTGATGCTATCGGTGAGATCGAGAACGAGGTCACGGGCATCGAATCGACAGAAATGAACTGAAGGAGGGCGCATGCCCGAAATGACCACCGCGGCCCCCAGCCACCTGGTGTCCGTGCGCGAACTGTTCGGCCTCGACACCGACCGGACGGTGCGCGCGTTCCGCGAACCCGTCGACCACGTCCCCGACATCGACCCCGCGTACCGTTTCGATCACGCCGTGACGACCGCCTTGCTCGCCGGGTTCGGCCGGAACCGCCGGGTGATGGTGCAGGGGCTGCACGGCACCGGCAAGTCCACGCACATCGAGCAGGTCGCGGCCCGGCTCAACTGGCCGTGCGTCCGGGTCAATCTCGACGGACATCTCAGCCGGCTCGACCTGATCGGCCGGGACGCCGTCGTACTCCGAGAAGGCAAGCAGGTCACCGAATTCCAGGAGGGCATCCTGCCGTGGGCGCTGCAGCGGCCCGTCGCCCTGATTCTCGACGAGTACGACGCCGGGCGTCCCGACGTCATGTTCGTGATTCAACGCATCCTCGAGCGCGACGGAAAGCTCACGCTGCTCGATCAGAACAGGGTGCTGTCCCCCCATCCGGCCTTCCGCCTGTTCGCCACCGCCAACACCGTCGGCCTGGGCAATCTCAACGGCCTGTATCACGGTGCGCAGCGGCTCAATCACGCTCAGATCGATCGCTGGAACATCGTCGCGACCCTCGATCACCTACCCGCAGAACAGGAGATCGACATCGTCGCCGCCCGGGTGCCGTCCCTGGACGACCCCGCAGGCCGGGACCTCATCGCATCGATGGTCGCCGTGGCCAACCTGACCCGCAACGGTTTCCGGGTCGGCGACCTGTCGACCCTGATGTCTCCGCGCACGGTGATCACCTGGGCCGAGAACATCGAGATCTTCCGCGATCCGGCGCTGGCATTCCGGCTGTCGTTCGTCAACAAGTGTGACGAAGCCGAGCGGCCGATCGTCGCCGAGTACTTCCAGCGCTGCTTCGACGCGGAACTGGACGGGTCGGCGACGCTCGCCACGAGCGTGGCCTGAGTCCGCGGTCATGGCAGAACTGTCCGCACTGCCCGACTCGGTCCGCCGTCAGCAGCAGGTTCACGAACTCTGTGCCGCCTCGATCCGGGCCCTCGCAGCCCAGGGCGAGTTGCACTTTCGTGGACCGGTGCTCCATCGCGGACACCGGCGCGTGCCGATGCCCGCCCCGCATCTGCACCCGACCTTCGCCCGCGACGACGTCACCTCCTTCCGCGGCGCGAGCGACGGCATGGCCCTGCGACTGCTCCACACCGATCCCACTGTGCATCGGAGCCTGTGCCCGGAGGACACGCCGGGCCGGCTGATCTTCGAGACCCTCGAACAGTTCCGCGTCGAATCGCTGGCCGACGACGCCATGGGCGGGGTGCGCGCGAATCTGGCTCACCGCTTCGCGCAGTGGTCGCAGGACTTCGTGGCGTCCGGGCTGACGGAGACCGTGCACGGCATGCTGCTGTTCACGGTGACGCAGATGTGCCGGGCCCGGATCACCGCCGAGCCGATACCCGAGTCGACGCAGGACCTGATCGAGTCGACCCGGTTCGCCCTGGCCTCCGTCCTCGGTGACCACCTGCCCCCGCTGCGCCGAACCCGATTCTCGCAACACGACTTCGGTATTCATGCCCTGGCCGTCGCCGACGTGATCGGCCGCCGGCTGGAGTCGGCCGCCGACCCGGACGACTCCGACGACGCCGGCCGCGACGAGCAGGCCGCGAGCTTCTCCCTGATCTTCGACTTCGAGCCGGACGAGCACGAGGCCTTCGCGACCGCCGCGTCGGGGCACAGCCGCGCACTGGGTGACAGCGGGGACGGATACCGAGTGTTCACCCGCGCCTACGACGAGACACGCGACGTCGCGTCGCTCGTCCGACCCGAACTGCTCCAGGACTACCGCCGGCGGCTCGACCTCACCATCGACAGCCGGCACCTCAACGTCCGGAAACTCGGACGGCAACTGAAGACTCTGCTGTCGGAACCCGTCCGCGACGGGTGGGAAGGCGGACGGGAAGAGGGCTACATCGACGGTCGCCGGCTCGCGCAGCTCGTCACCTCGCCCACCGAACGCCGACTCTTCGCCGCCGAACGCACCGAACCGCGGACCGACGCGACGGTGACCTTCCTCATCGACTGCTCGGGCTCCATGAAGGAGTTCAGCGAACCGGTTGCGGTCCTGGTCGACGTGTTCGCGCGGGCACTCGAACTGGCCGACGCCCGCTGCGAGATCCTGGGATTCACGACCGCCGCCTGGAACGGCGGCCGAGCCCGCAAGGACTGGCTCCGGTCCGGACGTCCCGGCAACCCGGGACGTCTCAACGAGGTGCGGCAGCTGGTGTTCAAGGACGCGGAGACCACCTGGCGCCGAGCGCGTCCCGCGATCGCGGGGCTGCTGAAGAACGACCTGTTCAAGGAGGGCGTCGACGGTGAGGCCGTCGACTGGGCGTGCACACGGATGCGCGACCGCGCCCCGGGCAGGAGGCTCCTGTTCGTGATCTCGGACGGCAGCCCACTGGACGGCGCCACCGCACTGGCCAACGACGAGTTCTACCTGGACCACCACCTGCAGACGGTGGTCGAGCGGCACGAGGACGAACGGGCCGTCGAGGTGTGCGGGCTGGGGGTCGGGCTCGACCTGAGCCCGTACTACGACCGGTGCAGGACGCTCGATCTGTCGCACGGAACCAGCAGCGACGTCATTGCCGACGTGCTGTCGATGATCGCCCACTGACAGGCGTACCTGTGAGTGGCTCAACAGTGAAGGAGTCACACCCATGACCGAACACCGGGTTTCGCTGGTGACCTTGGACATTGCCGGCACGAGCGTCGACGAGGGCGGGGCCGTGTACGTCGCGTTGCGCGACACCGTCGAGAACTACCTCGGCGCACCGATTCCGGACGATCGGTTCGACCGCTGGAAGGGCACAGGAAAACGACAGGCCATCGAGGGGCTGCTGCGTGAGAGCGGCGTCCCGGCAGACACGGCCGTACTCGATTCCGTCGAATCCGAGTTCACCGCCATGCTCCTCGGCGCGTACCGGAAGACCCCGCCGACCGCGCTGCCGGGAGTCGCCGACGCCTTCGCCACGTTGCGGGAGCGTGGCGTCAAAGTCGTTCTGCAGACGGGATACTCACGCGGCATCGCGGAACCGCTGCTCGAGCAGGTCGGCTGGGAGATCGGGAGAGACATCGACGGCATGATCACCAGCGATCAGGTGCGGATAAGCCGGCCGTCGCCGTATCTCATCTTCCGTGCGATGGAACTCGCAGGAGTGCAGAGTGTCGACGAGGTCCTCGTCGGCGGCGACACCCCCAACGATCTACGGGCCGGAACGAACGCCGGAGCGCGGTACGTGGTGGGTGTTCTGACCGGTGCCCACGAAGCCGAGACCCTGCGCCCGGAGCCCCACACGCACATTCTGGACAGCGCAGCGAAGATCCCTCAGCTGTTGGGCTGATCGACCACCGTGGGCCGGTTCTGCTGTCGTGCAGCAGAACCGGCCCACAGTCGTGCCGCGGTCAGTGCCGCGGGTCGGAGCCCCGGTGGGGACCGGATGACTTTCGCGGGATCAATGTGGGCAGCGCACGCCTGATCGGGTTCTCGACGGGTGCCTGCATGAGCATCAGATCGAGTGCCGTGGCAGCGATCTGATCGAAGGGTGTGCGCACCGACGTCAGCGGGACCGGCAGCAGGTGCGCCAGCGGGATGTCGTTGTATCCGACGAGTGCGACATCGTCCCCGATCGACAGCGACGATTGATGGGCCGCCGCGAGGACGCCGATCGCGAGGTTGTCGTTGGCCGCGAAGACCGCGGTAGGACGAGTGGCGGAGCCGAAGAGTCGGCGTCCGGCTTCTTCGCCGCTCTCGATACCGAAGGTGGTTTCGACGATCCACTCTGGGTCGACGGATATCCCTGCCTCCCGCAGCGCCCTTCGAGCGCCTGCGAGACGGCCGGTGGCGGTGGACGTGAAGAGCGGGCCGGACAGCACGGCGATGTCGGTGTGCCCGAGATCGATCAGGTGGCGGACGGCGAGGTAGCCGCCGGCTTCGTCGTCACCGATCGAGGACGGGCTGATGCCGTCGGTGCGCAGGACGAGTGCGTGGGGCACTCCCTGTTCGCGCAGTTCGCGCGGCAGGGGATCGTCGCGTCGGCTGGAGGCGATGATCAAGCCGTCGACGTTCCGGGCCAGGAGGGTGCGCGCCGCCTCGGCTTCGTGGGTGGGATCGTCACCGGTGGTTGCGACGACGGTGAAATAGCCGAGCCTGGTAGCCGCCCGGCTGATCGCCTCGAACATCAGCGCCATGACGGTGTCGCTCAACCGCGGGACGAGCACTCCGATCGTGGCGGTCTGGCCGCGTCGGAGACTGGAGGCGAAGGTGTTGCGGCGGTAGCCGAGTTGATCGGCGACCGCGCGCACGCGCTCGGCTGTCGCCGATCGGGACGGCGGCACCCGATCGTCGAGCACCCGGCTCACGGTCGAGGTGCTGACCCCTGCCGCGTCTGCCACCTCCCGCAGCGTGACCACTCTGCTCTTGTCCCGCCCCCGCGGCGCCGCGCTTCCGTTCGCTTCCATCGTGTTCCTATCTACCGCCTCTGGCGGTCCGTCGAGCTGCCAAGAAAGCCTGATCACACCCGGTTCAGCATCGTGACCCTTGACACAGTTCACCATCGTAGCGCACGATGAAATCGTTCACGGGAACGTTCCCGGGAACGTTCCCACTCAGTCGCAGCACCTTCGAAGAGAAGCGAGAACATCGTGACGACACTCGACCTCCGCGGACTCGTCCCGGCCCCCGTGACCCCCTTCAAGCGGGACGAGACCCTCGACTTCGACGCGATCCGGCGCCTCGGGTCGTGGCTGGCAGGCGTGGACGGCGTCAAGGGCCTGGTCGTCCTCGGCCACGCCGGTGAAGGCACGTTCCTCACCCAGGACGAGCAGGCAGCCGTGATCTCCGCGTTCCGGGAGGCAGTCGAGGACCGGCTCCCGATCATCGCCGGCATCACCGGTGAAGGAACCGCGGTCGCCGCCGACGAGGCAAAGCGCGCAGTGGCCGCCGGTGCCGCTGCCGGTCTCGTCTACCCGTCCCACGGATGGCTGCGGTTCGGCTTCCAGAAGGGCGCACCGCAGGACCGCTACCGTCAGATCCACGAGGAGTCCGGGCTCCCGCTGATCCTGTTCCAGTACCCGGACGTCACCAAGGCCACCTACGACCTCGACACTCAGCTCGAAATCGCCGCCCAGCCGGGGGTGTTCGCCACCAAGAACGGCGTCCGGAACATGCGCCGCTGGGACACCGAGATCCCGGTCCTGCGCCGCGAGAACCCCGACCTGCAAATCCTCACCTGCCACGACGAGTACCTGCTGCACACGATGTTCGACGTCGACGGCGCGCTCGTCGGCTACGGCGGACTCGCACCCGAACCTTTGGTCGAGCTCATCGCGGCCGGCAAGGCCAAGGATTACGCCGCGGCCCGCGCCATCCACGACCGGCTGCTCCCCGTCACCCGCAACGTCTACCACCGCGGCTCGCACATGGAAGGCACCGTGGCGCTCAAGGAAGGCCTCGTCGCCCGAGGCATCCTCGAACATGCCACCGTCCGTCCGCCACTGCTTCCCCTGGCCGAGGGTGCCGGCGCCGAGATCGCCGCCGCACTGCAGTCTGCCGGGCTCACCTCCGTCGCCGCCTACGCCTGACGATCCAGCACGCATCTTCACGGGCGACGGTGCCCCTTCCGCCCTCGCCCACGCGGTCGCCGGTCATCCCTGCGAGCGACCGATGTCACCGCCGGCCCGCCACCCTCCTCGAGGTGAGCGGGCCGGCGCGGAAGCACTCCGAGTTCCTTCCAGAAAGTAGGCTCATCGATGAGTCAGCCCTCTCGCACATCAGTCGATTCGGTCGGAGGCGCGTCAGTGGTCGCAAGCAGTCCACCGCCGCCCGAGGGTCGGACCCGGCCGCAGCGGAAGTACTGGATCCGCACCCTCGCCATGGCCGGTCCCGCGTTCATCGCAGGCGCATGGCAATTCGGCCCCGGCAACCTCGCCAGCGCAGTCCAGGCCGGCAGCGAATACAGCTACTCACTCATCTGGGTCATCGCCGTCTCGACGATCTTCATGCTCGTCTACGCCGACATGAGCGTGCGCCTCGGCATCCGCACACCCGTGTCGATGATCAGCTCCGTCAAGGACGTGCTGGGCCGGCGTGTCGGTGTGGCCGCCGGCATCGGAGTTTTCGTCATCACCCTGTGTTTCTCCGTCGGCAACGCCGTCGGTTCCGGGCTCGGCCTGTCCATGGTGTTCGGTGGTTCCCCGATCATATGGTCCGCGGTCTGCACCGTCTTCGTGGGTCTGATCCTGTTGTTCCGCAACGTCTACCGCACCGTCGAACGTGTCCTGCTGGTGATCGTCGCGCTCCTGGCGGCCACTTTCGTCTTCAGCGCCATCATCGCGAAACCCGACTGGTTCCAGGCAGTGAACGGACTCGTCCCCTCCATCCCGCCCGGCGGGCAACTCCTCGTCGTCGCCCTGGTCGGCACCAACTTCTCGCTCAACGCAGCGTTCTTCACCTCCTACGGCACCCATGAAAGGAAGCGCACCGCAGCCGAATACCGCCAGACGACCATCGCCGACACCGTCCCCGGGATCGTGGCACCCGGCATCATGACCTCGCTCGTCATCATCGTCGCCGCCGCCGTCCTCGGCCGGCAGAACACCGAAGCGACCACCCTCGCCGGGCTGGCCAGGATCTTCGAACCCATCGCCGGGCCGATCGGCTCGACGATCTTCGCGCTCGGGCTCTCGGGTGCCGCGTTCTCCGCCATGGTCGCCAACGCCACCGCAGGCGGAACCATGCTCTCCGACGGACTCGGCAAGGGCCCGTCGCCGAGCACGGCAACCGCCAAGCGCACCAGCGCCGCGATCCTCGCCTTCGGCCTCCTGATCACCGTCTTGTTCACCAAGTCACCGGTGCAGCTCATCATCTTCGCGCAGGCTCTGACCGTGCTGATCGCACCCTTCCTGGGATTCCTGCTCTTCGTGATGAGCAACAACTCCCAGCTGATGGGCAATCTCCGGAACACGTGGTGGAAGAACGTGATCGCCGCCCTCGGCTTCGTCTCGATCCTGTCGCTGTCCGGACTGCTCGTGTACGAGCTGCTCAGCTGACGCGGCACCGCCTCGTCACGTGGATCCCGGCGCCGGGGTCCTCACGGGGTGGGAGCGGAGACGCTCGGGGTGAGAGGCCGGGAGTTGCTCCGCTTGCCGCGGCGCCGGAACCGGTAGGCGATCAGGGTGATGACGAGGGCCGCGACGCTCAGCGAGATCTGCGAGCGGGACGAGTCGACGAAGAACATCGATACCAAGACAGCGAGGATGCCGCCGGCGGCGAGGATGGACAGGTAGGGGAACAGCCACATCTTCAGGCGGAGCTGTCCGACTTCTTCGCGAGTCATCAGGCCGCGCAGCTTGATCTGCGACAGCGCGATCATGAGGTACACCATCAGGATGGTGGCACCGGACGCGTTGAGCAGGAACACGAAGACGGTGTCGGGCGACAGGTAATCCAGTCCGATGCAGGCGAACCCGACGAG
>NZ_BCWY01000008.1 GCF_001894825.1 Rhodococcus jostii NBRC 16295 | reverse complement strand
CCGATCTTCACCTCCGTCCACGGAACGATGATCGCGAGCAACAGCACCGAGCCGATGTAGAAGAACCCGACCCGGGCGATGACGGAGTTGGTGGCCTTGGTGATGGCCTTTTCGGGTTCGGCGGATTCCGCGGCGGCGATGGTGGCGATCTCGGGGCCGACCATCGAAAAGACGGCGACGACGACACCGGAGAGGATGACCGTCCAGCCGTTGGGTGTGAACCCGCCGTGGTCGGTGAGGTTGGAGAAGTCTGCGGAATGGCTGGGCCAGAGACCGAAGACGTAGGCGGCGCCGAGACCCAGGAACAGCACGATCGCGGCGACTTTGATACCGGCGAACCAGTATTCGAACTCACCGAAATTGCGGACCGAACGGAGATTGGTGGCAACCATGGCCAGCAACAGGGCGGCGGCCATCATCCAGGAGGGCAGGTCGATCCAACGCTGCAGCAGTTTGCCGCCGATGACGGCTTCCGCGCCCACGACGACGACCCAGAAGAACCAGTACAGCCACCCGGTGGTGAAGCCGGCCCACCCACCGAACGCCTTGCGGGCGTATCCGGCGAACGATCCGGTCGACGGATTGGTGGTCGCCATCTCGCCGAGCATCCGCATCACCAGCACGATGACCACACCGGTGATCGCATACGACACGAACGCGGCCGGACCGGAACTGTGCAGCAGGGCGCTCGACCCCACGAACAGACCGGCACCCACCACACCCCCGATCGCGATCATCGTCAGGTGCCGCTGTTTCAGAGACTTCTGCAACGTCTCGGGCGGTTGTTCGAGAGTGGACATCACACGCTCCCAGGGTCGAGTCGGGCACGGACGGGCACGCGGGCACAGTCGGCCTGACGGATCTGATCGAGATGTGTGTGAGGGCGTCGCTCGAGATTGTGATGGCCCTCACAACATGTTGACGGGTGCTACTCAAGCCGACCGGGCGGCCGATGTGATCGGAGGATCGGATGAAAGCTCGGCGTTGATTTTGTCTACCTGAACAAATCGGCTGGTAGGCCGCCTACTGCAGAGGTGTTTCGGAATCTGGCTCGTGCCGTCGACGTCGGCACGATAGCGCTCGGTCCCGGCCCACAGAGTGTGGGCCGGGACCGACGAATTCCCGCGACGGCCTTCCGCGGGTCAGTTCTTCGAGGTCAGCGACTTGAGGAAGAAGGCCAGGTTCGCGGGCCGCTCGGCGAGGCGGCGCATGAAGTAGCCATACCACTGGTCGCCGTAGGGCAGGTAGACCCGCACGTGCTGCTGCTCCCCGATCAGCCGGAGTTGTTCGGTGTCCCGGATGCCGTAGAGCATCTGGATCTCGAACTCGTCGGTGGTGCGACCCGTGGCCTTCGCCTGCTGCAGGGCGGCGTCGACCATCACCGGGTCGTGCGAGGCGACCATTGGATAGCCCTGACCGTTCATCAGGATCCGCAGGCAACGCAGGTAGGCCTCGTCGACCGCCTCCTTGCCCTGGAATGCCACCGACGCCGGTTCCTTGTAGGCGCCCTTGCACAACCGGATGCGTGATCCCGGTCCGGAGAGTTCCTTACAGTCCGCCTCGGTCCGCCTCAGGTAGGCCTGCAACACGGTGCCCAGCGACGGGAAGTCCTGCCGCAACTCCCGCACGATCGACAGCGTCGAGTCGGTGGTGGTGTGGTCCTCGGCGTCCACGGTGACCCACACGCCGGCTTCCTCTGCGGCAGTGCAGATCTTGTGGGCGTTCTCGAGCGCCACGTTGTGACCGTCCCGGGGAAGGAACTGACCGAGGGCGGACAGCTTCAGGGACACCTCGATGCTGCGGGGCCGACCGTCGGTGTCGCTCGCCGGGGCGAGCTGAGCCAGCGAGGACAGCAGCGTCAGGTAGTGCGACACCGTACCGGAGGCCTGCGCGAGATCGGTGGTGTCCTCGCCGAGGTAGTCGATGCTGATGTAGCGGCCGGAGCCGAGGATCGATGTCGTCGCGCTGACGGCGTCGTCCTCGGTGCCGCCGGCGACGAACCGGTCGACGAGGTTACGGGTCACCGGGATCTTGGTGACCGTGCGCTCGATACGCGGGGAGCGGGCCGCGGCCAGCAGGGCGGGCCGGAGCAGATCGGACGGTGCCATCACTTGTCCTCGGAGGTGTCGGCGCCCTGGTGGGGGTAGTGGTGGTCGGTGGCCGGGACGAACGTTTCCTTGATGGTGCGGGCGGAGGCCCAGCGCAACAGGTTCTGCGGGGAGCCGGCCTTGTCGTTGGTGCCCGATGCCCGGGCTCCGCCGAAGGGCTGCTGCCCGACAACGGCACCGGTGGGCTTGTCGTTGATGTAGAAGTTGCCGGCGGCGAACCGCAGGTCGTCGGTGGCCTGAGCGATCGCGGCGCGGTCGTCGGCGATGATCGAACCGGTCAGCGCGTACGCCGAACCCTTGTCGACCAGCCCGAGGACCCTCTCGAAGGATCCGGTCGCGGAGTCGTCGTAGACGTGCACCGAGAGGATCGGACCGAAGTATTCGGTGCGGAACGCCTCGTCGGTGGGGTCGTCGCCGAGGAGAACGGTGGGGTCGACGAAGTAGCCGACACTGTCGTCGACGTGGCCGCCGGCGGCGATGGTCAGGCTGGGGGTGGCCTTGGCGCGGGCGATGGCCTCGGCGTTGCGGTCGAAGGCCCGCCGGTCGATGACGGCGCCACCGAAGTGCGAGAAGTCGGTGACATCGCCGTAGGACAGCGAGGCCGCCTTCTCGATGAAGTCGTCACCCATCTTCGCCCACACCGACTTCGGGACGAACGCACGGGAGGCGGCGGAGCACTTCTGGCCTTGGAAGTCGAACGCGCCGCGGATCAGTGCGGTGGTCAGAGTGTCGGGGTTCGCGGAGCTGTGGGCGAGGACGAAGTCCTTGCCGCCGGTCTCGCCGACCAGGCGCGGGTAGGAGTGGTAGTTCGCGATGTTGTTCCCGACCTGACGCCACAGGTGCTGGAAGGTGGCGGTGGAGCCGGTGAAGTGGATGCCGGCCAGGCGCGGGTCGGCGAGGACGACGTCGGAGACCTCGGGGCCGGATCCGTTGACGAGGTTGATCACGCCGGGCGGCAGTCCGGCGGCCTCGAGCAGCTTCATCGTCCAGTACGCGGCGACGGCCTGCGTCTGCGACGGCTTCCACACCACGGTGTTGCCCATCAGCGCGGGTGCGGTGGGCAGGTTGCCGGCGATGGCGGTGAAGTTGAACGGGGTGATCGCGTAGACGAAGCCCTCGAGGGAGCGGTACTCGAGCTTGTTCCACACCCCCGGGGAGGAGATCGGCTGGTCGGCGAGGATCTGCCGGGCGAAGTGAACGTTGAACCGCCAGAAGTCGATCAGCTCGCACGGGGTGTCGATCTCGGCCTGGTATGCGGTCTTCGACTGTCCGAGCATGGTTGCGGCGGAGAGGGTTTCGCGCCACGGCCCGGACAGCAAGTCGGCTGCGCGCAGGAACACCGCGGCGCGATCCTCGAACGACAGCGCCCGCCAGGCCGGGGCGGCTGCGGTGGCGGCCGCGACGGCATCCTGGATGTCCCGGGGGCCCGCATTGGTGAAGGTGCCGAGGACCGCGGCGTGCCGGTGTGGCTGCACGACGTCGATCGTGGGGCCGTCGCCACGCCGGCGCGCACCGCCGATCACGTTGTGGATCTCGGTCGGATTCGACCCGAGTTCGGCCAGCTTCGCCTGCAGGCGCGCCCGCTCCGGGCTCCCCGGCGTGAAGGAGCCCACCGGCTCGTTGATCGGCTGGGGGGTGGTGGTGACGGCGTCCATGGAACCTCCTACAAAGGTGTGGCGGCGCAAGAACCGCCGCTCGAACTAGCCGTAGTCAACACCAGCGCAGCACCGAGATAATGAGCCAGGCGGACAATAATTGCCTGAATCGGTTGTACAGTTGGCTAATCGTGTTCTCACCATCCGAACGGAGACATGTCGGTGACTCCTGGAAATCGAAGCCGGACCGCGGAGCCCGCGGCACCATCGCCTTCCACCGAAACCATCACTCTGCGTGAGCTTCTCCGCGCCCTCGACACCGCGGTCGTCGAGCTGGTCGACGCTCCCGCCGGCGAGGAGGTCGTGGTCTCGTCGGTGGCGCTGGTGGACAGCTCCGATCTGACGGTCGAGACCGAATCGCAATCTCCGATGCAGGACCTGTATCTGCATGTGGGGGTCACCGACGACGACGCCGTGCGCTGGTTCGACGACGTGTCCGGCCGGGCGCGCGACCACCGGCCGCACGCGGTGATGTCGAAGACCGCGCGCGAGTCGAGCGACGTGCGAGCGGCGGCCCACCGTGCCGGCGTCGCCCTGGTGGCGGTGCACCCGAAGGCTCGATGGGATCACGTGTTCCCGCTGGTCCAGCGGATGCTCGATCGCTCACGCCGCGGGCGTGGCGCACCGGCGGATCCGGATCTGCTCGCCACGGACACCGACCTGTTCGGACTTGCGCAGATCGTTGCCCAGAACGCCGGGGGAATGGTCTCGATCGAGGACGCCCAGTCGAAGGTGCTGGCCTACTCGGCCTCGGACGAGGCGGCGGACGAACTGCGCGCCCTGTCGATCCTCGGCCGTGAAGGGCCGCGGGACTACCTGCGGGCGCTGCAGAAGTTGGGGGTGTTCGACCGGCTGCGCGAGAGCGACGAGGTCATCGACGTTCCTGCACACGACGAACTCGCCACCAAACGACGATTGGTGGTCAGCATCCGTCAGTCCACCGCGGACACCTCGACCACACCCCGGCTTCTCGGCTCGATCTGGGTGCAACAGGGAGACACCCCGTTCAACCCGGATGCGGTGGACGTGCTGCGCGGCGCCTCGGCGATCGCCGCCCGGATCATCTCCCGAAGCCTCAACGCCCCCTCCACCGAGGGGCTGCTGATCCAACGGTTGTTCGGCGCGCGTGGCGGGGGCGTCGACGTTCCCTCTGTGGCGAGTGCCCTGAACCTGCCGGTGACCGGCCCGGCCGCTGTCGTGGGTTTCGCGCCGACCGTGTCCGAGACGTCGACGACGAACGACGAGTTCGCCGGTATGGGCAGCATGCTTCGTCTGCACGCGAGTTCGTTCAGCCGTGATTCGGTCGCCACCGTGATCGGTAACCGCGCCTACGTGCTGCTTCCTCGCTACAAGTCCGCGACCAGTGTCGCCGCCTGGACGCGGTTACTCGTCGACCAGTTCGAGGCCAAGCGGTCGATCGTGCTGCGGGCCGCCATCGCGATCCCCGTCCCCGATCTCGCGCAGGTGGCCGGGGCGCGCACCGAGGTCGACCGAGTCCTCGACGGCACCGCCTCCTCGTTCCCCGAGGGGCGGGTGACGACCCTCGCCGAATCCCGCACCGCGGTGCTGCTCGGTGAGATCCTCGACCTCGTCGGCGAGCACCCGGAACTGCACGATCCGCGCCTCGACGCACTGTTCGACTACGACCGCAAGCACGGTTCGAACCTGTGCGAGAGCGCCGAGACGTATCTCGCCGAGCACGGCGACGTCCGGAACGCCGCGGCCACCCTGCGCGTGCACCCCAACACGTTGCGCTACCGGATCCGCAGAGTGGAGGAGATCATCGGCATCGGTCTGCAGGACGCCTCCGACCGCCTGCTGTTCGAATTGCAACTCGCCATGCGCCGACGCGCGACGGTGCCGAACCCACCGGACTGACTTTGGTCAGGACGCCAAAAAGGCGCCGGACGTTTCGAACGACAGCCCCAATACTTCGCGGGTGCCGCACGGGTTGACTGACTGCCACGAGTTCGTGGCAACGACGCCATGCGCGCGGACCTTGACGAAGGAATGGTGAACTCACTGTGAGCGTGTCGACAGAATCCGAGGCGACCGAGACTGCGGCGCAGACTGTTTCACACCTCGAGAAGTTCGACTGCTTGAGGTCGGCGTTCTTCCGCCACGTTGCTCAGGACGACACGACGGCGGCGGACGAGACGGTTCGTCAGCACCTCGATCTGGCGTCGCACAGAGAGCCGGGCGGCGACCTGATCACGTGCCTTCCCGCCGATCCCGACGCCCACACCGGGCCCGCCCTTCTCGTCGTCACCGACGACATGCCGCATCTGGTCGACGCGGTGACTGCCATCGTGGAGACGGCCGGAATGAAAATCGCGCATCTGCTCCACCCGGTGATCGCGGTGAGCCGCGCCGCCGACGGGGGCCTGACCGACGTCGCGACCGGGCACGACACCACCGACGCCACGGTGGAGTCGTGGATACGCGTCGAGTTCGATTCCGCCCCCGATGCTGCCGTTCGCCGCGAGATCGTCGGATCCGTGGAGGACACCGTCGCGGTCCTGCGGCGGGTCGTCGCCGACACCCCCGCGATGGCGGAGACGCAGGGGCAGATCGCCTCCGCGCTCGAGTTCGCACCGGACGAGGGAACATCCTGGGACAGAGTAGACCTCGACGAGGCCGCAGCACTTCTGCGCTGGCTCGGCGCCGGGGCTTTCACCCCGCTCGGCTACCAGTTCTCCACCACCGACCGTGCCGGCGAAACCCCGACATCACTCGGACTGTTCCGCAGCCGCTTCAGGTACCGGCTGCCCGAGGAGCTGACCGCGGAGCCCACACCGGACGCCCCGCTGGTCGCGCTGATTCCGGGACCGGAGTTCCCCACCACCCGGCAGGGCCTGCATCCGCAGATCGTGACGGTCCCGGCCTTCGCGGGGAGGGAGATCGTCGGGGTGCACCGCTTCGTCGGCCTGTTCACCGTCACCGCGTTGCACGAAACCGTGCTCGACATACCGGTTCTCGCTCGCCGCGCCCGCGAAGTGATCGCCCGCGCAGGCTACCGGATCGAGTCGCATTCCGGGCAGGCTCTCCTCGAGATCGTCCAGGATTATCCCCGGCCGGAACTGTTCTCCCTCGGCGCCGATGCCCTCCACCGCACGGTCGTGTCGGTCCTCGGCGCAGCCTCCCGTGAACAGCTGCTGCTCTTCCTGCGGCCGGGGGTGGACCGTCGCGTCGTCTCCGCTCTCGTCTACCTTCCTCGCGACCGGTACACCACGGGGGTGCGGGTCGCCATGGAAAAGGTTCTACTCGAGGACTTCCCCGGTTCGGGCATCGAGCACGCGGTCCGTGTCACCGAAACTTCGCTCGCACTCGTCCATTTCACGATCCGTCTCGCCACCGCCGATGGCGCGGTCGGCGTCGACTGGGACGCCGAGCAGCAGGGGCTGCAGCGGCGACTGGCCGCGGTCAGCCGAACGTGGGACGACGATCTACGCGACCTGCGGGGCACCGACACCGGCCCGGCCCTGAACGGCGGCGGGGACTACGCCACCCGCCTGCCCGACGCGTACAAGAAGGACTTCGACGTCCACCGCGCCGTAGCCGACATCACCCGCCTCGACGCGCTCGAGGACCACGACATCGATGTGCTGTTGTATACCCGGCACACCGACGGACACACCGATCTTCGCTTCACGCTCTACATTGCGGGAGCCCGTGTCTCGCTGAGTGAGGTACTGCCGATTCTGCACAGCCTCGGCGTCGACGTGATCGACGAACGGCCCTACCCGGTCGTGCGGCCGGACGGTGTGCTCACCTGGATCTACGATTTCGGACTGCACCATGCCCGGGCACTGGCGAACCCGTCG
Organism: Rhodococcus jostii NBRC 16295; assembly: GCF_001894825.1. Lineage (GTDB taxonomy): Bacteria > Actinomycetota > Actinomycetes > Mycobacteriales > Mycobacteriaceae > Rhodococcus_F > Rhodococcus_F jostii. Next base: position 78,103 of record NZ_BCWY01000008.1, on the reverse strand, counting down.
GAGGTTGCCGCCGGCGACACCGACCAGCGGCCGACGGAAACCCTCGCCCGCCGGTTCTGCGACACCTTCGTCGCCGTCTGGTCCGGCGCGGCGGAAGCGGACTCGTTCAACACCCTCGTTCCGTTCGCGGGTCTGATGTGGGCCGAGGCGGCGCTGCTGCGGGCGTACGCGAAGTATCTGGGCCAGATCGGGTTTCCCTACAGCTGCGAACGCATCGCCGGTGTGCTCGCCGAACACCCCCGCACCTGCGACGATCTGGTGCAGCTGTTCGCCGCCCACTTCGATCCGCGCGTGGTCGACCCCGAGGTCGCCGCCGACCTCACCGAAACGATCGGTGGTGCGATCGACGAGGCCGTCGGCCTCGAGGCCGATCGGGTACTGCGCGCCTTCCTCGACCTGGTGCAGGCGACCGTTCGTACGAACTACTACCGCGGCGCCGATGCCGGTACCCGACGGTCGAGTGCGCTGGCCCTGAAGCTCGACCCTCGCGCACTCACCCAATTGCCGCAGCCACGGCCACGATTCGAGGTGTTCGTGTACTCCCCGTGGGTGGAGGGTGTGCATTTGCGGTACGGCAGTGTCGCCCGCGGTGGCCTCCGGTGGTCCGACCGGCTCGAGGACTTCCGCACCGAGATCCTCGGTCTGGTCAAGGCGCAGGCAGTGAAGAATGCGGTCATCGTCCCGGCCGGGGCGAAGGGCGGGTTCGTCGTCAAACAGCCACCCGCGCGCGCAGGCGCCGAACCTGACGATCGAGATACTCTGCGCATCAGAGGAATCGAGTGCTATCGCACATTCATCGGGGCGCTTCTCGACATCACCGACAATGTCGATCCCTCGACGGGGGCTGTCGTGACCCCCACCGGCGTGGTGTGCCGCGACGGCGACGACCCGTATCTGGTTGTCGCCGCGGACAAGGGCACCGCCACGTTCTCCGACGAGGCCAACGCGGTGGCCGCGGAATACGGGTTCTGGCTCGGTGACGCGTTCGCCTCGGGTGGCTCCCTCGGCTACGACCACAAGGCGATGGGTATCACCGCCAAGGGCGCGTGGGAGAGCGTCACCCGGCACTTCCGAGAACTGGGAATCGACACCGGGACGCAGGATTTCACCGTCGTCGGCGTCGGCGACATGAGTGGGGACGTGTTCGGGAACGGCATGCTGCTCAGCGAACACATCCGGCTCGTCGCCGCGTTCGACCACCGCCACATCTTCGTCGATCCCCGACCCGATGCGGCCGGCTCCTACCGGGAGCGGCAGCGTCTGTTCGCTCTGCCGCGCTCGTCCTGGGACGACTACGACCGGTCGCTGATCAGCGCCGGGGGAGGGGTCTTCGAGCGGACGGCCAAATCCATTCCCGTCTCCGCCTCGATGCGGGACGCTCTCGACCTGCACCCGGGAACATCGCGGCTGTCGCCGCAGGAGTTGATCGGCGCGATTCTGCGCGCCCGGGTGGATCTGCTGTGGAACGGCGGAATCGGCACCTACGTCAAGGGTGCCCTCGAATCGCACCTCGACGTCGCCGACAAGGCCAACGACGGTGTCCGTGTCGACGCCGCCGACGTGCGCGCCCGGGTGATCGGGGAGGGCGGCAACCTCGGGGTGACCGCACACGGGCGCATCGAGTACGCCCGCGGCGGCGGACGCATCAACAGCGACGCCCTCGACAACTCCGCCGGTGTCGACTGCTCGGATCACGAGGTGAACATCAAGATCCTGCTCGACGGGCTCGTCTCGACCGGCCGGATGAGCCGCACGGCGCGCACCACACTGCTGCGGTCGATGACCGACGACGTCGAACACCTCGTCCTCGCCGACAACATCGCCCAGAACGACCTGCTGGGCACCAGCCGCGCGACCGCGACGGATCGGCTGCGCGTGCACGGCAGGCAGATCCGGGCACTCGCCTCCCAGCGGGGTCTCGACCGCGCCCTCGAAGCTCTCCCGGACGACGAAGAACTCGACCTGCGGGCGCAGCAGGGGCTGGGACTGACCTCTCCCGAGCTGTCCACCCTGACCGCGCACGTGAAACTGTCCCTCAAGGCCGACCTGCTTGCCGGCGATCTCCCCGACGGAGACACGTTCACCGACAGACTGCTGGGCTACTTCCCCCCGATACTCCGGCAGGAGTATCCCGACGCCATCCTCACCCATCGGCTGCGCCGCGAGATCATCGCGACGGTCGTCACCAACGAGGTGGTCGACACGGGAGGCATCTCCTACGTGTTCCGGCTCGGTGAGGACGTCGGCGCGTCGCCTGTCGACGCGGTCCGGGCGTATGCCGCGGCCGCCGCGATCATCGATCTGCCTCAGCGGAATCAGCGGATCCGGCTGAGCGCACCGAACACGGCCGTGTCCGATGCGACGACGGCCGAGGTGCGCCGGGTGCTCGACCGGTTGTCGCGCTGGTTGCTCACCCATCGACCGCAGCCGATCGCGGTCGGTGCCGAGATCACCCGCTACGGACGGGCCTTCGACGGCTTGATGCCGAAGGTAGCCGGATGGCTGCAGGGCCCGGATGCCCACACCGTCGCGACCCGGTCGGCCGAACTGACCGCGCTCGGCGCTCGGACCGACGACGCCACCGCGGTGGTCGGCCTGCTGCACGGGTTCTGCGCGATGGACATCATCGACGTCGCCGATCTCGAGGACCGCGACGTCGACGAAGTCGCGGAACTGTACTACGCCCTCAATGCCCACCTCGGCATCGATCACCTGCTGACAGCGATCTCCGGGCTGGACGACACCGACCGCTGGAATGCGCTCGCCCGCTTGGCCCTCCGCGACGACGTCTACAGCTCGATGCGGTTGCTCAGCCTGGACGTGTTGTCCGGATCGTCGCCGGCCGAGACGGCCGCGGAGAAGATCGCCGACTGGGAATCGACCAACGCGTTCCGGCTGGCTCGTGCCCGCTCCATCCTCGCCGAGATCTTCGCAACCGGGCCCACCGGACTGGCGACTCTGTCGGTCGCGGCCCGGCAGGTGCGGACCATGGCCGGGCGCTCGCGCCCGGTACGACCCGCACCGTAGTCCCCTGTGCGCGCATCAGTCCCGATAGCTCGGCGCCGGCGGACCCGCCGTCGGCCCCAACAGACTCAACCACCTGTCGTACAAGCGAATCCAGGTTCCGTCCGCGCGCATCCGTTCGAGCGTCCCGTTGACGAAGCGCACCAGATCGTCGTGGCTCTTGTTCGCGACGACGCCGTACGGCTCCAGCTCCAGATTCGGACCGACGATGTCGAGGTTCGGATCCTGAGCTGCGAGGCCGGCAAGGATCGAGTTGTCGGTGCTGGCGGCGTCGGCCTGACCCAGTTGCAGCGTGGTCAGGCAGTCGTCCCAGTCGGGCACACCCACGATCGTGGCGGCGGGTGCCACCCGCTGGATCGTGGCGAGGGAGGTGGTGTCGATGAAGGTGCACACCCGCTTGCCAGCCAGGTCTGCCGGAGAGGAGATGTCGGACCCCTCCGGCACGAGGAGGCGCTGAAACGCCTCGAAGTACACGGTGGAGAATCCGACCCGCGCGGCGCGTTCGCACGTAATGGAGGTGGCGTGTACCACGAGGTCGACGTCGTTGTTCTCCAGTGCGTCGAACCGGCCGGCCGACGTCAGCAGACGGAATTCCACCTTGGACGGGTCACCGAAGAGGTCGCGGGCGATCTCCCTCGCCAGGTCGATGTCGAACCCCTGCAATGTGCCCGTCTTGGGATCACGGAAACTGAAGAGGTTCGTGTTCTGGTCGGTTCCGACGATCAGCCGCCCGCGCGCGACGATCGCGGCCAACGCCGATCCGGGTGGCGCCGTGTCCGGTCGCAGACCGGGATCGGGTCGCAGACTCGACAGTGCGCCGCAGGAGGAGGGATCCGGCGGGGGCGGCGGAACGCTGCTCGCGGGCGGCAGGATCTGCGCACCGTCGGGTAGTGCGTATTCGGAGTAGTCGCCCGCGAGGGGCGGGGGTAGCGCCGCCGGAGCCGCGCACGCCACGCTCAGGGAGACTGCCGCGACGAGCGCCGCCCAGTGTCGCCCGGCCGGTCCTGGCGCGTTCCGGGTTCGTCGACAGGTTCTGGTCATCGGCTGCTGCGCGTTCGGTCAGGTCACGGGATGACCGCGGACCAGATCTCGTCGACCGACTGAGTGGACTCGGCCGTGCGGAGCGCCTGCGTGACCAGAAGTCTCCCCGTGTTCTCGAGGTGCGTGCGCATGGCCGCCTCCGCTTCGTCCGGGTCACCGGCCATGATCGCGTCGATGATGGGAGCGTGCTCGTTGTCGATGTCGGCGAGAGTCCTCGTCTGTTCGGCGGTGGTGGCCCCGAGTAGCCGGGTGGTCTCGCGGAGGGTCTTGACGATCGCCCGGGCCCGGCCGTTGTCGGCGGCGTCGAGGATGAGGTCGTGGAGCCCGAGATCGTAATGGGCGAACTCGTTTTCGTCGCCGACGGCGGCGGCGTCCTGCATCAAACGACGTTGCCGCTGCAGTGCGCCCGGGAGTGCGGGGTTCGCCGTGACGGCGGCCTTGCGGACCGCGGGGAGTTCCAGCGCCAGCCGAACGGCGAAGATCTCGGCGATCTCCTTGGGCTGGGGCAGCAGGATGCGGAAGCCCTGGCGGGCTTCGAACTTGATGAGTCCCACTTCTTCGAGTCGCAGCAAGGCGTCCCGTACGGGGGTGCGGGAGATGCCCAGACCCTCGGCGAGTTGGTAGACCGAGTACTTCACGCCCGGCTTCATGCGCCCGTCGTCGATGGCGGCCCGTACCGCCGCGATCGCCTGTTCCATCCGTCGTCCCGCGAACGGGGCGAGCGGTTCGAGTTCGAGCGCTTCGTCTGCCACTCGATCACTCTAACAACTCGAGGCTTTTCGTAGCATGCTAGAAGCTGTAGCATGCTACGAATGATCTCCGCTGAATCACTGGCCGCTGAGCTGCGCAGTTCGGGAGTGAGCGACGTTCTCTCCGACGGCACGACCCGCGCCGCCTATTCGTCCGATGCGTCCCTGTACCGGGTACGACCGCTGGTCGTCGCGCGGCCGCGACATGCCGACGAGGTCGCCGCCGCCCTCGCGGTGTGCCGCCGCGTGGGTGTGCCGCTGACCTCACGGGGCGGGGGCACCTCCGTCGCGGGTAACGCGGTCGGGACGGGACTGATTCTCGACTTCAGCCGGCACATGAACCGGGTGCTCTCGATCGACACGGAGGTCCAGACCGCCACCGTCGAACCGGGCACGATTCAGACGGTGCTGCAGCAGGCCGTCGCACCGCACGGCCTGCGATTCGGACCCGACCCGTCGACGTTCACCCGCTGCACCATCGGCGGCATGATCGGCAACAATGCCTGCGGCTCACGCACTCTCGGATACGGCCGCACCTCGGACAATGTGAAGGGCCTGCACGTTCTCACCGGAACCGGGGAGTCGTTGCACCTGGAGTCGGGCGGCGAGGTGCCGGCGTCCCCGGTCCTGAGTGGATTGCAGCAGGTCACCCGTGCCGGGTTGGCCACCATCCGCACCGAGCTCGGGCAGTTCGGCCGTCAGGTGTCCGGATACGCCCTCGAGCACCTTCTGCCGGAGAATCGGTTCGACGTCACCCGCATGCTCGTCGGCACCGAGGGCACCCTCGCGGTGGCAACACAGGCCACGGTCCGGTTGGTGACGGAGCCCGCCCACCGCGTCCTGGTCGTGCTGGGATACGCCGACATCGCGTCGGCGGGCGACGCGACCCCGCTGGTGCTGAAGTTCGATCCGACCGCCTGCGAGGGCATCGATTCCCGGATCGTCGACGTGGTGCGCGAGCGCCGGGGCCCGGATGCGGTTCCACCGTTGCCCGCGGGCGCGGCCTGGTTGTTCGTGGAGGTCGTCGGCGACGATCTCGACGAGACGATCGCCATGGCCCAGCAGGTCGGACGCGATTGCTGCGCCGTGGACAGCCTCGTGGTCACCGACGAGGGCCGCACCGCACAGCTGTGGCGGATCCGGGCCGACGGCGCCGGGCTCGCCGGGCGCAGTCCCGCCGGACTGCCGGCGCACGCCGGCTGGGAGGACGCGGCCGTGCCCCCGGCGATGCTGGGCAACTATCTTCGCGACTTCGACGCTCTGATGGACGAGTACGGCGTCACCGGCCTGCCGTACGGGCATTTCGGCGACGGATGTATGCACGTGCGGATCGATTGGCCGCTCGACAAGCCAGGTGGCAGCACTATCTTCCGGGACTTCCTGGTCTCGGCGAGCACGCTCGTCGCCGGCTACGGCGGATCGCTGTCGGGCGAGCACGGCGACGGTCGCGCCCGCAGCGAACTCCTTCCGCTCATGTACTCCCCGGACGCGATGGCACTCTTCTCCGCTGTCAAGCACGCCTTCGACCCGGACAACATCCTCAATCCCGGTGTGGTGGTCGATCCCCGTCCCGTCGACGCGGACCTGCGCATTCCCGCCGCCCCACTCGTCCGCCGCCAACTGGCGATGGCTTACCACCACGACGACGGCGACTTCACCCAGGCCGTGCACCGCTGCACCGGTGTCGGGAAGTGCCGGGCGGACAACACCGCCACCGGGGGCGTGATGTGCCCGTCGTACCAGGCGACCCGGGAGGAGAAGGACTCCACGCGCGGCCGCGCCCGCGTGCTGCAGGAGATGATCAACGGCACCGCCGTCGACGGAGGGTGGCGGTCCCCGGAGGTCCACGACGCCCTCGACCTGTGCCTGTCCTGCAAGGGGTGTTCCTCGGACTGCCCGACCGGTGTCGACATGGCGGCGTTCAAAGCCGAGGTCCTGCACCAGAGCTACAAGGGCCGCATCCGCCCCGCCTCGCACTACTCGCTTGGGTGGCTCCCGCGGTGGGCGAAGATCGCCAGCCACGCGCCCGGTCTGGTCAACGCCACGATGCGGGTTCCCGGCATCGGACCGCTCGCGTTGTCGTCCGCCGGGGTGGACAAGCGCCGCACCATTCCCCCGTTCGCCACGCAGACGTTCCGGTCCTGGTTCAAGGAAACCGAGCACGACCGTGCCACCACCGGCGACCCGGTGATGCTGTTCGTGGACTCGTTCACCAACTACTTCACCCCCGAAGTCGGGCAGGCCACCGTGCAGGTTCTCGAGGCCGCCGGCTACCGGCCGCGACTGACCGACAAGCAGCAGTGCTGCGGGTTGACCTGGATCTCCACCGGGCAACTCACCGCGGCGAAGAAGATCCTCGGACGCACCGTCGACGCGTTGTCCGACAGCGCCGCCGCCGGAATACCGATCGTCGGGATGGAACCGTCCTGCACGGGTGTGTTGCGTTCCGACGCAGCAGAACTGCTCGGCAGGGCGGCAGCCGAACCGGTCGCCGCCGCAACCCGCACCCTCGCGGAACTGCTGACGGAGCGCGGCTGGGAACCGCCGTCGCTCGAAGGCCGGTCCGTTGTCGCACAACCACACTGCCACCACCATTCGGTGATGGGGTGGAGCCCGGACGCGCAACTCCTGGAGAAGGCCGGTGCACAGGTGCAGCGGTTGGGCGGATGCTGCGGCCTGGCCGGCAACTTCGGTGTCGAGAAGGGACACTACGAGGTGTCGGTGGCAGTCGCCGAGCAGCAGCTGCTCCCCGCGGTGGCTGCGGCAGACGCGGACACCACCATCCTCGCCGACGGGTACTCCTGCCGAACGCAGCTGTCGGACCTGACCGACCGCCGCGGTGACCACCTGGCGCAATTGCTCGCCGCGCAACTCGACGCCACGCAACTCGAAGGTGGGGCCGCGCGCCGGCGGGACTGACCCTCGTCGACCGCTGGAAACACGGAAGGGGCGGTGGCGGAGACCATGGTCGGTCTCCGCCACCGCCCCCGGCGGTCGTGGGTTACCCCGGAGAGGACTCGGTGATCGCGTGCGGAGCAGGAGCGGAGATGTTGTCCGCGAGCGGATTACCCGGACTGATTCGGCGCCGAACCTGGTAGGCGACCAACGTCAGGATCAGGGCTGCGACACTCAACGAGATCTGCGAGCGGGACGAGTCGACGAAGAACATCGATACCAAGACAGCGAGGATGCCGCCGGCAGCGAGGATGGACAGGTAGGGGAACAGCCACATCTTCAGGCGGAGCTGTCCGACTTCTTCGCGAGTCATCAGGCCGCGCAGCTTGATCTGCGACAGCGCGATCATGAGGTACACCATCAGGATGGTGGCACCGGACGCGTTGAGCAGGAACACGAAGACGGTGTCGGGCGACAGGTAATCCAGTCCGATGCAGGCGAACCCGACGAGGGTGGCGAGCAGCAGCGAGTTGCGGGGAACGCCGTGTTTGTCGAGTTTGGCGATGCCCTGGGGTGCGTCGCCGTGGCGGGCGAGGGTGAACAGCATCCGCGAGGAGGTGTACAGACCGGAGTTCAGGCACGACAGGACCGCGACGAGGATGACGGCGTTCATGATGTCGGGCCCGCCCGGAATACCCATGTGGGTCAGCGCCTCCACGAACGGCGACTGGCCGATCTTCACCTCCGTCCACGGAACGATGATCGCGAGCAGCAGCACCGAGCCGATGTAGAAGAACCCGACCCGGGCGATGACGGAGTTGGTGGCCTTGGTGATGGCCTTTTCGGGTTCGGCGGATTCCGCGGCGGCGATGGTGGCGATCTCGGGGCCGACCATCGAGAAGACGGCGACGACGACACCGGAGAGGATGACCGTCCAGCCGTTGGGTGTGAACCCGCCGTGGTCGGTGAGGTTGGAGAAGTCTGCGGAATGGCTGGGCCAGAGGCCGAAGACGTAGGCGGCGCCGAGCCCGAGGAACAGCACGATCGCGGCGACTTTGATACCGGCGAACCAGTATTCGAACTCACCGAAATTGCGGACCGAACGGAGATTGGTGGCGACCATGGCGAGCAACAGGGCGGCGGCCATCATCCAGGAGGGCAGGTCGATCCATCGTTGCAGCAGTTTGCCGCCGATGACGGCTTCCGCGCCCACGACGACGACCCAGAAGAACCAGTACAGCCACCCGGTGGTGAAGCCGGCCCACCCACCGAACGCCTTGCGGGCGTATCCGGCGAACGATCCGGTCGACGGATTGGTGGTGGCCATCTCGCCGAGCATCCGCATCACCAGCACGATGACGAGGCCGGTGACCGCGTACGACACGAACGCGGCCGGACCGGAACTGTGCAGCAGGGCACTCGACCCCACGAACAGACCCGCGCCCACCACACCCCCGATCGCGATCATCGTCAGGTGCCGCTGTTTCAGAGACTTCTGCAACGTCTCGGGCGGTTGTTCGAGAGTGGACATCACACGCTCCAAAGGTCGAGTCGGTCACGAGATCGAAAGTGCGGGCTGCGCCTCGGTATTCGCAGGTGCGGCGTTCGTGTGTGACCAACGTAACGACGGAGCACGTAGCATGCTAGGGACAGATGCCAGAACTTTTCGCACCGACAGTCAGACACCTGTATGGCCGACTCGGGATGATCGCCATACTTATCGCGCACGAAATATGCTGTTCACGGAGATGGTGAAGTGAATCTCGATGAAGTGGTCACCGAGGTGGCCGAACGTCTGTCGGCATCGGTCGTCCTGGTCGACAGGGCGTTCTCGCTGATCGCCTACAGCACGCAGTCGCCGGGCGTCGACAAGGATCGGGTGCAGTCGATCCTCGCCCGCAGCTGCCCGCCGGACGCGCGGGCATGGTACGAAAGCTTCGGCATCGCCGATACCACGCGACCGGTGGTTACGCCAGAGAACCCGGACATCGAAGCATCGGCGCGGATCTGCCTGCCGGCCCGCTACGCCGGAACGGCGTACGGCTATCTCTTCGTCCTGCCGGACGAGAGCAGCAACGTGACCGAGCGGGACCTCACCGCCGCGATGTCCCTGGCCGGGCAGGCCGGCGCGGAACTCGCACACACCTCGCGGGGCCGCGACCACATGGCGGTCGCCGTCGCGGACCTCCTCGAGGGCGACCGAAAAGCCTTCGCCCGCGCACTCCCTCGCATCGAGGACTCGGGGCTCTTCCCCGACGGCTGCGCGTTGACCGTACTGGCCGTCGACGGTCTGCTCCCCGCCCCCGGCACCCGAACCCTGCTGGCACCGATCGGATCACTGACCGCCGTCCTGGTTCCCGCCGCCGCCGGCGCCGTCGATCCCGTGCGGTCCATTGCCGAAAGCGGTGCGGGTGCCGGATCTCTGGTCGGGGTGGGTGGTTCGACTCAGGGATTGCGCTCCGCCCGCCGAAGCTGGCAGCAGGCGAAAATCGCCGTCCGAGTCGCCCGGCACGACAACTCGATCGGACCGATCGCCTACTGGGAGGAACTCGGCATCTATCGACTGTCCTCGTGCGGGCCCGCCGGACTGCTCGCCGAGGCCGTCCTGACACCGTCGGTGCGTGCCCTGCTCGACCACCGCAACATCGACCTTCTCGTCACCGCACAGACCTATCTCGACCAGGCAGGCGACACCGGCGCGACGGCCGGTGTCCTCGGAATCCACCGTCAGACCCTCTACTACCGACTCGCCAAGATCGAGGAGATCACCGGACTCGATCTGTCGGTGGGTGCGCAGCGGCTGGAACTGCATGTCGGCCTCACCCTCGGGCGCTTCATCTTCGAGCACCTCCGCACCGAGGAGACCCGCAGCGGCGCGGAAACCTGACGTCCTGTGCGCTCCGACCGTCAGATCTTCTCGACCGCTGTGGACGCCGGGTCGACCGCCCCGCGCACGATCTCCGTGATGGCCCGCACCGTCGGCCTCACCTCCGAGCCGGCGAGCCGGATGAGCACGATGCGTCGGCCGATTTCCTGGGTGAGGTTCACCCGGATGATCGGCACCGAGCTGTTGAGCCTCATCATCATGTCCGTGACCGGGGCCGCTCCCAGTCCTTTTCCGGCCAGCGCCAGGGACACGGCGGTATCGACGATTTCGTGTCGCACGATCGGCTCGAAGCCCTCCTGCCGGCAGGCCGTCCGCACCGCACGGCCGAACTGGGTTTCCGCCGGCGGCAGGATCCAGTTCCACTCCGCGGCCTCGCGCAGATCGATGGTGCCCTCGGTGCGGATGCCGTACGCGCCGGGGGAGACGGCGAGTCCGAACCGCTCGCTGCGCAGGGTGATCATCTCGATGTCCGGGGTCCGGGGCATCGGGGAATGGGGATAGTCCAGCCCGAAGGCGACGTCCACGTGACCGCGTTGGACCTCGGTGGCGGCCTCGTCGACGTCGAGCTCGCGGCTGCTCAGCTCGAGGTGCGGATACTTGCGCTGCGCGGCGGCCACCACCGGCGGCAGCAACGCTGCGGCGGTGCTGCCGAAGGTGCCGAGCAGGAGCGGCGCGGCAACGTCGTCGTGCACCGCGCGCAGCGCATCGCGGGCCGCCTGTTCCGCATTCAGGATCTTCACCGCGTGGTCGGCCAGCACGGTGCCCGAGTCGGTGAGCACGACGTTGCGCCCCATCTTGGTGACGAGCTGTGAGCCGACGGCCTTCTCCAGGGCTGCGATCTGCTGCGATACGGCGCCCGCCGTGTATCCGAGTTCCTCGGCGACCGCGACCATCGTTCCCCGTCGGGCCAGCTCTCGGAGCGCGACGAGGTGCGCCAGGCTCATGTTCATATAGGGATTCTAAACGGTGATGGCCAGATTTCTTCGCTGGTGCTATCCATTTCTGCGCACCACGATGAGCATGCGGGAACGAAAACGTCGAACAGTCGGGGCTCCTACGCGCAGGCCGCGACCACGACTTCGGTCTCACCCGATCCTCATCGACCCTGGAGTTGCACGCCATGCCGATCACTCAGCAGTGGGAACTGCGCGCCGAGTTCGCTCGCCGCCTCTCGCATCTGTACGGGAAAGAAGTTCCGGCCTACACGACGTTGCTCGAAGTGTCGCAGGCCGTCAACGACACCGTGCTGTCGAACCTCGGTGCAGGCGCCGAGCGGCTGGGCTCGACCGCCCGGGTCACCGCCGAGCGTCACGGAGCGATCCGGGTGGGCACCCCGCAGGAGATGGCGCAGGTCGCCCGGGTGTTCGCGGCCATGGGCATGTACCCGGTCGGGTTCTACGATCTGCGCGAGGCCGCTGCCAGTTCGGTCCCGGTCGTCTCGACCGCGTTCCGTCCGATCGATCCGGATGAGCTGGCACGCAACCCGTTCCGGGTGTTTACGTCCCTGCTGGTGCCGTCGGATCGCCGTTTCTTCAGCGCAGACCTGCAGCGACGTCTCGAGAATTTCCTCGCCAGGCGGAGACTGTTCACCACCGAACTGCTGGTCCTGGCCGACCGGGCCACCGAGTACGGGGGGCTGAATTCCGGTGACGCCGAGATGTTCCTGACGCTGGCCACCACGGCGTTCACGCTCTCCACCGAGGCCGTCGACCGCGCCTGGTACCGCGAACTCGAGGAGGTGTCCTCGGTGGCCGCCGACATCGGCGGAGTCACCAGCACGCACATCAACCACCTGACCCCGCGCGTGCTCGACATCGACGACCTCTATGCGCGCATGGAACGCCGCCAGATCGACATGATCGACACGATCCAGGGGCCACCGCGGTGGGCCGGTCCGGATCTGCTGTTGCGTCAGACCTCGTTCCGGGCGCTCGCCGAACCGCGGGTGTTCCGCGAATCCGACGGCAGCGTCGTCAAGGGCTCGCTGCGGGTGCGCTTCGGGGAGGTCGAAGCCCGGGGCATCGCCGCCACCGTCCGTGGCCGCGCGGTCTACGACCGGTTGACCGTCGAGACCGAGCAGGTGTTCGCGGAGGCGGCGGCCACCGCGCCGATCTCGGCCCGACAGCGCAACGCGATCGCCGCCGAGTTGTGGAACCGGCAGGTGCCCGCCACCGAACAGGGCCTGGCCCTGCACGATCTGGCGTACTTCACCTACGCCGTGAACACCGGCAAACAGCGCAACGGCACCGCCCCCGAACGTACACTGACGGATCTGATCGACCAGGGCTGGGTGCGCCCGGAACCCATTGTCTACGAGGACTTCCTGCCGAAGTCCGCCGCCGGTATCTTCCAGTCCAACCTGACCTCGGACGGCCGCAAGGACACCACACAGTCGACGACCGACATCGACGCCGCCTGGATGGAAGGAGTCCTGGGCCGCCCCTTGCACGACCAGTACGAGCTCTACGACGGGATCCGCCGCGAATCCCTCGTCCACGTTGCCAACCGACTGGGAATCCGCGGACCCATCGAAGAACCGGCAACCATCGCTACTCGAGGAGTTAAGTAAATGAGCACCGCCGTCACCGAAACCATCGCCCTGCCCACCACCGACGAACTGCGCACCCTGGCCCGCACCAGCCTGCAGCGATGTGGTGTCGACCCGTCGGTACTCGACACGACCGGGGCGAAGAACACCGTCACCGCGCGCACCCCGGTCACCGGCGAGAGCCTCTTCGCCTACCCCGCCGCCGACGCGACCGACGTCGACGCCGCGATCGACGCCGCCCACGAGGCGTTCCTGCAGTGGCGCACCGTGCCCGGACCGGTCCGCGGATTTCTGATCAAGCGGCTCGGCGAATTGCTGACCGAGCACAAGGAGGACGTCGCCAACCTCATCAGCATCGAGGTCGGCAAGATCCGCTCCGAGGCCCTCGGTGAGGTCCAGGAAATGATCGACATCTGCGACTTCGCAGTCGGTCTGTCCCGTCAGCTCGACGGCCGCACCATGCCGTCGGAGCGTCCCGGCCACCGCCTGATGGAGACCTGGCACCCGCTCGGTGTGGTCGGTGTCGTCTCCGCGTTCAACTTCCCCGCCGCGGTGTGGTCGTGGAACCTGGCCCTGGCGATCGTCTGCGGCGACTCGGTGATCTGGAAGCCGGCGCAGCTGACCACCCTCACCGCGGCCGCATGCTCGTCGCTGTTCGACCGTGCCGCGGAAGAATCCGGCGCCCCGGCCAACCTGAATGTCCTCGTCTCGGCGAGTGCCGCCGACACCCAGGCCCTCATCGACAGCCCGAAAGTGCCTTTGATCAGCGCCACCGGTTCCGAGCGGATGGGTGAGCAGATCGCTCCCCGCGTCGCCGCCCGGTTCGGCCGCGCCATCCTCGAGCTCGGCGGCAACAGCGCTGCGATCGTCACCCCGTCGGCAGCCCTCGACATCGCCACCCGCGGAATCGTTTTCGCCGCCGCCGGCACCGCCGGTCAGCGCTGCACCTCGATGCGCCGCATCATCGTCCACCAGGACATCGCCGACGAGCTGATCGACCGGATCTCCCAGGTCTACGGCCGCCTCCCGATCGGTGACCCGTTCGCCGACGGCACCCTCGTGGGCCCGCTGATCGACGGCAAGTCCCACGCCAACATGACCGCAGCCCTCGACAAGGCCGTCGCGCAGGGCGGCGAGATCCTCGTCGGCGGCAAACGCCGCCCGAGCAGCGAAGACTCGTACTACGTCGAGCCGGCGATCGTGCGGATGCCGGCCCAGAGCGAGATCGTCAAGGACGAAACCTTCGCCCCGATCCTCTACGTGCTGACCTACAACACGTTCGAGGAAGCGATCGCCCTGCACAACGACGTCCCGCAGGGCCTGTCGTCGTCGATCTTCACCACCGACCAGCGTGAGGCCGAGCGGTTCATTGCCGCCGACGGTTCGGACTGCGGCATCGTCAACGTCAACATCGGCACGTCCGGCGCCGAGATCGGCGGCGCATTCGGCGGCGAGAAGACCACCGGCGGCGGCCGCGAATCCGGCTCGGACGCTTGGCGCGCCTACATGCGCCGGGCGACCAACACCATCAACTACTCCCGTGAGCTGCCGCTGGCTCAGGGCGTCAACTTCGCCTGAAATCCCCTGTCGAGTCACGAGGAGCAACGACGATGTTCGAATTGATCGACGAATGGGGACCGGAGAAGGTCGTGTGCGTCTCCGACGCCCGCACCGGCATGCGCGGTGTCCTGGTCATCGACAACACCGCCCGCGGAATGGGTAAGGGCGGCACCCGCATGTCCACCACGGTCAGTGTCGGCGAGGTCGCGCGCCTGGCCCGCAACATGACGTGGAAGTGGGCGGGGGTCGACCTGTTCTACGGCGGCGCCAAGGCCGGGATCTGGGCAGACCCGAACGCCTCCTCGAAGGAAGCGGTGCTGCGGGCCTTCGTCCGAGCACTGCGCAACGAGGTCCCCGAGGAATACGTCTTCGGGCTCGACGTCGGGCTCACCGAGAAGGACGCCGCGATCATGCTCGACGAGGTCGGCGGCCGCGGCGGCGCTGTGGGCACCCCCCACGCGCTCGGCGGGCTCCCGTACGACCAGCTCGGCGTCACCGGCCACGGTGTCGCGGAGTCGGCGGACGCCGCCGCGCAGACCCTCGGTCTGTCCACCGGTTCGCTGAGCGTGTCCATCCAGGGCTTCGGAGCGGTCGGAGCGGCGAGCGCGAAGCGCCTCGCCGAACTCGGGGCCACCGTCGTCGCCGTGTCCACCTCGCAGGGCGGAATCCACAACCCGGACGGGCTCGACGTCGCCACCTTGCTCGACCTGCGTGATCAGTACGGTGACGGACTCGTCGACCAGTACTCCGACGCGAAGCCTCTCGCGGCCGGGGAAGAACTCTCGGTGACCGCGGACATCCTGATCCCGGCGGCGTTGCAGGACGTCATCGACGCCGAACTCGCCCGGACCCTGCCGGCCACGATCGTCGTCGAAGGCGCGAACCTGCCGAGCAGCCCCGCAGCGCAATCGATCCTGCGCGACCGCGGGGTGACGGTGGTTCCCGACTTCATCGCCAACGCCGGTGGTGTGGTTGCGGCCGCCGTGGCCATGGACGCCCGCTACTCCGGGATCCGGCCCGAACCCGCCGCCGTCTTCGACAGCATCTCGAACAAGCTGCGCGCCAGCACCATCGACACGCTCGACGCGTCGCAGGCGCAGGGGCGCACCACCCACGAGGTGGCCCGCACCACCGCCCAGGAGCGCGTGCGCGAAGCCATGGTGCTCCGCGGGCGTGCCCCGCAGAACGCCGCATTCTGACCGGTCCGGGCACTACATCTCTATTCTCGAAGGAAAGAAGAGGACGACATGAGCAAGGACCTTCCCGAACAGGCGTCCGTCGTCGTGATCGGCGGCGGCGTCATCGGCGCCAGCATCGCGTTCCACCTCGCCGAATCCGGGGTCTCCGATGTCGTCCTGCTGGAAAAGGACGAGTTGGCCTGCGGCTCGACCTGCAAGGCCGCCGGCGGTGTCCGCGCCTCCTTCAGCAACGAGGCCAACATCGCGATCGGCCTGCGCGGCCTCGACGTGTATTCGCGGTTCGCCCAGGAGTACGACCAGGAGATCGACTTCAGCCGAGACGGCTACCTGTACCTCCTCTCGGACCAGACCAACGTCGACATCTTCACCGAAAGCGTCGCGCTGCAGAACCGGCACGGCGTGCCGAGCCGCATGATCACTCCCGTAGAGGCACAGAAGATCTCGCCGCTGATCGGCACCGACGGCCTCCTCGCCGCCTCCTGGTCCCCTCAGGACGGCAAGGCCACCCCGGAATCGGTCGTGATGGGATATGCGGCCGCCGCTCGCCGGCACGGTGCCCGCATCATCCGGCACTGCGCGGTCACCGACATCGAGAGCACCGGCGGCACCATCACCGCAGTCGTCACCGAACACGGACGCATCAAGACCGGCACCGTGGTCTGTGCCGCCGGCGCCTGGTCGGCCGGCATCGGCGCCATGCTCGGAGTGAACATCCCGGTCGTCCCCGTCCGCCGACAGATCGCCTTCACCGAACCGCTCTCCGAGCTGCCCGAATCCTCACCGTCGCTGACCATCGACTTTCCGTCCAACTTCTACTTCCACCCCGAAGGGAAGGGCCTCCTGCTCGGCTGGTCCGACCCGGACGAGCCCGCGGGATTCAACCTCAAATTCGAACTCGAGGACTGGCTGATGGGACTGGGCACCATCGCCGAGACCCGGGTGCCGGCAGTGCTGGACTACGGCATCAGCACCGGCTGGGCCGGTCTGTACGAGGTCACCCCCGACCGCAACCAGATCATCGACCGCTGCACCGAGGTCGACGGCCTGCTGATCGCCACCGGCTATTCCGGCCACGGATTCCTGATGGGGCCGGCGACCGGCGAGATCGTGCGCGACCTCTACCACGGCAGAGAACCCGGATACGACATCAGTTCCTTCGCGCTCGACCGCTTCGCGCAGGCGGGTATCGCGGCGGGCGAAACGAACATCGTCTGACCGCGGCTCTCGCGGCCGGGAGGTAACCTGTCCGAGCACGCATCGACCTCTGGAGTAGTTGTGCCCACCTTCGAACCCGCGCCACCGGCCGAACCGGCACATGCCCTGGGGTTCAACGGGGTCGAGGTGTTCGATGCCAGCGAACACAACCTCGACCACGTCGACGTGTTCATTCCCCGGGACAGCATCGTCGCGTTCACCGGCGTCTCGGGATCGGGCAAGTCCTCGCTGGCGTTCGGCACCATCTACGCCGAAGCGCAGCGACGCTTCCTCGAGTCCGTCACTCCGTACGCACGCCGGCTGATGGATCAGATCGGCGCGCCCAAGGTCGGGGACATCACCGGGCTCCCACCGGCGGTGGCGTTGCAGCATGCGCGCGGTCATACCTCCGTCAGGTCGTCGGTCGGCACCCTCACCCACATCTCGAACGTGCTGCGAATGCTGTTCTCCCGAGCCGGGACCTACCCGCCGGGCGCGGCCGTCCTCGACTCGAACGCCTTCTCGCCCAACACGCCCGAAGGCGGATGCCCGGCGTGCCACGGGCTCGGCCGCACCCATGACGTCGACGTCGCCGCGTTGGTACCGGACCCGAGCCTGAGTATCCGCGACGGCGCCGTCGCGGCCTGGCCGGGCGCCTGGCTGGGGAAGAATTACCGCGACATCCTCGACACTCTGGGGATCGACGTGGACCGCCCCTGGTCCGAGCTTCCGGCCGACCGGCGGGAGTGGATCCTCACCACCGACGAACAACCCACGGTCACGGTGTCTCCGATCCGCGACCCGGGAAAGATGGTGCGGGACTATCAGGGAACGTTCTCGAGCGCCCGCACCTACGTCCTGCACACCTTCGCCACGACGAAGAGCGCAACGCAGCGGGCGAAGGTCGGACGCTATCTGGTGTCCCGCCCCTGCAGCGCCTGCAACGGCAAGAGGCTGCGCCCGGAGGCGTTGGCGGTGCGGTTCGCCGGCCTCGACGTGGCCGAGGCCGGCGAGCTGTCCCTGGCCGATCTGGCCACGGTCCTCGAAACAGCAGTTCTCTCACACGATTCCACCGCCTCCGCGGCAACCGAACAGGCAGCGGCGGCGTTGGTGGACAACCTTCTCGGACGCCTCGCGGGGTTGACCGAGCTCGGGCTGGGGTACCTGAGTCTCGGCCGATCCACCACCACCCTCTCGCCGGGTGAGCTGCAGCGCCTGCGGTTGGCGACCCAGCTGCAATCGGGTCTGTTCGGAGTGCTGTACGTCCTCGACGAACCGTCCGCGGGCCTGCATCCCGCCGACACCGAGGCGCTGGTCTCCGCCGTGCGGCGACTGCGGGCGGCGGGTAACTCCGTCTTCGTCATCGAACACAACCTCGACGTCGTCCGGGCAGCCGATTGGATCGTCGACGTCGGTCCCGGGGCCGGCGAGCACGGCGGGCGGGTCCTGTACAGCGGCACGGTGGACGGACTCGAGCACGTCACCGAATCGGTCACTCGCCGATACCTTTTCGAAGCCCCCGCCCGCCATCCGGCACCGGTCCCGCCGGGCCGGTGGATCGAACTCGCCGGCATCACCATGCACAACCTGCGGGATCTGACCGTACGGATACCGCTCGGGGTGCTCACCGCCGTCACCGGGGTGTCCGGATCGGGAAAGTCCACGCTCGTCAGCCGGGTGCTCACCGACGTCGTGTCCCAGCACCTCGGCGTCGACACCGAACCCGGCACCGAGACTGCGGAAGCCGAGACCGAAGACTTCACCACCGCGGCGGCCGACGCCCGCGAGAACGACACCCAGCCGACGGTCGTGGCCACGCAGGGGCTCGGGCACCTCGACCGGCTGGTCCGGGTCGACCAGACCCCCATCGGGCGGACGCCGCGCTCGAATCTCGCGACCTACACCGGACTCTTCGATGTGATCCGGCGTCTGTTCGCTGCCGATCCCACGGCCCGCGAGCGGGGATACCGTCCCGGCCGGTTCTCGTTCAACGTCATCGGGGGCCGATGCGAGGAGTGTGAGGGAGCCGGGTCGATCACCGTCGGCATGCTGTTCCTGCCCGAGGCCTCCGCACCGTGCCCGACCTGCGCCGGCGCACGGTACAACGCGGAGACCCTCGAGATCCTCGTCGACGGCCGGACGATCGCCGAAGTGCTCACGATGACGGTCGACGATGCCCGCGACTTCCTCGACCACGTTCCGGCAGCGGTGAAAAGCCTGGACATGCTGGTCGAGGTCGGTCTCGGATACCTGCGGCTCGGACAATCGGCCACCACCCTGTCGGGTGGCGAAGCGCAACGGGTCAAGCTCGCCAGCGAACTGCAGCGCATCCGATCCGGTCACACCCTCTACGTCCTCGACGAACCCACCACCGGACTGCATCCGGCCGACGTCGACCGCCTCATGGTGGTGCTGCGTCGTCTCGTCGAGGCCGGCAACACCGTCGTGCTGGTCGAACACGACATGTCGGTCGTGTCGTCGGCTGACTGGATGATCGATCTCGGGCCGGGCGGCGGAGACAACGGCGGACGCATCATCGCCTCCGGACCCCCGGCGACCGTCGCCGGGACCGCCGACTCCGCCACCGCCACCTATCTCGCCCGACACCTCACCCCCGTCTAGGGGTCACGACTGCCTCCTGTGGTGGCGACGGGAATTCGGCTCCTGCTGCGCCGCCGCGATCAGTTCGATGTCCGAGCCGCCGAGCGTCTCCACCGACTCGATGCGCTTCTCGGCCTCCGCGACGGACTCGTCCGACGAGCCGATCGGGGGAGCGGCGGACAGCGACTCGGAGTCGATTCCGGCCTTGCCCATCCACCTGCGCACCTCGTAACTGATCAGGATGGCGATCAGGGTGAGACCGCTCATGAGGAACTGCGAGCGGGTGGTCGGCAGGAAGGCCATCGCGAGGATGACCGTGGCCATCAGCGCGATGGTGGCGTAGCTCAGCCACGGGAACAGCCACATCCGGAGCTGCAGTGCCGCAGGATCTTCGTGCTCGAGTCTGCGGCGGAGTACCACCTGGGAGATGGCGATCAGAAGGTACACGAAGAGCGCGACAGCCCCGTAGGAGTTGACGAGGAAGTTGAAGACGATGTCGCCCCACACGTACGTGCAGGCGACGGAGATGTATCCGATGGTGGTGCCGAGCAGAATGGCGCGACGCGGCACGCCGTTGCGGGACAGTTTGGTGAAGAATTTGGGGGCGTCGCCGTTCCGGGTGAGTGCGAACAGCATTCGGGACGTGGTGTACAGGGCGGAGTTCAAGCAGGAGAGTACCGCGGTGAGGACGATGAAGTTCATGATCGTGGCCACGCCGGGAATTCCGAGTACTTCGAGCACCGAGGCGTACGGACTCACACCGACGCTCTCGCTGTCCCACGGCTGAATCGCGACGACCACGAGAATCGACCCGACGTAGAACGTCACGATCCGCACGACGATCGACCGCATGGCCCGGGCAACAGCGCGTTTCGGCTCCTCCGACTCGGCGGCGGCGATCGTCACGATCTCGGCCCCGGTGTAGAAGGCGACGCAGGGGACGACCGCAGCGAGCACCGCGCCCCAGCCCAGCGGGGTGAAACCACCGTGACTCACGAGGTTGCCGAGTCCCGGTGTGGAATCGGGCCACAGTCCGGTGATCCAGAGGGAGCCCATCCCGAGGAACAGGACGATCGCGACCACCTTGATCGACGAGAACCAGTATTCGAACTCGCCGTAGGAGCGGGCGGACACCATGTTGGTGGCCGTCAGCAGGAGCATCAGTCCCAGGCTCAGGATCCACAGCGGGACCATGGGTATCCAGAGCTGCAGGATCCGGCCACCGGCGATGGCCTCGACCGCGACGACGATCACGAAGAAGTACCAGTACATCCACCCCGTGGCGAACCCGGCCCGACGACCGAGGGCCTGGCGGGCGTAGACATAGAACGATCCGACCACCGGCCTGGCCACCGCCATCTCCGCCAGCATCCGCATGATCAGCAACGTGATGATGCCGGCGATGAGGAAGGAGATGATCGCGGCGGGTCCCGCGCCGCCGATGACGACGCCGCTGCCCACGAACAGGCCGGCACCGATCACGCCGCCGAGGGCGATCAGGTTCATGTGCCGGCGTTTCAGGCCCTTACCGAGACCGGAACTGTCGGTGTGTTCGGGAACGGTACTGTCCACATTTCCTCCAGAAGGCGTTGACCGGGAGCGCCGACTGCCGGCCTACCGTCCGTCCTCGGACAGCGGTGCAGATCGGGCACCGAGCAAGTGTGATCCACATCACTTATTTTGGTGAGTCACCTCACACTACGACCCCGAAACAGGGCGCGCCCAGAGCCAGATCCGAGGGGAGCGGAGGGACCAGCGACGCTCCCGCGTCCCTAGATCCGTGTGATCGTCGCCAACCAGGCCGGCATGCCTTCCGCGGCAAACGTCGTCTCGATCCGGCTCGGCTCGACAGCCTCGACATTCCAGCCGGCGCCGCGGCCGAATGCCGCTCTCAGCTCGTCCTCACCGACCGGATGCGGGCCACTGTTGTCCGGGTCGACGTCGCTGAAGCACAACACGTACAGGGTTGCGCCACGCTCGGTCACCGACGCCAGACTCGTCACGTAGTCTTGCCGCTCCTCGCACTCGAAAGTGTGGAACAGGCCGCAGTCCAGCACCGTCTCGAACGTGCGGCCCAGACGCCCCAGCTCGAACGCATCGCCCACCACGAACTCGGCATCGATTCCGCGCGCCCCGGCCTTCTCCCGTGCGATCGCCACCGCGGTCTCGGCGACATCGACACCCAGAACCGGCAACCCCAGCGACGCCACATGAAGTGCGTTGTCGCCGGTTCCGCAGCCCGCATCGAGAACCGCGCCGGCGAATCCACCGCCCGAGGCCAGGCGCACGATTGCCGGCTGCGGCTGCCCGATGTCCCACGGCGCGGGGCCGTCCTGGTACGACGCATCCCACGGCTGACCCGCCCGTTGCTCGTGACTGGTCGGCTGCCGGCCGCGGAACGGGTCGTCGGCGGGGGTGTCTGATCGCTCGGACATCTGCGTCCCTTCCCACAGCGACTGATCTCGGCACCTCATCGTTGCATGCCGTGGTCGCCGATCGGCCGGAACTTCTCCGGCGCGTCAGTCGAGGCAGAACTCGTTGCCCTCGGGGTCGGTGAGCACGATGTGGCCGCCCTGCAGCGGCGGCGCGGGCTCGAATCGCGCAACCCGCGTCGCGCCGAGGGCGACCAGTCGCGTGCATTCCTCTTCCAGCGCCGCCATCCGCTCGTCACCCGTCGATCCCGGGGCCGCACGAACGTCGAGGTGCACCCGGTTCTTCGCGGTCTTGCCCTCCGGGACACGCTGGAAGAAGATCCGCGGACCGGATCCGTCGGGGTCGATCAGTGCCGACGCGTCGTTGCGACGCTCGGGTGGGATTCCCATCGCAGCGAGCGCGGCGTCCCACGTGTCGAACCCGGGCGGCGGGTCCTGGATCCGGTAGCCGAGGGCCTCGGCCCAGAAACTCGCGAGCGCCGCCGGGTCGCCGCAATCGAAGGTCACCTGGATTTCGCGGGTCATCAGTGCCGTCCTTTCGGGGTGTGCGGATCGGATGGACCTCACCCTGCCACGCCCAGAGGTCAGCTACGGTCCTCGATTCGGTCCGGATCACACGGGGTCCCGCACGCGCATCATGCGGAACGAGTTGAGGAGCCCGAGCAGACCGGCCAGTATCGGCACGAGCAACGCTATCTGCAAAGCGAGAGGTCGCGCGTCCGTGTTGATGCGGATGATCTCGTCCTGAATCTCCGGGGGTTGGTCGACCAGCAATTCCTCGAGTTGGGTGTTGCTCATGACTTCCGCGTCGCTCTCGAGCACCTGCGCCACGTGCTGCTGGTCTGCAGGCGGGAGGACGGTGCTCGATTGCGCCATCGCGGTGAAGGTGAAGGACAGCGTTGCCAGCATGATGGCGCCGGCGAACGCCAACCCGAACGACAGCCCGAACGAGCCCGCCGCCGAGTTGGTGCCGGCGGCCTCGCTGACCCGTTCGTCCGAGATCGGGGCGAGCGTGTAGTTGTTCAGCTGCGACACCAGCAGTCCCAACCCCGAACCCGCGACGATCAGCGGGAGCACCAGTGCCCAGCCGAACTCGGCCCGGGGCACGATCGGGATCAGGACGGCTATCCCGACCGTCAGCAGAAGGAATCCCCACCGGACGATGCCGCTGGGCCGCCGATCCCCGGCCTTCTTCCCGGCGAGCAACGCGACCGCGAACATGCTGAGGGACAGCGGTGCGAGGGACAGGCCCGCCTGCATCGCGTTGTACTCGAGCACCATCTGCAGGTAGATCGGCAACGCAATCATGGTGCCGCCCAGCGCTATCTGCTGAAGCATCTGCTGGGTGATCCCCAGCCGGAAGACCTTGGACCTGAACAGATCCGGGTCCAGCAGGGTCGGTTCGCCGCGCCGCTTGCGCCGCACGAGCCAGTACGCCAGTCCGGCCAGTGCCAGCGCACCGATCACCAGAAGCGCGGCAACGGCTTCGCCGCCCTCCTGCCACACCAGGATTCCCAGCACGATGCCGCCCATGCCCAGCACGGACAGCGCCGCGCCGACCGTGTCGATGTGCCGAGGTCCGGTGTACCGCACATCCCGGACGAGTCTGATGCCGGAGAGCACGATCGCGATGATGACGACCTCGAGCACGAACGCAATACGCCAGGAAAGGAAGGTGGTGATGAAACCTCCGAGCAGCGGTCCGACCGCCGCGGCAATCGCGGCCGCCGCCCCGACCAGGGCGTAGACCTTCTTCTGGGCGTCTCCTTCGAAGTTACCGTGAATGAGGGACTGCATCGCGGGCAGCAGGAGTGATGCGCCGATTCCGCCCAGCACGGCCCAGAAGACGATGACCGCTGTCAGGCTCTGCGCGAGCGCCATCGCCGTCGCACCGACTGCGTAGCCGAGCAGACCCAGCACGTAGGCGCGTTTGCGTCCGATGAGATCGCCGACCTTACTGCCGATCAAGATGAAGGCCGCAGATACCAGCGCCTCGAGGGCGATCGCGGCCTGGACGCCGCTGACGGTCGTGTCGAGATCGCGAACCACCGACGAGATCGACACGTTCATCAGGGACGTGTCGACCACCAGGACGAACATCGCCATCGCCAGCAGGATCGCGAGCAAGCGCTGCCCGCCCGCCGCGCGCTCGGAACCGCTGGTCGCCGATCCTTCGGTCATCGGACACTCACCGTCCCGGCTGCCGTGACATTCCTCGACATCACGGCCACCTCCTAGGGTGCAGACCCGCCCGTGCCGGAAGGTTCACATGGTGAGGACCATGCGATAGCGCGCCTTTCCTTCCTCCATCGCAGCGTAGGCCTCCGCGGCCTGGGCCAGAGGCCGTTCCTCGATTCGGGCGCGCACTCCCGACAGGACAGCGAAGTGCATCGTCTCCTCGACGTCGCGGGCGGTGCCGGAGGGGTGACCGGTCACGTTGAGGCCGGGAGTGATCAGCTGCAGCGGACTGATCGGTAATGGGTCGGGGGTGACCCCGACGACGGTGAGTTCTCCCTGCGGAAGCAGCCCGCCGACCGTGTCACCCATGGCTTTCGAATTTGCCGCGGTCGCGAGAACGACCGACACGCCACCGAGTGCCTGCAACGCGTTGCTGACGTCGCCGGCGGTGGAGTCGATGTAGTGGTGAGCGCCGAGTTCGCGGGCGTCGTCCGCCTTGTGCGCGCCACGGGCGATGGCGATCGTCTCGAATCCCATCGCCCGGGCGAACTGCACACCGAGGTGGCCGAGTCCGCCGATACCGAGGACAGCGACGCGGTCACCCGGGACCGCCTTGGTCTTGCGGAGCGCATCGTACGTGGTGACGCCGGCGCAGCTCATGGGTGCGGCCTCGGCGAAGGACAGCTCTTCGGGAATACGGGCCAGTGCATTGGCCGGCGCCGTCACCGACTCGGCGTAACCGCCCGGGTACTGCCAACTCGGAACCTGCAACTTCTCGCAGTTGATGAACAAGCCCTTACGGCAGGGGATGCACTTGTTGCAGTGACCACCGAACCAACCGACTGCCACGCGGTCGCCGACTGAGTAGTTGTCCACGCCTTCGCCGACCTCGGCGATCGTTCCGGCGATCTCGTGTCCCGGTGTGAGTGGCCACGACATGTCGGGGAACCCGCCGTGGACGAATCCGTGGTCGGTACCGCACACGCCGCACGCGGAGACGGCTAGGCGTACGTGGTCGCGCGGGGGTGACACCGTGTCGACTTCGACGAGCGTCAGCGGTTCGCCGGGGCCCTGGACGTGAACAGCCTGATGGGTTGGCATCTGCATCCTCACTGTCTGTGTGTAGTCAGCACAGGCTCGACGGTGCCGTCGAGCACATTTCAGTCAAGCCCCTCGGCGGAACTCCTGACAAGAGTCGCCGGGATCGCACCCACTCTGCCGTCGTCAGCTGCCGGTGACCGCCGGGTCGCTGGGGTGCCGGGTGAGCGGCGTGGTCTGCACGCTCATCCAGGCATCCATCGGCAGCGACGTCAGGATCGCCTGCATCTCGGCGGCCTCCCGGGCCCACCACAGACCCAGCGAGTGGCCCTGGCCGGGCAGCGTCCAGAGCCGCAGCAGGTGTCCCTGCCCGGCCAGCTCCCGCGCGCGGTCGGCCTCGCGCGCGGTGGTGGCATCGACGGTCTCGCCGGGTGTGCCTTCCGGGACGGTGACCGTGAACGTTGTCAGAAACTCGCTGCCCCCGGCTTCCGGCGCGGGCGGTCCGGGCTTCTCGACGTGTCCGGGCGGGTCGTTCGGGTGCGACGCGAGCGGCGTGACCTCGTCGGTGCGCCACACCCGCAGCGGCATCGAGGCGAGAACCTTCTCGAGCCCGTCCCCGTCATCGGCGGCGAACAGGCCGAGCGTGCGCCATTCGCCGGGTTTCAGCGGCGGGCGCCACAGTCGCAGTAGGTGCCCCTGTGCCGCGAGTTCACGTGAATGTGCGGCCTCGCGGTCGCGGATGTCCTGAACGGCTACTTCCGAAGTTCCCTCGGGGACGTGGGTCGTCATGGTGACGAGATAGTCCATGGTGAGCGCCTCCTGGGCGATCGGGAATACATTCGCGCGGTGGACGGTCACCGGCGGCTTCGTCTCATTGTTCCCCGACGAGCAGGGTCCGGTCACCCGTTGGCCGGCGCTCGGATCACGGCGTCAGACGGCACCCTTCTCCACGAGGTCTCGTGCGCAGTCCAATACCGTCTGATCGGGAGAACGGGGTTCCCAGCCGAGCACACGCTGCGCCTTGTCGGTGCTGTGCCGATTCCGCCGACCCAGCGCCGGGGTGATCTCCCGCAGCGACGGATCGAGGTAGCGGGCGGCGAGACGAACGGCGAAGTCGGGGAGTTGACGCGTGTGCACCTTCCGGCCTCGATCGCCGAGGCCGGAGTGCAGGACTTCGGCCATTTCTCGCATCCATCTGAAGTCTCCGGTCGCCAGAAACCGTTCCCCGCCCGCCGCCGGCGAGGTCATGGCGCGGATGTGGATGTCGGCGAGGTCGCGGACGTCGACGATCTCCAGTCCGATGCGCGGGACTCCGCGCATGCGGCCGGAGATCATCCGCTGGATGATCGCGACGGATCCGAGGTTGGCGGTGGTGAGGACCGGGCCGAACACGGCGCCGGGCAACACCGTCGTCAGCTCGGTCACGCCGTCCTGCTCGCGCATGAAGTCCCAGGCCGACCGCTCGGCGAGTGTCTTCGACCGGCGATACGGAATCAGTGTGGGATCGTCGGGATCGGTCCACAACTCTTCGTCCGTGACGCCGTCGGTCGCATAGGAGGAGGGGCTCGCCGCGTTGGCGGCGGACGTCATCACTACACGTCGCACCTTCGCCGCAGTAGCGGCGCGCAGAACCCGGACTGCGCCGTCACGCGCCGAGGCGATCAGCACGTCTTCGGCGACGGAGGCGGAGATTCCCAGCGGCGACGCCACGTGCAGCACAGAGGAGACCCCGTCGACGGCGTCGTCCCAGCCGGCGTCTGCGGTGAGATCTGCGACGGCGAATGTCAGGCGGCCCGGATCGACGTCGACCACGCCGGACACCGCTGCCCGCACTTCGTTCTCCTTGCCCGAGTTGCGGACGGTCGTGCGCACGTCAAATCCGCGCCGCAGCAACTCGACGATGCACCAGCCCGCGACGTAGCCGCTGCCACCGGTGACCAGTACAAACTCGGTCATGGCGTCCCACCTTCATGTGCCAGAATGAAACGGAGTGCCCTCCGGTTACTTCCACCGTAACGGAGGACCCTCCGCTTTGCAATCGATCGAGAAGGAGTACCCGTGGACGCGTCGCCCCGCAGACCGACCCGGTCCGATGCGCGCCTCAACCGTGAGCGAATCCTCGCCGTCGCACGCACTGCCGCAGCCGAAAACAACGAGGTCTCCCTCACCGCGATCGCCAAGCAGGCCGGAATCGGGATCGGCACGCTCTACCGGCATTTCCCGAATCGAGAGTCGCTGATCCTTGCCCTGTATCGGCAGGAACTCCAGAAATTGATCGACCTCGTCCCGGAACTCCTCGAGTCGTCACCCCCACTCGTTGCGCTGCGGCGATGGTTCGAAGAGATCGCCCGCTACGGGCGATTGAAGTTCGGTTTCGCGGAAGTGATCCACGCGGCCACGAGCGGTGGCGTGGACGACGAGCACTACCGGCCTTTCGTCGTGGCGATCGCGCAACTTCTCGAAGCCGGTGCCGCCGACGGTGTCCTCAAACCTGGATTAGATCCAGAAGACGTCCTCCTCCAACTGAGCGTCCTGTGGCGGATCGATCCCGCGGCCGGAGGCGAGGCCCGCGCCGCGCGGATCCTAGACCTCATCGTCGACGGGCTGCGCGTGAGTGCTCCGCCTCGCTGACACGCAGAGGATTCAGCCCGAGCATCCGGTGAGCCCGCGGTCCATGCCGCGCAGCATTCCACGGGCGTGACGGCCGGGCCAGTCCTTTGGCAACAGCTCGGCGGGCGGGTTCGGGTCCAGCTGAGGGCAGTTGCCGCTCCACCGGCTCGGCATTTACAGCGTTGGTCACGCGTCGAGAGTCAGAGCCTCGGTGCATGAGCGGGACACGCACGGCATCATCACCTGCCCCTCCTCACGCTGCGACTGATCGAGTACCGAATCGCGATGATCTGGCGTTCCATCGATCACGCGAGTCTCGCAGGAACCACACGTTCCTTCGAAGCACGATCCGGGTATGACCACACCCGCCTCGGCGCACGCGTCGATGATCGACTGACCCGGAAGCACCGTCACCTGTACGTCAGACCGCTCCAGCTGCACTCGGAACGATTCGAGCGCACCATCGCCGCCGACATTCGCGCCGGGCTTCGGAGAGAACCACTCGACGTGTAGCTCCTGCCCGGCCACCCGACAGGACTCTTCGAGCTCGGACAGCAAAGATTCAGGGCCGCAAGAGTATACGGCCGTCCCCGGCGGCTGTGCGGCTATCACCGCAAGCAGGTCGGGCCGGCCGGACACCGCGGATTCGTGCAGCCGAGCGGCGGGAAGCTCTGCGACGGTATCGGCATACGCCATCGACGTGCGCTGCTTGCCGATGTAGTGGAACTCGAACGGACGGCGCCGGTCGAGGACCCGCCGCGCCATGGTGAGCATGGGAGTCACCCCGATCCCTCCGGCGACGAACAGGTACCGATCGGCGTCGACCAGCGGAAAATGATTCTTCGGACCTGCCACAGTGAGTGAATCGCCGGCCTTGATCATCTCGTGAACGAACGCCGAACCGCCGCGGCTGTCGTCCTCACGAAGGACAGCGATGGTCCATGTGTCGGACTCCTCAGGGTTTCCGCACAGAGAGTACTGGCGGGCCAGTCCCGTAGGAAGGCGCAGTTCTATGTGCGCGCCAGGTTCCCACCGTGGCAGTGCACTCCCGCCGGGATCAGCCAGCGTCAGTTCCACTACGCGATCGGCCACGTCTCGCACCTCGGAGACGACCGTGATGCGTTCGCCCGATCGGAGATCTGACCCGTAGTCGAGAGTTCGATGCCCGGTGGCCGGGGTGAACCGGATCGGCAAGGCAGACAAGCCGATATGGGGCCAACCGGCCTGTACCGGTTCGCCGTCGAGAACAATCTCGTCGGTCAACGCAAACAGTTCCTCCACCACGATCCGCAACTCGGCACGCGCCAAGGGGGCGCCCAGGCAGGTATGAATTCCGTGGCCGAAGGCAACGTGACGGTTCGGGCGGCGGTCGATCACGCAACGGTCGGCGTCGTCGAATACCGTCGCGTCCCGATTGGCGGAGGACCACATGAGGGCGACCTTGTCGCCTGCGGGAATGGTTCGCCCGTGGAGGTCGACATCTCGGGTGGCAGTCCTGGCCAGGAGTCGGGCCGGTGACCAGACGCGCAGGATCTCTTCGATCGCTGTCGGAATCGCATCCGGGTTCTCCCGCAGATGTCGCTGCTCCTCGGGATGGCTGGCGAGGAAGGCGATCACGCTGCCGATGCCGTTGGTCGTAGTGCCGTGCCCGGCCTGAAGGAGCAGGCGTAGGACTGCGACCACTTCGTCGTTACTCAGCAGACGCCCGTTGATCTCACCTGTGAGAAGGCCGGTGGTCACGTCGGTCTCCGGGGTGAGCGGTTGCTGTCGGCGCCGCTCCACGAGTGCCTCGACGTACGCGTAGAGCCGGTCGTTGGCCTGGCTGTGTCGAGCTGCATCTCCCTGGGTACCGGCTGCCAGCACCGCGTTCGCCATCTCTTTGATCCCGGCGGCGTCCGCGGTGGGGATCCCGAGAAAGGTGCACAACACTTGGGCGGGCAGGGGGTAGGCGACCGACTCGACGACCTCCGCCCGTCCTGCCGCAACTGCCGAACCCAATAGATCCCGTGCAATTCGCCGAATGGCCGGCTCGATGGCTCGAATACGTTGGGGGGAGAAGTATTTGTTCAACAGATCGCGGTACTGGCGATGCTCGGGCGGATCCGATTCCAGGGGCGGCCGAGGAGGTCGGGTGGGCCCCGTCGAATCTGGAATGGTGGTTTTGTAGCGGCTGGCGAAAAGGTCGGTGTCCCGCGCCGCCGCCACCACGTCCTCGTATCGACTCAATGTCCAGAACCCACCGAATCGTTCTGTATGCGCAACCGGGCACTGTCCCCGGAGTCTGGCGTGCTCCGCCGAGGGGTCGGTCTCGTGTATGGCGGCGAGCGGGTCCCAGTCGCCGTGACGCATTGTCTCTGCTGCCATCGAGTGGCCTCTTTCGCGTGGATGACCGGACAAATGTTTGCACAAGAATATGTGACCGTCGTTTTAACTGCAATACTCCGGCGGGATCTGTGAAGATGGTGCATGACAAAGAGAGGAAGCCCAGATGACGAATGCCAACGAGGACCGGTGGCCCGACCCGGAGGTCGTCGATTTACCACGGCAACAGGCCGGGTCCAGCTCGCAGGCGTTGTTGGGAGCCTTACTGGCGGACTACACCTTCGAGGACGCGGGCGGCCTGACGTCCGAAGCGGTCGTGCGGTTGCTCGCCGAATTCGGCATATCGTCCTCTGGTGCCCGATCGGCGCTGAGCCGCATCGTGAAGCGGGGACTACTCGTCCCGCATCGTCGGGGACGGACGGTGACCTACGACATCAGCGACACGGCACGGCTGACCCACCGCGCGAAGCTCGGTGCCGTGGTGAGGTTCGGAACCCCCGCACCGCTCTGGGACGGACAGTGGACCGTGGCCGTGTTCTCGGTCCCCGAGACCCAGCGGATACTTCGCCAACGCCTTCGAACATTGCTCGAGAACGGCGGGTTCGCGATGTTTGCAGATGCAGTCTGGGTCTGCCCTTGGGACCGACGCGACCACGCGTCCCGGATCGGCTCCGATCTGGGCGTGCACTTGGCACTTTTTCGCGGGGAGTTCTTCGCTTGCGGCGACTCCGAGATGACGCCGAGCCGAGCCTTCGACCTCCGGGCCGTGCGGAAGGAGTACGACACCTTCCTCGACACCCACGCCGATGAGGCAGCCGCGATCATCCGGGGGCAGCTGACCGCGGACCGGGCGTTGGTGTTGCGGACGACCGTGCTGCGCGACTGGCGGAGAATCGCCGCGTTGGACCCCGCGCTGCCGCAGCAGCTGCTACCGATGGACTGGCCTCAGGGCGAGGCGCGCCAGGTCTTCGAGGTTCTGTGGAGGGGCTTGGGACCATTGGCACTGGCCAGGCTCAGGACACTTCTGGCAGACATAGACCCCGCCGTCGCAATCAACGTGGAACTGATGGATATCGAAGTGCCCCAAAGCGGGACCTCGACGACCCCGTGAGGCTAGGTCGGGAAACGGGTCGCGATGGACTCCTCGATCCACTGTTCGACCATGCGTCGCACAACTTCCCCCACAGGGTGACGCAATGCCTCTCAGACGTATCTCATAATTGACACGAACGTCCATAGAATGCGATACATTGGGCGCGCTCCGCGGGCATCAATCGAGCCAGGTACTGGTCCGCGTGCCGATGATGTGAGCCGAGACATGCTGTCCGTAGTCCGGGGCGTTGCGGTCCAGCACGCCCCGCACCCGGCGCATCGCGGCCGGAGCGAGTGAATCGTAGAGACGGACAAATACGCCTTGGGCATCCGACCGCGGCCAATCCTCCGGAAGCAGATCCAGTGGCAGATCAGGGTCGATCCTCGGAAACGACCGCCAGACATTGACGAGTTCGGTACGAAGGACCAGCGCCGAGGCCGGGTCGAGGCTCACCTCGTCGAGTCCTCCGAGCAGCGGTTCCGCACCGTCGAGGAACTCCCGGTACAACCCCTCGATCACGGTGAGGTCCCAGGCGTCGGTCGGGTTGCCGTGGCCGAGCCCGATACCGTCGATCTTTCCCTCGAAGAGCGAGGCGGAATCGATGCCCAACTTGGTGATCAGTGCCGCCGCATCACGGGCCACCGGCCTCGGCGTAATCCACAGGCCATCGTAGAGCGGGGCGAAACCCAACCAGGACAATCCCTTGCGGAGTTGTTGTCGCAGCGCCCGTTGTTGCTCGGGGACCGAGAAGCCGACGCACGTCCATTGGTCCGGGCCCTCACGTCGAACATGACCGAAGTCGGCGATTCGTCGCAGTCCCGACGCCAGGCGAACTCTGGCCTGCTCGGACAGGCAGTAGAAGGTTCGCCGGCCTTCCCTGACCACAACCAGGCGCCCCTCTTTGGTCAGCCGGCTCAACAGCGTGCGGCTGCCTGATTCGGACACGCCGAAATCGCACATCAGATCCACCAATACACCGGACGGCGCAAGCGCCCCCTCTGCCAGCCAGTAGTCGGCCATCAAGGTGACCAACATCTGACGCGCCCGTGTCCCGTCGGCGGTGCGGACTCGCATCTGCTCGAGAAAGTGGTGCTGACCTGCGCTGACCATACGACTCCTTCGGGAGAGTGTGTTGTGAATCTAGCGTAGCCGCGCGAATTAATCGCAAACTATTGACGATCGTCACAAATACGCCGACAATAATCGGACAGTGACGCCGATCTCATCCTGCTGAGCAGGGGACGGTCGAACTCCAGGCGCGAACTGGGAAAGAGGAAGCATGAATCACTCCGTGGCCATCGAAAATCTGTCGAAACGGTTCCGACGCCGAGACGGCGCCGTTGTCAGTGCGATCGACAACGCCACCATCCACATCGACCGCGGCGAGTTCATCGTCCTTCTCGGACCGAGCGGATGCGGCAAGACCACCCTGCTGCGGTCGGTAGCAGGGCTCGAGACGCCAGACTCGGGAACAATTCAGGTAAACGGCCAAGCCGTGTTCAACAGCGCAGCAGGGGTCTGTGTACCGCCTGAACGACGCCAATTGAGCATGATGTTCCAGTCGTACGCCCTCTGGCCCCACATGACGGCCCGCAAGAACGTCCAATACCCCCTCGAGAATCAGCGCACTCGACGCCCGTCCCGCGCAGCGATGAAGGACAAGGTCGACGCCGCGCTCACTCTGGTGGGTATCGGTGACCTCGGCGACCAATACCCCGCCCAGCTCAGCGGTGGACAACAGCAGCGGGTCGCACTTGCCCGCGCGCTCGTCAACGACTCCGACGTCGTGCTTTTCGACGAACCGTTGTCCAATGTCGACGCCAAGGTTCGTGAGCAACTACGTATCGAACTGCTCGCCACTCAGCGGCGGCTCGGATTCACAGCTCTGTTCGTCACCCATGACCAGGCCGAGGCCATGGAGCTCGCGACCCGAATAGCAGTTCTCGACAAGGGAAGAGTGCAGCAGCTCGGCACGCCTGCCGAGATCTACAGCCGCCCGTCGACCGAATACGTCGCGAAATTCATCGGGAACACCAACGAGCTGCCCGGGCGCCGGGTCACAGGTAGCGCCGCCGCCATCTACGCGACCGACGTCGGCGAGATTCACACCGGCCCGGAATCCGGCTCACCCGAGCAGGCGACCCTGCTCTGGCGACCAGAAGCCGGTCACCTCTTTCACGAGCAGCCGACGCACATGAACGGGTTCCAGGGCCGGATCGTCGCGTCCTTGTTCATGGGAACACACACCGAGTACATCATTCGGTCCGCCGAGGTGCGATCCAGGGTCTGGACGAGCCAACACGGACGCTTCCAGGTCGACGACACCGTCTGGATCGGAATCCGACCCGAGGACGTCATGGTCTTCCCGAACACTTCGAGTACCTCCACCACCGACGCACGCGAGCTCGAGAAGGCCGCCTCGTGACGACCACACACACCCTTCCACCCACAGACAACCTGCCCGTAAAGGGCTCGCGTCCACGCAAACTCGCAGCACCCACGAGCTTCAACCTCGTCGCCCTCCTGATCGCCGCGGGCCTGATCGTCATCGTGTGCGTTCCACTGTTGAACGTCGTGGTCGACATGTTCTGGCAGAACGGCACTCTCAGTTTCGATGCCATTCGACGCACCTTGGCGATTCCCGACCTTGGGAAACTGATCCTGAACACCGTCGTCGTCGTTGCCGCCAGCAGCGTGATGGCCGTCATCATCGGCACCCTCATCGCATGGGCCAACGAACGCACCGACGCCCGCATGGGAATACTCAACGACGTCCTCCCGTACCTGCCGTTCCTACTTCCTCCCATCGCCGGAGCGGTGGGATGGACGATGCTCCTCTCACCCAAGGCCGGGCTGATCAACGCATGGCTACGGGATGGTCTGGAGCTGATCGGGATTCACCTCGACAGCGGACCGTTCGACATCAACACCTGGTACGGACTGGTCATGGTCTACACCATCTACGCAGTGCCCTACGTCTACATGAACGTCTCCGCGGCGATGACCACGTTCGACTCCAGTCTCGAAGAAGCCTCGCGACTGAGCGGCGCCAGTTACCTCACCACCTTGCGCCGCGTCACCATCCCCGCCCTGGCGCCCTCGATCGGTGCCGGATTCCTGCTCTGCACATGGTTCGGCTTCGGCATGTTCTCGATCGCCGCCATCATCGGAACCCCCGCACACATCGACGTCATCGCGGTGCGCATCGTCCAATTGCTGACCTTCTCCTACCCCCCGGAAGAAGATCTCGCACTCGGGCTGAGCGCTATCGTCATGGTGTTCGTCGGGATCTCGTACTTCGTCCAGTACAGAATTCTGAAAACCTCACGCTTCAGCAGCATGACCGGCAAGAGCGCCACGCACAAAATCACCCGCCTGGGCAGATGGCGGCCCATCGTCCGCGGGATCGTCCTGCTCTACGTCACCCTGTCGACCGTATTGCCCATGGCCGGACTGTTCCTCGTGGCCCTCAACGGCTACTGGACTCCCAAGATCAAATGGGATTCGCTCGGCTTCGAAGCCTTCCACACTGCGCTGTTCGCAGATCCCAAGACACAACAGGCCTTCACCAACAGCCTCGGACTGGGCCTCGTCGGCGGGCTGATCGGCATCTCTGCTGCCGCAATCGTCTCCATCTATATCGCCCAGCGACGCAGTCGTGCGACCCAAATCCTGGACGCAGCCATCAAACTCCCCTCGTCGATCTCCCACATGGTCATCGCCGTGGGAATCCTGCTCCTCCTCGGCGGCGCACCCTTCCACCTCGGCGGCACCTGGATTATCCTGCTAGTGGGATACCTGGCGATATACCTCCCACAGGCTTCCATCGCTTCCGACGCGGCAGTCGCCGTCGTCGGCCGCGAACTCGCCGAGGCATCCAGGATCAGCGGCGGCAGGGACTGGAAAACGTTCCTACGCATCTACGCACCCCTCATGCTGCCCGGACTGGTGGGCGGATGGGCTCTGCTGTTCATCCGCATCGTCGGTGACCTCACGGCTTCGGCGATCCTGTCCGGAACGAACAACGTCGTCCTCGGCTTTCGAATCCTCGAAGTGTTCAACGGGGGCTCCTACGCCACACTCGCTGCGCTGTCCGCCGTCCTCGTCCTGGTGACGGGAACGGTTCTGCTGCTGGTGATCTGGACATCGAAGCGATTCGGTGTCGCCAAGTCCCGATCCACTCACTGACCCTCGAATCGAGAACAGGGAAGAACCATGAAGAAACTCACTCTCCTCGCACTCGCGTGCGCAACCTCCCTGCTGGCCGCCTGCGGCGGAGGTGGCACCGACACCGCAAACACCGGCACCGCAACCAACCTCGACGCAGAAACCCAAGCCCTGGTCACAGAGGCAAAGAACGCCGGGCCCGTCACCTTCTACAGCATGCTCGACGAGAGCACTTTGCGCGCGCTCTCCGAAGACTTCACCAAGCGCTACGGAGTCCGCGTCGAACCCGTCCGGCTGGTAACCGCCGACCTCATCCAGCGATACTCGGCCGAAGCCTCGACGGGCAAGAGCGCCGCCGACATCATGTTGCTGACCGATTCCGGATTCTTCGCCGATGCTCTCGCCAAGGACTGGATCACACCCATCGCCCAACAAGACCTGCCGCCGGCCGCCGACACCTTCCCCGAGGAATACCTCACACACGACGGCTCCGCCGCGGTGGTTTCCCTCATTCCCAGCGAGATGGTCATCAACTCCGACGAAACCTCGGACACTCCATCCGATTGGGATGCGTACGCCGATCCCCAATTCAAAGGCAAGCTGATGCTGACGAAGCCGGACTCGTCGCCCGCCAACATCGCATTCTGGAGCCTGATGAAACAGCAGTTCGGCGACGGCTTCCTCGAGCAGATTGCCGCCAACCAGCCCCAGTTCATGAGCAGTGCAGTGCCGCTGACACAGGGAATTGCCGCCGGCGAAGCCCAAGTCGGCTTTCCCGGAGTCGCCGCGATCGTCAACAACCTGACCAAGCAAGGCGCGCCCGTTCAATTGGTAAGCCTGGCGCCCACCACCGGCCCCGAAGCTGCCCTGGCGCTGTCCGAGAACTCGCCCAACCCGGCCGGCGCAAAGCTTCTCGCCAGCTACCTGATGTCGGAGGAAGGCAACACACTGCTCAACGACGACTCCGACGGCATCTCACCGTACGACCCTGAGGGAACGAAGCGATTCACGCGAGTGGAAAACATCAACCTGGCCGACTCGGCACAGATCAACGCCCTACTGGGAGTCAACTGATGACCAACGAATCCGCCCCGATCAACCACTCACGACGAGACGACCACGACTTCGATCCACAAGTACCCGAGGCCTTCGACACTGCGCACACGCAGTTCCGGGAAATCCGCAGTCGCTGCCCCGTCGCCCGCAGCCAAGAGTTCGGCGGCTTCTGGGCAATGCTGGGTTACCCCGAACTGCTCGAGGTCATCACCGACATCTCCCGGTTCACCACCACCAAACAGAATGCGATCCCATCCTTCGCGTTCACCGGCGTCCGCCCACCGCTCCACCTGGACCCTCCAGAACACATGGCGTATCGGCGAATCATCAACCAGTTCTTCACCCCTCCGAAAATGAGAGCCATCGAACCGAAGGTCCGCCGCTGCTCGACAGAGCTCCTCGATCCGCTCATCCACAAGGGGAAGGTCGATGTAGCTCTCGAGTACTCGCAAAAGCTCCCCGCCCACGTCTTCGCCGAGTTCTTCAATCTCTCAGTGGAATTGAGCTCCGACATCAAGCGCATCAGTGGAACCTACGTCGACGCCATCCAGGTCCTCGACCACGACACCGTCCGCCGACTGAGCCGCGAACTGTACCAAGTCGCCCAGGCCATCATCGACGACCGCGCGAGCGGGTCGTACAGTCCCGATGAAGACCTCACCGCAGCCCTGCTCGACGGCACACACGACGGCGAACCTCTCCCGGCCGCGATGATCCTCGGATGCGTCAGGCAGCTCATCGTGACCGGGATGGTCGCGCCCAGCGTCTTCATCGGCAACATGTTCGTACACCTCGGCCGCGATACAGACCTGCAGTCGTTTCTGCGTGCCAACCCCGACAAGATTCCCGCCGCCGTCGAAGAATTCCTCCGTCTGTACAACCCGTACCGCGGCATGGCACGCACAGCCCGCGACACCACCACGGTCGGCGGCCAAGAAATTCTGAAAGACGACCCGATAGCGCTGGTGTACACGGCGGCGAACCGAGACCCCCGCGTCTTCGAAAGCCCCGACGAGTTCATCCTCGACCGTTCCAACATCAAAGACCACATCAGCTTCGGCCGAGGAACTCACAGCTGCCCCGGTGCCCCACTCGCGCGCATCATGCTCACAGTGACACTCGAAGAAGCCCTCTCCCGCGCCGAATTCCTCCTCACGGACTCGCCCGGCATGGCCATGTGGGCGGAATGGGGCACACGCTCGGTCCCACTCGAATTCATCGGACTCTAAGGACCAACGAATGGGAACCACCACCAGGGACGATTTCAGCATCGAAGGCAACGACGATCCCGACCACGTATTCAAGGTGTATCAGGATCTGCAAGCCAACTGTCCCGTCGCCCACACCTCCGACTACGGCGGATACTGGGCCCTGACACGCTACGACGACGTACGCGACGCGGCGGTCGACTCGGATCTCTTCATCTCCTCCGTGAAAGCCGTAGTCCCCAGCGATCCACGCGGGATCCGACGACCGCCCCTCAACTTCGACGCACCCCGGCACACGCCGTTCCGACGTGCACTACTCAGGACCCTGTCCACCACCAGGGTCGAGCAGATCGTCCAGGCCCTTCGTCTCCGTGCCGCTGCGCTGTTCGCCGACTTTGTCGATGGCCCGGACCAGGACATCGCCCGATCCTTCGGAACCCTGCTTCCCGCGTACGCCGCAGCAACGTGGTTGAACCTCGACGAGCAGCGTGTCGAATGGCTTGCCACCACAGCAACAGCCTGGGTCGACGCATGGCGGAACCGGGACTCGGACCAGGTCACCCGATTCAGCGAGGAGATGTACCAGGTCGCTCGATGGCTGGTGGACGACCGAACCAGCAACCCACGGGACGTCACAGCGGACCCGGCCAGCTCGCTGTTGAGCGAACGCGTCGACGGTCAGCCCCTCGAGCCCGACCTCGTCATCGGTGCTATCCGCCAATCGCTGGTAGTGGGCATGGTGGCGCCGCCACTGCTCATCGGCTCCATGGCCAAACATCTGGCCACCGAACCCGAACTGCAGGAGCAACTTCGCCGCAACCGCCAGTTCCGATCGTCAGCTACGGAGGAATACATCCGTCTCTTCACTCCCTATCGCGGTTTCGCCCGGACAGTCAGCCGCGAGACCACGATCCGGGGGACAACGATCACACCCACCGAGCCGGTCACCCTGGTCTATGCGGCAGCCAATCGTGATCCGGCCGTCTTCGACAACCCACACGAGTTCGTGCTGGACAGAGACAACATCGCGCAACACCTCGGCTTCGGAGTCGGCCGGCATCAGTGCGTCGGAATGCATCTGGCCCGCGGGATCATCAGTGTGGGCCTCGACGCCATCCTCGACGGCTCCACAGCGCTCACGTTGGTCAGCGAGCCGGTACCTACCCGGATGCCGGAGCTCGGATATCAGGCAGTCCGGATAGACGTGAAGCCCTAGCGGCCGGCCGACGTCCGCGGGCACTGTCTTCGTGTGTCAGCAGTTACGCAGGCTGGTGCACGCTCCCACACGCGGCTGCGAGGTTCTCAGTACAGGGGGTCGTGGTGAATGTCGTCGGATTCGACGCCGGCGGCCATCAACCGGTATTTGGTGGTGTGAACCATAGAGGGCGAGCCGACGACCTGGATGTCGTGGTCGGTCCAGTCCGCGTACTCGGCCACGACACCTCCGATCTGGCCGACGAGCCGATCGTGCATCGCATCAGGAATTTGAAATGTTCCCGAGAACCACCACGGATTGTCGCTGTTCTCGGTGGCCGGAACGACAGTGAGCCACGGACCTGTCCGGGACATTGCCCAGAGGAGATCGAGGTCGTAGAGATCGTGTGGGTACGTGCCGCCGAAGAACAGGTGGGTCCGGGGATTGTCGCCGAGGCGAGGCGTGTCTATCAGCTGCGCTCGCAACGGCGCGATTCCGGTTCCCTCGGCGATCATCAGCCGACTTCGGCCGGGCCTCTGCCGCGCACCGAGGGCGCCGAGCGGAGAAGCGATCAGCCAGGTGTCACCTACGTGGGCTTCTCCGGTGATCGCCGGGCTGACCCAGCCACCGGATACCCGGCGGACGTGGAACTCGACGATCCGGTCGGAGGTAGGTGGGGTGGCGAACGAGAGGTAGCGCCACATTCGCGGCCGGCTGGGTACCTGGACACTGACGTACTGGCCGGGGGCGTAGGGCATGGGCTGGTCGAGTTCGAGGCGGACGATGGCGAGGTCGTCGAGGACTCGGCGGTGGTCGATCACGGCGCCCACCCACGTCGGTGGGCCAGGCTCCGCGTCGGCGGCTTCCGTCATGGTGGTGACGATCAGCGCGATCGCGTTGCGCCATGCCTGCTCGGTCTCGTCGGTCCACAATTCGGGTCCCGCCAGGCCCGCCAGCGTGGTGACGAGCGCTTCCCCGACGGCGCCGTAGTGTTCCTCGGTGACGTCGTACTTGCGGTGATCGCATCCGAGTTGGGCCAGTAACGAGAGAACGGTGGCCGGTGTGTCGAGTCGGTCGATCACGTACCCGACGGCCCGCATGAGTCGATCGCGTTGCATGTCCATGGCGGCCGGAAAGTAATGGCGGATTTCAGGGTGCGCGGCGAACAGGACGGCGTAAAAGGATCGCGCGAACGCGTTCTCGCCCCCGGGAGACGCTCCGATGGATGTGAAGCTCGTTTTGACCAATGAAGTCGTCTGGGGATCCACGACAATCGTTGCTTTTGTCTTGTTCGAAGCTGAGAGCGGTGCTCGGGGGGCGATCGAGAGGCGTGGGCGCCGGCCGGTTCGGGCGGCGCCCACGGAACTCCTGATACTTGACCTGCGCTAGGGCTGAGCGCGGGTGTGGACTTCAGATCTGCTCGAGAACCTTGCTCGTCGCGGTGCTGTTCTTCAGAGCCTTCCAACCAATGATCGGCATCGCGACGGTGACGAGGACGCCGAACACGTATGCGGGCAGAAGTCCGATGGTCGAGAAGATGTTTTGCTTGCCGTGCTTGTTCGGGCCGAAACTCAGCGACCGGTTCTCGGTGAAGTTCGACGCGAAGTAGAACAGGACATTCGCCCAACCGTCGGCAACGACGATCCATCCGAGACGTTTCGCGGTCTTGGTGGGCAAGCCGGTGTGGGGCATCACCGACGCGGCCGCGATGACCATCATGCCGTTGAGCGCTGGGCCGGTGTGCGCGCGAGCCCACCCCTCATCGGTTCCGGGGACGTCGAACTTGACGATCTTGCCGGGGCGAACTTCCCATCCTCCGAGGAGCTTCGCCCACAGGACCAGCCCCGCGATCAGTGTGGAGAAGATCATCAAGATGCCGTGGCCGGCCATCTTTCGCTGCAGGGTTTCCATAACTTCCACCTCCATTTTGTGGCGTTCGGATACAAACGATCGAGGTCGGGTTCACGCCGCGACGTTGCCCGGAGGACGTGTCGGAGCGATGGCGTCACCTGATGTCGGCGCAACTGACGTTCGGTCACGATGGCGCTCCCTCGATGAAGAAGTCGCGGGGTGCGGCAGTTATAGGCGACGCTAGTAGCCGCAGCCGTGGCAGACCATAGATCCTGAGGATCCGCCCCGGCGTGATGATCCCCGGTTGTCAAAGGCCGAACGGGTGGGTCCTGCGTCGGCGAGCGGAATTGGTGACCTTCTCGGTGCAGTACGCGCGGAGGTACTGCTTGGCGGGAAACTCGAGGTCACTGCGCGTGTCGACCACGGCGAGGACACGCCGATAGAACATTTCCGGGGTGAGACCGAACTCGGGGAAGATGTGTTCGTCACCGCCCCCGTAGTTGCACCACCGCAAGGTGTGCTCGAGCAGGGCCTGATCGTAGGGATCCATGTCGTTCTCCGTCGTACTTCGGATGGTTGATGCGTGAGGTGCGGTCTCGTTTCGTGCTCCTCCGACGAGCACGAGCGAGGGTCCGGTGTTACCGCCCCACCGGTTACTCCCCGATCACGGGCAAGATCAGCGCGATCCGCAGCTTCGAGTCGATTTCCTGCCCGAGGGCGAGGGACTGGTCCAGCAGCGGAGCCAAAGCTTGCACCTTGCCATCGGCGTCGGCCAGGGTGTGCACGATCTGCTCGGCCGGCATTGCGGCGGCGTTGGCCTGATCCGTCGCCGCCGCGCCGGCGTCGATGATCCCGCCCAGGGGGGCGTCGGCGGCCTTCAGAGCGTCACCGAGAGATGCCAGCTGGGTGCCGAGATCGCCCAGTGTCTGGTCGGCGCGGGTCAGGGAGTCCAGGACTCCCACCACCTCGGGCAGGCCCTGGTTGATGGCGGCGTTGGCGGGAGGAAGCTCTTTCGCACCCACCAGTGCGTCGTTGGTGGTCTTGTCCACCGTTTGCGCTTGTACCACACCGTCTTTGAAGATGTCGTTGGTGATGGCGAGGTCCCTTGTGACGATCAAGATGCCACACAGGAGCGCGATGGTGGAGGCTGCGGCAATTGCCCAGGAGAGCCGAAACATCGTCTGTGTTCTGCCTTTCACTCGTGTGCGGCCGGGTGGCCGCGGCGAGCGTTACGGGGTGGGAGTGGTTGCGACACCGAGTGCGGGGAGGTTGAGGGAGTTGACGGGAGGTCCGACTACTGCGAGCAGCGGACCCATCTCCTGGACGTGGCGTGCTTCTTCCTCCACGTTCGCCAGGGTCGCGGCGATCGCGGTGGCCTTCGGGCCGAGGGTGCTCAGAGTGCCTCCGACCGTCGTCAGACCTTCGTTGACGGCCTCGAGTTGGGTGGTCACCGACCCGACGGCGGTAGACAGTCCCGCAACGGTGGGGGCGGCCTGATTGGCGCGACCGGTCACGTTCGCGACCAGGTCCGGTAGCGGCTTGGCGATCGTGCTGACGTCGCCGGTCGAGGAGTTGAGCGTTTTCGCCTGCCCGGATAGTTCGCCGGCCTTGTCGGTGAGACCCTCGAGGTCGTCGGCC
This sequence comes from Rhodococcus jostii NBRC 16295, assembly GCF_001894825.1. Lineage (GTDB taxonomy): Bacteria > Actinomycetota > Actinomycetes > Mycobacteriales > Mycobacteriaceae > Rhodococcus_F > Rhodococcus_F jostii. The sequence continues at coordinate 35,617 of NZ_BCWY01000008.1, read as the reverse complement.
AGCGGGCCCAGGGTCTGGATGTCTCCGGAGAGCTGGGTGTGCTTGGGAACGAGGATGCCGGTGAGGGTGTCGAACTGTCCGGCGGAGTCGATGACTTCGAGGCTGAGCTGGGACGGCCGACCAAGAGGGTCGACGACGTCGTCGAGACCGGGAACGAACCCGTTGACCGCGCACAGCAGCACCGCCGGTGCCACGCCGAGACCGAGGACGACCCCGAGCCATGCCTTCTTGGTGATCATTCAGTTGCCTCCGGGTGCAGGAATGATGGCGTCTTGGGCGGGAATGAGCGCCAGCTTGTTGGTTGTGCGGGTGAGCTCACGGTTGAGCTGGTTGACCAGGTCGATGGCCGTGGTGAGTTCGTTGTCGACAGCGGAGACCGTGGTGTTGGCGTCCCCGGAGATCTGGTGCAGGGAGGCAGCCGATCCCTGCAGGGTGGTGGCGACACCTTCGAGCTGCCCGGCGATCGCGGTGTCACCCTGCCCGGCGGCAAGCAACGCCCGCGCGTCCGGCAGCAGCGCCGCAAGATGATCGACATCGGTCGCGGTGGCCGTGTTGAGATCCGCCAGTACCCCGGCGAGTTCGTCGAGTTGCTTGCGGGCGGTCGCCGGCGCGGTCAGGTCGGCGCGGTCGGCGAAGTAACCGTTGGTCGTCCGGAAATTGTCCACGATGGTGCGGGCACTGTCCTGCACGAGCTGGCCTTTGTGGATGGCCATGAGGACCAGTGCGAACAGGACGAGGGCCAGGACCGCGGCCAACCGGCCCATCCATTCGGTGGCCACAGTGAAACCATTCGAGCCGGCTACGGCGGTCGCTGGTACATCCGGGCGTTGCGGTATCACGCCCTTGCGGTACGGCAGCGCTGATGCGGGAACATCGAAACGCTGGAATCGGGCCAGGCCGCGGCGTGGATATGCCTCGTCCGGCAGGTCGGTGCCCATCTTCATGTCACGTCCAGTCATCGATCGGTTGTCGGTTCAAAGGGGAGGGGAAGGTCGATCAGCCGGGCAGCGGCAGCATCTGGTTGATGGTCTGCGCCGCAGCGACCGACCCTTGCAGGTCACTGACCAGGCCCTGCACGACGGCCAACAGCTGCTGGCCCTGATCGCCGAAGGCGCGGGCGGATTCCACCAGCGGCACCACGGTGTTCTGCACCTCGCCGAGGATGCCCTGAATGTTCGTCAGCTGATCATTGGTCAGCTGCGCCCCTTCGGTGTTACTGGCCAGCATCTGCGCGGCGGGGGAGATCGCCTCGTCCAGCTTGACGAGCAACGGACCCAGCGCCGCAGTGGAGTCGAGCGCGTTCTGCGCGGTGTGGGTGAGCTCGGTCAGCTGCTGCAGCTGGTTGGTCAGCCGGTCGTTCACGTCGACAATCGCTGAGGAGGCGGTGATACTGGTTTCGTTGGCCCGTTGCTGGTTGTCGAGTCGGGTGTTGAGGTTGAACACCACGAACGCGAGCAGGCCGAGCACGCCAACCGCGACGACCGACAGCACCAATCGGGCCGGACCGCCGCGGCGTCCGAAGAAAATCACGGGTACATCTCCTACTTTCCGGACAAATCGTTGGCGGATTCTTCGGCGGACAGGCGGGCGCTGTGGACCTTCTCGGCGGTCGAGCGTGCGTCGTCGAGGATCGCGTCCAAGGTGGCCCGGTTGCCGGCAACGGCGTCAGTGGCGCCGTCGGCCGCGGGCTGCAGCGAATTGATGTGCGCGGTCAAGGTATCGAGGGAAGCGACCAGGTCGGTCACGTTCGCCCCGGCCTGATTCAGGGTTGCCTGGACGTCGCCGCTGATCTGCCCGGTCAAGGTGTTCAGTTCCGCGGTCACCGTCGCGTCGGTGCTCAGCACACTCGCCAGCGAGATCTTCATCTTCTCGAGCGAATCGAACGCGGCGAGAGTGACTTTCTCGTGCTCGACGATTTGGTCGAGCGCGGGGTTGTAATTACCTGCCGAGACCACTGCCTGATCGAGCCGGTACGGCGTCGCCGTCAGATCGTAGATCCGCGGATACAGGTACAACGCGCCAATCGGGATCAACGCGAGCACGAGCAGCCCGCGGGCAATGTTCATCTTCGCCGACGCCCGCGGCGGATCCGGTTCGAATGCCTCGGGGTCACCGACATAGGGCAACTCGAAGACGTCGGTGCGATCGTCGAGGGCGTGACTTGACGGGCGCCCTCGGCCCGAGAGCGCGGTCATGCGTCGACGACCGAGACCAACGCGATCGTGCGTAGCGCTGTCACGGTGTGGGTCAGCAGTCCCTTGACGACGAGCTTGTGCTCGAGGATTTCCCCGAGAACGGACACACCGCGGCCGGTGAAGAATCCGACCGGCACCAGACCACCGGCCTTCATCGGCAACTGGGAGACGTCGAGGATCTGATCGACGGTCGCCATCACCGTGACGGCGGGCTTGCCGACGATGTCGTTGTAGACGACGGCCTCGTCACTGCCGAAGATGATGGTGCAGGCGGTCTCGGTGTCGGTGCTGTAGATCGATACCGGCCGGGAGATGCGACGCGCGAACTTCACGCGGGAGGGGAAGTTCTCGAGATTCTGCCCAAGCAGCATCCCGACAATACCGGCGACGCCGTTAGCGTCCTCGCCGTCGTACATCGTGACGGCGTAGCCCTTCTCGACGGTTGTCATGGGTCAAGGCCTTTCCAAGCATGGTGTTCGGTGAGGGTTCGGATGTTCGGACCCGCGCGGGACTCGTTCCAGCAGGACATGAGTCCCGCGCGAGGGGCTAACTGGTGTGAGCGAATTGACGGAGGTCGACTACACGTCCCAGTCGGTGGGGATCTGTCCCCAGGTGCGCAGGAACGCGTTGAGGGCGCCGGCGTTCTCGATCGCCGCGGACATCGGTCCCTTGGCGAACTTGATCAGGCCCTTCATCAGAAGCTTTCCGCCCTCTTCCTCACCGGCGGCCGCGGTCTGCCAGGTCTGGAAGCTGCCGTTAATGACCAGCCACAGCTCGCTCTGGTCGAAGACGCGCGGTGACCAGGAGACGACCTTGCCCTCCTTGAACTCAAGGTGGCTGGCGACGTCGTCGCGGCCGATCACGCCGAATTCCATCTTGTTGGTGAACGACGATGCGTCCTTGAATCCAGCGAGGACGTCCGGGTTGGCGTTGACAGCCTCGCGTGCGGCGTCACACCACTCCTGCGAGAAGAACTTCAGCTTGTCGGTCATGTATCTCATCTCCTTTTGTGTTTCGCCAACTCGTTGTCGAGCTGGTCACTGTGTAGTTCGGGGGCGGGTTTCGCGTCGGAAGTCCCTGGTCTCCAGAGACTTCGGTGCAGGCACGGGGATTTCGTCTACGTTGCAGAAGAATTGAGCGCGCCAACAGGTGCGGTGTACGCCACTCGAGCCCCCGCTTTGTGATGGCACTCACATCTTCTGTCATCCGACGGGGTCCGGTCTTGTCAATTTGCGCTCGGATTGTGCGACGATTCCGAACCGAAGGGCTCCTCAGGATCGCCACTCTCCCAGAGGTAATGACGTAGCTGCGGCCCAGAGCGGACAAGCTCAGGCGAACGTGAACGTTCGTCGCGCCAAAGCTGCTGCAGCAGAAGCCCACACCGCCATAACGATGAGGCTGGACAGTGCGAGGCTGCCGGTGTTCGCCTGGTGCAGCGCGTCTGAGAGGGCGCCGGCGGGAGTGAGCTCGACCAGGTTCTGCACCGTGGAAGAGGTGCCGGGCAGCGTCGCGATCGAGCACAATCCCAGCTGCAAGAACCAGAGGATATTCGCCAGCGCCAGAATGATTTCAGCACGTAGACTGCCGCCGAGCAACAACCCGAGCGCGGCGAAAGCAGCGGTGCCGACGGTGATCACTGCGGCAGTGAGGAGCATTTCCAGTAGGTTCGGTCGCCAGCCGAGGACTGCCGCGATCGTGCCGAGTAGCAACGTTTGCAGGGCGACCACGACTACGACCGCGGCGCTCTTGCCGGTGATCATCGCCCATTTGGGGATGGCGTTGGCGCCGAGCCGTTTCAGCGCGCCGTAGCGCCGGTCGAATCCGATGGCGATGGCTTGGCCGGTGAACCCGGTGGACATGATCGCCACCGCGAGAACGACGGGGAAAACGGTGTCGATGCGGGGGTGGGGCATAGTTCCGATCGGCAGGACGGTCAGTCCGATCAGGAAGGTGACCGGCAGCATCATCGTCAACAGCTGTTGTTCGCTGTTGCGGAGCAGCAATGTTGCTTCGAGTCGGGTCAGGGCGGCGAGCATGGCCGGAGCGGTGTTTCGTCGCGGTGCGGGGGCGAAGGTGCCGGCGGTGAACATCGGGCCGGGGGAGAGGGTGCTCATCGGTAGCTCATCTCCCGCCCGGTCAGGTCGAGAAAATAGTCCTCGAGACTGCGTTGCTCGACCTGCAATTCGGTCATGAGCACGTTCATCCCAGCGCACCAGGTGGAGATGGTCGTTAACAGCTGCGGGCTCAAATGGCCTTCGATCAGGTAGGAGCCGGGGCTGGTTTCGTCAACCCGGTGGGTGCCCGCCAGAGTCGTCTGCAAGGTCGAAAGGTCCAGGCCCGGTAGTGCAGTGAAACGCACCTGCTGTTCGGCTCCGCGTCGGACCAATTCGCCCGGGGATCCGGCGGCCACGATTCGTCCGTGGTCGAGGATGACGGCCTCGTCGGCGAGAGCTTCCGCTTCGTCCATCAGATGGGTGGTGAGCACGACAGCGACACCGTCGCGACGAAGACTGTCGATCAGCTCCCACACCACATGGCGTGCCTGCGGGTCGAGTCCGGCGGTTGGTTCGTCCAGGAAGACCAGCTCGGGCCGGCCGACGAGCGCACACGCCAAGGACAGGCGTTGTTGCTGGCCGCCGGAGAGACGTTTGAACGGTGTGCGGGTGGCGTCCGCCAACCCGAGGGTCTGCAGCAGCCATTCCGGGTCGAGGGGGTCGAGAGCGCAGCCGGCGACGACCCGGAGCATCTCCCCGGTTCGGGCTCCGGGGTAGCCACCGCCACCTTGGAGCATGACCCCGATGCGGGGACGGAGGGCATCGGCGTCGGTGCTCGGGTTCAACCCGAGTACGGAGATTTCCCCCTCGTCCGGCGCAGTGAACCCTTCGCACATCTCGATCGTGGTGGTTTTGCCCGCACCGTTGGGGCCGAGCAGGGCCAGGATTCGCGCGGGTGCGAGTTGCAAGTCCACCCCGCCCACCGCGGTGGTGTTCCCGAACCGTTTAACCACTCCCTTCAGCTGCAGACAGGGCTGGTCGGTGCGTATGCGAGGTGCGTTCATGGCTACTCCGAGAGATGGGGGACTACAGGGGAATCGGCTGGTTGACCCGCCACGGGGAGAGGTCCGGATCAACCAGCCGGTCGGTCTAGAGGACGATCGTGACGACCTTTTCCTCTGTGTTGGCGAGGATGCCGGCGTAGCCGAGTTCCCGGCCGATGCCGGAGGTCTTCATGCCGCCCCAGGGCAGTGCGGGGTCGATGGCAGCCCAGCCGTTGACCCACACCGCACCGGCACGCACCTGGCGGGCCAGGGTGTGGGCGCGGGAGACGTCGCGGGTCCAGATGCTGGCCGCGAGGCCGTACTGGGTGTCGTTAGCCAGGCGGATTGCCTCTTCCGGGTCGTCGAACGCGATGACGGTGCCGACGGGACCGAAGATCTCTTCCCGCGCGATGGTCATGTCGTTGTTGGCGTCGGCGAAGATCGTCGGCCGCACGAAGAAGCCGGAGTGATCGGGTCGGGTGCCGCCGGCGGCGACGCGGGCGCCTTCCTTCTTGCCCAGTTCGATGTAGCTCAGGACGGTGTCCCGCTGCTTGGCGCTGACCAGCGCACCGAGCGTGGTCGACGGATCGAACGGATCTCCGAGAACCTGTGCGTCGGCAGCCCCGCTTAGCGCGTCGACGACGTCGTTGTAGAGGGAGCGGTGCACGAACACGCGGGTGCCGGCGGCGCAGACCTCGCCCTGGTTGAAGAACAACCCCATGGCGGTGCCCTGCACGGCGGCCTGGACGTCGGCGTCGTCGAGGATGATCTGTGGGGACTTGCCGCCGAGTTCGAGGGTGACGCGCTTGAACGTCGCCGCTGCCCGTTGCTGGATCAGGCGGCCGACCGCCGGGGAACCGGTGAAGCTGATCTTGTCGACGTCGGGGTGCTCGACGAGCGCGTTGCCGGTGACGGCACCGTTACCGGGCACGATGCTGACCACGCCCGCGGGCAGGCCGGCTTCCTCGAGGATCTTGCCCAGGTGCAGGATCGAGAGCGGGGCTTCTTCCGGCGGCTTGACGACCACGGTGTTGCCGCAGGCCAAGGCTGGGGCGAGCTTCCATGCGGCGATCATCAGCGGGGTGTTCCACGGGACGATCGCTCCGATGACGCCGACCGGTTCCCGGACGGTGAACGAGTGGGTGGGCTTGCCGAAGTATCCGGCGGTGGGGATCGAGGATCCGGTGATCTTGTCGGCCCAGCCGGCGAAGTGCCGGAAGGTGGCGGCCGCATTGGGGACGTCGAGCATCTTGGGCTGACCGACCGGCTTGCCGACGTCGAGCGCCTCGAGTGTGGCGAGGATGTCGATGTCGCGCTCGATCAGATCGGCGATCTTGTTCAGGATCTGTCCGCGCACAACTCCGGGGGTCGCGCCCCACTGGCCGCCCAGCTGAGCTCGGGCCGCGCGGACGGCTACGTCGATGTCGTCGGGGGTTCCGGCCGACACCTCGGCCAGGACCTGTTCGGTGGCGGGGTTGATGTTGGTGAAGACGCCGCCGTCGGAGGCCGGTTGCCAGTTGCCGTTGAGGAACAGTTGGGTGGGGGTCCCGGCCGGCAGCGGTGTGCCGACGCCGGGCAGGGTGTCTGCAGTGGTCATCGCGAGTTCTTTCTGGGTAGGTCGAGGGGCTGTGAAGCGGGACCCGAGTCGTCGAATCCGCTCGGTGAAGGTGATCTCAGGCATTTGCCGATTCGATGGAACGATCCTCGGCGTCGGTCTGCCGCAGGGCCTTGATGCCGATGATGGCCAGTGCGCCGATCGCCAGGACACCGAAGACGTAGGCCGGGGCCAGAGCGAGGACGCCGAAGATGTTGGTCTCACCGAGGCGGTTCGAGCCGAAGCTCAGGCCGCGGCTGGGGGCGAAGTTGCTGAAGAAGTAGAAGCACACGTTGCCCCAGCCGTCCAGCACGATGATGTACCCGAGCTTCTTGGCGGTCTTGAGTGGGAACGCCAGCTTCGGCAGGACCAGGCCGATGGCGATCACCATCATGCCGTTGAGTGCCGGCCCGACGTGGGCCTTCGCCCAGCCTTCTGCGGTTCCGGGGATGTTGAAGTTGATGATGTACCCCGGAACGATCTCGAAGCCGCCGACGAGGTTCATCCACAGGAACAACCCGAAGATCAGCGTGCTGAGGATCATCAGCACTCCGTGTCCGTAAATCTTCCGTTCGAGCGTTTTCATGGTTTCTCCGTGTATCTCAGGTGTTTGTGGGTAAATCGCGTCAGCGGCCGCCCGGGACTACTGACGTCAGCTCTCGCCCAGCGCCGGCTGGTGGTAGGTACTGGCGAAGAACATCAGCGGTGAGCCGTCCTCGGATTCACACCGGGCCACTCGGGCCAGGAACAGGGTGTGGTCGTTGACGGTGATCGTGTCGATGACCTTGCATTCGAAGCGGGCGAGGCTGCCGAACAGGGTGGGCACGTTCTCGCCGGCGACGAACTGGGGATGCCAGTCGCTGTCGCGGGTGCCGCAGAAGTATCGGGAGTGCTCCTGCTGGGTCTTGCTCAGCACGCTTACCCCGTACCAGCCGCTCTTGCTGATCAGCTCGTGGGCGTAGCCGGGTTTGAGGGAGATCATCACTGTCGGCGGGTCGAGGCTGATCGAGGTGAAGCTGTTGATGGTGGCGCCGTGCACACTGCCCTCACCGTCCTGCATGGTCACTACCGCGATGCCGGTAGCGAACAGCGCGACCGAGTTTCGGAACTGAGTCGAGTCGGCGGCGACCTCCACCGGCGCGGAGAGAACCTCGGGCGCGGGGGGAGCTTCGGCCGCGCGGGTCATGACTGTGCTCCCGTCTGGGCGAAAGGGCGCTCGGTCTCCTCCGCGCCGGTCTCGTTCGCCTCGATCCAGGCGACCATGTTTTCCGGGCTCGAGAAGATGTCCCACTGCGTTTCGGGGTAGTTGAAGTTGTCGGTGAACCGGTCGGCGAGCTGGCGGTCCATCGCGACTCGGCCGAGGAACTCGACGAAGTCGTTGGGCAGCTCCCGCAGGTTGGTCAGCATGAAGTTGGTCCAGCGAGTGGCGCCGAGAACCCTGTTCGCCCGGCGGGCGTCGACGCGCTCGCAGAACAGCTCGTCGAACACCTCGCTGTTCGTGATCTCCTCGCCGAGCACGTGCGCGGCGTAGGACGCCATGTTGCCGCCCTGGCCCAACACGGGGTCGACGGTGGCGTGGGCGTCGCCGAGGAGGACTGCGAGCTTGCCGTTGTCGAGCTTGATGTGACCGTGCCGCACGGCCGGGGTGACACCGCCCTGCAGGATGTCGAGGTGGCTGTTGGCCACGTCGAACTCGTCCTCGTCGAGCCGCTCTGCAGTGATCGGGTAGTGCTTGCGGAGCTTGTCGATCATCAGCTGACGGAAGGCCTGCGGGTCGTCCTCGTAGCGAGTCTTGGCCAGGATCTCGAGGTCACCACCGATGTGGTTCTCGAACACCAGGGCCGTCGAGTGGCCGTTGAAGCTGACAGTGGGAATCTCGATCATCTCGCCGGCGCCGGGGGAGATGCAGAAGGTGACGGCGCGTGTCTCCGGTTCGGCGATACCCTTGAACAAGCCGACGCACAGCTGGCGCTGTGGATCCGCGAATGGCGAACTCTGCTCGTCGCGGGCGAACTTCTGGCCGAGCCCGCCCTTGCCGGTGCCCACCACGACGAGGTCGTACGCGTCGGACAGATCGGTGAGGTCGTCGACGCCGACGTCGCGGTATTCGATCCTTCCACCGCGGTCGAGGAAGTCCTGCATGAGCGTGGGCAGAAGGATTCGGTAGTCCACCGCACGGCTGGGCTTGGCCAGGTCGCCGTAGAAACGGATCGGCATGCCCGGGATCCCGACATAGTAGTAGTGACCGAAGTAGCCGTCGTTCGGCCAGTGATTCACGCCGAGAGCGTCTTCGCGAACGGTGGTCACCGAGTGATGAGCGACCGTGTTGAGCAGCCGGACGTTCGCGTACTCCTCTGGGCGGCGATCCGTGAAAATCGTTGCATCGATGCCCTTCTCGTTCAGGTACAGACCGAGGTGCAGGCCGGCGGTGCCGGCTCCGACGATGGCGATTCGCTTGCTCATGGAAGATCTCCTCCTGCTGACGCGTCGGACGCGTCGGTGTGTGTGACACGGGATTTCCGGGTGAGTCGATTGCGCTTGTTTCAAGCGCTCGAGGGTGTCTGCACCCGATTACTGTGGTCAGTTGTGACCCGCATCACGAGTATGTACACGCACTCACCGACCAGTCATGCACTCGAGCGCACAGATAGTTGGAGAAAACCGCACGCCGAGTTGGCTGCACGCGCAGCCCTCACCGCAAGCCGCACATCCGACCCTGTGGGCGCCCGATTTGCGCGGTATCCACCCCCTGATGACGAATAACGTGCGTCGGCGGCAGTGGCACCTGCCAAGATCTGGTGCGGAACTGACGGATTCGGCGTCCGGTCCAGCGAAATCGGTGGACGCGTAGCGTGAGGTATGGAGGCAAAGGGACGATGCAGGAGTCGCCGAAGGCAGCGGGTGAGGCAACTGGTGCGCCAGAGGAGCCTGAGGTCCACGCGTTCGAGGCCACCGACCTCGATCATGCACAGGCTGCGCTTGGGGACACTTACTTTCCCCACCGATTGGACCAGCTCAGCACGGGCAGTGTCATGGACATGTCACTGCACACCGTCCAACTCGGACCACTGACGGTGGGGAGGCTGACCTATGGAGGAGTCGAGGTCAGCCTCGATCTCGGCGAACTCGGAAACGCCTACAACATCGCCATCCCACTTGCCGGTCGACACGACACAGATTCCGCTGGTCAGCGCCATATCTTCACTCCCGGTCAGGCCTGCATCTACCTCCCGCACCGTCCCACGCGGATCACACGATGGAGCGCGGGCGGCATCCAGTACGGGATCAAGTTCGACCGCGACTACCTCGAAGCGGAACTGCAGGGGATTCTCGGGCGGCCCACCCGAGCACCGGTGACGTTCGACCCGGTGCTCGACCTGGCAGATCCTCAGGTGAGCAGCTGGCTGTCGCTGGTGAGAACCCTCGTCGCGGACCTGGACAAGCATCACAGCATGCTCTACTCACCGTTGATCTCACGCCCCCTCGTCGAGGCTCTGACCAGCGGTTTACTACTTGCAGCGAACCATGATCACCGGGAGTTGCTCGACACTCGGGTGCCTGCTGCTCGCCCGAGGACGGTCAAGTCTGCCCTCGACGCCATGCACGCGCACCCTGAGGAGTCGTGGACTGTACGCGCTCTCGCCGACCTGTCCGGTGTCAGTGTGCGTACGCTGCAGGACGGATTCGCCCGGTACGTCGGCGCTTCACCGATGGCATATCTACGCGGTATCCGCCTCGAGCGCGCTCACGAAGAGCTGGTCGTGGCCGACCCGCGCTACAGCGCGGTATCGGATGTCGCCTATCACTGGGGTTTTCGGCACCTGGGGCGATTCTCCGTCGAGTACCGCAGACGCTACGGTCAGTCCCCCTCCGTGACCCTGACCAAGGCGTAGAAGCCCCGAGATCAACAGAGTGACAAAGTCTTTGCGCGAACCGGATAGTTTCTGCGCTCGGCGGACAATGCCCCACCCCCGATGCGGCTATCGTTTCCGGCAGAGGGCGAAACTTCCCCGTAGAACGCGAAAAGCGTTGTTCCGGAGACGGTGTAGCGACCTCTGAACGCCGCTGGATGGCGAGTGAGGAGTGATTCCGTGAGTTCCCTGCATTCGTTCAACGACCTTCCCGCACAGGATAAGTTCGATGCCTGGCGCGAGACGGTGTCCAACGCGTTCGTGCCATTGGATGCCAAGTCGCACGTCCCCGGCACCTTCAGCGGAAGTCTACTGACCGAAGCGATCGGTTCATTGCAGGTCTCCGAGGTGACCGGGGGAGCGGTCGAGGTGCGCCGCACCCGCGAGTCGATCCGGCGCTCCGACCCCGGATACCTGAAGCTGGGCATGCAGGTCCGCGGCTACTGCGTCCTGTCCCAGGACGACCGTGAGGCCGCGCTGACCCCTGGGGACTTCAGCATCTACGACACCCGCCGCCCCTACCAGGTCTCGTTCGAACGGGACTTCGCGCAGTTGGTGGTGATGTTCCCGTACGAGTTGATCCACCTGCGGCCGGATTCGATGAAGGACATGACCGCCCGCCGTGTCTCCGGTCGCCACGGCGTCGGCGGACTCGTGTCGAAGTTCCTGGTCGGTATCGCCGAACAGCTCCGCGGCGTCGAAGAACTCGCCGCCAACCAGCAACTGTCGAACGGGGTCCTCAATCTTCTCGCCGCGGCGCTGTCCGAACAGCTCGGCTGCGAGTCGAACGTGCCCCCGGAAACGCACCGGGCCGCCCTGGTGCTGCAGATCAAGTCGTTCATCGACGCCCGCCTCTACGATCCCGAGCTGAGCTCGACACTGATCGCCCGTGCCCACAACATCTCATCCCGCTACTTGCAGAAGATGTTCGAGGGCGAAGGGACAACGGTCACCGAGTGGATCCGCCGCCGGCGCCTCGAACACTGCCGTCGCGACCTCCTCGACCCCCGGAACAGCACCACACCGATCGCGACCATCGCCGCCCAATGGGGTCTGCTCGACTCCTCGTACTTCTCCAAGCTGTTCAAGACCACCTACGGCATCTCCCCCCGGGAGTACAGGGCGCAGGCCGCTCACACCGACCACGACCGCCCGCAGACCTGGGAGCAGAACTGCCCGAGTTCGCCTGCAGACGGACCGCTGCGCGCATAATGACAGTGGGTCGAGCCAGGACGTCCGCCGCAGGTGACCGGTCGTTGCGGGGCGACCACCCACCTGTCTGAGCACAGTGACGGTCGAGGAGAGATGCGTCCACCTCCACAGCAACGACGCGGCCGGCGTCCGACGACGGACCGGTGAGATGCCGTCGCATCCGACCGATCCCGAGCCGACCCAGGCGGACGCAGGCCCGACGCTCGAAGACGAGTTCGAGGACGCCGGGTTCGAGGACGCCCGTGAGATCGGCCGCGGCGGTTTCGGAATCGTCTACCGCTGCAGGCAACCAGCACTGCACCGCTCCGTGGCGATCAAGGTGCTCTTCACGGATGACACAGACCAGGATCATCGCGCTCGATTCCTGCGCGAGCAGCAGGCGATGGGCACCTTGTCCGGGCACCCGAACATCGTCGACGTCCTGCAAACCGGGGTGACCTCCCACGGTCGCCCCTACATCGTCATGCCCTACCACTCCGGCGCCTCCCTCGACGCCCGCCTCCGCGAGCACGGCCCACTCTCGGTACCCGAGACCCTCACCATCGGTGTCAAACTCGCCGGGGCCCTGCACCTCGCGCATCGCGTAGGCATCGTGCACCGCGACGTCAAGCCAGCCAACATCCTGGTCACCGCGTACGGGGAACCGCAGCTGACCGACTTCGGTATCGCCCGGGTCACCGGCGGATTCGAGACCACCACCGGCTCGGTCGCGGGATCCCCGTCGTTCACCGCCCCCGAGGTCCTCAAAGGGGAACCCCCCACCGTCACCTCGGACGTCTACAGCCTCGCGGTAACCCTCTATTGCCTGATCACCGGCCACTCTCCGTTCGAGCGCAAGCCCGGTGAGCGCATCGTCGCACAGTTCCTGCGCATCACCGGCGAACCGATTCCCGACCTGCGTCCCACCGGTGTCCCGGACACGGTCTGCACCGTCCTCGAGCAGGCGATGTCCCGCGAACCGGCTGGGCGTCCCGCCACCGTAGCCGAGTTCGCCGAACGGCTGCGCGACGCGCAGCGACAGCTCGGTCTTCCCGCCGACGACATGGCGCTCCCGGACGACCTCACCGGTTCGCGTGAGCCTGTCCAGGTCGGTGCCGCGGCCCGCTCACCGGCACCGCGGTCGCCGGGGGCCCAGGTGCCACCGAGTGCCTCGACGAAATACCGGCCTCCGACACCGACCCGGGCCCTCGTGCCCCGGGCACGGCTGCTCGCCCTGCTCCGGGCCGGGCAGCGCCGGCGCCTGGTCCTCATCCACGCCCCCGCCGGCTTCGGCAAGAGCACCCTCGCCGCCCAATGGCGCGAGAACCTGACGGCCGCGGGCACCCCGGTGGCCTGGCTCAGCATCGACCACGACGACAACAACGCCGTCTGGTTCCTCGCCCACCTGATCGAGGCCATCCGCACGGTGCGCCCCACTCTGGCTCACGAACTCGGGCAAGCCCTCGAAGAGCACGGCGACGACGCCGAACGGTACGTGCTCACCTCGCTGGTCAACGAGATCCACGAGACCGGTGAACTACTCGTGGTGATCATCGACGACTGGCACCGCATCATCGACCCGACCACCCTCGGGTCCATCGACTTCCTGCTCACCCACAGCTGCCACCACCTGCAGATCGTCGTGACCAGCCGCAGCCGGTCCGGGCTACCGCTGAGCCGGCTGCGGGTTCGCGACGAATTGGTCGAAGTCGACGCCACAGCTCTCCGCTTCGACGACGGGGAAGCCCGATCCTTCCTCGTCGACCTGGCCGGTCTCACTCTGGCGCCTGACGACGTCGCCCGGCTGCGCGCCTTCACCGACGGATGGGTGGCCGCCCTGCAGCTCGCGTCACTGTCATTGCGCGGCCGCGACGACCCCACCGAGCTGATCGCGCACCTGTCCGGGCGGCACCGCGCGATCGGCGACTACCTCGTCGAGAACGTCCTCAATACCCTCGAACCCGACGTCCTCGACTTCCTCCTACGCACCTCGGTCACCGAACGACTGTGCGGCCCACTTGCCGCCCGGCTGGCCGACATCCCCCGCGGGCAGGCCATGCTCGAACAGGTCGAGGCGCGTGACCTGTTTCTCCGCCGGCTCGACGACGACGGCGACTGGTTCCGGTATCACCACCTCTTCGCCGACTTCCTCCGTCGCCGACTCGAACGCGACCACCCCGACCTGGTCGCTGACCTGAATTCCACAGCCTCGCACTGGTTCGCCGAGCACGCCATGCTCAGTGAGGCCGTCGACCATGCCCTTGCCGCCGGCGACCCCGACACCGCTGCAGACCTCGTCGAGGCCCAGGGCATGCTGCTGATCGAACACTCCCAGATGGCCACACTGCTGGGATTGACCGCCAAGCTCGCTCCCGAGCAGGTGCACTCTCGCCCACGACTGCAGATCGCGGTGGCCTGGGCTCACGTCTTGCTGCACCACCCACCTCACCCGGTCCGGGATGCCCTCCGCAGCGCCGAATCCACACTCGAACACGCGCGCACCAGCATCATCGGCGACGCCGACGACCTGCTCGCCGAGGTCTCCCTCGTGCGGGGAGTCAGTGAGTTGTTCGCAGACCACGTCGCCGGCCTGGACAAGCGAATCGCCGAATGCCTCGCCCGACCCGAGACACGGCGTCCGTTCATCGTCTCCGCGGCAGCCAATCTCGCCGCATTCCAAGCCATCTACACCTTCGACTTCGCCGCCGCCCGCCGCTGGCAGGAGTGGGCGACGCCGTACCACGAACGCACCACCGGACCATTCAGCGTGATGTATGGGGCATGCTTCACCGGCATCGCCGCAATGGAACAACTCGACACCACCGGCGCACACGATGCCTTCCTCACTGCGCGGCAGCTCGCCCGGCAGATCGGCGGCCGCTCCTCACACGCCCTACGGCTGGCCGGAGCGATCCTCGCCGACCTGTTGTACGAGCAGGGGAACATCGACGACGCCGATCAGCTTCTCGACGAGAGCTACGAACTCGGATCCGAGGGCGGGGTAGTCGATTTCATGCTGGCCACCTATGGCACCGGCGCCCGTATCAAGGCCTTGCGCGGCGACCGACCTGCGGCCGAACAGCGACTACGCGAAGGCGCCGAAATCGCAGCGAACTTGTCCCTGCCACGACTGGCGGCGCGGATCGAGAACGAACGCATCCGCGCCGGCCTGATCACCGAACGCCACACGGGTGAGCTCCCGCGACCCACCGACGCGGTGTCCGACGGCATCGCGGCCATCACCACCGAACTCGACGCCGACTCGGCCATCCGGCTTCTTCTCGCCGATCCCGAGGACGAGCACGCCGACCAGGCCGTCACGCTGGCCATCGAACTACTCACCCGCGCACAACAATCGGCACGGCCACGTGCGGAACTGCGGGCACGCCTGCTTCTCGTCTGTGCGCTGCATGCCGCCGGCCGGCCCGACGACGCCGTCGTCGAACTCGTGCCCGCCATCGTCACCTGCACCGAGCACGGTCTCATCCGCCCCCTGCTGGACGGAGGACCGGGAATACACGACGCCCTCAGCGCCCTCGACAACGCGTTGCGCACACGCCTCCGGCCGCCCGGCTGGTCGGACGCTGCCGATGCCTATCTCACCAGCCTGCCCCGTGGCACCGGAAACTGATCCCGAAAGCCTCACGCAGTGACGACCGACCGCTCTTCCTGCGTGTACATCGTCACCCCACCAGTGGCGAAATTCGCCACGTCCTCGGCGGCCGCGCCCATCTCCTCCGACGTCAAGGCGCTGTGCAGCGTCTCGACATCCGGGAAGGACAGGGTCGCGACACCGTAGTAGGGCGGCGTGTCACCCTCGAGCGCACTGCATTTGCCCCACGTGAAGTCGGCCAGCCCGGGGATCTTGCGTGCCAGCGGTATGTGGGTATCCCGGTAGTACGCATCGAACGCGTCTGGGTCATCGGGGTGTCCGTAACAGACAACGACTTTCAGGCTCACCGGTCACTTCCTTCTCATCCGTGTGACAACTCTTCGTAACCGTACGTTCAGTAGGTAACTGACAACCGTCTTCTGTGTCGCCCTGTGTCAAGATCCTAGTTCGATACTGTTTTGGAGCCTCACCGCGCTTTACCTATATCAAATGTGAACGCTCAGAACGCATTCATCGTGATCAGCCATGACGTCGCACTGCCTGCGCGGCACGGTCAATACTCCATGCGCGCGGCTCAGTCCAAGTAATTTGTTCGCAACATTCCTTGTTTACCGACCAACAATTCGGTTATCAATAGACGGCACTCCCGCGAGGGAGAAGACTGCGGCCGACGTGCTTCCGGTGGCCGGATCAACGACCGAACTGCTGTGTGAGGAGACCCCGTGCTACTGGCCGATCACGCTGAGGCCACAGGCGAGCCCACCCCGTTCGACCAGTGGCAGCACACCATCTCCGAGGCATTCGTACCCCTCGAAGTCCGATCTAGAGGAACGAGACATTCGAGGCCGCGTCGTTCGGCTCACGTCCGGCTTCGCTATGCCGTGGTGCCCCCGTCGACGGAGTAGACGGCGCCGTTGACGAAGGAAGCGTCGTCCGACAACAGCCAGGCGACGAGTCGTCGGCGGTGCCGTAGCGGTCGAGGGGGATCTGGGAGACGAGCTGGTCGTACGCTGCCGTCGCGTTGCCCTGAGACCACTGCTCTTCCAGGCTGTCGATCATTTTGGTCGCGATCCGACCGGGCGCAACCGCCGAGGAGATACGCGACATCTTCGCTGTCCGCGCCGCACTCGAAGCCGCAGCGAATCTCGTTTCCTGAACTCGGGCAGCGATGTGGCCGGTCCTCAGTCCAGTCCGACGGGCCGGTAGCGGGAGGGCGCTGTCCGATGGGTGCGCCGATCTCGCAGACGTGAGTGGCAAATATGGGTGAGCTGCTGCCGGATCGGCAACGGGAGATCCGCGGCGGCGCCGATTCTCTGGTCGAGTAGCAACAGCAGTTTCCGGAAGTACTCGCGCTGGGAGAGACCGAATTCGACGAGAATGTCCTCCCCGGATCCACCACCCCAGTGGCGCCACTTTCGAGCGAAGGTGAGCATGTAATTGGTGTTGTCGGTCTCGTGCATCGTTGACATGTATCCCGTTCAGTGCGTGTCTATTCCGATTAGGCGATTGCCGAATCTCGCCAGAAGGCATCGACGAGACGGTCGACGAGCAGCTGCATCTGTTGCAGGCCTTCGGGAATACGGTCGGGGCCGAACCGGTATCGGGGACCGTTGAGCGACACGATCGCCACCAGATTCCCTGACGAATCCCGGACCGGACGCGAGAGGGAGATCAGTTCTTCCTCGAGTTCGTTGTCGATGAGCGCAAAGCCGTTTTCGCGGATCCGCTCGAGGTCGGTCAGCAGTGCTGCGCGGTCGGTGATGGTGCGCGCGGTGAATGCGTCGAGCTTTTCGGGCAGCCGGCCGACGATCTTCTTGATCGGCCACTCTGCCAAGAGGACCTTGCCGCTCGAGCTGGCGTGGAGTGGATACTGTTTGCCGATCATGTGATGCGACGTCCGGGATGTGGTGCCCACGACGTGCGTTCCGGCGGCCTCGGCGATGAGGTCGAGCTCGTCCTTTGCATTGGGCACCGACAGAGTCACCGTTTCGTTGAACGTGTCGGCGAGCTCCTGCAGTAAGGGCTGAGCGCGGGCAGCCAGACCGGCATAGGGGTCGGCGTGCCGTCCGAGTCGGGACATTTCCGAGCCGAGGATGTAGTTGTTGTCGATGCGGTCCACCAAACCCGTCCGCTCGAGGCTGTGGAGCAGGCGAAACGCGGTGGGACGAGAAATTCCGACCGCTTTGGCAAGGGTGCTCACCGTCGCACCGGACTTGGGTCGGGAAGCAAGCTCGCGCAGCAGACGAACCGCCTTGGTCACCGACTTGTTGGCGATCTCCGTCGGTTCACCGGTCTTCACCGCGATCAATGCGGCCGCCTTCGGCTCGGTCATGACACCCTCGATTCCTTCGGCGCTTCCCACCTCGGGACGCGACTCGCCTCTACGCGGTTCCTATTGTTCGAAACTGTTCGCGCCACACCATTTTTCACTCGCGTAAGCCGTGCCCCGGTCGTGGGTCAGGCGGCGGTGAGTTGCCGGATTCCGCCGAGTCGGCCCTGGTGGAAGACGAGGGGCTCGCCGTGTCCGGTGTCCATCTGCAGGACCCGGGCGATGACGATGACGTGGTCGCCGCCGTCGAGTTCGTGGGTGACCTCGCAGTCGACGAAGGCGTGGGCCCCGTTGATCCGGGGTGATCCGGCCTCGGAGAGGGACCAGTCGATGTCGGCGAACTTGTCGGGCTGCTTGCTCGAGAGGGCGCGGCAGACCGATTCCTGGCCGGCGGCGAGGACGCTGGCGCACAACCGGCCGGCGGCGCGGACCTTGGGCCAGCTGGTGGAGGTGTGGGCGACGCTGAAGCTGACAAGCGGCGGGTCCAGGGAAAGCGACTGGAAGGTGCCGACCACCAGGCCGCAGGGGTACTCGGCGTCGGGGGTGATGCCGGAGAGGGCGACGACGCCGGTGGGCAGGTGGCCCATCACGGTGCGGTAGTGCGCCTGGTCGATGCTGGCAGTGAGCATGGTGGCTCCTCTTCGGGCTCATACGCTGGCGCGGACGCCGGTCGGGTCGGGGACGGAGTCTTGATTACGTTCATAAAGTGAACGTCTTGTTCAAACTGACAACAGTATTGCGTCCTAGGTCACACCCTGTCAAGCGTTTGAGGGTCGCCGGTCGGGCGCGCAAGCAGCATGCGGCCGGGCCGGCGCCGCCACCGGTGAGCGACCAGCCGAACGTGGAATCTTGCGCTCGAATCCAGTCTTGACCTGAAGTGTTCAGATATCTCGCACTCCAGCCACTGGGGTCGACAAGTGCGGTCCAGAGCGACACCGACGTCGGTCGCCGCGACCGGCGTAGGCGTGCCCCGGACCACCTTGACGACCAGTGAGGCCTCTGTCACGCTTTCAACCGCTGCGTTCGGAATATGAACACACGCGGTACGTTCTCGTCCTGCTCCTCCTCCCGGTTGCATCGAGCCAAGCCTCGGCCTCGTCTACCCGTGCAACCCGTGGCAACCCCGTGCCAACGCGTCTCACTGTCCATCTGCCCCCTGGCGCCCGCCGACCGGCCCCTCGGCGCTCCACCTGCAAGGAGTGAACTGGTGACGATTACCAATCCAGAATCCGTCGATAGTCACGGATCCGTCGGCATCGAATACGAATCGGTCGACAGGAAGCGCTCAGCGTGCTATCGGGCTACGGTCTCGGGGACGGACTCGCCGGTGTCATCGCTTTCAACGGGCTCGCCCTGGTCGGTGTGGTGGTGGCGGTGCTGCTCATCGAACGCATCGGCCGGCGAAAGCTGACCATCCCGCAGCAGTGGGTGTGCGCGGTGGTCCTGCTCATCCTCGGTTTGTGGTCCTCGATCCCGCCCGTGGTGGTGCTGATCTGCTTCCTGGTCTTCGCGTTCGCCAACGCCATGTGCACGGGCCTTGACGGGCGTCTACCCGGGTGAGATCTTCCCGACCGAGATCCGCGGGTTGGGCACAGGTTTCGCAACTGCGTCCAGCCGTGTCGGTGCGGGTCTGGGCACGTTCTTTCTGCCGTGGTCGATGCACAACCTCGGCGCGGGCACCACGATGCTCATCGCCGCCGGCATCTGCGTCGTCGGTGCGTCGGTCTCCCAGCTCCTCGCTCCGGAAAACGATGGGCCGCAACCTCAGTGAAACTTCGGCTCCTCGCGGCTGAACCACCAAGTACGAAAACTGATCAACAATGAACAAGGAGAACAGGTGAAGATCTCGCAGATCGAACTCTTCCAGGTGGACTTGCCGTACTCGGGCGGTGTCTACCTGCTCTCGGGCGGCCGTTCGTACACCGCCTTCGATGCCTCCATCGTCCGCATCACCACCGATGACGGCCAACAAGGATGGGGCGAGAGCACACCGTTCGGCTCCACCTACATCGCCTCCCATGCGCTCGGCACCCGCGCCGGGATCGCGGAGATTGCGCCCCGTCTCCTCGGCCGGGACCCGCGCCAGGTCGACAGGATCAACGACGCCATGGACGAGGCACTCGTCGGCCACAACCACGCCAAGACCGCTCTCGACGTGGCGTGCTGGGACGTCTTCGGCAAGTCCGTCGGACTTCCGGTTGCCGAACTCCTCGGCGGCTCGACCGGTGTTCCGATGCCGATGATCTCCTCGATCTACGCCGGCGAACCAGAGGAGATGCGCCGACGGGTCGCCGATCACCGCGCCAAGGGGTACCGCGGTCACTCCATCAAAATCGGTGCACTCGACAGCGAGGGTGGACCCGCGCTCGATGCGGAGCGGATCGCCGCATCTCTGGCCGACAAGCAACCCGGTGAGTTCTTCCTGGTCGACGCGAACGGTGGGATGTTGCCGGAGACCGCGCTACGGATGCTGCGGATGCTGCCGCCTGGCCTCGACTTCGTGCTCGAGGCCCCCTGCGCCACGTGGAGGGAGACGATCTCACTGCGCCAGCGCTGCCCGTACCCGATCATCATCGACGAGCTCGCGCAGCAGGACGACGACATCGCCTTCGCCTCGGCACACGATGTCGCCGACGGGATCGGCCTGAAGATCTCCAAGGCCGGCGGACTGACCCGGGGCCGTCGTCACCGCGACATCTGCCGCTCCGCGGGGATGACCGTCAGTGTGCAGGACACCGTCGGCTCGTCCATCGCGTTCGCGGCGATCGTGCAACTCGGTGCCACCGTGCCGCCGCGCACCCTGCGGTGCGTCCTCAATTGCGAGGACATGGTCACGCTGCAGACCGCAAGGTTCGACGTACTGACCGAGGACGGTGGCATCCTGCCCCCTATCGCCCCCGGCCTCGGTATCGAGGTCGACGAGGCCGTGCTCGGCGACCCGGTCGCCGTGTGGAGCGCCTGAGGTAGCAGCGAGGCCCGTGTCCGGGTGGGTGTTGCCACTCACCCCGACACGGGCCTCGCTCCACGCAAGAACTTGTAACGCAACAGCTGTCAGAAGCGGGCACCTTGGGCGGCATATGATCCGCGTGCTTGCGCCAAGGCCGCTTGCGCTCCTTCGTGAAGCACTTCGTAGTCGGCGGCGACAGCGACCGTCCGGATTCCGTTTTCGGCGCAGGCCGTCGTCATCTCCTGACTCCCTCCGTAGGCGGCGACGTCCAGGCCGTGGCGGGTGCATGCCTCCACGATGGTGCGAACGGCATCGAAAGTGGCTCCCCCCAATACGTCCGAGACGGTTCCGGCCAGGGACAGCGTGAGGTCTGCGGTACCGATGAGGATCCCGTCGAGTCCGGGCGTTGCGCAGATCGCCTCGGATTCGGCCAGGCCGTCCGTGTCCTCGATCATCAGGTAGACCCGTTGACGGGGTGCCGACGCCGGGCGTAGTGCTGCCCGAACCGGTCCCCACGAACGGTGGCCGTCGGGAGCGTAGCGGCAGAAAGCCACCGCCTCACGTGCCTGGGCAGCAGAACCGATCTGCGGCACGACAACGACATCGGCCCCCATGTCGAGTGCCCAATTCGCTTGTGCGTAGTTCGTCGCCTGCGTACGGACCCAGGCCTCGGCGCCGGCGCCCTGTACGGCTGAAAGCAGGGGCACGACAGAATCTGTTCCTATCGCGCCGTGCTGCAAATCGATGACGGCCCAATCGAATCCTGTTCGCACCATGAGTTCGGCACCGAATACGGAGTCGAGTGTCAGCCATGCTCCGAGAGACGACGAGGGTGAGTTCGAGGTCATTCTGTTGTTCTCCATTCTGTGGATTTACCGGCGACCGTCCGTGAACGCGTTACCAACCTCCGTGCCAGCCGGCGGGGATCGAGCGCGGAGCCAGGTCCTGCGCGGCCCCGTCTGCGGGCATGAAGTCGAAGTCGCAGCCCTGGTCGGCCTGCATGATGTGGTCGTTGACCAGCCGCAGGTACCCCCGCGAGGGGCTGTCCGGCATGGTCGACGGGGTTCGCCCGTGGAACTCGTCGTCGGGAACGTCCACGGCCAGCAGCCGCTGATCGACGTCGAGCACCACCGGATCGCCGGTGCGGAGCTTGCTCAGCGGCCCGCCCGCGGCCGCCTCCGGCGCGACGTGCACGGCCACCGTGCCGAACGCCGTTCCGCTCATTCGGCCGTCCGAGATGCGCACCATGTCGGTGACCCCTCGACGGAGCAGCTTCTCGGGTAGCGGCAGCGCCCCCCATTCGGGCATTCCGGGTCCTCCGATGGGACCGGCATTGCGCAGCACCAGCACGGTGTCCGGTGTGACATCGAGGTCCGGGTCGTCGATGCGGTGGCTGAGTTCGTGGTGATCGTCGAAGACGAGCGCCGGCCCTCGGTGCCGCAACAGCGCCGGTGTCGCGGCGCTGGTCTTGATCAGCGCACCGTCGGGGGCGAGGTTGCCCCGCAGCACCGCAATGCCCCCGGTGGGCGCGAACGGCGTGTCGAGCGAGGACAAGACGACGTCGTCGACCGGGCTGGGGCGGGTCCCGGCCAGCAACGGCTGCCCGGTCACGGTGAGCGCGGTCGTATCGAGCAGCGGGGCCAGCCGGTCGAGGACGGCGGGGATGCCGCCGACGGCGTTGAGCCGCGCGAACAACTCCTCGCCACTCGGTCGCAGATTGGCGATCAGAGGTGTCCGTGCGGAGATTTCGTCGAAGCGATCCAAGGACAGCGGGACACCGATCCGGCGTGCAATCGCGAGTAGGTGGACCACGGCGTTCGTGGAGCCGCCGAGGGCCATGAGGGTGGTGATCGCATTGTCGAAGGCGGCCGCGGTGAGGATCTGTGACGGGCGGGGCCCGCTGCGGGCCAAGGCCACCGCGCGCTCGCCGGTCGCTTCACCAAAGGCGTAGCGCCGGGAATTGGTGGCCGGTATCGTCGCGCTCCCCGGCAGGGCCATGCCCAGCGCCTCGGTGAGCGCGGCCATGGTGGATGCGGTGCCGAGTTCCGGGCAGTGCCCCACCGACGGCATGGATGCCGCCTCTAGCTCGTCGAAGTCGGACTGGCTCATCCGGCCGGCACGCAGTTCGTTGACGTACCCCCACAGGTCGGTTCCGACTCCGAGTTCCCGTCCCCGGAAGATCGCGGGGTTCGCCGGGCCCCCGGTGAGTGCGATCGCCGGCACATCGGCACCGGCCGCACCCATGAGCTGTGCTGGAACGGTCTTGTCGCAGCCGCCGAGCAAAACTACGGCGTCGATCGGGTACGCCCGGATGGACTCCTCGACCTCCATCGCCACGAGGTTGCGGTACAGCATCGCGGTCGGTTTCATGAGGCTCTCGCCCAGGCTCATGGTCGGAAACTCGACGGCGATGCCGCCTGCCTGGGCGACGCCGCGCTTGACGGCGTCGGCGAGTCCCCTCAGATGGAAGTTGCAGCTCACCAGGTCGGACCAGGAGTTGCAGATGCCGATCACCGGGCGCCCGTCGAGGGTGTGCCTGTTGATGCCGGTCGCCGCGATCGAGGAGCGATGCAGGAAGCCGGCCAGATCGTCCCGCGCGAACCACTGAGCACTGCGCATCTAGGAGACCCTCCCCGCGGGGAACATCCTGGTCGGGTGCGGCAGGGGCCGGATCGGGAAAAGTCTGTCGGACATGCAATCCCAGTTCTGTACTGGTGGTGGGCAGGGCGGAGGGCCGGGCCGGCCGGCCTCGGTCACTTCCGGGGCGTCGGTGGAATCAGCACCAGCTTGCCGATGTGCTTCTTGGCGAGGAAATCTTCTTGCGCGCGGACGATGTCCGACAACGGATAGGTGGCCGAGACGACCGGACGGATTTCGTTTCGCTCGATGTATCCGATGAGGTTCTCGAACACCGCCTCGTCCTGGAAGGTGCATCCGTACAGCGTGAGGTCCCTGAGGTAGACCGTGCGCAGGTCGATCTCGGAGATCGGCCCACCGATGGCACCGGCGATGGCGTAGCGCCCGCCCGTGCGCAGCACGTCGAGCAGTTGGGGCCACTGCGGTCCGACGACGAGATCGATCACCACATCCACCGATCCGGCACCGAGCTCTCCGATCAGATCGACTCCGCGCTCGATGGTCTGATCGGCGCCCTGCGCCTTGACCTCGGCCGCCTTGTCGGGCGAGCAGACGGCGATCACCGTGGCGCCGCGGCGTTTGGCGAGTTGCACCGCAGCGAGGCCGACACCGCCCGATGCGCCGGTGACCAGCACACGTTCGGCTCCGACCGCGGCGCGGTGCAGCATGTTCTCGGCGGTGGAGTAGGCGCACGGAAGTGCCGCGAGCTCGGCGTCACTCCAATCGCAGTCGACCACGTAGGTCTCCCGTGCCGGGGCCACCGCGTACTGCGCGAAACCGCCGTCGACCTCACTACCGAAGGTCCAGCATTCGTACGGGCGGTAGTCGACGTAGCTGCGCAGCATGGTGCTCACGAGGACCCGTTCACCGATGCGGTCGGGAGATACACCGTCCCCGACCGCGACGATGCGCCCGCACACGTCCCCGCCCTGAATTCGGGGGAATTTCAGGGTCGTCCCGGACCAGCTGGCGTCGTCGTCGTCGACCGACTCGAAGCCGCTCGCGCCACCAGAGCTCGTCTCGGAGGTGATTGTCTTCGAATACCATCCGATGCGGGTGTTGATGTCGGTGTTGTTGATCCCGGCGGCGGCGACTTCGATCAACACCTCGCCCCGATCGGGTTGGGGGACAGCAACGTCGGTGCGGTACTCGAGCTTGTCGAGTCCTCCGTGACCGGTCAAGAGAACTGCGGTCATGTCTTCCGGCAACAAGGTTGGCTCCTTCGGCATTTCATGGGAAGTGCTGCTCTGACTGTGGCGATCGGCCTGCGAGAGCGTCGCGGCCTGTGAGGGTGCGCGCCCGGCGCACCCTCACACCAGCGCGGCGACCGGTTCGACGCTGGAGGTAAAGGTCTGGACGAGTTCGCCGATGTCGGTGATGCGGCTACGCAGCACGTCACCGGGGCCGAGGAACCGCTGCGGTCTCCGGCCCACCCCCACACCGGCGGGCGTGCCGGTGAACACCACGTCGCCGGGGTAGAGCTCGAGGGTGTGCGACAGGTGCTCGATCAACGCCGGAACCGGGAAGATCATCTGTGCGGTGCGTCCGAACTGGACGAGTTCGCCGTTGATGCCGGCCTCGAGCGTGAGATCGTCCGGATCGTCGAATTCGTCGATCGTCACCAGCGCCGGTCCGATCGGGGCGAACCCGCGATGCGACTTGGCCAGGCTGAACTGCGGAACCGGTCCGGCCAGCTGCCGGCCGCGGTCGGACAGATCCTGTCCGATGGACAACCCCGCGACGGACTCCCATGCCCGATCGGCCGGGATGTTGCGGCCACCCCGGCCGATCACGACCACGAGTTCGACCTCCCAGTCCACCGTCTCCGAGGGAAGAGGGACCGTGGTGACCGGGCCGGAGATCGCCGAGGCGAACTTGGTGAAGATCACCGGCGACTCGGGCCGCTCCACCCCGGATTCCGCCGCGTGGTCGGCATAGTTCAACCCTACGGCGAACACCTGGCGCGGAGCCGGCACCGGCGCCCCGAGCCGACCCGGGTCGATCCCGCCGCAGTGCGTCGGGGTGACCCGGTCTCGGTTACCCGTGTACCAGGTAACGAACTCCGCCCACCGCTCGTAAATCTTCTGCGGTTCGGCAGAAAAGTAGCCGTGGCTTTCCGCCTCGACATCGACGAGACCGTTTCGCGTCGACACCTGTAGGCGGCCATCGAGATTGATCAACCGCACGTGAAACTCTCCCATCGTGTGCTCTGCGTGTTCGAATCCGTCGACCAGGGACGAGATTGTCCGGCGAACCGTGACCTGGTGCGCGCGGTTGTAGGGATCGCGTCGACCCGTTGATCGAGGACCGATGTGCCGCGGCAGCTGACGGGTCGCGATTCCCCGGTCCCGTCTGCACACCATGAGCACGTAGACGAGCCCGACCCGGTACCGACGGCCGTTCCGTGCGCCGGCTGCACATCCTGCGCGACCGCCTACGGAATCCTCACTATTTGAACAGTTCGTTCATTGTGTGTGGTTGATGATAGTGCGGTGTAGATCACAGCTTGTCAAGGCGGGGTCACGGACCGGACGTCCGCGGGGGCCCGCGCCGGCAGTCGGTGCGTGGGGGCGCCCCGCCTACGGGCGTCTCGAATTACACAGCCGAAGTGCACTATTTGGGGATAGTGCCCGCCGTGTGTGTCCTGCTCGACCTCGCGCCTGCCCTGGGAATGGCAGGTTCGTCGCAGTGGCGTGGAGGTGGGGTCTTGACGGGCCGTGAGGCCCATGTCACACTTTTGATCGTGACGTTCACTTATTGAACGTACGTGTGTCTTTGGTGGAAATTGGTTCTGCCGACGCACGTGAACACTTCATCCCCGCCTTTCCCCGCCCCGGACGGCATTCGCACCGTCCACGTCGGCTGTCATGTCGACGCGCACCAGCAAGGAGTGACCTGGTGACGATTACCAACACGGATTCCGTCGGAGAGTATGAGGACGGCCCGGTCGGCACGAAGGCCGACCAAGGGCCGGTCGACAAGAAGCGATTCCTGGTCAAGCTGACCGGTGTGATCGCCGGTGGCATGTTCATCGACGGCTACATCCTCGGCATCGTCGGCACCGTCATCGGTGCCATCACCCTCGATTTGGATATGTCGCTGTACTGGGAGGGGCTCATCGGCGCCTCCGCGCTCATCGGCATCTTCGTCGGCGGCCCTCTCGGCGGTTGGCTGGCCGACAAACTGGGCCGCAAGCCACTGTTCGCGATCGACCTGGCGATCTTCATCCTCGGATCGGTTATGCAGTTCTTCGTCGACTCGGCCTGGCAACTATTCCTGGTCCGGCTGCTGATGGGCATCGCGATCGGCGCCGACTACTCCGTCGGCTGGCCACTGCTCTCCGAATTCGCCCCCCGGCGGCTGCGCGGCAAGCTGCTGGCCTACTGCGAGGTCGCCTGGTACGTCGGCTTCATGTTCGCCTTCGTCGCCGGCTTCCTGATGACCACCGTGTGGTCCCTCGACTGGCGCATCGTGCTCGGGTCGAGCACCGTTCCGGCAGTGATTTTGTTCCTGGCCCGGTTGGGTATGCCCGAATCCCCGCGTTGGCTGATGAACAAGGGCCGCACCGAAGAGGCAACCGAGATCGCCCACGCCTACCTCGAGGACCCGTCCGATGTCGTCGACATCGCCAACGAGGGCACCCGCAAGGGCACCTTCGGGATGCTGTTCTCCCCGGCCTACCGGCGGGCGACGATCTTCATCTCGGTCTTCTGGTTCTGCGCGGTGGCACCGTATTTCGCGATCGCCACCTTCGCCGCCAGCGTGCTGGAGGGCTACGGTCTCGGTGACGGACTCGTTGGCGCCATCGGGGTCAACGGCCTCGCCCTGGTCGGTGTCATGGTCTCGGTCCTGCTCATCGAACGCGTCGGCCGCCGGAAGCTGACCATCCCGCAGCAGTGGGTCTGCGCGGTGGTCCTGCTGATCATCGGATTGTGGTCGTCCGCGCCGCCCGCGGTGGTGCTGATCTGCTTCCTGGTCTTCGCGTTCGCCAACGCCATGTCCACCGCCCTGACCGGGGTCTACCCGGGGGAGATCTTCCCGACCGAGATCCGTGGTCTGGGAACCGGTTTCGCGACCGCGTTCAGCCGGGTCGGTGCGGGTCTGGGCACGTTCTTCCTGCCGTGGTCGATGCACAACCTCGGAAGCGGGGTGACGATGCTCATCGCCGCCGGCATCTGCGTCGTCGGTGCCGTGGTCTCCCAGGTCCTCGCCCCGGAAACGATGGGCCGCAACCTCAGCGAAACCTCGGCCCCGCGCGTCGGTCAGCCCGTTCGAACCTGACCGATCGTCTTCTCGCGGAACGGCGAGAGCCGTCCGCACACAGCACCGGGAACCGGAGTCCGTACCAGGGCTCCGGTTTCCGGTGGCTCACGCAGTGTGGTTGATCGACTGGATTATTCGCCTGCCGCGTCCTGCCAGAACACGTCGACGAGGCGGTCGACGATCGCCTGCATCTGCTGGAGCGCTTCGGGGATGCGGTCGCGCCCGAAGCGGTAGCGGGGGCTGTTGAGGGTCAAGATCGCCACCAGCGTGCCCGAGGAGTCCCGCACCGGCCGCGACAGCGAAATCAGTTCCTCTTCGAGTTCGTTGTCGATGATGCCGAACCCCTGCTCGCGGACCTGGTCGAGTTCCCGGAGCAGAACGGCGCGGTCGGTGATGGTGTGGGAGGTATAGGCCTCGAGCTTCTCGGGCAGCAGCGCGAGCACCTTGTCCAGCGGCATCTCGGCGAGCAGTACCTTGCCGGTGGAGCTGGCATGCAGCGGATATTGCTGGCCGACCATGTGCGATGACATGCGGCTCATGATGCCGACCACGTGCGACCCGGCGGCCTCGGCGACCAGGTCCAGGCCGTCGTGCGAATTCGGCACCGACAGCGTCACCGACTCGTTGAACTTGTCGGCCAACTCCTGCAGCAGCGGTTGCGCGCGCGCAACGAGGCCGGCGTAGGGGTCGGCGCGCCGTCCGAGGCGGGCCATTTCCCAGCCGAGGATGTAGTTGTTGTCGACCCGGTCCACGAGCCCGGTGCGTTCGAGGCTGTAGAGCAGACGGAACGCGGTGGGCCGGGAGATCCCCACGCCCTTCGCGAGCGTGGTCACGGTGGCGCCGGTGCGCGGGTGCGCGGCCAACTCCCGTAGCAGCCGAACCGCTTTGGTCACCGACTTGTTCGTCATCTCCGTCGGTTCGGGTACTTCGCTCATGCCACCCCTTTGTCGTGTCGGTGCGCACCCACATCCTTCGGGAAACGCGCTTCCACGACCACTCTACCGCCCCGGCGTTCATATAGTGAACGCCGGGGCGGTAGAGTGTGGCGAAATATCGAGCGCATACCGCGCGCTCGCGGATTGTCAGGACTGGGCGCGGCCCCAAGTGGACGATTCGCCGGCGGCGTTGACCGTGCGGGGAATCTCGAGCGGATTGCGTTCCTGAATCGGTGCGGGCAGGAGCACCTCCGGGGCGTCCTGGTAGGTGACCGGGCGCAGGAATCGGCGGATCGCGGTGGTGCCCACCGAGGTATGCGAGACCGCGGTGGTGGCGGGGTAGGGGCCGCCGTGGTGCTGGGCGGGGGTGACCGCGACTCCGGTGGGCCAGCCGTTGAACACCAGTCGCCCGGCGCGGGTGGCGGCGATCCGGGTGATCCTGCGGAGCTGGTCGCGTTCGTCGGGGGTCGGTTCGGTGCGGGTGTGCACGGTCACGGTCAGAGTGCCGTCGACACCGTTCAGGACTCGGTGAACCTCGTCCTCGGTGCCGTACTCGGCGATGATCGCGGCGGGGCCGAAGCTCTCCTCGAGCAGCGTGTCCGCCTGGGCGACCAGTTGCTCGGCGGTGGTGCGCAGCAGCGTCGGGGTGACCTCGGGTACCCCGCTCTCGCCGGTCGAGGCGGTGCCCTTGACGAGGACCTCGACGCCGGGCACCGCGGTGGCCTCGTCGATCCGGTGGTGGTAACCCTCGGCGATCTTCGCGGTGAGCATCCGCGCCGCGGGCACCTGCTGGGCGAGGGCGGTGATCTGCTCGGTGACCGGCGAGCCGGCGGGCACCAGCAGGATGCCGGGCTTGGTGCAGAACTGTCCCGCCCCGAGAGTGAACGAGCCGACGAACCCGGACGCGATCGCCTCGACCCGCTCGTCGAGGGCACCGGCGGTGACGACGGCCGGGTTGACGCTGCCGAGTTCACCGAAGAAGGGGATCGGGTTGGGGCGTGCGGCGGCGATGTCGAACAGGGCGCGGCCACCGGCGACCGACCCGGTGAAGGCGGCCGCCGCGATCCGTGGGTCCTCGAGGGCGCGGGTGCCGGCCCGGAAACCGCTGATCAGCGCGAACGTGCCGTCCGGGGCGCCGGCCGCGGACAGAGCCCCGGCAACGACGTCGGCGGTGGCAGCGGAGGTGCGGGGGTGGCCGGGATGGGCCTTGAGCACCACCGGGCAGCCGGCGGCCAGCGCGGAGGCGGTGTCGGTGCCGGCGACGGAGAACGCGAAGGGGAAGTTGCTGGCGGCGAAGACCAGGACCGGTCCCACGGGGATCTGGTACCGGCGCAGGTCCGGGCGGGCGCCGAGGACGAAGTCGGGATCGGCGCGGTCGATGATCACGTCCAGGAAGGTGCCGTCGATCAGTTCCTCGGCGAACATCCGCAACTGCACGCAGGTGCGGTTCAGTTCCCCGCTCAGCCGGGCCCGAGGAAGCCCGGTTTCGGTGAGGGCCTCGGCGACCAGCCCGTCCGCGTGTGCCTCGAGGGCGTCGGCGATCGCGATGAGCACAGCGGCGCGATCGTGGGGGGTGCGGTCCTCCCAGAGCGGCGCGGCGGCTGCCGCGGCGTCGAGGATGTGGTCGAGTTGTGCGTCGGTGGTGTCCGTCTCGATCGAATGAGCGGTGTCAGTCATGAAGTGCGGGATCCTTTTCTGAAGTCGAGGCTCGCGCCGGGGTGCGGCGTAGCCGGGGGTAGAGGTCAGGCGGCGGTGAGTTGCCGGATTCCGCCGAGTCGGCCCTGGTGGAAGACGAGGGGCTCGCCGTGTCCGGTGTCCATCTGCAGGACCCGGGCGATGACGATGACGTGGTCGCCGCCGTCGAGTTCGTGGGTGACCTCGCAGTCGACGAAGGCGTGGGCCCCGTTGATCCGGGGTGATCCGGCCTCGGAGAGGGACCAGTCGATGTCGGCGAACTTGTCGGGCTGCTTGCTCGAGAGGGCGCGGCAGACCGATTCCTGGCCGGCGGCGAGGACGCTGGCGCACAGTCGGCCGGCGGCGCGGACCTTGGGCCAGCTGGTGGAGGTGTGGGCGACGCTGAAGCTGACAAGCGGCGGGTCCAGGGAAAGCGACTGGAAGGTGCCGACCACCAGGCCGCAGGGGTATTCGGCGTCGGGGGTGATGCCGGAGAGGGCGACGACGCCGGTGGGCAGGTGGCCCATCACGGTGCGGTAGTGCGCCTGGTCGATGGTGGCAGTGAGCATGGTGGCTCCTCTTCGGTGTGTGGCGCCGGACTCGGCAGCGGTGCGGGCGTGGTCGGGGTGCAGTTCGGTGACGATCTCGGTCTCCGCCATTGCCTCTCCTCACCGCCATGAACTCAGGGGGAGGGGTGCACCCTCCGAAAACGAATAATGTTCATAAAGTGAACAGCTAGTTCAAAATCTGCTGCCAACGATCCTGAGCTGTAGATCACAATCTGTCAAGGGTGGCGGGGCAGGGCGTGCGTCAGTGGAGTTCGCCGTGTGGATGCTCGGGCGCGGCTCGCCCGGTCACCGCTGCGGGCGACGGCTGTCCATTGGTCGAGCTCCGCTTCGCGACTGTATGGGCCTGGTGCTGGTGATGTGCCGCGCCGGTGCCGGATTCGCCCCTGCGCTGGGGCGAGGGGTGATCCGTCGGTACCGATTCGCGAGACGGCGCGCCTTCGTCCATTGCAGGTTTCGCTGGAGCGGGCCTTGACGTGCCCTGAGTCCCATGTCACACTTTTGACCACATCGTTCAGTTTATGAACACGTAGCGGGGCTGAGCTGCAGCGCCCTACCGATAGAGCCCATCCCAACGACCCGCAGTCGCCAGTGATCCCTCGGATTCCGCGGCCGTGCACCACTTCACGAAGGTTGTGACATCACGTGCGAACATCTGCTTCCCGCCTATCCGCCACTGCGCACGGTGATTGCCCACCGTCGTCGGTCGTGATCGCCACGTCGACGCGCACGAGCGAGGAGGGCTGATGACCATCACGAACAACGAACCCGTGGACATTGACGAGCAGTCAGTCGACAAGAAGCGCTTCCTGGTCAAGCTGACCGGTGTCATCGCCGGTGGTATGTTCATCGACGGCTACATTCTCGGCATCATCGGCACCGTCATCGGGGCCATCACCCTCGATCTCGGCATGTCGCTGTTCTGGGAGGGGCTGATCGGGGCGTCCGCGCTGATCGGCATCTTCATCGGCGGCCCCCTCGGCGGCTGGCTCGCCGACAAACTCGGCCGCAAGCCGCTGTTCACGATCGACCTGGTGATCTTCACCGTCGGTTCGGTCCTGCAGTTCTTCGTCGACTCGACGTGGCAACTGTTCCTGGTCCGGCTGCTGATGGGCGTCGCGATCGGCGCCGACTACTCGGTCGGCTGGCCACTGCTCGCCGAATTCGCTCCTGCCCGTCTGCGCGGCCGGTTGATGGCCTGCAACGAGGTCGCCTGGTACCTCGGATTCATGACGGCCTTTATCGCCGGCTTCCTGATGACCGCCGTATGGTCCCTCGACTGGCGCATCGTGCTCGGCTCGAGCACTCTGCCCGCCGTCATCCTGCTCCTGGCCCGGTTGGGCATGCCCGAATCCCCGCGCTGGCTGATGAACAAGGGCCGCACCGAAGAGGCAACCGAGATCGCCCACACGTATCTCGAAGACCCCGCCGACGTCCTCGACATCACCAACGAGCAAACCCGCAAGGGCACGTTCGGGATGTTGTTCTCCCCGGCCTACCGGCGGGCGACGATCTTCATCTCCGTCTTCTGGTTCTGCGTGGTGGCACCGTACTTCGCCATCGCCACCTTCGCGGCCAGCGTGCTCGCCGACTACGGTCTCGGTGACGGACTCGTCGGCGCCTTGGGGGTCAACGGCCTCGCCCTGGCCGGTGTGGTGGTGGCGGTCCTGCTCATCGAACGCATCGGCCGGCGAAAGCTGACCATCCCGCAGCAGTGGGTGTGCGCCGCGGTCCTGGCCGCCATCGGGCTGTGGACCTCTGCACCGCCGGTACTGGTGCTGATCGGCTTCCTGGTCTTCGCATTCGCCAACGCCATGTGCACTGCGCTGACCGGTGTCTACCCGGGTGAGATCTTCCCGACCGAGATCCGCGGCCTCGGCACCGGTTTCGCGACCGCGTTCAGCCGCGTCGGCGCCGGCCTGGGCACGTTCTTGCTGCCGTGGTCGATGCACAACCTCGGCGCCGGCACCACGATGCTCATCGCTGCCGGCATCTGCGTCGTCGGTGCCTCGGTCTCCCAGCTCCTCGCCCCGGAAACGATGGGCCGCAGCCTCAGCGAAACCTCCGCTCCGCACCAGCGGTAACCACCCCGATCCCGAGCGCGGAGTCGTCGGGCGGACAACGATGTCAGCCCGCGACTCCGCCTCGACCCCCGACGTCCCACCACACTCCGTGTGTTCGCCAAGGAAGGAGCCAGCGATCATGTCGACCATCTCGGACGCGGTCACCGCACTGGCAAACAAGGGAATGGTCCTCGTCGTCGACGACGAAGACCGCGAGAACGAGGGCGACCTGATCATGGCCGCCGAATACGCGAGCACCGATGCGGTCGCGTTCTTCCTCGAACACACATCCGGATTTCTCTGCGTCGCCATCGACGAGGCCCGCGCCGACAAGCTCGGTCTCGACCTGATGGTCCCCGACAACACCGAAGCCCACAACACCGCATTCCTGATCAGCGTCGACTACCGGCACGGCACCACCACGGGAATCAGTGCGGGCGATCGCGGCGCCACCATCCGGGCTCTGGCCGACCCCACCCTGCAGCCCGCCGACCTCGCCCGGCCCGGCCACGTGATGCCGCTACTCGCCAAGCCCGGCGGAGTCCTCGAGCGCCCAGGGCACACCGAAGCCGGAGTCGACCTGTGCCGCATGGCCGGGCTCAGCGGCGCCGCCCTGCTCTGTGAGATCGTCACCCCCGACCGGCGCGAGATGATGCGCCGCGACGACCTCGAACAACTCGCCGCACAACACTCGATCCCGATGATCTCCATCGCCGAACTGCGCGCATGGCGCTCGCGCACCGATCGAACGTGGCGCTCACGCACCGCGGGCACGGTGACCCCGCTGCGCCACAACGCCGCCCGCCCCGAGAACACCGTCCTGCGGTCCGGTCGCAGCACCCTGCCGACCGAGGTCGGCACGTTCGACGCGCTCGCCTATCAAGCACCCGGCGACGGCGTCGAGCACATGGCCCTGGTGATGGGCGACGTTGCCGCCGCCGACGCCCCGCTGGTCCGGCTGCACAGCGAATGCATCACCGGTGACCTCGCCGGCTCCCTGCGCTGCGACTGCGGCCCCCAGTTCCGATCCGCCATGAGCGCGATCGCCGAGGCCGGCGCCGGCATCTTGATCTATCTGCGCGGACACGAGGGCCGCGGTATCGGCCTGGGTCACAAACTGCGCGCCTACGAACTCCAGCAACACGAGGGCCTCGACACCATCGACGCCAACGTCAGCCTCGGCCTGCCGGTCGACAGCCGCGACTACCGCGTCGCGTGCGAAATCCTCGACGACCTGGAAGTGGGCCGCGTGCGGCTGATGACGAACAACCCCGACAAGGTCCGGGCCCTGAGCGATCACGGCATCACCGTCGCCGAACAAATCCCACACGAGTCCTCACCGACCGCCTACAACCGCTCCTACCTGACCACCAAACGCGACCGCATGGGGCACACCCTGCAACGGCTCGGCTGACAACCCGTCACCGGACGAAGGCTGCGCCACGCCTCACCCACCCCGGGTCCCGTACCGGGACCTGAACCGAAAGGACGACCAGTCGATGACGACCACCGAGAACATCGTCGAAACCCGCCCCGCCCCCTTCACCTGGGCGCGGTCCGCGCAGTACAGCCAGGGCGCCAAGGCCGGAGACCTGGTGTTCACGTCCGGTCAGGCCGGCTACGACGACGCCGGCAACCTCGTCGAGGGCGGCTTCGAGGCCCAGGCACGTCAGGTGTTCCGCAACATCGAAAAGATCCTGCACCAGCACGGCGCCTCGATGTCGTCGGTGGTCAAGCTGACCGCCTACCTCGGCAACCGCGACGACTTCGAGACGTTCAAGAAGGTCCGCGCCGAATTCTTCACCAGCCCCTGGCCGGCGGTGACCGCGGTACAGAACTCGTTACTCGTCGACGGCATGCTCTTCGAAGCGGACGCCGTCGCCGTCGCCGGTGCCCAGCGAATCCTCACCGACACCGACGCACACTGAACCTACGTGGACCCCATACCGCTGAACCCGCAGACTCCACCCACACGAAACAGCAAACTGGTCCTGGTCACCGGTGTCGAACACCCTGAGGGCGCCCATGCTGCCCGCACTCTCGGCACGCACGGATTCGACGTCATCGCACACAGTTTCCTTTCGGAGGCGGCCGAACGGATCGCCCACGACATCACCGGCTTCGGTGGCCGCGCGACCGCCGCCGTCGCCGATCTCACCATCCACGGGGAGGTCGACCGGCTGTTCACCGGCATCGAAGACACCCACGGCCATATCGACACCGTCATTCACGCCGCCTGGATCCCCGGACCCGAATCCACCGGCACATCGCTCCAGTCGATCCATCTCCACGACTGGGACCGATTCCTCCACGCTCACCTGCGGATGCTGTTCACAACCGTTCGCCGGGCGATGCAGTCGATGAGTGACCGCAACCGCGCAGGATCCATCGTCACCGTCGTGGGCGTGGACCGATCAGCCTCTGACACAAGGGAATCCACCCTGGCCCGTCAGGTGATAGACGGCGCGATCGAGGCCTTCACCGCCGCCGCGGCACACGACATCAGCGCGCGAACCGTACAGGTCAACACCATCCGCTTGGTCGACGAACTCCCGTCACCCGAATTCCCCGACCAGCACATCGCACCGGATTTCGACACCGCCCTCGTCTTTCTCGCCGACCCCGCCCACCACAGCTGGTCCGGCAAGGTGCTCTCCGCACC